>JBBAMY010000033.1:0-5271 GCA_040402235.1 Candidatus Planktophila sp. | reverse complement strand
CGTAACGCAGTACTTGAAGCACTTCGTGAGAATGTTCCCTCTACAGAATTATTAGTTGCCCGCAGTATCGATGTTGATGACCGCGTTGCCGAAAGCTTAAAGCTTGCACTCCACCACGGTCTGCCAATTCGCGAAGCACACCGTGCAGAAGTTGAAGGCATCTCACCAAATAGCCAAGGAATTATTCTTGCTATCAAGCCTTTCCAATATTCAAGTTTTGAAGAAATCATGGAACGTGCAAAGTATCCATCACTAATTGTTGCATTAGATGGTGTTACAGATCCTCGTAACCTTGGTGCGATTATTCGTTCTGCTGCAGCTTTTGGCGCAGCAGGTGTCATCATGACTGAACGTCGCGCAGCAACTATGACAGCATCTGCCTGGAAAGCATCATCAGGTGCAGCAGCACGTTTGCCGATTGCTCAAATTACAAACCTTGCTCGCACAATTGATGCAGCTAAGAAAGCTGGCATGTTTGTGGTTGGTCTAGATGGTGAGTCAGATGACATCATCAGCAACATGAAGGTTGCAACAGAGCCTTTGATGATTATCGTTGGTTCTGAGGGCAAGGGACTTGCACGTTTAACTAAAGAAAAGTGCGATCTTGTAGTTTCGATTCCGATTAGCGCGACCACTGAATCTCTTAATGCAAGCGTTGCAACTTCAATTGCACTCTTCCACGTAGATCAGCAGCGTCGCGCAAAGTAGGCAAAAAACTGTGAAATACAATCGTTTTATTGCTATTGGTGATTCCTTCACCGAAGGCATGTGTGATGAGAAAAAATATGGCCAATATCGCGGCTGGGCAGATCGGGTTGCCGATGTTATGGCTGAAAATCAAGAGGGTTTTCAATATGCCAACCTCTCAATCCGCGGCAAGTTACTCAAGCAGGTAATCGATGAACAAATCGAACCAGCAATTGCACAGGTAATTGATGAGACAACTTTAGTTTCATTTCATGCTGGTGCAAATGATGTTATCCGTCCCAAATACAACCCCAACCAGACATTGCCAATGTATGCCGAAGCGGTGCGCAAGGTTGCAGCCTCTGGTGCAACGGTAATGTTGTTCACCGTTCTAGAAGACAGCGGCAGTACGGGACGTTTGGCAGAATCGTGGCAAGCTCGCTTTAAAGATTTTAATGAGAATGTCCGCGCCATGGCAGAAGAAGTTGGCGCAATTTTGTGTGATGCAAATGGCGAAGTAGCCTTCAAAGACCCACGCTTTTTGGCATTTGATCGTTTGCATTTAAACCCAATGGGACATGATCGCGTGGCACAGGCTGTTTTAGAGACTATCGAACTTCCGTTTGATCCATCATGGCGTCGTCCCTTAGCTCCACAAGAGCCAACTTCACAATTTGTTAAGTCCGCAATTACTATTACTTGGTTTGTAACTTTTGCACTGCCATGGATGTGGCGACGTGCTCGTGGTAAATCATCGGGGGATGGACGCACATGTAAGTATCCAATTGCGATCAATTGGCCGTTGCGCCATCTTGATTAAATTTGAGTAACAGTCCACTCCCAGGTGTGAACACCTGTTTTGATGATGTATTTATCTAAAGTATCTGGACCACAGGATGCAGTACCAACACCGCGGTGAGCAGCATCGATATGCACAACTGTGTTTCCACACGCCTTCACTTCAACATCGTGAGTGGTATCAGCTAATTCGCCATCCCTGTTAGGCGTTACGGAGACCTGAGCAGGCTTGGACATTGCAAAGCGAAGACCATTTCCGGCTGTATTTGTAACCTCAAACCAACGAACCGCAGCATGCCCACCATTTTCTTGTGGTCGAACATATGGAATGTATTGAGCTGCAACTGTTGAGATATAGCGCGCGATGCGGCCAATCTTGCGATCAGGGTATGACTCGTGTGAACCAGTGCCGAAGTAGACAAGATCACTTAAAGATCCATCTAGTTCAAATAATGTTCCTACACGTGCAAGGTCATCAAAAGCCTTTGGAATCGTGACAGATTCCTTCACACTAAAGCCACCAACAACTGGTGTGATTAGCTGTGTGTGCTTGAAAGATACACCAGTACTTGTTTCCCAGGTGTTGCTTACCTTGATCGATGTTGGAGTTTGTCTCACAACACAATCGGTGCGTGAAATGTCACGGACGCCATAACGTTCCCATTTAGCTGCGATATGTCCGATGCGATCATTATCTGTTGGTGCGCGCCATAATGAAACTGATGGAGCAACAATTCCGTATGGCAGAACAATCTGTCCGTGCTCATCAACTACATCGCCAATTTCTTTTGCCTTCTTAGCTGGTGCTAGCGCTGTTGATGGCAGTGCAATCTGACTCCAGCCGACCTCTGACATTGGCAAGGCCCAAGGCGTAGTTGCTATGCAAACAAGTGAGAAGGTAATGAAACGTTCTCCGCGGCTGGTGCCCTTTGCAAATTTTTTGGATGTGATTTTAAAATTGGAGCTCTTGCGAGGTGCAACCTTTGGAAGCTTTACAAATCCGCCATCTTGGATAACACCATCACATGTGATTGACCACTGAAGTTGGTATTCACTCAAGTCTTTAAAGAAGTTCTTGTTAAAGATTTTAAATTGACCCGTTGCTGGCTTAACTCCAGTAATGACAACAGGTGCGGCAATAGCCTTGAATTCATGCATTGCAGGCTTAGCTGTGCGGTCTGGGAAGACCATTCCGTCGCAGCAGAAGTTGCCATCATGCTTTGTTTCGCCGTAATCCCCGCCGTATGCGTTGCGCTTTGAACCATCTGGCATTGTCTGGACGGGACCGTGATCCCACATCTCCCAGATAAATCCACCTTGCAAGCCACGTGTTGATTCAATTACTTCCCAATACTCAGCCAATGTTCCGTTGCTGTTACCCATTGCGTGGGAGTACTCACACATGATTAATGGACGATCAGCCTTTGGAGATTTTGCATACTCTTTAATTGCATAGATCGCTGGATACATTGGTGCGATCACATCTGTTAATGAATGACTACCCATCCAGTTACCGCGGATCCCACCTTCATAATGCAATGGACGTGATGGATCAAAGCTACGAGCGAATGCTGCAGCTGCTTCATGGTTTGTTCCAGCACCAGATTCATTGCCGAGTGACCACATAACAACGGATGGATGATGAATATCGCGCTGAACCATTCGACCAACACGATCTACAAATGCTGTTAAGTATCTGGTGTCATTACAAATAGATGAAATAAAGGCGTGTGCTTCAATATTTGCTTCACCGATTACATAGAAACCTAATTCATCACACAGATCTAGGAAAGCTGCATCGTTGGGGTAGTGCGAGGTGCGCACTGCGTTGAAGTTCCAACGCTTAAGCTCAAGTAAATCTTGGCGCATGTCATCGCGAGTTAAGGCGCGGCCAGTAAAGCGATTAAAGTCATGACGATTGATTCCGTAGAAAATAATCGGTTGGCTATTAACCAAGAAGTCTTGTCCCTTGATAACAATTGATCTGAAGCCAATACGCTGCTGTGATACTTCAATGACTGCGCCTTCTGGATTGCGAAGTTCGATATCTAATGTGTACAGATTTGGCTCTTCTGCCGACCAGGCTTTGATTTTTGAAACCTTAGTCTGCAGTGCAATTTCTCCGTGTGGAGGTGGCTCCATGATTGAAACAGCTGTTTTTGCAGACTGTGGCAGATTTCCATTCCAGAACTTTGCATGGAAGTAATCACGAGCTGCAATTGCTACCTCTTCAGGTGTTTCTGTCCAGATAGGTGGCACAAAATTCTTGAGTAGTGCAGAGATGCTGGCGCTTTTTACCTTTGGCAATTCACGAATTGCTAGGTGTAGCGAGTACCCATTAGTTGACTCATTATCAATTGAAGAAATCTTTGCGCGCACATCAAGAGTTCCGGTCGTAAGATCTTTTTCAAGACCTGCGATTGCTGCAAACTTTTCAATAAAGACCTTGTTAGTTGCATACAACTTAATTGAGCGAGTAATGCCACCATGCCACCACTGATCTTGATCCTCAATAAATGTTGCATCAGACCACTTGACGATATCAATGCGCAGAACGTTGTTCCCACTTTGAACAAATTGGGTAACATCAAATTCAGCGGCCAATCGTGAATCTTTAGAAAGCCCAACCTCTTCACCATTGACGTAGACAACTGCTACAGATTCATATCCGCCAACCTGCAAAACGATTCGTTTTCCATTCCAACTCTTTGGAACATCAAAATCGCGCTCATACACACCAGTTGGGTTTTCAGCAGGAACAAAAGGTGGTTGCTCTTCAAAAGGCATTTGAACATTTGTATAAATTGGTTTATCAAAGAAAACATCTGATGGTTCCTGCATAGTCCAAAGACCTGGAACGGGAATAGATGCCCAGCGCTTGCCTAGCTTTTCTGTAGGGCTATGTAACAACTGGAAACGCCATGTGCCATCTAGAGAAATTTGTTCAAAGTGTTCAATGTTAAGCATGGGCAAACGGTTTAATGAGGTGGTCTCTGGGCTCATCCAATAGTTGTTAATCACGTGGGGAAGTCTCTCAGGAAATGAGGAAGAGCACACCTTCCTTGAGCGTGAAATGGAAGGTTGGTTTAGCCCTAGTCCTTACTCCGATTACCTGTTGTTCACATATTCGCGAGAGAATTTAACCATGAAAATCGAGCACTTGACCGACCGAGAGATCAGCTGGCTCTCTTTCGACCAAAGAGTCCTCGAATTAGCCGAAGACTCCACAGTTCCTCTTCTTGAACGACTTCGCTTCTTGGCTATTTCCTCTTCGAATTTAGACGAGTTCTTTATGGTGCGCGTTGCAACTTTGATGAGCAAGATCGAAAATGATGTGACCGCGGCAAATGTTGCAGGCCACAAACCAAAAGAGCTCTTAGCATTGATCAGCACAAAGGTCAACGAATTAGTGGCTCGTCAATCAAGAACCTTACATGATGAGATTTTGCCAGGATTAAAGAAGCATGGAATTGAATTTGTTAAGTGGGAACAGCTTGATGAAACAGAAAGCACATACGTTGCAAAGTTATTCGAGGATCGAATCTTTCCTGTTTTAACTCCTTTGGCTGTTGATCCAACTCATCCATTCCCATATATCTCAGGTTTATCGCTCAACCTTGCTGTGATGGTTAAGAATCCAGCAACATATGAAGAGTTCTTTGCCCGTGTGAAAGTTCCAGAAGTTTTGCCTCGTTTCATTGCAACTGCAAAATTTGGATCGACCCGCTTCTTACCCCTTGAAGATTTGATTGCCATTCACTTACAAGAATTGTTCCCAGGAATGAC
>JBBAMY010000032.1:0-5370 GCA_040402235.1 Candidatus Planktophila sp. | reverse complement strand
TGGGTGCAACCGGTTGTGGTGTGGGTGCAACGGGTGTTCCAGTATCTGCTGCATGCACAGTGGCAAATGGGGTCAGTGAAATTGTTAGTGCTAGTGCACAGGCGCCGATACGTTTTCTCATAGCAAGGTTTACAGGATTCTTAGTTGTTCTTCAGATACTCAGCTGCATGAGGGAAACCATTTTCTTCAAGCTTTTTCGCTAGATCTTCTTTAACTGCCCTCACTACTTTATGTGTTCCATTGCAGTTCTTCTCAGGATCTGTGGTGTAACCACATGCACAAGCACCCATAGTTCTCTCCTTTTAAATAGTTGTTTAAAATTAATTTCAGCAGGATCTGGCTCGGTCAAACTCAAATCTTTAGCTGTTCACCGGAACTGATTCAGGCACTGTCACCGGCTGCGGCATTGCAGGAGCAGGTTGATCTTCGCGCTCACGTCGAACTTTGCGCTCTGGTTCTCCTATTTCAGCCATCACTGGCCCCCTTTTTTTCCCGTTGGCCCAAGAATAGCAAGGAGGCTTAAAAACTGCGGAGTGAAAATATCTGCCGCTATCTGGGGGCCAAGGCGTGACTACAAGATGAGCAAAACTGGCCTTGGGTGTTGGATGTAGGCATGGATGTGAAGCGGGCCAAACAGGGGTTTATCAAATTTATTCGTATCTATCCCTTTATAGCAGTGGGTCTGCTCGTGCTTGCTTATCTCGTAGGAGGATTTAGCCAAACAACAAAGCCCCTAGTTCCAAGGGTAATCGTGATGGGGCTCTTTTACGTTCTCATTGGGGTGATTCCGGTAATTATCACCATAATTTTTGTTGTCATTGGACTATCTGAAGATCGTTCCCGAGCTCGGAATTTAAAAAACCCCAATAATTTTGGGCAGGAAGATCCCTTTAACCTTGCCCATGAAGAAATGTGTGGATTTAAAGTGGTTGGACTCAGTGGAGAAAATCCAACATTTACTGGCATTACAGGTGATACATATAAAAAAGATGACAGCGCCATATGTAAACAGTTCCCAGAGCATGTTCCGCCGGCCAACGGTTGTGAATGCGGTTTCTATGCATTTAAAAAACGCAGTGATGCCCAGTTTGAGTTATCCATCCATCCTGGTCTTTTCTTAATTGAGGTTGATCTATTTGGTATTGGATTTTCTCACAAGCACGGCTATCGGGCAGAGAGTCAGCGGGTTAATTCACTCATCCTTGCCAAGAGATGTATGAGATGCAAAATATTGCCTCCTCGCGTTTTTGTCAGGAGCTATCGAATTGGCTATGGCAATAACACCTGGTGGCAATGGTCAGCGCGCTGTTTGGTCTGCGCAAAAAATGTTAAAGCAGCAGATAGGCTGACAATCGAGCAGATGAGTTCACAGTTGCAGGTAATAATCACCTAAAAGGCTTCAATGTGACGCCGCTTTGCATCAGCGTTATCCTTACGCCTTACCCATCCAAGGAGTCTCATAGGTGTCAATCACAGATATAAAGGTTGGATTACTCGCCTACGGCGCCATTGGGGATGAACACAGCATCGCAATTCAAGCCACTCCAGGGCTGATGGTGGCGGCAGTCTGTGACACAAAACCAGAGAGGCTGGCAGCAGCGTTAGAGCTCTCACCCGATGCTAAAACTTTTACCGATGCTCAGCAAATGTTGTCCGAAGGCGGAATTGATTTAGTAGTTATTTCCACACCCCCAAACAGCCACTACACATGGGCAAAAGAAGCCCTCACCCGTGGCCTGCATGTGATGCTTGAAAAACCAATGGCCCTTACAACCAAAGAGTGCGATGAGTTAATGGCCTTAGCCACAACACAAGGGCTGCTATTGGTCGTGTATCAAAATCGCCGCTATGACGTAGATTTCTTAACTATCAAAGATTTAATTCAGAGCGATCAGATTGGTGAGCTTTTTCATTATGAGAGCTTTGTAGGTGGCTATTCAAAACCCTGTTCATACTGGCACTCTGATGCAGCAGTCTCTGGTGGTGCAATCTTTGATTGGGGCAGCCACTTTATCGACCAGATCATGACACTTGTGCCAGCAGATATTGACTTTGTTAGTGGGCTCAACCAAAAACGAGTCTGGGATCATGTGACTAATGCCGATCATGCGCAAGTAACAATCAACTTTAAAGGTGGATTACAGGCAGTATTTATTAACTCTGATTTAGCTGCAGCCCGTAAACCAAAGTTTTATTTGCTAGGAACCAAAGGCGCACTTATTGGAGATTGGGATGAATCAGCTGGCGGCCCCGTTGCAGATTTGCCCGCAATCATCACCCTGCACCGCGCCGATGGAAGCAGCCAAGTCATTTCACATGTGAGCCAAGCACCATATGCCTTCTATGCATCATTGGTTGCCCAGATTAACGATGGCGTTGCAATGAGCGTTGTTGCATCCCAATCACGCGATGTCGTTGCAATTATGCAGGCCGCTGAAGAGTCGGCGTTAGCAAATGGAAAACCTGTTTCGCCGCTGCTTCTTCGCACATGATCAACTGGGGATTTCTAGGTGCAGGCTGGATCGCACAAACTGCCCTAGCCCCTGCAGTTCATAGTGCGAGTAATGCCAACTTGTATGCAGTTGCAAGTCAAGATCCCAGTCGCTCAGAATCACTAGGCCCACAAAAAATCTATGACACCTATGATCAGTTACTGGCAGATCCACACATTGATGCCATCTATATCAACCTTGCCAACCACCAGCACTACCAATGGAGCGTTGCAGCTTTAGCTGCTGGTAAGCATGTTTTATGCGAAAAACCTTTAGCGCTAAATTTTTCTGAAGCAAAAATGATGGCCGATGCAGCCAAAGAGCATGATCGCGTATTAGTTGAAGCTCTTTGGAATCAGTGGCATCCACGATTTGTGCGCATCGTTGAATTAATACATGGCGGTGACATTGGAGCCCTGCAAGTGATTAATTCTTCCTTTTGTTTTCCCGCCCAGCTTGATAATAACTATCGACTTGAACCAACTATGGGTGGCGGTAGCTTGCTCGATGTCGGTGTCTATCAAGGCCACCTTTGGCCGGCGTTGATTCAAGGTGAACCTGAACTACATATCCAATCTCTCACACAAAATATTGGCGCTACTGGCGTGGACCTCACCACGCGCCTTAGCGCCACGTTAGGTGATGGCCCACAAGTCAACTCCCTTTCATCATTTGAAATGCCCGAGGTTCAAGAACTGCTCATCTCTGGTGAGTTAGGTGATATTGAAAGCCTTGGCAATGATGCTTTCACATCCTTCAAGAAACCAAGTTCATTGCGCATTGGTGATCACATTGAGCAGTTTGCACCCGTTGATCCTTATTGCCTGATGATTGAAAACTTCAGTCATCACATTCTGGGGCAAGCGGCATGGATTCCATCGATAGATACATCACTCTATGTGGCAAAATTATTAGATCAGATGAAGGTGTTTAAAAAATGAAGAGAATTGATTTAAGCCCAGATCTAGAGGAGATAGTTGGCCTTGCCTTTCAATCTCTGCACTCTGGCGGTGGGCGAAGTTCAATTGGCGGTGGGCAGAGCGCGGCAAATCAGGCGCTAATGGCGCTCAACATCACCGGCTATGCCAAGAATCGATCACAGGTTCTTCCCTACGATGCGCGCGGGGCATCTGTGCTTTCACCATATATCCGCCACAACCTGCTCACTTTGCAACACGTGTGGGATCACGTTGGGAAAGCAGCTTTTGCAGATCGTGAAAAATTCCGAGATGAACTCTTGTGGCAAGAATATGCAAGACATCTCTATGCCAGAATCGGAAAGAGATTATTTAGCAATCTGCGCTTTGAACAGATTTGGGATAAGCCAGGTAATGGTTGGCCAGAAGGTATGGCCTGCATTGATTTTGCAACCCATGAACTAGAAGAAGATGGTTGGTTAGTAAACCAAAGCCGCATGTGGCTGGCTTCGCACTGGACTGTGCGCAATCAATTGGGTTGGCTGCATGGGCAAGAGAAGATGTATCGCCACTTAATAGATGGCTCACGCGCTGCCAATTTGCTCGGTTGGCAGTGGAGCGTTGGAACAGGAACGGGAAAACCTTATGGCTTTGCCCGTTGGCAGGTTCAAAAACGTGCACCGCAACTATGCGCCGGATGCGCACTTAAAAGTAAATGCCCTATTGAGCAGTTTCCAGATGAGACCTCTTTAGATGATGCACCCTTTGAAGCTTTGCTTCTCTCTGATCCAGATCTTGCCGCCACAACAGGGCCCATAACTGTTAAAGAAAATAAAACGCCAACGAGTGTGTTACTGACCATAGATTCAATGGGTGATGCTGATCCTGCACTTGTCGCACATCCCCAATTACCGGTTGTCTTTGTTTTCAATGAGCGGGCACTCAGCAAACTACAACTCTCATCTAAGCGTATTTATTTCTACTTAGAGGTTTTGCAGGATTTATCACAGCGCCGAGATTTAACTGTTTATATCGGTGATCCCTATCAATTTGCCCGAGAAAACGCGCTTGCCGTGACACATGCCCCGGTACCAAGTTTTGCTCGCTTTGAAAACCTTGCTCAGATACATCCATTCCCCTGGCTGCGATTGCCGCATGCGCAATCACTTCGATCCTTTAGTGCCTGGCGAGGTAAGTTGAAGTAAGGCGATGAGTGTGAGTACAAATTTTACTCAGGCTCTGCGCCTTAAGATCTGTAAGACATTAGAGGGTGTTGAGTACGCCGATTACCGCGGTGCTGCCGGCAGCGATAAAGAAAAGGGCAAGTGGAACCCAACCAAAGATTTGGTAGGCGGTGATTTTGTCATCGGTTAAGCCGGTTTCGTTTTCTCTATTCATAGAGCCTAGGTTAGCCAGGCCACCACATTATTTCTAGTTAGTTCATTCTCTGATCAAAGACGTGTCCACCGCACATGAGCTGTGAAGTGTCTTAGCCACACAAAGATCTATTCATGACATGCTTACTCCTATGAGCACATTAACTCCAGCACACAACAAGGTCGGACGAGGCATGGCGATCATGCTGTTATTAACGGGAACAGGTCACTTCATCCTCCCGGGGCCAGTTGATCAACTTGTTCCATCATTTCTGCCAGGAGATCCACGGCTCTGGACATACTTAAGTGGTCTGGCAGAGATTGTTATTGCGCTGATGTTGCTTGCGCCATTGGGTAAAAAGTTTGCGGGGAAATCAATTCGCTTGTGGGGTGCATATAGCGCCTTTGCACTCTTTGTTGCGCTCTTTCCAGCCAACATCAATATGGCGATTAATTGGAGTTCACGGGATATGCCAGAACCGCTCTTTGCATATGCCAGATTGCCTTTGCAGTTAGGACTTTTTTATTGGGCGTGGGCGCTGGCCAAAGATATAAAGATTAAAAGCTCTACACTCCTATAGCCTT
>JBBAMY010000031.1:0-6082 GCA_040402235.1 Candidatus Planktophila sp. | reverse complement strand
TTGTTAACCCAACCAAAGAGATCACCGCTACGTGGGATCTGGTTGAGGAGATCGAGACCAAGTACAGCATGTCCATCCAGATTAATGATCGGAGTTACTACGCCTGGGCCGCTCCCGCGCCGAGTGGTCGTCACAGTAGAAGAATGAGTAAGAGTGACCCGTTTCCCGGCGCCGATAGTGCCAGACGTGTGGGTGACTCGCTTCAAAGTGACTCGGGTGTCTGTGCTTACATGGCCAACCTTCGAAGAAAGAAGTTTGCTGGTGCTGGTGCTGGCGCTAGTAAGTTTGAAGTCATGAGCGATAACACCGGCCTCTTTATCTTCCTTGCGCTGATTCTTATTGGCGCAGCAGCTTCTATTATCTAGAAAATTAATCATTGGCCTGTGCCAACTTTCTAGCTGTTGCTGAATCCTGGCGCTCTTTTTTAGAGATACGACGGCGCTGACGTGGATCGAAAGCATCGCGCAAACCATCGCCAATAAAGTTAATACTCAAGGCGATAGAGATGATGAACAGACCTGGATACCAGAACAGCCATGGACGCGTTGTGAAAGAGTCCTGATACTGGCTAATAAGAAGACCTAATGAAACATCAGGTGGGACCACACCAAAGCCAATATAACTCAGCGCTGTTTCAAGCAAAATTGCACCTGATAGCAAGAGCGTCACAGAAACGATGATGACGCCAATTGCATTAGGCAAAATGTGCTTAAAGATAATTCTCTTATTTGTCGCTCCTGCAACGCGCGCTGCATCGACAAACTCTCGCTCACGCAGTGAAAGAAACTCGCCGCGAACAAGACGTGAAAGACCAGTCCAAGCAAATAAACCAAGTAAGAAAGCAAGGAATGTAGCTCCGAGGTTTCCATAACGGTAACCGATAACAGAGCCAATAATGATTACTGGGATAGTGATCATGAAATCCACAAAGCGCATCAAAATCGCATCAATGCGGCCACGATAGAAACCGGAGATTGATCCAACAATAATTCCAAGGGTTGCAGCCATTCCACCGATAATGAACATTACCGAGAGTGAGCGTTGTGTCCCCTTCATGACGAGTGCAAAGAAATCGCGCCCAATGTCATCTTGACCAAATGGGTGTGTTCCTAATCCAATTCCCTGTCCACCTAAAGACTTTGGCAGCAGTGAAATTGTTGGGCAACCGACAGTGTCATTTGGGCAATCGCCAAAGCGAAGCTCTGGCAAATCCTCAGGAGTCCACTTCCACCAACCTGGAACTCGCCAGATTCCAAATAATCTAAAATCCAATGCAGTAAATGCCATCACGACAATTGTAATAATGGTGAATAGTGAGATAACTGCTGCGCGGTGGCGGAAAAAGCGCTTACGAACAATTTGTCCTTGGCTTAATCCTTCAATTTCTTTATTTTGGATTGCGTTTTCACCAGAAAGAACTTCAGTTGATTCAACGCTGGCCTTTGATTTACGCGACATCATTAGGCACCACTTCCTACTCGGATACGTGGATCTAAGGCTGAATACAACAAATCTGCAACGAAGTTAGCTAAGACAGCCATAGTTGCCGTAATAAAGAAGACGCCCATCAGCAGATTGAGATCTTGACCGCGAATTCCTTGAAGGGCCAAGGTTCCCATTCCAGACCAAGCAAATACGCTCTCAGTAATAAATGCTCCGCCGATTACACCGGCAAAGTCGGCCACCAAGATAGTTGCCATAGGAATCATTGTATTTCTAAATGCGTGACGCATAATTACTGTGCGCTCTGAAAGGCCCTTGGCGCGGGCAGTGCGAATGTAATCCTGGTTGAGAACTTCAAGCAGAGTTCCACGTGCAAATCTGATGTAACCAGCAAAGCCGATAAGAGTCAGCGCAAGGGTTGGCAAAAATAGGTGAGTTGCAACATCTAAACTTGAAATCCAAAAATCGCTGGTCTCTAGAATGTCATTTCGCTGTCCAACGGTTGGAACTGGGCGATAGTTAATTGCATCTGTCTCCATATATGGCTTCCAGGTCTGCATAAACTTATCAAGTAATACCAAACTGGCTGAAAGAACTCCAGTAATAATTGAAGTTCGAACAATTGGAGCTCGATCAATTTTAGAAAATGCAAGTCCCACAAAGACTGCTGTTGTGATTAATGCACACACCATCAGGAAGATGCTAAGAGCACCCGGATAATTATCAAAAACCCAGTTAACTGGGTAAAAAGCAACAACTGAAAGTCCGGCCATGGTCAGCGAAGCCAGGAGCGCAGCCTTATTAATAAGACCCACTGAAAGTTGAGTGACAGCAAATGCAATTCCAATAGAGAGAGCCAAAATAACTACTGGGCCAAGTGATGGATTAAGTAACCAGCCTGTTATTCCAAAGATTGCAACTAGGCTGCTGGAAATCGCGAAGGCGCAAGCGTATGCAACCCAGAAGGTTTTGCGCGATCCACCAATAACCGATGCCCAAAATAGTCCGCTCACCAGTCCGATTCCAATAATCCAACCCAATGGAATCTGAGGTTCTCGTAAGAAGTTATTGAATGAGATCGCTAGATACTCCTTCAAGAGAACTGCAACCCAAAAAACTGGAAGAGAGAAAAGTAGGAAAGCGATAAAAGTCATTGAGTAGTCAAAGCGGCTGTACTGGCGAAGAGCTGTAACAATTCCGATCATAATTCCGAGCACAGCTGCAAAAAGAGTGGCAGCGGCTACAAGGCGCAGAGTCACAGGGATAGCCAGAGCTAGGGAGTCAACAACTGCTGATCCATCTCGACCCATACCAAAATTAGGATTTCCAACAAATACTCCAAGGACGCCCTTAAGCCATAAGAAATATCTCAGTGGAGGCGGAACATCTAATTGAAGTTCGCGAGTTAATGCTGCAATGAGAAAATCACGGTTGGGATCTGTACTCAGACGCAGATCGGCCGTTGGGTCACCTGAAATAGCGGCGACGTTATAGAGAATAAAACTTGATCCAAAGAGAATGACGCCTAGGACGCCGAGCCGTCTTAGAACAAAGGCCACCATAGTTCGAGTATTCCCCTCAAAAAGAACCGACGTTCAAATTATTGCCTGACTATACAGCCAAAGGACGCCCGGAGAGTGATCTCCGGGCGTCCAATGGACTGCCTAGGTAAAGCTAACTAAGGGGATTAATCCTTAGTAGGTCCACTCCCAGTAGTTCCAGACCATCTGTGGTGATAGAGGAGCTGGCTTCACATTCTTGAGGTCCTTATTAACTGCAACAACACCTGGGTGAATAAACACACCAATTGTGATTGCGTCAGCATTTGTTAGACGCTCAATCTGAATGTACTTAGCAACCAATAGTGACTCAGACATTGGTGCATCCAAAGTCGCAATGATCCCATCGACTGTCTTGTTGCTATAACCGATGATGTTGTTTCCACCATTAGTATCAAAAACTTCAGCTGACTGACGCTGAGTTACAGATGATGCAACCCATGCGAAGAAGTATGCATCGTAATCTGAGTTACCAAGCTTTGATGGCCAGTCGGTACGAACTTCACCAACTAGTTCAAAACCAACCTTTGCCATGTTTGCCTTTGCAAGAGCAAATTCAGAAGCACGACGTGGGTTGTTGCCTGGAACAAGAACGCGAACCTTTAGTGGGCTCTTCAATACATTTGGATAGTACTTCTGTACCAATGCAAGTGCACTTGCGTTACGAGTTTCCTGTGTTCCACGTGAATAGAACGCAGATCCGTTTGCAGCAACGAGCTTGTCATATGCAGCTGAACCTGGAGAAATCCAAGTTGACTGAATTGGATTTGCTACACCATTAATTGGTGCAATTAACTTCTCCATGATTTCGTTGCGAGGCAGAGCAAGTAAGAATGCCTTGCGAAGTGCTAGTGACTTAGCGCCATCCTTTACTGAGAACAGACCTGTGTAAGGTGCCTCATCTGGTGCTGTGTCGTAGTGAAGATCCCAATGCTCATAAGCAACATTGTTCACGCCAACAACGTTAACGTTCTGGATTGCCTTGAGCTTTGCTACACCGTCAGCAGTTGCCTGACCTGAGTAAACATCAAGCTCTCCGTTTGCAAGAGCCTGTGCAGCAGCTGTTCCGTCACCGATGAACTTGAAAACAACCTTATCGATTGTTCCGCTCATGGCTGGGCCTGAGTTGTACTTAGGGTTCTTAACAAGTGTTACAGATGTCTTTGCAACAGCGTTGTCGATTATGAATCCACCGTTACCAACAAGCAGCAATGGGTTTGTCTTTGAGTCAACAGTTGTGATTGTGTAATCATTTGTCCAGACTTTACCCATCTTTGTAAGTAGGGCTGTGTCCTTGCTTGTGAAAGCCTTAACAAAGCGATCACGAGCTGCAACGTTTTCAGCAACAGTTCCAAGCTTTGTCGCTCCTTCAGCCATCAAAACAAGTGTGTGTACTGAAGCTGGTCCTGGACCATATAGATCCCAGTTAGCAATCTTCTTCTTAAATTGAAGAGTTACAGTCATCTTGTCTGCAGAGAGAACTGGCTCTCCAACGATGTTATCGGCATAGACACCTGAGTATCCAAGGCCATTAAATGCAGGAGCAACTTTCTTATCTTTTGGATCTCCCAAACCTGCTGCCTTTGAATAAGCATCGCTGTTCAAGACGTGTGAGAGAAGCAGATCTTCTCCAGTAATTGGAGTTCCATCTGACCACACACGGCCTGGGTTAACAGTCCATTGTGTGCGGAAATCTGTTGCTGAGTTCTTTACGATCTTGTATGAACCAAAAACTGTGTTCTTAATGAGTTCTTTCTTATTATTGTAATAGTTAAAGCCAGCACCTTGTAGGTAACCAACTGCAGAACACGTTGTTGAGTTTGTAGCTGAAAGGCTGCAATTCAAACCTGTGATTGGGTTAGTTTCATGCAAGATAACTGTTGAGCGAGTTGCAGCTTGTGCTGGTGTAAGCAGTGAAACTGCCAACGCCGCTGATGCTGCAGCTGCAAGCGCAAACTTTGCGCTACGTGTGAACTTCATAGATCCTCCTCGAGGGATAAGTAAAAGCGTCTGTGGAGAGTCGACCTGCCCCATAGGCGCTTTCAGTGGTGTGAGTCTGCCCGAATTGAGCGTATTAGCGCAACAGGAGCACCTTTTACTTGAGCGTGGAATTTGTAACAATCTTTGTAATAAAAGAGGTCTACGGGGCTGGAGGGGGGTGATTTTTAGCCGGCCTTTCGGGCTGCCTCGATTTTGGCGGTAGTCAGCCGGGGGGCAGCCATGGCCCAAAGAATCAGACCTAGGACGACACCGAATAGGTAGGGGGCGCGCAAAGCGTTTTCACGCGAGAGCACAAGGGTTAGCGCACTGACTAACCCTCCCCCTACAAACATCCCAATGGGAATCGATCCCCAGGCAAAGAATCTATAGACACTATTTACACGGCCCAATAAGTGAGTGGGGATGATGCTTTGTCGAAGTGAGACAGTGATCGTGTTCCATAAAATTGCAAAAAAGCTTTCAAAGACAACAACAACCCACACCACTTGCCATGTTGTCGTTAAAGCGATGATCAATGAACCAATGGGTGCTGCAGCAAGAGTCATAGCAAGGCATCGACCACTTCCCAACTTTGCAGAAACTTTCGGTGCCAGTAATCCACCAATAGTTCCGCCTACCGCACCCGCAGTTCCTAAAACAGCAAAAGTGAATACAGAAGTCTGCAAAACCTCTTGTGCAAACAAAATAAAGGTGGCACCTATCATGGTTCCCAGACCATTCATTGATCCCAAAATTATTGCCATGGGGCGAAGTAATGGATGGGCCCACAACCACACATAACCTTCTTTAATCTCTGCTTTGAAATTTATCTTCTCTCGTGGCTTGTCATCAGCTACTGGTTTGAATGTGCCTTTAAGGGCTGCAATCAATGCAACTGCGAAAAAGAATGAGACTGCATCAAAGAAAAATGGAATAAAGATTGCGATACCGATCAGCAATGAGCCTAAAGGAGGCCCGATAAAGCTATTAGTCAATGACTCCGCCGACCACATGCGCCCATTTGCTTTCTCCAGGTTTTCTTTGTCAACGACCGATGGCATCAATGTCTGGGCACTGTTATCGCGCAAAACCTCAGCTAA
>JBBAMY010000030.1:0-8050 GCA_040402235.1 Candidatus Planktophila sp. | reverse complement strand
TTACATATTGCGGTGACAAAGAACCATCTTTAGGCAAGTCATAACCCAATGGATAAGTAGTACGCAGCTTATTCATTGCAGCTAGCCATGGAGCAAGATCTGCGCGCCCCTTTGCAAACTCTGCCTTTAGTGCAGGAATAAGTGCAGCAATCGTGTGCTTAAGATCGCCAACTACAGGAACATCTGCGTATCGATTCTTACCGATTTCAGCAGGGTCAATGTCAGCGTGAATTACCTTTGCATTAACAGCAAAGGTTGAAAGCTTTCCAGTAACACGATCATCAAAGCGGGCGCCTAAAGTGATGAGTAAATCAGCCTTTTGCAGCGCTGTCACTGCCGCTACGGTTCCGTGCATTCCTGGCATTCCATAATGTTGAGGATGACTATCTGGGAAAGATCCAAGTGCCATAAGTGTTGTCACAACGGGTGCGCCAACTAGTTCAGCAAGTTGCATCAACTCTTTTGAAGCATTTGATTTCATTACTCCGCCACCAACATAGAAAACTGGTTTTGATGATTGCGCGATGAGTGCTGCTGCATCTTTGATCGCCTGATTTTCAGGCTCAATTTGAGGATGGTAACCAGGGAGTGATAACTCCTTTGGCCACACAAAATCTGTTTCTTTCTGCAGCGCATCTTTAGCAATGTCAACAAGCACCGGACCTGGGCGACCAGATGAAGCGATATAGAACGCCTCAGCAATTGCACGTGGAATATCATCAGGATCAGTAATTAAATAATTGTGCTTTGTAAACGGCATTGTAATGCCACGAATATCTGCCTCTTGAAATGCATCTGTTCCAATTGCTGCTGATGGAACCTGGCCAGTAATTGCAACCATCGGAACTGAATCCATGGCTGCATCTGCCAGTGGTGTAACAAGGTTTGTTGCACCAGGACCAGAAGTTGCAATACAAACACCAACGCGGCCTGTTACTTGGGCGTAACCAGTTGCGGCATGTCCTGCGCCTTGTTCGTGGCGAACCAGGATGTGGCGGATGCTGCTATCAAAGATTGGATCGTATGCAGGAAGAATTGCACCGCCTGGAATTCCAAACATCACATCGACGCCGGCAGACTCCAAAGATTGCACGAGTGATTTAGCTCCACTCATCTTCTTGCTCATATCCATCTCCCTTCGTTTCGGTCTTTCGTTGTGTGCAACTTGCTTGTATGTGAAATGAAAAAACCCCCAGATAACTGAGGGTGGCGCCTGATCACAAATCGATCACGCGCCTTTAAATCACCACCACAAATGTTGTGCTCATACTCTTATTATCCAATGAAGCAGGCTCAAGGTCAAGAGGTGAGATGCAGATCTCACATTTTGGAATATTAGACCAGATGTGAAAGAACTACTGACAGATCGCACCCTTAGATGCGGACTGAACCAACTTTGAATACTTGGCTAAAACACCTTGGGTGTACTTATGGGTCAGCGGCTTCCAGCCAACTTTGCGGGCTTCAAGTTCTGCTGGATCTACCAACAAATCTAATGTGCGGTTTTTAATGTCAATGCGTACCTTGTCGCCATCTTTAATAAATGCGATCGGTCCCCCATCAACAGCCTCTGGTGCAACGTGGCCAACACATAATCCAGTTGAACCGCCAGAGAATCGACCATCAGTTAAGAGCAATGTTGACTTGCCAAGTCCTGCGCCTTTTATCGCACCAGTGATCATTAACATCTCGCGCATACCTGGTCCACCCTTTGGACCTTCATAACGAATTACCACTACATCACCAGCTGTGATTGATCCATTTTCAAGTGCTTCCATGGCAGCTTGTTCGCGTTCAAATACTCGCGCTGGTCCTTCAAAACTTTCGATTCCGATACCAGCTGTCTTACAAACAGCACCTTCATTTGCAAGTGAACCACCAAGAATTGTGATTCCAACATCTGTGGACATTGGAGCAGAAACTGCCTTTAAAATTTGTCCATCTGGATCAGGAGGATTGATCTCCTTTAGGTTCTCAGCCATCGTCTTACCGGTAACTGTCAGAACATCTCCGTGCAATAAACCAGCATCTAGAAGGCCTTTAAGAACAACTGGAATTCCGCCAACCTTGTCTACATCGCTCATGACAAATTGGCCAAATGGCTTCAGATCTCCAAGTAAAGGAACCTTTGAACCAATACGGTGGAAATCATCCAGAGATAAATCCACATGCGCTTCATTAGCAATTGCCAACAAATGCAGCACAGCATTAGTAGATCCGCCCAATGCCATCAAAATTGTGATTGCGTTTTCAAAGGCAGGCTTAGTCAAAATATCGCGAGTAGTAATTCCTTGGCGAATAAGCTCTACAACAGCTGCGCCAGATGCAATTGCATAGGTATCACGACGACGATCAACAGCTGGAGGTGCAGCAGATCCAGGTAATGAAAGCCCGATTGCTTCACCAATACTTGCCATTGTGTTTGCGGTGTACATACCTCCGCAAGCACCCTCTCCTGGACAGATAGCGCGTTCAATCTCATCAACACGCTCTTTTGTAATGAGTCCACGAGCGCATGCACCAACAGCCTCAAATGCATCAATAATTGTTACATCTTTGCCGTCAACTTGGCCAGGCAATGTTGAACCTGCATAAACAAAAACACTTGCAACATCGATACGCGCTGCAGCCATCATCATGCCTGGCAAAGATTTGTCACAACCGGCAAATGTAACCATTCCATCTAAACGCTCTGCTTGCATTACACATTCAACTGAATCTGCGATTACTTCACGTGATACCAATGAGAAGTGCATTCCTTCGTGGCCCATTGAGATTCCATCGGAAACAGAAATGGTTCCAAATTGCATTGGGAATCCACCGGCATCAATGACACCTTGCTTAGATGCTTTAGCCAAACGATCAAGCGACAAATTACAGGGTGTGATTTCATTCCATGATGAAGCAATACCAATTTGTGGTTTTACCCAATCAGCATCGCCCATTCCAACAGCACGCAACATTCCACGTGCAGGTGCTCGCTCAAGTCCATCAGTAACTACTCCGGAGCGGGGCTTCATATTGGGCATTTGCTAAGTCTAGCCCTCTGTTTGTCCAAGGTGGGTTAAGAGGAGCGAGCGAACCTTGGCAGCATCTGCTTGGCCCTTTGTCTCTTTCATAACAGCACCAATTAATGCTCCAGCTGCAGGCAAATGTCCACTACGAACCTTGTCAGCAGTCTCTGCTTGTTCCCCGCAAACCTTTTCAATCGCTGCCATTAATGCGCCATCATCATTAACAACCTTGATTCCACGCTTTGCAACTACCTCAGAAGGTTTTCCTTCACCGGCTATGACACCTTCAACTACTTGTCGTGCAAGCTTGTCAGTTAGTTCTCCGGCATTAACAAGTGCCACAATTTCTGCAACATCAGCAGGTGTAATTGCTAGCTCTGTAATCGCAACATCCTTATCGTTTGCAATGCGTGAAATCTCTCCAAGCCACCACGTACGAGACTTCGTAGGGTCTGCTCCAAGTAACACTGTTGCTTCAACAATATCTAGAACATCTGCGTTAATCATTGCAGCCATTTCCTTGTCAGGAACAGCCCATGCTTCTTGTAAACGCTTGCGACGAATTGATGAACGCTCCGGCAAACCGGCACGCAATGTTTCAATCCAAGCAGCATCTGGTTCAACAGGCACAAGATCTGGCTCTGGGAAATAACGGTAATCCTCAGCTTGTTCCTTTGAACGACCAGAGCGAGTAAGACCTGTGTCTTCTTGGAAGTGACGAGTTTCTTGAACAACACGACCGCTAGCATTTAACAACTCTGCATGGCGAATCATTTCGCCGCGAATTGCACGCTCAACAGAACGAAGTGAGTTCACATTCTTGGTTTCACTACGTGTGCCAAGTTTTTCTGCACCGATTAATCGCAAAGATACGTTGGCATCACAGCGAAGTGAACCTTGCTCCATCTTCACATCACTGACACCTAATGAGCGCAAGATGTCACGAAGTTCGGCAACATAAGCCTTTGCTACTTCCGGTGCGTACTTTCCTGTGCCAGGAACGATCTTGGTAACAATTTCAACCAAAGGAATTCCTGCACGGTTGTAATCAAGCAGTGAATATTCAGCGCCATGAATACGACCAGTTGCGCCACCCACGTGTAGTGACTTACCGGTGTCTTCTTCCATATGCACACGCTCTACTTCAATACGAAACTTCTTTGGACCCTCATCTGTTTCGATCTCAACATCGACATAACCATTAACGCAGATTGGTTCGTCATATTGAGAAATCTGGAAGTTCTTCGGCATATCTGGGTAGAAGTAGTTCTTTCGTGCAAAACGAGAAAAAGGCGCAATAGAGCAGTTAAGGGCGAGACCGATTTTGATCGTTGATTCAATTGCCTTTGCATTTACGACTGGCAATGCACCAGGTAAAGCTAGGCAAACAGGACAGGTTTGCGTGTTTGGCTCTGCACCAAAGATTGTGCTGCAACCACAAAACATCTTTGAGTTTGTATTTAACTCAACGTGAACTTCAAGGCCCAATACTGGCTCGTACTTAGCAACTACATCATCATATGAAAGAGTCATCTGGCACGTCCCATGATCGGTGCCCTATCCAGCAATGGAGCGCCCCACTTGGAAAGTAGCGCCGCTTCTAGCGCTGCACCAACTGAATACATGCGCTCATCCTTCATAACAGGAGACATGATCTGGAAGCCAACTGGCAATCCATCTTCATCAGCCAAACCTGAAGGCAGTGACATTCCGCCGATACCGGCCATGTTGACTGGAATTGTTGCAATGTCATTTAAATACATGGCGAGTGGATCATTAGCTTTTTCACCAATTTTAAATGCTGTTGTTGGGCATGTTGGTGAAACCAGAACATCTGCCTTCTCAAAAGCCTTTGTGAAATCTTGAGTGATCAGTGTGCGAACCTTTTGTGCACTTCCGTAGTAGGCATCGTAATAACCAGATGAGAGAGCATAAGTTCCCAAGATGATGCGGCGCTTTACCTCTTTGCCAAAGCCAACCTCACGAGTCAAATTCATTACTGATTCAGCTGAGGCACCATCAATATCGCCAACGCGCAGCCCATAACGCATCGCATCAAAGCGAGCTAAGTTAGATGAGCATTCAGATGGCGCAATTAAGTAGTACGCAGCAAGTGCATATTCAAAGTTAGGGGCAGAAACTTCAACGATTTCCGCTCCGGCTTTTGCTAATAACTCAAGTGATTCTTCAAAGCGTGCACGAACTCCTGGTTGGTAACCATCGCCGTTAAGTTCTTTTACGACACCGATCTTCATGCCTTTTACATCACCAGATTTAGCAGCTGAAACAACTTGAGGCACTGGTGCATTAATACTTGTCGCATCCTTAGGATCATGTCCAGCAATTGCTTCATGCAAAAGCGCTGTATCTAAGACTGTGCGTGCGCACGGACCTGCTTGATCAAGGGATGATGAAAAAGCGACTAAGCCATAACGAGAAACTCCGCCATAGGTTGGCTTTACTCCAACAGTTCCTGTCACAGCTGCAGGTTGGCGAATAGATCCACCTGTATCTGTACCAATTGCAAGAGGTGCTTCAAAAGCGGCAAGGGCTGCAGATGATCCGCCGCCTGATCCGCCAGGAATTCTTGTTAAATCCCAAGGGTTATGTGTTGGACCGTATGCCGAGTTTTCTGTCGATGATCCCATCGCAAACTCATCCATGTTAGTTTTACCCAAAATAACAATGTCATTTTTCTTAAGGTTTGCAACAACTGTTGAGTCATACGGTGGACGCCATCCCTCAAGGATCTTTGAGCCACATGTTGTTGGAATACCTTTTTGCGCCATTACATCTTTGAGTGCCAATGGAACTCCAGCAAGTGGTGACAACTTCTCACCCTTTGCGCGCTTTGCATCAACTGCAGCGGCTTGTGCAAGTGCACCTTGCGTATCAATATGTAAAAATGCATGAACATCGCCGTCAACTGCGGCAATTCGATCCAGATGTGCCTGCGTTAATGCGACAGATGTTATTTCGCCAGCAGCAAGTTTTGCTGCCATCTCGGCTGCATTGTTACGAATCATTCTTCACCCAAAATCTGTGGAACACGGAAACGTTGTTCTTCTTGCGCTGGTGCACCAGATAACGCTTCTTCAGGAGTAAGACTTGGCACCACAACATCTGGGCGGAAAACATTGCGAAGTGGCAGTGGGTGCGATGTTGGTTCAACATCTGCGCCGGCAACCTCTTGAACTCGTGCAACGGCATCCAAAATAACTGTGAATTCGTTAGACAGATTCACTAACTCTTCATCGCTCATCTCGATACGCGCTAGGCCTGCAAGTTTTGCGACATCATCGCGTGAAAGGCTGCTCATGGGGCTTAGTCTAATTAAATTGCGCACTAACTGCGAATTTGCCCATTTCCAGTAACAATCCAAGTGGTGGTCGTCATCGCTTCAAGTCCCATAGGGCCACGAGCATGCAATTTCTGATTTGAGATACCGATTTCAGCCCCAAATCCCATCTGCTCGCCATCTGTAAACCTGGTGGATGTATTAACCATGACAGCTGCGCAATCTGCCAAAGCAATGAACCTCTTCACATTCTGATCATTTTCGGAAATTATCGCTTCTGTGTGTTGAGTTCCATACTTTGCAATGTGAGCACTTGCCGCATCAACGGAATTAACAATTGCAACATTGATTTCTAAGGTTCCATATTCAGTACAAAAGTTTTCATCTGTCGCTAGCGTTGCTGGAATACCTGCACTCTTAGCAATCGCAAGAGATGCAGAATCACAGTGCACAATAACCCCGGCTTCATGCAACGCATTGAGTGCAACGGGTGCAAACTCTGTTGCTATCGCAGAGTGAAGAAGAAGTGTTTCTGCAGCATTACACACACTTGGTCGCTGAACCTTTGAGTTAATTATGATTGGCAAAGCCTTTGCAAGATCTGCAAACTCGTCAATATAAACATGGCAAACACCAGCGCCAGTTTCAATTGTTGGAACAGTTGATTCATCAACGACCATACGAATCAATGCCGCACTTCCGCGAGGAATAACTAAATCTACTTTGCCACGGGCATTTAGAAGAGCTTTAACGGTTTCACGGTCTTCAGATGGAACCAGCTGGATAACATCTGGAGAAATCAAGGTGGTCGCTAGAGCATCACGCATGACGCGAACCAAAATCGCATTACTGTGCGAAGCACTGGATGAACCACGCAGCAACGCTGCATTTCCAGACATCAGCAAAATTACCGCCGCATCTACAGTCACATTAGGGCGTGCTTCATAAACCATTCCTATAACACCGAAGGGAACTGAGATTTGTTCCAACTTAATACCGTTAGGCAACGTTGATTGGCGCAATGTGTTGCCAAGTGGATCTGGAAGTTCGCTTACTTGGCGCGCTCCCCCAGCAATTCCTTTAATTCGCTCGGGTGTCAGCAGGAGTCTGTCCAAAAGAGATGAATTGAGATTTGCTGCACGACCTGCAGTCATATCCTTCTCATTAGCCGCAAGAATTTCAGCACTTCGAGCCTCAATGGCATCTGCGATACTTTGAAGTGCTGCTTTGCGTTGGGCACCAGTTGCAACAGTCAAAGTGCGGCCTGCGACCCGAGCTGTGTCGGCTAATGTGTTTATCAATGTCTGCTCGCTCATTTAGATCAACACCAAATCATCACGATGAACTAGTTCACGTTCATACTCTGCGCCTAATGATGCAGCGAGCTCTTTTGTGGAACGCCCCAACATTTGTGGCAAATCTTCAGAATCAAATGCAACAAGGCCGCGTGCAATTACTTTTCCAGTTGGGCCAACTAATTCAACCGCGTCCCCTGCAATGAACTCGCCTTCAACAGCGGTAACTCCAGCTGGTAGCAAAGAAACTCCACGTTCTAAAATTGCGGTCACTGCACCAGCATCAAGGATCAACTTGCCTTGCGGTGTAGTTGCATGTGCAAGCCAAAGAAGTCGTGAAGTGGTCTTGCTTGCTTGGGCATGGAAGTGAGTTCCATGTGCCTCCCCACGTAATGATTTTTCGGCATCCGCTAGAGATGTCAGCAACATTGGAATCCCTGCAG
>JBBAMY010000029.1:0-9849 GCA_040402235.1 Candidatus Planktophila sp. | reverse complement strand
TCCCTATAGAAGTTCTCATGAGGGCCAATGAGCAAGAGCGTGATCTTCTTTGAAGAGATTACTCGATAGCCCAACAACCATTGCTTATCTACTAACTTAAATTTATAGACATAGATTCCCTCTAGGTCTCCGACCTTTGCCTCACCTATCTCAGGCTTGGACGCTATGGCTTTGATTGCCTTATCTAAAGACTTCTTTTGATTAGGGTGAAGTTTCTTGATGCTTCGCTCACACGAGGGTGTTACCAAGATGCGCATTAATTAAAGCGATACTCGCTAGTGGCTTCCTCGGTATCGGCAAGTAAGAGTTCACGGATAAGGGAGAAGGGAAGGTCTGGGTTTTCTTCTGCAATTTGTGCAAGGCGGTAGTAATACTCAATTTGCTTGGGTACAGAGCGATGTTCTGCAGCTGCAGTTCTGCGGGCTTGTTCTACTAAATCATCTGCAAGTTTCACATTGGTGGCCATGGGGCAAGGGTAACAGAAGAAGGGTGCTTTAGGGAACTTTTAGGAACCTAGGCCTGTAAAACCACTCAGGGACACGGTAAGTCGCGCAGCTGAAAGCTTGGCATGACCAATCGTTCGCCTTTGCCATTTTTTTCTGTGAAGAACTCAGTCATGGTGCGAAACTCCTTTTTACAGACCAGCCCTTTAATATCAATGACTAAAGGGTTCCTTGAATCATTGACATAACCAGTTTCAAAGTAAACCTTTTGGAAGTCCACTACATCTGTTACGTAGAGCCTGTATGACTCATGGCCTGTCACATTCCAGGTTGCCCGACCTTGCAAGGATCCATTAGGCACGACCTCACCTCTGGTGACTCGTATAGGTGAAGTTGGTTGGCCAGGATTGTTTTCTGCTGGCTTTGGAGTGGGTGGAACAAACTTATCAATATCTGTTTTCTTTGCTGAGACAAGTAAACCCTTCTCATCAGAGTCAAGAACAGTGAACTCCCAGCCCAACATTGCCTTTGTTTGCCCCTTTGCCAACAAAGTGTTTTGAGTCAGGATCGGGCCTTCACCATGATTGATATAGGTGTTGATGATGTAGAGAAGTAAGCCTTTATCTACTCCTGGACCACTTCTTACTTCTGCTGCCAACGTGACACCTGGAGCAAGATTAATTGTTAACAACTTAGGATCAGTTGTTGTGTCAACATCTGTTAGGTAGTGAACAGAGGTGTTTTGATCTGCAAGACAGCGAACTTCTGGGTCATATATCCAACCCATCATGTACCTGTTCCACTCTAGAAATGTGCCTCGAGAAGAGTCAGCCATCAAATCCCATTTGTTAGGCACGTTCATATCTTTTATACCTAGTGTGCCTGAGGTTTGACTTTGCGCTTCATTGAATAGATACAGATCTTCAAAACCATAGAGTGAGTGCCCAAGTTCATGGACCCATAGCGTGGTGTTGTTAAAGCCACCTGCCATAAGCACGGCATTAAAGCTTCCAGATTTAGCACTCTTATGTGCGTAATTGAAGGCAGCTTGTGCCGAACCAAGGCCAGCCTGTCCTTGAACGCCAAAGCCAGTGATGAAGACGTAGGTGTCATATTCATCAAAGTTAAAATCTTTTTTATTCTTATCGATAAACTCTCCGATTTTGCCAAAGTTATCAACACCCCACGTTCCGCTGAGTGGGTTCTCAGAGTTGATGATCCACCAATCCTTCTCTGGCAACACATCGATTGAGATTTCAAATCGTCCAGCAGAGAGCTTTTTAAAGGACTCTTTAACTAATGGGATTGTTTCATTGAGAGTATCTAGATCTGAAGTGAAGAGTTGAACTCTTTGATATTTCTCTTTACGAAAAGGTAGATCGGTAAAGCTCAGCGGTATGACTAATATTCTGGCTGATTTTTTACCAGATACTGATTTAACTGGTCTAGGGAAACCATTTTTATGCATAATCACACGGTTTTGATCATACTCAGGTGTTTTATCGACTGTCTTACAGATATCCAATGAAGTAAGTGCAGAAAGCGGTGTGATTCTAGGATCACTACTTAAAAGGCTTTTTACTTCAACTGTTGTTTCTGCACTTGGCACAGGTACTGGTTCAGATTTCTTGAGCGCAACCCCCTTGTTCCACACCAACTTCTTCCCAGATTTAACACAGGTGTATTTGATTCCGGCTGATGTGCTTGTTTGACCTGCCTTTGTGCACTTACTCCCAGCCTTTGGTGCAGCTGCATACACAGGTGAAGAAAGAGAGAGCAGCACAACAATCGCTAACGCTAGACGCGATTTCCTCTGCATAATCTCAGCCTAAGTCAAAGTGTAGAAAATGGCTACGGCATCACCAATCCACCATCAACTGGCACGGTAATCCCTGTTACATAACTAGAAGCATCACTGACTAACCAGATAAGGGTTGCTGCTAACTCTTCCGGATCTCCTAGGCGACCTGCTGGTGTGAACATCTTGATCATGCTCTCCATGTCTTTAGGCAACCCTTCAGTCATCTCTGATGGAAAAAAACCTGGAGCAAGAGCGTTGACTCTGATGTTTTTGCGCCCCGTCCACTGCGCAGCTAGATCTCTGGTTAAACCAATAAGACCTGCCTTAGAGGAGGCATAGGCGGCCTGCGGTAACCCTTGTGGCTTTATACCAAGGATGCTTGAGATGTTAACAATGGCGCCGCCGCCTTTGTTTGCTTTAGCAAAAGCTTGAGACATCCAATAAGCACCAAAGAGATTGACATCAATAACAGATTTGAATTGCTCTGGTGTTTCATGGGTTGCAGGAACTGCTGTGCCAACACCTGCGTTATTAACCAAGATATCAACGCGGCCAAACTTTTCTATGGCCAGAGCAATCAGAGCATTGCAATCTTCAACCTTTGTCACATCTGTTGTCAGGGCTGCGTATTTGCGCCCAGCAGCAGTTACGAGAGCACCTGTTTCTTCAAGGCGATCTGTGCGACGAGCACCCAGAACAACATCGGCTCCTGCCTCGGCTAAGGCTTTAGCAAATGCAACGCCAAGACCTGAGGATGCGCCGGTGACCACTGCCACTTTTGAATCTAAACGAAAGCGCTCCAGAATGCTCATTCTTCTTCTCCTCAAATAGGGTAACTATGCGTAAGGTTAAGGCATGGACTTCTCCTTAAGCGCTAAGACAAGCCAATACGCAGTCAAACTACAAGCTTTCATGGACTCAGATGTTTTTCCAGCAGAGGCAATCTATGAACAACAACGTCATGCGCTCATCGCAGCCGGCAAGCCACATGGCCTTCCCCCCGTTGTTGAAGAGCTGAAGAAGAAAGCACGAGCACTTGGTTTGTGGAATCTGTTTTTGCCACATAACCACAACCCAGAACATGGTTTATCTGTGACTGAGTATGCAACGCTGGCAGAGATAACTGGTTGGTCTCCTGAGTTAGCACCAGAGGCAATCAACTGCGCAGCACCTGATACTGGCAACATGGAGCTGTTAGATATGTTTGCAACCGAGGAACAAAAGAAGGCTTGGCTAGAACCACTACTTGATGGACGTATTCGTTCTGGCTTTGCAATGACTGAGCCTGATGTGGCATCAAGTGATGCTAGAAATATTAGAACCACTATTGCTACTGATGGTAATGATTTTGTCATCAATGGCACAAAGTGGTGGACAACAGGTGCGATGGATGAGAGATGCCAAATACTTATTGTTATGGGAAAGACAAATCCTGAAGCAGATGATCACCAGCAGCAATCCATGGTGCTAGTTCCTATGAATACTCCAGGGGTTAAAGTGGAGCGCAACTTAACTGTCTTTGGTTACGTGGATCAGCATGGTCACGCGCAAATTAGCTTTACAAATGTACGAGTGCCAAAGACAAATCTGCTTGGCGCACAAGGTGAAGGCTTTGCATTAGCCCAAGCCCGCCTGGGACCTGGACGTATTCATCACTGCATGAGAGCTATTGGTATGGCAGAGCGTGCTCTCTCACTCATGATTAAGCGCACGGTCTCTCGTGAGGCTTTTGGTAAAGAGCTGGTGAAGCAAGGAGTAATCCAAGAGTGGATTGCCCAAGCACGCATTGATATTGAACAAGCACGTTTGTTGGTACTTAAAGCTGCTTGGATGATTGACACAGTGGGTGCAAAGGGTGCTCGCAAAGAGATTGCTGCGATAAAGGTGGCTGTGCCAGCGATGGCAGAGCGCATTATTGATCATGCAATACAAAGCTATGGCGGCGCAGGAGTAAGTCAGGACACTCCCCTTGCATCTTTGTATGCAGGCATGAGAACGCTGCGCATAGTTGATGGACCAGATGAGGTACACATCCGAGATATTGCACGTTTAGAAATCAAGCCTTATTTGTCATGAAGGATTTAACTGCGGTCCGAGAAGAGGATCGCTTTGATGTTGATGCTATGCATGCATGGTTGCAACCTTTTATTAACCATAAAGACGCACCTCAGGTTATGCAGTTTAGAAGTGGTGCATCCAATCTGACGTACCTTTTGCAATACTCAGGACAAGAGTTAGTGCTGCGCAGGCCGCCCGTTGGAACTAAAGCTGTTTCAGCTCATGATATGAAGCGTGAGTTCTTAATTCAGTCACGGTTAAAGGGAAGCTATGACCTAGTGCCCAAGATGTTTGCGCTATGCGAAGACCACTCCATCATGGGCTCTGATTTCTATGTCATGGAGCGGGTTGTGGGAGATATTTTTAGGAGAGATATCGAAAAAGATATTACTGCCGCAGATGTTGCCATCATGGCTGATTCTTTAATTAATGGTCTGGTGCAACTACACGGTGTTGATGCAACGATTTTAAGTGAGCTCAATAAAGGTAGTGGCTATGTTGGCCGGCAGGTGGAGGGTTGGTCTAAGCGATATCGCAACGCACTCACTGATGATGTGCCAAACGGTGAAAAGGTAATGGCTTGGTTAGATACCAATAAGCCAGAAGATGTTGATTCCTGTGTCATCCATGGTGATTGGCGCATAGATAACGTTGTATTTGATTTAGAGAAAGCACGAATAGTTGGCGTATTGGATTGGGAGCTTGCAACAGTTGGAGATCCACTGATGGATTTAGGTTCCTCCCTTGCCTATTGGGTCGATAGAGATGATGAACCTGCTTTTGCATCCCTTAGACGCCAACCTAGTCACCTAGAAGGAATGCCAACACGCAATGAGTTTGTGCAGCGCTATCTAGAGTTAAGCGGTCGCACATGCGCAGACTTTACTTTCTATGAAGTCTTTGGCCTCTTTAGATTAGCTGTGATCATTCAACAGATTTGGGCCCGCTATAAAGTGGGACAAACAACTAATCCAGCTTTTGCTGGCTTTGGCGATGCAGTCAATACCTTGATTAACCGAGCAGAGGGCAAACTCAAATGAGAGCAGGAAGAATAAGCGTTTCTACCCGCGCCTTTGAGGTTGTGGATGTGGCAACACCAGATGCTGGTGCGGGGCAAGTGAGAATTAAAGTAGGAGCCGCTGGTGTGTGTTTATCTGATGTGCACTTTCTAGAAGGCATTTTATCTCCCGGCTACCTAGAGGGTGATCACGTCACGCTGGGTCATGAAGTTGCAGGAACTATTGATCAAGTCGGCGCAGGTGTCACAACATCTTCTGTTGGCGATCGAGTTGTTGTTATTGCAGGTGAGCGCAACTCAAACCAACAGATAACAACGATGGGCTTTGATTATGACGGCGGTTGGGCCGAGTACGTTGTTACTAAAGCAGAGTTAGTTGCAAAGATTCCTGATGCATTGGCCTTTGAACAAGCTGCAATCATCCCTGATGCTGTTTCAACACCGTGGGCCGCTATTACATCTACGGGCCAAGTTGTAGCAGGTGAGAAGGTCGCAGTCTTTGGTGTGGGGGGCCTTGGAATACATGCTGTGCAACTCCTTAAAATTATTGGCGCATCTGTTATTGCAATTGATCCACGTGAAGATGCACGGGCTAATGCACTAGAGCGGGGGGCTGATTATGCCTTTGCCCCTGATGATGTTGAGTTAAAAAAGCACCGTGGGTTAAACGTAGCCTTTGATTTTGCAGGGGTCTCCCCTGTTAGAAAACAAGCGTTATCTATGTTGGGTGAACAAGGGCGCTTAGTAATAGTTGGTATTGCTAATGAACCTATCGTTATCCCAAATGACATGGCCTTTACCTACATGCGCACACAGATCATGGGTCACTATGGCTCAGAGGCCCATCACGTAACAGAGTTAATTGAATTAGCAGCCTCTGGGCGCTTAGATCTTTCGCACTCCATCAGTGAAGTAATGCCACTTGAAAGTGCTGCACAAGCTTTGGATAAGTTAGCCAACAAAGTTGGCAACCCCATCCGTATTGTTTTAAAGCCCTAGAGAGGCCAACTTCTCCACTACTTGCTTTGCTGATGGATTTGTCATGGCAGCACCATCACTAAAGACCAGAGTGGGCACTGTGCGATTTCCACCATTGACCTTCTCAACAATCTCAGCAGTTCCTGGAACCTCTTCGATGTTGATCTCATCGAAGGTAACGCCAAGATCTGCTAACTGAGATTTAAGGCGCTTGCAGTAGCCACACCAGCTAGTTGAATACATAACAAAGGACATTAGGTTCTCTTCTCTTTCTTAGGAGGACATAGTGCCAGTTAAGAGTTAAAAATTCGTTATCATTTCAACATGGCCCCCAAAGATCCCTCTCGTGAGGCGCATTTTCCTTCCATAGAGAAAAAGTATGGCCACACAATGTCCTATTGGTTCAAAGTAATGAAGGATTTAGCTGATGAGAAATACCCAGCTCAAATCGCATACCTTCGTGAAAACCATGGCTTTAGCCAAGCCCATGCAAATGCTTTGGTGATGTATTCCAGAGGATCACTTTCTGCTCATCGCTTTGAAACTCCCACACAGTTCTATAAATCAATTGGTAAAGATCAAGCTAAAACGATGCGCGCAATCTTTAAAGCGATCACAACCAAATACCCAAAGGCAGAGTTAGTCATTGCGTGGAATCAACCAATGATTAAAATTGATGGCCATTATGTCTTTGGAGCAAGTGCTTCCAGCAAGCACATCTCTATCTCCCCATGGAGCACCGATGTCATTGCTGCCTTTGCCCACAAGATGACTGACTTGGTTCTAACAAAGAAAACGATTGGTGTGCCAAACGATTGGGATATTGATGCTAAGTTGATTTTGGCCCTCGTTAAGGCGCGGTTGGCGGAGTGTAAATAAAAGTAGCCCCACGCGACTAACCGTGAGGCTACTTAGAGTGTGTACCACTGGCGGGATTCGAACCCGCGACCTAACGCATAGTCAATACGTTGCTCTATCCGCTGAGCTACAGCGGTACACATCGAGCAAGTTATTGGGTCTACATGATCACTAAATACATGCTCAATATCCTTGTGGATATTCGTGCTACTCTTTTTCTACCTTAGTCAAAGAGTGATCTTTCCAAAGAGTTACAGTACAAAAGCCTCACAGCTTAACTTCTGTGGGGCTTTTGGCTTTCATCAATATGGATGCCTAGAAGAAGTAAGTGCTACAGTTCTAGTGCATAGTCAATGCGTTGCTCTTAAGTACAAAAGCCTCACAGCTTAACTTCTGTGAGGCTTTTGGCTTTGATTTGCAACAATCGATGCATTTGTCAGTGCATTAGGGCACTATAAAGCCATGGGATTTTGGGCCAACCTTAAAGCGAAGAGGGCGCATAAGAGTGCCTTGAGTGAATATGAAATCAATTACGCTGATTGGGAGCGTGATATCGAAATCTTCACAAAGATTAAGGAAGCTTTTGCGTTAGCGGCAAAAGGTGAGGATGCAGCTTCGAATTTAACTGTGCAAAAACCAGGTGAGTTTGTTTTATGGACTGGACAAGGTCAATTCCATGAAACTGGAAGAACTGCTGGGCATTATGAAGGAAGTAGTCAGGGTATAAGCATTCCTGTTGTGGCAGGCATCCGCTATCGCGTTGGTGCAAACCGTGGAACCTTCGTTTCGGGTAGTGAGATCCAGGTTTATAAAGAGGTGGGAGAAGTTGTTTTAACAACTGAGCGCTTGATGTTTAACGGCATGATGAATACCAAAGAATGGCTGTTTTCTAAATGGAATGGTGCTGCAACAACTATTGATGAGAGTGATTACATTTTCCATGTGAGTAACCGTCAAAAGACTTCCGGTATTTTGTTTCAAGCAAGTACTGGCCGCGAATTTAACCGCTTCCTTGCACAAGCGTTGATCTCAGCAGAACAGGGAATCAGCGCAGTCAAGCCTGTTCTCTCAGAAGTTTTAAAGGGTTTGGAAGAGGATAAGCCTAAAAAGCCATTGCTCGAACTTACTTCTTCGTAAATAAAAGTAGCCTAAAAACAGCAATGGCCCTGATTTCTCAAGGCCATCACCATCAGATACTCCAAGGCAAAATGACTTTGTCGATCCGAGTTACCAGCTCGATCACTTAACCATTTTCTTGCATAGCAAGACAAAGGAATTAAAGCAGAGTTTCGTGTTACACAGAGTAGTAATTAGTGAAAACCGATTAATTCCCACTTGCTAAATAATCACGCAAAGCAGTTCTTTCACCATCAATTTCACTGACATAGTTCTTCACAACATCACCGATGGAGACAATGGAGAGCAATACACCTTGGGCATCAACTACGGGCACGTGGCGAATGCGCAGCTCTGTCATCATGATCATTAACTCTGACACGGTTGAATCAGCGCTGCAGGTATGAACATCGGCAGTCATGATGTCTCGCACATGCATACCTACTAATTGATCTAGATTGCCTGGCATTGCCCGCACAACATCTCGTTCAGAGACGATGCCATCTATTTTTTTGCCATCACTAGAGACGACAAGTGCTCCCACATGGTGGGTATTTAAAGAGGAGACCAAATCATGAATACTGGCGTTTGCTGAAATAGTCTCAACGCGCTTGCCTGAAATGATGCTACTGATCTTCATGGCTCACCTGCCTTCTACTCGTTGTGTTGATAGTGGCACTACCCACCCCTTGAGGCAATAGAGCTCAACCTGTGAATATCCCCCGTACTGCTGATGAATCTGACAGAGATGGCCGCTAAGTTATCTCCCGTGAAGAAGGTATTAGCCATCGTTCTTGCCCTGCTTGTCATGGGCCCTGCCATGGGCGCTACTGATAAGTTCGCAGATTCTCAAACCGGGCTTACCTACTCGGTCTATAAGCCAAGTAATACTTTGGGATTAAAGACAACCAAGTTCTCTCTCCTTCCCTGCCAACCAGGGGAAGAGGATTGGATCTTTGTTCAATACGGTGGAACGAAACGTTATCTGCAGATTATGCAGACAATGGGTGGAGTCACATGCTCAAATCCAGGGCTATCTAAATACCTTCGAGCTGCATTAGTAAATGGCATCAAAGCCAAGGTCTATGCCTATTGCGATCCATCCCAGATGTCTGAAGCTGCATATAAGCGATGCGGTACTGAAGATATTGCACGTGTGGGTGGCTATCTAATCTATACAACTAAAGCGCTTAAGGGATTCAAATCAACAGAGATACAAGTTCAAGGTATTGGCGGTATTACCTACGCCCAGCTCGTATCGGTTGCTAAAAGTTTAAAGACTGTTAAGGCCAGTGGAAGGCCACTTGCTCAGGTTCTACCGCCAATCATGATTGATCCCCTCACCACAACAGATGTCACTGTGCGGGCAGGCAGTTCAATTGTTTTAACTGTTGCAGATCCTGCTAAATGGAGTGCTGAAGTATTAAGTGATGGAGTTGTTTCATTTATTCCAGGTGGTGATCAAGGCGGTTACATTACTAATCCATCATTTAAAGCCCTGGAATCTGGTGCCACTACCGTCAAGCTAGTTAATTCAGATGATCCAACAAAGGTGTATCAGTTAGAGATAACTGTTA
>JBBAMY010000028.1:0-10004 GCA_040402235.1 Candidatus Planktophila sp. | reverse complement strand
TTGCTGAAGAACTTCCGAGTGAAGTTATTGTCAAAACCATTAAGTGGTCTGAGGGGCGAGATCCACAACTTCCAACAGGATCAAAAGTTGGTAGCGATCAACCAGGTGGGGATCGAATTGACCTGGGAACTGAAGTTGAGATGATTCGAGCATCACTGATTGAGACTGATGTGGAGCGATTCACAGAGATTTGTGTTGATGCAGCTGTTGCTTTAGGAAACGCCATGATGCAGGTGGAAAGTTCAGACCGTGAAATTGATGTTGCAGGTTTGATTACTCATTCGCTGTGGCAAGCAGACCTAGAAGTTGCATTTCTAGGAGTTGCTGGTGCTGATCGCGTGCATAAATTTAGACACCCCCTTCCAACTGATGCAGTTGTTGGGAATCGCGTTTCTGCATCCATCTGCGCAAAGCGAAAGGGTTTGATCGCATCGGTTACCCGCATCGTTACCTTTGGCGAAGTGACAGATTCGATGATTAATGAATACACCTCAATATATAAAGTTGAAGCTGCGCTGTTAGATGCGACCGTTGTGGGCAAGGCCTTTTCAGATCCAGTTAATGCGGCCATCGCTGCCTATCCCGCTTATGGTTTTGATGCCGATGAGTGGACCAAGCACCATCAGGGAGGGCCAACAGGATTTCTGCCTCGCGATTGGCCAGCAAATCAGGGCTCCACGCGCGTAATAGCCGAGAACCAACCCATTGCCTGGAACCCAACAGGTAAGGGCTGGAAGGCTGAGGACACCATCCTTGCCACAACTTCAGGCGTAAAGATGCTGACAAACGACCCAGAATGGCCGACTTTTGAGGTCAATGGTCGGACCAGAGCATTTTTGCTTCAAAAATAACCTGCATCACGGTCATATAACGAAGCGCAAAATCCCCCATTTGGCATTGACGCGCAGGTTCTAGAGTGGCACTCTCCTCCAAGAGGTCTTACCACTGGAGGTATAAATGAGCACCGTTGCTCTCGTTGCGTTAGCGCGACCTACCTTCGACCTCGGATGCGCTCAAGCAAATTTTGATAGCGCTCGCGCATTGCTCACAGAACTAGGCGCCATCGTTGTTGGCCCTCCAGAACTAGTGATGACTGTTGAAGATGTTGCTGCTGTAACTCTTCCAGAAGCTGACCTGCACATTCTTTTTATGGCTTCGTTTTCTGATGCATCACCAGCAGTTGAATTGTTAGGAAAAGTTAAGGGCCCTGTACTTGGTTGGTCTATGCGTGAACCTAGTGAAGTAGGCGAGCGACTGAAGTTGAATTCCATGTGTGGTGTAAATCTTGCAGCACATGCGTTGATGAATGTTGGACAATCAATTCGCCACATTCATGGAAACGCAGATGAACCACAGGTGCGCAGCGCAATAAAAGATGCGCTCGCAGGCAAGATGCCAGAAGCTACAACACCAAAAAATGTTGTCGGAGAACTTGGCACTGAAGCTGATGCGCAAAAAGCATTTGATTGGTTGAAGGGAAAGAAAATTGGCGCAGTTGGTGATGCTCCAATTGGATTCACGCCCTGTGTTTATGACGCGCAACAGATTCGTTCTCTCTTTGGATTAGATATTCGCCAAATTTCTATTGATGATGCATTTGGAAAAATTTCAGAAGTTAAAGAAGAAGCACGTGAGTTAGCATATGCCGGAGCAGTTGCTGCGCAGCCTTCACTTGCATCTGTCAATGTTGATGAAGCTAAAAAGGTTTATGGCGTTGAAGTGGCTTTGGATAAATGGCGCGAGGATGAATTACTTGATGCCATTGCGATCCGTTGCTGGCCAGAGTTCCCAACAGAAATGGGAGCCTGTATTTGTTCTTCTTTGGGCCGTCTTGCTGACCGGGGCACAGTTACAACATGTGAGCGTGATGTGCTGGGTGCAGTTACAATGATGATGTGTGAAGCACTTGGTTCAGATGAGAACTACCTCGTAGATATCGTTGACCTAGATGCTTCACAAGGTTTAGTGCGTTTATGGCACTGTGGATCTGCAGCAACAAAGCTTGCAGCTGATCCAAAGAATGCAACACAAACAACACACTGCAATCGCAAACTTGGCGTTGCAGGTAATTTTCCGCTCAAGACCGGACCAGTAACACTGTTCCGCATTGATCGGGATGTAGATCCGAGCAATCGCACGGGTTTACGCATGGTTGTGAGCCGAGGGGAATCAATCCCTGCTCCCAATCACTTCCAAGGCAATACCGCAACGGTTATCACTCAACCTGATGCTGCTGCGTTAGTAAATGGAATAGTCACTGGTGGATATCCGCATCACTTGGTCATCTCGTGGATCGATGTGCGACCAGGTATTCGTCAGATGGCAAAGATGTTAGGGATACCCCTCACAGAATGGTAAACAACAACCAACCCTCGAAAGCAAGGATAAAAATGAAAACTCAAGGAACTAATTCCTTCAGTGCTCGTCGTATCGGTGCTGCTGCTGCAATTGCGTTCGCACTTGTTGCAACATCACTTCCATCGGCGTTTGCAGCTGGAGAAGTTTTTGGTAAGGCCTGCCCTACTGAAGGGATAAGCACAGGTCAGAAGACAACTTCACTAATCTGTGTTGAAGGATCAAATGGAAAGCTAACTTGGCAGCGTGTGCGTTTAGGTTCAACAAATGCTCGACCAGTTGCTTCGCTAACTCCACCAAAGGGAACAATTGAGTTCCACCACTGGCGCGGAGAAGATAAGGCAGTCCTACAGAGCATCATCGATAAGTTTGAGGCTCGCTATGCAGGAACTAAGGTCAACCAGGTAATCATGACTTCTGGTGACTACGGCAACCTTGCACTTACAAAGATCAGCGCAAATCCAAAGGCAGCTGCTTTTGTAACTATGCGCGGTGGACAGTTCGATAACTTCTATAAGGCTGGCCTTTTGAAGGATCTCTCTTCTCAGCGCTATGCACAACAGAACTTTATTAAGAGTGCTCTCACACCTGGAACTGTTGATGGAAAGATTTTTGGTCTTCCTTACCAGTCACTATTTAATAATCCAATTTACAATGCAGAGCTCTTTGCTAAGAATGGTTGGAAGGTTCCAACAACTTGGACACAGACTCTTGCATTCTGTAAGACAGCTAAAGCAGCTGGATACATCCCATTTGCATGGCCAGGTGCTACCCGCGGTAATGCAGGTCAGATCCTCAATTCATTCATGATGAACTCAGCTCCATATGCAACTGTGTTGAAGAACGCAACAGATATCGATAAGGGTCGCGCTGACCTAACAATCGATTGGTTCACAAACATTGCTAAGCAGTACAAGCAGATGGCTGATGCTGGTTGCTTCCCTGCAAATGCAACTGGTTACACAGACACTGTTGCACCTGCAGATTTCGCAGCAGGTAAGGCAGCAATTTATCCAACTGGAACATTTGGAATGAGCTCAGTAACAAAGCTCAATCCAGATATGAAGGGAAAGATGAAGATTATGGGTCTCATTACAACTGATGCGAAGCCATACTATGAAGGAATCACAAACAACACCTTCATTCTGAGCGTTAATGCAAAGTCATCTTCAACAGATCAGAAGATTGCAAATGCATTCATCTCATTCTTGGCTACTGCTCCAATCGCACAGGAATACGCTGTTGGAACATCGCAGCACGTTTCAGTAATCGATGTTGACTACACAGCAAACGTTGACTTATTGAACACATCTGACATCATGGGTAAGAAGTTGCTCCTAGCACCACGCTTCTTGTTCCTAAATCAAGGTGTAGTACGTGACAAGCTAGAAGATGCTTTGATCGCAATTGTTGGCGGCGCAGATATAACTAAGACACTTGCTGATACATCAAAGATCATCAAGCAAGGCTTGGGTGCTTAATTAGCACAATAGTTGACAACCAGACCAGCCCCACCGCTTCAAGCGGCGGGGCTGGTTCTGGCCTACCTAAAAAGAAGAGAGCGAAATTCTTCGACTCGAAAGTTTTAGTTTTAATGGCATTACCTGCTTTTGCGATTTACTCATTTTTGTATCTTTATCCCTCAGTTTCCAATCTTTGGAATTCAACAAAGCGATGGGATGGCGTAACTCCTCCCGAATTTATCGGTGCAAGAAACTTCACTTATCTTGCGACAAATGATGACCTATTTTTAAAAGTACTCGGCAATAACTTCCGATTTGCACTTGTCGTAGTCGTTTTACAAACTTCATTTTCACTATTATTTGCAACATTTCTTTTAAAGAATACAAAGACAACAATCTTCCTTCGTGTCGTTTACTTCTTCCCAACTATTTTGTCCTCAGTCTCAGTCGGCTTGATCTGGCTATTTTTGTATAACCCAAATTACGGTTTGATTAATGCCGCAGCAAAAAAAGTTGGTTTGATGGATGACCCGGGCGTTAACTGGCTTGGGGATGGCAAATATGCCCTCTATGCCATCGCGATAACCCAGGTGTGGTTCCACACAGGTCAGATGGTGGTTATTTATGTGGCGGGATTACAGCAAATTCCAGCTGAACTTTATGAGGCTGCAGAAGTCGATGGGGCATCACGTTGGCAACAATTCAAGAGCATTACGTGGCCGATGGCCCTTCCAACTACCGCTGTAGTTGTTGCATACACGACAATTCAAAGTTTTAGAGCATTCGATCTGGTTTATGCAATGACTCAGGGTGGACCGAACAACGCTTCAGATGTTCTAGTGACATTGATCTATAACACCGCTTTTGCTAGCTACAAGTTTGGGTATGCATCAGCGCAATCAGTTTTGCTTGTTGTCATGGTTGTACTTATTACATGGCTTCAAAGACGCACTCTTCGAGTGAATTATGGAGATAAGTGATGCTGTATAAATCCACTAAGAATTTCCTACTAACAGCGTTCGCATTTATAGTTCTAATTCCGTGCTCAATTGTTGTTTTGGGAACATTCAAGACAGATGCAGAGATCTATTCAACTCCTCTGGCCCTGCCAAAGACTTGGACACTAAGTAACTTCCGAACTTTGTTTGATTCTGGCGGACTGATCACGCCATTTAAAAACAGTGTAATTGTTTCGATGTCATCTGTTTTCATCACTTTGCTTTTAGCCAGTATGGCTGCTTATGCAATTGCGAGATCTGTCACGATTTCTGGGAAAGTTTTATTCTTCCTATTCACTCTTGGCTTAGCAATTCCTGGACAAGTAAATATCATTCCAATTTACGTGCTATTCGTGAAGTTGCATCTAAACAACTCATTGATCGGTTTAGTCCTAGTTAATATTGCATTGACGCTCCCTATTTCTATCTTCATTCTGAGTGCCTTCTTCAAGGATTTATCCCGTGAAATGTTTGAAGCAGCAAGCATTGATGGTGCTGGCCACTGGCGTATTTTCCGTTCAGTTGCACTTCCACTATGCCGTCCAGCTATGGGAGCAACAGGAATCTTCTTGTTTGTGATCTGTTGGAATGACTTGCTCTATCCATTGATGCTTATTAGTGAGTTAAGCAAGAAGACTTTGCCCTTGATTCTTATTGATTATCGAGGCGAGTACTTCTCAAGTTTCAGTATGTTGTTCACTGCAATATTTGTGGCTTCCATACCGATGGTCATCATGTATCTGTTCTTCCAGCGCTCATTTATTGCGGGAATAACCGCAGGAGCGGTGAAGGGCTAACGATGAGCGCAGTAGCTCCTTTAGCACCTCAACGCGCAGCCAGAATTGCCACGCAACTAGTGGAGTTAATCGAGCTTCAGAAATTATCTCCAGGAGATCGTTTGCCACCTGAACGTCAGCTTGCAGATTTATTGGAAGTTAGCCGGCCTAGTTTGCGAGAAGCGCTCCATATTTTGCAGGCACAGGGCTTAGTTCAGATAAAACATGGTCAAGGAACTTTTGTTCAAGAACCAATCGTTGCTCAGGAGTTAAGAGCATCCATGATGACAAAAACTCATGGTCTCAATGAGTTATTTGATGCACGTGAGGTGCTTGAAGTTCCTGCATCCAGATGGGCTGCAGAGAAGGCGACAAAGGAAGACCTTCGCTTGTTGAGGGCCACTTTAAATCAAATTGATACTGTCACGGTAACAGAACCAATTGATTTTGATCAGTTGCAATCGTTGGATGCAAAATTTCATCTAACTATTGTTGGAATTGTAGGAAATCGCTTTATCAATCAAACTCTCAACGTTTTGCAAGATGTAATGAAAATGTCAATGGAAACCACCTTACGACTTCCAGGCCGCTCTGACATCTCTCGTAGGGAACACAATGAAATTCTGAGCGCCATTGAAAGTGGAAATGGCGAACTTGCATCGAAGTTAACCTTGAAACACATCACTGGGGCACGAGCAACAGCACTTGCTCATGCAAAAGAGAAAGATAGCAATTGAGTTCTGTCCAAGTTGTTTGCGTTGGTGTTATAACTGTTGACACCATTGCCTTAGTAGAAAAATACCCTTCTGAAGATGAACGTGTCCTAGCCCAAGAGATTTCTCGTGCTGGAGGAGGGCCTGCAGCTGTAGCCGCAGTTGCACTAAGCCGACTAGGAATTAAGAGCGCAATCGTTGGAACCATCGGAGATGATGCTGATGGGAAAGAAGTGCTTCGTATATTTGAAAGAGAAGGTGTTGACACCTCAGGTATTTCGGTTGCCACATCTCCAACTTCTGGAAGCGTAATTGTCGTCTCGAAGGAACACAGCGCTAGAGCGATTAGTACACGCCAGCCAATGGTTCAGGGGCCACTAAATCAAGCCGCCAAGAAGCTAGTTGCTGCTGCGCAGTGGGTGCATGTGGATCATGTTGGTATCAATCAGTTATCGGAACTCGGAATTTCTCGGGGCAGTGGACCACAGATTTCATACGATGCCGGTTACGGTGTTGAATCCTTTGATCCAATAACTGTTGATTTGTTTGTCCCAACCGACCGACAGATGGCTCTTCGTTATCCAGGTGTTGATCTAGCGGTAGCTCTTGAAAATGACGCAATGAAGTCCGGAAATACTGTAGTTGCGACCCAAGGGTCGGCAGGAAGTTCTGGTTTTTCTCCAGAAACAGGATTAGTTACCGCTTCGGGATTTAAAGTAGATGTTACGAGCACATTAGGTGCTGGTGATGTTTTTCATGGTGCACTAGTTGCACAGATTATTCAAGGACATCCTCTGCAGGTAGCAATTCATCGTGCAAATGCAGTTGCTGCACTCTCTTGTCGCGGCCTTGATGGACAATCAATGATTCCAACTACAACTGAACTTGACTCATACCTGGAGGCAAACAAATGAGAGCACCACTAACGAAATTAGCACGCCCATCGGGTGCTCTTGCAATGGTTGCAGTCGATCAGCGAGAAGCCTTGCGTGGAATGTTTGCTGCTCACCAAAGCACTCCGGTTTCTGATTCACAATTGACACAATTCAAAGTTGATGTTGCACGTGAGCTATCACCATATGCATCTGCTCTACTGGTTGATCAAGAGTTTGGAATTGATGCGATTATTGACCAAAAAGCATTGCAGGGATCTTGTGGATTAATTGCAGCAGCAGACTTATTAGTTGGCCCTGCCGGGGGCGCAGCAACAGATACTGCAGTGGATCCTGATGTTGATCCAATGCGCATGCGTGACATCGGCAGCGTTGGATTGAAATTCTTAATTTTGTGGCGCAATGATGAGTCACCAGATTCACGTGCACTGTTAGTAGAAGAGTTCAACAAGCTATGTAAAGTTTCCGGCTTGCCATCAATTATCGAGATTATCGTTAAGCCGCCGACTGATTCCTCACGAAGTTTTAATCGTGAAGAAGAGCTCATTATTGCTGCACGTGAAGCAGCTGCCTGGAAGCCCGATCTCTATAAGGCTGAAGTTCCATTTCATGGCGAAGGTGATCTCAACTTAATTACCAAGAATGCTGAGAGAATCTCTGAAGCAATTGGGTCTCCTTGGGTTGTGCTTTCAAATGGGGTAAAGCAACCTTTCTTTAATGATGCTGTTAAAGCATGTGCCATGGGTGGAGCAAGTGGTTTCTTAGCAGGTCGAGCAGTGTGGGCAGACATCGTTGGTTCACCTGATATCCCAAAGGCTCTTCGTGATGTCTCTATTCCACGATTACAGCAACTAGCTGAAATTGTTGATACTCACGCTAAGCCCTGGAGCAGTTGGTAATTAGTTCTAGCATTCTTTCCACAGCTTTTTCAGGGTCATTTGGTATTAGTAGTGTGACATTTCCGTATAGGGAATCTTTCCAAAAACTTTTCCCATCTTTATCAATATTCACATGACCCATCGGTAAGGCATCAAAAAATTCTGGTGCAATCATTGCAAGTGCAGCAATTGGATCATGGGGGATTGTCCAATCTTGATTTCTTGGTGTAATCCAACTAATGATTTCTGAAAATAAAAGTGGCCCAAGAATTGGGGCATTCTTGATTCGATCTATTTCAGGCAATCGGATAATTGTTTTTTGAGAGCTAGGCAAATCAAGAATAGAAATTGGAATCTGTGATTCAAGAACAATCTTTGCGGCAGCTGTGTCACATTTAAAGTTATGTTCAACCTTAGTCTGGGTGAAGTCTCCACCCATAATCCATACGCGTTTTACGTTCTTGGCAAAATCAGGTGAAGATTCAAGAGCACGTGCGATATTTGTTAATGGTCCAACTGCAATTACATCAATAGATTGCGGTTGGGAGTTAACAGCCTCGACCAGGAAGTTAACCGCTGAAGTATTTTGAGGGTTATATGAATCTAAATCCTTGAAGTTCTTACCTTCTGAGCCAGACATCCAGACTTCGCGACCAGAAATGGGATTGCTTTCGCCAATAAATGTGGGGATCGGTCTATTCACCAAGGAACAAAGATGCATTGCAATTGCAGAACGCAGGCGGACATCACCATAAACAGTTGATATGCCAATTAAATCAACATCTTTAGAACCCAGCAGAACTGCTAAAGCCAGTGCATCATCCACATCCGTACCGATATCGGTATCGAGGATGACTTTATGCATTAGCCCCAGAGCTCTTTTATCTCAACAACTCGGCCTTCATTGATGCTCTTATGAGCTGCAAGGCCAGTTACCACGCTCGTTACTCCATCTTTCAAAGTAACTTCAGCAGGCGTTGAGTTCAAAATAGCGTCACGGAATTTAGTGTGTTCGATATATGAAGCACCGTAGTGATGTCCCATGTACTTAACATCAAAGTTATGAACAATCTTCTGCTCACTACCAGGTGTGCGAGCTGCGCCGGTCTTCCAACCAGAGAGCTTTCCAATTGAATCGCGGCGAGATGCCCGTACAACTTGTGACGGCAAGAATGATTCAATCTTTCCTTCATCACCAATAATTGTCAGAATCTCTTTATCAAAAGAACCTTCTCCAAACATGCACAGATCTAACATTCCACGCGCGCCATTTGCATACTCCACAATGACGTAAGCATTATCTAACATGTTTGCTTGCTTGCCATCATATTTTTCGTCGAGGTGATTAACGCTTTGTCCACCTGATGCAAAAACTCGTACAGGTTGTTCGCCAACCACAATGTCCATCAAGTTAAAGTAGTGGCAACACTTTTCAACCAAAGTTCCGCCTGTGCGATCTGCAAAGCGATTCCAGTTATCAACTTTTGGATAGAAAGGCTCACGGTGTTCGCGGATTGAAACTTGATGGATCTTTCCTGCATCTCCGTCTTTGGCGCGAGCGATAGCTTCAGCAACAGGAGGCATGAATCGATATTCAAGACCCATCCATGTCATGCCACTTCGTTTGTCATCCCACGCAAGAATTGATTTCAAATCGTCAACTGTTGTGGCCAAAGGCTTTTCCACAAAAACTGCTAAATCTGTTGCAAGCGCATCTTTTAAAACCGCTGCATGCGTGTCATTAGGTGTTGCAATGACAACAGCATCAACTAAACCTGAATCTAAAAGCGCACGATGGTCGCTGAAAACCTTGGCTCCAGGGGCCATGGCAAGGGCTGCTTCTTGGGATGGCACATGTGGATCGCTGAGCGCTGTGACGACCGCCCCGCCCATGACCTTGATGTTCTCAATGTGCTCGCGGCCCATGC
>JBBAMY010000027.1:0-11699 GCA_040402235.1 Candidatus Planktophila sp. | reverse complement strand
ACGAAACTATTATGCGTGCAGCTGATAATGAAATCGTTGCAGAAGTTTCGAGAGTCACTCGTAGACGCATTCAGCGTTTTTGGGCGCGCTCTGTTTCAGGGGCGCGCGATCTTGTGACGTGTTCAGATGAGCACACCGAAATCGCACAAGCAATTATCGGAAAAGATATGAATGCGATCAAGAAATCAATAGAGGGCCACCTCGGCCACCTGCGGGGAAACATGCACGAGATTGTTGCTTCTATGGCGCCGTTTTTTGGGAATCAAGGCTAAGTAACAAATGAATAACACTGGAAAATTGTGGCAAATCCCATTGACTTGCCCCCAGCATCTCCACTTGTATACAGGTGTAGATACAAGGCGGAGTACCCCGAGGGAGGAGTGTCAATGACGCGATTCATTTTTACTTTTCTCAATGGAATTACCCTTGCTGGGTTGTATTTTCTTGTTGCAAGTGGATTAACACTGATCTTTGGTTTGATGCGCGTTATTAATTTGGCACACGGTGCTTTCTACTTATTATCTGGATATGTCTCATGGACCATCGCCGATAAAACCGATAACTGGTTCTATGGCGCAGTTGCTGGTTCGCTTACTTTGGGTGTTTTTGGAACACTTGTTTATGTCTTACTGCTTCGCAAGTTTCAATACGAAGAACTTCGTGTAGCTCTTATTACTTTAGGTGTGTCGCTTGTTCTTGCACAAGCAATGCTTGCAATTTTCGGTGGCGACTATTACCAAACTAATATCCCCGAAAGCGTTTCATTCTCAGTGCCAATTCCCGGTCTTGAACTTTCGTACCCCTTCTTTAGAATTTTCGTACTAATTCTTGCAATCATCGTTGCAGTAGGCCTTTGGGTTTTCATTTCAAAGACCCGTTATGGCGCAATTATTCGCGCTGGAGTAGATGACACCACAATGGTTTCAGCACTTGGCATCAATGTGCAGGCAGTATTTATCTGGATCTTTTTTCTAGGTTCATTACTCGTTGGATTTGCAGGTGCTGTAGGTGGAACAACTAACTCATTTGGTATGGGCACAGATGGAGCGTATTTACTCTTCTCACTTCAAGTGGTCATTATTGGAGGACTTGGTTCTATCGGTGGCGTGGCAATCGGTTCATTCTTGGTTGGCGTAATTGGTCAATTTGCAACTGGTTATTACCCAACATTTGCTGGAATCATTACATTCGCAATGCTTATTCTCGTTTTGGCCTTCCGCCCACAGGGAATCTTGGGGAAGAAACAATGAGCAGAAAACGCAATATGTACGCGGTTGTCTTAATTCTGGCAATCCTCTTTCCATTTATCACTCCTGATCCAGACTTTTGGGTTTCAAGTGGTGGTACGCGCGCACTGTGGCTTGGCGTAACTGCCCTCAGTATGTCCTTCTTGAATCGCAATCTTGGACTGATGTCTCTTGGACAACTCTTCTTCTCAGGCATTGCGGGATACATCGTCGCTATTAGCTCGGTTACGCACAATGTTAAATTCGGAACTTCTGTTCCACTAGCTATTTTGGCAGGAACACTTTCAGGCGTGATTATCGGGTGGATTGCATTGAAAACAAAGGGTGTGTACTTCTTCATGCTCACACTTGCTGTGACGCTAGGACTCTATTCATTTGCTAATCAAGCCCAAGAAATCACGCGTGGCCACACAGGCATTAACAGCATTCCAAGCCCAATTATATTTGGTATGGATTTTGCATATGTAAAGCCTCTTTACTACTTATTCCTTGGAATTGCCATAGCTCTCTTTGCTCTCTGCAAGTTCCTGGAAAAAACTTCTTTTGGAATTGCACTCAAAGGTGTTCGCGACAATGAAGATCGAATGACTTCAATGGGCTATCGCACGATGCCACTAAAAATGATTGCATTTGTATTCTCATCATTTATTGCATCCATTGCTGGAGTTATGGCCGTATTCTACGTCACCAATATTTCACCAGATAGCGTCGGATTAATTCGTTCCATCGACTTACTCGTAATTGTTGTAGTAGGCGGCGCAACGTATCTCGGTGGTGCATTTGTTGGTGCAGTGCTGATTGCCGTATTTGAAGCGATCATTCAAGACTTTACTCAGTACTACGTAGGCGCAACAGGAGTTCTTTTCATTGTGGTCCTAATGCTGGCACCTCAGGGACTAATGGGAATTGCCGCACAGGTACGTGCGCGACGTGGAAAAGAAGCTGGTGCATCAGCATGAATGCATACCTAAATTTCTGTCTTCTAGTGAAGACAGATTTGTTCAGAACTAGCGTCAGGCAGTTCCGACACAACGGTTGAAGAAATTCTTCAACTATTACAAGAACACGGGGAGATACATGAAGGCACAACGTATAGGCCGCACCGCCATTGTTGGCGTTGTAGCAGGTGTGCTTGCAGCTGGCTTAGTTATAGCACCCGCAAGCCAAGCCGCTAGTACCATCAAAATCGGATACCTCAATGCAACGATTGGACCATTTGCTGGTGGAGCACCTCAGATCACAATTGGTCTGAACATTGCACTAGGAGAAATCAAAAGCACAGTTGCTGGAAAAAAGATCGTTGTTATTGAAGAAGCAACGGATGCAACTCCACAGCTAGCACTTGAAAAGGCGAAAAAGCTTATCGAGAAGGACAAAGTAGACATTCTCTTTGGACCACTTTCAGGTGACGAAGGCGTTGCAATCGCGCGTCTGTCAAAGAAGTATCCAAAGGTCACTTTCATCAACACAACTGGCTCAGCATCAGAAGCTACAAACGAGCAACCATCAAAGAACTTCTTCCGTTTCCACGGAGATGCTGCTCAGTGGTCAGGTGGTGTAGGTGAAATCGCTTACAAGACACTTGGTTACAAGAGAGTCGCAATTATCGCTGATGACTACTCATTCCCTTACGCCAATGCTGGTGGTTTTGCCACTGGTTTCTGTAAGGCAGGCGGAGTAATTGTTGGAGCACAATGGCCAGCACTTGGTACAAAAGATTACTCATCACAAATTGCAGCACTTCCAAAGGATATTGATGCAATTTACGCAGGGCTTGGTGGAGCTGACGCTGTTCAGTTCTTGAAGCAAGCAGTTCAGTTTGGTCTAAAGAAGCCATTGATCGGTGGAGCAATCCTCGTTGATGGAACAGTTCTTGGATCAAAGGCTGACATTGGTGATGCAGTTCTTAACACAATCGGTGGTGGACCAGTTCCTGATGACTCATATTCATCACCTGAATACGACAAGTTCAAGGCACAGCTCACTGCAGCTGGCACTGGACCAAACATCTTCAGTGTTCTTGGATATGTCTCAGCTAAGTCAATGCTTGCAGGACTTGCTGCCGTAAAGGGTGACCTTTCAAACAACCATGCTGCATACCGCAAGGTTCTCTCAACATTAAAGTGGAATACACCAACTGGTCCACTTTCAATGGATAAGAACCGTAATGCAATTGTTTCTAACTTCATCTATCAGGTAATTTCTGATGGCAAGGGTGGATTCAAGACTAAGTCACTTAAGCGCCAAGATAAGGTTGCTCAAGGAACTAAGGTCTTTGGTCGCATTAACTCTTGTGACGATGTGAAGTAAACAAACATGTCCACAACCACTAAAGCCGGTACTCACGCTCTATCACTGAGCGGTGTTTCACGTAACTTTGGTGGTATTCGCGCCGTGGCTGACATCAGTTTTGATGTCAGCCACGGAAAGCGATTAACAATTATTGGAACAAATGGTGCTGGTAAATCAACACTCTTCAATTTAATAACTGGCGTATACCCACTCAGCAGTGGATCAATTTCAGTTTTCGGACAAGATGTTTCAAAACAGCCGGCTTATAGCAGGGCCAAGTTAGGTATTGCACGTACTTTTCAAACTTCAAAGTTATTCCAGGGTTTGACAGTGCGTGAAAATCTGTACACCTCTTTGCGACAGGCTCTGGGAGAAAAGAAAATTAGCTGGCTAGCAAATCCTTCAGAATCTGATCGATTACGTAGCGAAAGTACGTCAATTCTAGAAAGAGTCGATTTACTCAAGAAATCAGATATTTTAGTATCAGATATTTCACATGGTGAATCTCGCCAACTTGAAGTTGCGATGGCGCTAGCAATGCGCCCAAAGGTCTTGATGCTCGATGAACCAGCAGCTGGGATAAGTCCAACCGAGCGCGGTCGTCTTGTAGATCTACTTAAATCTTTAGATAAAGAAATGACCCTTGTTTTAATTGAACACGATATGGCTGTGGCTCTGGCCGTTGCCGATGAAGTCATCGTTATGCATGATGGAACAATGTTTATGCAAGGTTCGCCAGATGAAGTTAGAAATAGTTCAGCAGTACGTGATCTTTACCTAGGGAGCAATCATGAGTGATCTCACTATTTCTGGCGTTGAAGCTGGATACGGTCATGTGCGCGTTCTTCATGGCGTTAACTTGAAGGTCTCGAATAAACCTGTCGCCCTTATGGGGAGAAATGGAATGGGCAAATCAACACTTGCTCAAGCCATCATGGGAATGAATGCAACGACTGCAGGGACCATCACATACGGGGATGTAACATTGACCGGATTATCACCAACCAAGATTGCAAAGGCAGGAATTGGATACGTTCCACAGGGGCGTCGCGTATTTCCATCCCTGACTGTTGATGAGCATCTGCGGATTCTTGAAAAACGTAATGGTGAATGGACAGCAAAAAGAGTTTATGAATTATTCCCTCGCCTAGCAGAACGAAAGAAAAATGGCGGCGCAATGCTCTCTGGAGGGGAGCAACAAATGCTTGCAATCGGTCGTGCTCTAATGACAAATCCTTCACTTCTCTTGATGGATGAACCATCAGAAGGATTGGCACCAGCAATCGTTGAGCACCTTGGGAACTCACTACGAGAATTAGTCGCTCAGGGTCAACGTGTTTTATTGATCGAGCAAAACCTTAAGTTTGCATCAAATCTCTGCGATGAGATTGTCATTCTTTCTAATGGTGAAATTCAAGCAACAGTCTCATCAAAGGAATTGCGCTCAAGCGCAGATTTACAAAACAAATATCTCGGGGTCGCTTAACAGAAAATGGAGTCATAAAGATGTCAAAGACTTTACGTATTGCAATGATTGGCTATGGCTTTATGGGAAAAGTGCATTCACATGCATGGCGAAGTGTTAATCACTTTTTCCCTGATGCACCTCAAGTTGAGATGAGTGTTATCTGCGGGCGCAGTAAAGATGCTCTAGAAGCTGCTCGTGTGACATTTGGATGGAACGAAGCAGAAACTGATTGGAAGAAAGTAATTGCCAGAAGCGATATTGATGTTATTGATATTTGTACAGCAGGAGATACGCACGAGGAAATTGCAATCGCAGCCCTTAAAGCTGGCAAGCATGTGATTTGCGAGAAGCCACTTGCAAACAATGGCAAAGAAGCAAAGGCGATGGCAGATGCTGCAGCAGATGCTGCAAAGAATGGCACCAAATCTATGGTTGCATTTAACTATCGCCGTGTACCTGCTTTAGCAGTTGCAAAACAATTCATCGATAGCGGAAAGCTCGGAACAATTTTCCATGTACGTGCGAACTATTTACAGGATTGGATTATTGATCCAGAGTTTCCATTGGTATGGCGCTTAGATAAGAAAACCGCCGGTTCTGGGGCACTCGGCGATATTGCAGCACACATCATTGATGCTTCTTATTTCCTAACTAGTTCAAAAATCACATCTGTCAGCGGACAACTCAAAACCTTTATCAAGGAACGTCCGTTACCAGCGGCTTATACAGGGCTTACTGCTGGAACATCTTCTGGTCGTGGACAAGTAACAGTTGATGACACTGCTGTCTTTACTGCCAACTTTGAAAATGGAGCAATTGGCACATTTGAAGCAACCCGCTTTGCTGCTGGTCGCAAAAACGCAATGTCTATTGAAGTAAATGGCTCTAAGGGAAGTTTGTACTTCAACTTTGAAGATATGAACGAATTGTTATTCCATGATCACACCACACCTTCATCTGAGGCAGGATTTAGAAAGATTCTGACAACAGATGGTGCGCAGCCATATGTCGCAGCGTGGTGGCCACCAGGACACATTATCGGTTACGAACACACATTTACCCATGAAATATATGACTTTGTAGTAGCAATCGATAGTAATTCACACCCATCTCCTTCTTTTGCTGACGGCTTATATGTTCAGCAAGTTTTAGATGCAGTTGAAGTAAGTGCAGAAAATCAATCACAACTCACTAACGTGAAATAAAAGGAGAAAAAATGCCACGTCCAGTAACTCTTTTCACCGGTCAATGGGCTGATCTACCATTTGAAGAAATGTGTCGACTGGCCTCTTCATGGGGGTATGACGGATTAGAAATCGCATGTTGGGGCGATCACTTCGAAGTTGATCGCGCTTTAAACGAACCTGGATATATCGAAGGTCGTCATGCAATCTTGAAAAAACACAACCTTAAGGTATTTGCAATCTCTAATCACCTTGTAGGGCAAGCGGTGTGTGATCATCCAATAGATGAACGCCATAAGGGAATTTTGCCATCACGTTTATGGGGTGATGGAGATGCTGAGGGAGTTCGTCAACGTTGTGCAGACGAGATGAAAGACACTGCCCGTGCCGCAGCAAAGCTCGGAGTTAATGTTGTTATCGGTTTTACAGGATCATCAATTTGGCACACTCTTGCAATGTTCCCACCTGTCCCACCATCAATGATTGATGCCGGGTATAAGGATTTTGCAGATCGTTGGAATCCAATCCTGGATGTCTTTGATGAAGTTGGCGTTAAGTTCGCACATGAAGTTCATCCTTCAGAAATCGCATACGACTACTGGACAACGGTTCGCACACTCGAGGCAATTAAGCATCGTCCAGCATTTGGGTTGAACTTTGATCCAAGTCACTTTGTTTGGCAAGATCTTGATCCAGTCGGATTCTTATCGGACTTCAGAGATCGTATTTATCACGTGGACTGTAAAGAGTCTGTTAAGCAATTAAATGGTCGCAATGGCCGTTTAGGTTCTCATCTTCCATGGGGAGATCAACGACGCGGATGGGACTTCGTCTCTGTTGGTCACGGTGATGTTCCATGGGAAGCATGTTTCCGCATGCTCAATGCAATCGGATATAAGGGGCCAATCTCAGTTGAATGGGAAGATGCTGGGATGGATCGTTTAATTGGTGGACCTGAATCACTGGAATTCATTCGCAAAATGTGTGCGATTGAACCTTCAGCTGCATCATTTGATGCCGCTTTCTCATCAGGAAACTAATCTAACTACCAAATCCACGCCCGCTTCACTCCTTCTAACTGTTCTAAGGGGTGAGGTGGGCGTCGGTATTTAGCCTTACTTTGTAGCAGATCTTGCGCGTGCAGCTCGTGCTAAAAATAATGCAAAGACAAGGGCTAACACGATTCCAGTGTTAACGCCCATCTCCATTAAAGAACGATTGAAATTCTCAGTTGTCTTTTCTTTCTCCATTGTAAGTGAAGCTCCGACTGTGAGGATATGTCGGACCGCGGCAATTACTCCGATGATCAAGAAGTTATCTAATTGAAAAACTCCATCAGTAAATCGCACAATAACCGTGCGCATGATTTCTAGAATAATGACCACAAACAAGATGTCATTAATTCCTTGAATCATTCCCAATGGGAAAAAGGGACGGGTTTCAATAAGGCGCTGAAGGGTGTAACCAGCGGCCAATACGGAAATAACGAAAAGTACAATTCCAAGAAAGCCGTGTAAGAGATCTTCAAGTTTATCGATAAAAGTTACAGGGATAAGTGACTCATCACTTTTGAGTAAACCTTTGACTGACTTGTACTTCATCGTCTCCGCCCTTCAGTGGAATGGCTAAGGGTAAGTGGATGCTTAGGCCCTAGCAAGATGAAACTCCGTTACTGCCTTTTATACATGAGGAGTTTCCTGAGCTACTAAAAGGGATGGGCACAAATCTCTCGCTTCCCACCGGGTTTGAGGCTCCACGTGCATGGGCCATAGATCCATATAGCTGCTAGGAGCTGCCTAATCTACTTGCTGTGCAATACGTGCTCTTAATTGGCTAAGTTGACTTTCCATTTGCTTTGGCAACTTATTGCCAATTTTTGTAAACCAAGTCTCAATCATTGGCAGTTCTTCTCGCCATTCGGCAACGCTTACTTTGCCTACCTCCGCCATGTCAGCTGAGCTCAAGTCCAAACCTTCGACATCGATCGCACCAGGTGTTGGGACTAAACCAAGAAGAGATTCTTGAGATGAGTTTTTACCTTCCACCTGTTCTATTGCCCACTTTATAACACGCATATTCTCGCCAAATCCTGGCCACAAGAAACGGCCATCGGTTCCGCGTCTAAACCAATTAACGTAGAAAATTTTAGGAAGCTTTGATGCTTCAGTGCGCTTACCAATATTGAGCCAATGTTGGATGTAATCACCAACGTGGTAACCAATGAATGGGAGCATCGCGAATGGGTCTCTGCGAACCACCCCAACTTGCCCTGTCGCTGCTGCAGTTGTTTCAGAAGAGAGCGTAGAAGCCATAAATACTCCATGCTCCCAATCACGTGATTGGACAACAAGTGGAATCGTTGTCTTTCGACGGCCACCGAAGAGTATTGCTGAAATTGGGACACCATTCGGGTCGTTCCACTCTTTAGCGATAATAGGGCACTGATTCGCAGGCGTACAAAAACGTGAATTAGGGTGAGAAGAAAGCTCGCCATTATCTGGCGTCCAATCACGGTTTTTCCAATCTGTAAGTCGAGTAGGTGGTACGTCAGTAGCGCCCTCCCACCAAACATCTCCATCTTCCGTAAGAGCAACATTTGTAAAGATTGAATTTCCTTTTTCAATAGTCTTCATGGCATTGGGGTTAGTCGACCAACCAGTGCCCGGTGCCACCCCAAAGAAACCGTTTTCAGGGTTCATTGCATACAGGCGACCGTCATCACCAAATCGCATCCATGCGATGTCATCACCGAGAGTTTCAACTCTCCAACCCTGTAGCTTGGAATCCAACATTGCGAGATTTGTTTTGCCGCAAGCAGATGGAAAGGCGGCAGCGATAAAGTGAACTTTTGACTGAGGTGTAGTCACTTTGAGAATGAGCATGTGCTCTGCGAGCCAGCCCTCCTCACGTCCAATCACAGATGCAATTCGAAGTGAGTAGCACTTCTTCCCAAGTAAGGCATTGCCTCCATATCCAGAGCCGTAAGACCAAATCATTCTCTCCTCAGGAAAATGTGAAATGTATTTTATTTCGTTACAAGGCCATGCAACATCGCGTTGGCCATTTGCTAAGGGTGCGCCAACGGAGTGAAGTGCTTTAACGAACTCACCACGGCTCTGAAGCGCAGCTAGAACGTCACTCCCCATGCGAGTCATAATGTGCATTGAGATGACAACATAAGGACTATCAGTTATTTGGACACCAAATTTAGGATCTTTTGAATCTATTGGCCCCATGCAGAATGGAATGACATACATTATCCGTCCACGCATTGATCCACGATAGAGATGAGTCATCAGCGATTTCATATCTGTAGGATTCATCCAGTTATTGGTTGGGCCAGAGTCATCCTGGTCTTTTGAGCAAATGAAAGTTCTATCTTCTACGCGGGCAACATCTGATGGATGGGATACACACCAGAAAGAATTTTGTTTTTTGGCTAAGGGAATAAGAGTTCCGACCTCCACGAGTTCTGTGGTGAGCAGATTCCATTCGGATTTCGAACCATCACAGATTTGCACATGAATCGGTTCCGTAAGAGCCTGGATTTCATTGATCCAAGCCGAGAGAGATTTTAAAGATAGTCCAGAAGTCAACGAATCACTCACGTTAACTCCCTCTGTACTTCTGTGGACTTGTGTAGCAATTGGAAATCCATGTCAATGATTTATCATTGCCTAAGATTCAGAGGCTTGTTAAATCTACTTTAACTATAACACCCAAGAAGTTGCGGGGGCCATTGGGGCAAAAAGCGCCTACGAACCTGTACAGCAGGCTGAATAGGGTGCTTTCTTGCAAACAAATCGCGTCTAGACATCTCTATTTAGGTGAATTAGCCTTCTCTTGTATCCAACCACTCAGAGGAGCTATTCGTGAAGAAACGTTTTGGAATTTTCGCAGCTGTAGTAATTGCAGCCGCACTTACATTATCTGGCTGCGCTAAAAGCGATTCAGCTACGACTGATTCAGCAGCATCATGTGCAAAGGCAGATCTTGCGACAGTTGAATCAGGAATGCTGACAATCGCAACTGGTGAGCCTGCTTACTACCCATGGATTATTGATGACAAGCCAGAGACCGGAAATGGTTTTGAAGGCGCAGTTGCATACGCTGTTGCTAAGCAACTCGGATTTACTAATGATGAAGTCATGTGGGTTCGTACAACATTTGATTCAGCTGTGACTCCGGGAGAGAAGAACTTTGACTTTAACTTGCAGCAATTCTCCATTACACCAGAGCGTGCTGGCGCAGTTGATTTCTCATCTCCTTACTACACAGCTCCACAAGCAATCGTTTCCTTTAAGGGCAGCAAGATTGATGGAAAGACAACTCTTGCAGAGCTTAAGGGTGCAAAGCTTGGTGCAGCAGTTGGAACAACATCACTTGATGCAATCGAAAGCCAAATTGGTTTAAAGCCACAGGTATTTAACGATAACGCTGCAGGTGTTTCAGCACTCAAGAACAAGCAGATTGATGGCTTGGTAGTAGATCTACCAACAGCTTTCTATCTCTCTGGTGTTGAAGTTCCAAACGGAATCATCGTTGGTCAGTTGCCTTCAACTGGTTCAGGAGATCAATTTGGTCTCTTGCTAACTAAGGGCAGCAAGTTGACTTCATGTGTGAGCGGCGCTGTGGATGCAATCATTGCTGATGGCACATTGGCAGCGATTACAGATAAGTGGCTTGCAACAGATGCTGGCGCGCCAGTACTGAAGCCATAAGCGCAATAAAGACGTAAACGCGGTAGTTTGGCGACCATGTCAGAGCGAATTAACTCTGCTTGGTCGCCAAGCTCACGTGAGATTCAAAGACGCGGTGAACGAGCGCGAATAAGTAGACGGCAAGCAACTATTGCCGCAGTTTCAACTACCGTTGTTCTGGGCACATTACTTATCATTCTTGTTACATCCCCAGGCTGGGAAATAGTTAAAAAAACCTTCTTTGATATTGATTATGGCCGAGAAGTTTTCCCAACAGTTATCGCAGGATTGTGGATCAATTTACAGCTCACCTTCATTGGGGGAGCAGCAATTGGCGTTATTGCCCTAGGCCTGGCACTCCTGCGCACAACCAAATCTCCAGCCCTGACTCCCTTTAGATTTCTAGCAACTGCATACGTTGATATTTTCCGCGGAGCTCCACTTATCTTGATTATTTTGTTAGTGGGTTTTGGTGTGCCAGCACTACGGCTCAAGGGAATATCCAGCAATGTTATTTTCCTGGGCACAGTTGCAGTTGTGCTCACATATTCGGCATACGTTGCCGAAGTTATTCGAAGCGGAATTCTTTCAATTCACCCTAGTCAGCGGGCAGCTGCACGCTCATTAGGTCTAACTTCAGGACAGACCATGCGTTATGTGGTTTTACCACAGGCAATTAGGCGTGTTGTTCCACCACTTCTCAACGACTTTGTTTCACTTCTTAAAGACACAGGTTTAGTTTCAATTTTGGGTGTGACAGATGCGGTGAGAGCGGCCCAGATAAATGCCTCCCGAACCTTTAATTACA
>JBBAMY010000026.1:0-13103 GCA_040402235.1 Candidatus Planktophila sp. | reverse complement strand
TTGAAACAAAAATAATTGGCGCAACAACAACTGCTGAAGGTGCTGGCTACGAAGCAACAGCTAATTCAGATGTAGTTGTCATCACCGCAGGGCTTCCTCGTAAACCTGGCATGAGCCGTATGGATTTGATTGGCGTGAATGCAGGCATTGTTCGTGGGGTTGCAGAAAATATTGCAAAACATTCACCAAACGCGGTCATCATTGTTGTTTCTAATCCATTAGATGAAATGACAGCACTTGCACAGCTTGCAACAGGCTTTCCCAAGAACCGCGTAATGGGCCAGGCAGGAATGTTGGATACAGCGCGCTTTACAAACTTTGTTGCAGAAAAACTTGGCGTAAAAGTGGGATCAGTTAAGACTCTGACACTCGGTTCACACGGTGACACCATGGTTCCAGTTCCAAGTCGCTGCACAGTAGATGGTAAGCCTCTGAGTGATCTTCTCTCACAAGCAGAGATCGCAGACTTAGTTGATCGCACACGCAATGGTGGCGCAGAAGTTGTTGCACTACTTAAAACAGGTTCTGCCTACTACGCACCATCTGCAGCAGCAGCACGTATGGCAAAGGCTGTTATTGAAGATTCAGGAGCGGTAATGCCAGTGTGTGCTTGGGTTGATGGTGAGTACGGGATATCTGGCGTCTATCTTGGTGTTGAAGCCGAGATCGGTCGCACAGGTATCAAGAAAGTTGTTGAAGGCACATTAACTGATTCAGAAGTTGCAGCACTTAAAGAGGCAGCAGAAGCGGTTCGTGCAAAACAAGCAGATGTCCAAACACTCTAAGTAATTTCTAGCTGTACAAATAAAGGAGTCACGATGAGCAAGATCAAAGTAACAGGCACAGTCGTCGAGCTAGATGGCGATGAAATGACACGCATTATGTGGCAGTTCATCAAGGATTCATTGATTCTGCCTTACTTAGATGTGAACCTCGAGTACTACGACCTAGGCATGGAACATCGCGATGCAACTGATGATCAGGTAACTATTGATTCTGCTCGCGCGATTCAAAAGCATGGTGTTGGTATCAAGTGCGCAACGATCACTCCAGATGAAGCACGCGTAGAAGAGTTTGGCCTTAAGAAGATGTGGAAGTCTCCAAACGGAACAATCCGCAATATTCTTGGTGGAGTAATCTTCCGCGAACCAATCATTATTACCAATGTTCCTCGTTTAGTCCCACACTGGACTAAGCCAATTGTTATCGGTCGTCACGCTTTTGGTGATCAATACCGTGCAACTGATTTCAAGGTTCCAGGTCCAGGAAAGTTAACTATCTCATTTGTCCCTGCAGATGGATCTGCGCCAATTAACACTGAGGTTTTCAACTTTGAATCTTCAGGTGTTGCAATGGCGATGTATAACGTTGATGATTCAATTCGCGACTTTGCACGCGCATCTCTTAACTATGGACTTCTGCGTAAGTTCCCTGTCTATCTTTCAACAAAAAACACAATTCTTAAGGCCTATGACGGTCGCTTCAAGGATATTTTTGAAGTCATCTACCAAGCAGAGTTCCGGACTCAATTTGAGGCTGCAGGAATTTGGTATGAGCACCGCTTGATCGATGACATGGTTGCTATGTCATTGCGTATGGAGGGTGGATATGTTTGGGCATGTAAGAACTACGACGGCGATGTTCAATCAGACACCGTTGCGCAGGGCTACGGCTCACTTGGCTTGATGACTTCAGTCTTGATGACACCAGATGGAAAGATCTGCGAGTCAGAGGCTGCTCACGGAACAGTTACGCGTCACTACCGCGATCACCAAGCAGGTAAGGCAACATCAACAAATCCAATCGCTTCGATCTTCGCCTGGACTCAAGGCCTTGCACACCGTGCAAAGCTTGATGACAATGCAGAACTTGCACAGTTCTGTGCAACTCTAGAACGCGTGTGTATTGAGACTGTTGAGCAAGGAAAGATGACAAAAGACTTGTCACTTCTGATTTCAAAGACTGCTCCATACCAAACGACACAAGAGTTCTTGAACTCAATTGATGAGAACTTGCAGAAGGCAATGGCTTAATTCCTCTAGAGCATTAAAAAACCCGCGGTAGCCATTGGCCATCGCGGGTTTTTTATGTGAACTAATTAAACGCGCTCACCCGTTGCTGGATCGAACAAGTGAACAGAAGCCTTAATTGCCTCGACAGTAATTGTGTCACCTGGCTTTGGAGGATTCTTTGGATCCCAGCGAACAATTACTTGTGCGCCTTCATCTGATGCATTAGCAAACTTAACTGTTGAATCAGCTGGCTTTCCGTATACGAAAGCATCTGAACCAAGTTCTTCAACAACTTCAACAAGAACATGGAAGCCCTTAGATGATGGTGTGAAGCCTTCTGGACGAACACCAACTGTTACAGATGATCCTGCAGATGCTGGAACATCAATTGCTAGATCTCCAAGCATTGCCTTGCCACCGCTAACTGGTGCGATAAGAAGGTTCATCGCAGGGGATCCAATGAAGCCCGCAACGAAAGCGTTGACTGGGTTGTCATAGAGATTACGAGGTGTATCAACTTGCTGGAGCAAGCCATCCTTCAACACTGCAACGCGATCGCCCATAGTCATAGCTTCAACCTGGTCGTGTGTTACATAAACAGTTGTGATTCCTAGACGACGCTGCAATGCAGCGATCTGTGTACGAGTTGCTACACGCAACTTCGCATCAAGGTTTGATAGTGGTTCATCCATAAGGAAAACCTGTGGCTCACGAACGATTGCGCGACCCATTGCAACGCGCTGACGTTGTCCACCTGAAAGAGCTTTTGGCTTGCGCTCTAGGTATGGCTCAAGGTCAAGCAACTTTGCTGCTTCTAGAACACGACGATCGCGTTCTTCCTTTGGAGTTCCTGCGATCTTTAGTGCGAATCCCATGTTCTCTGCAACTGTCATGTGTGGATACAGTGCATACGACTGGAACACCATCGCGATGTCGCGATCTTTTGGTGCAACATTTGTTACATCGCGATCGCCAATTAAAATGCGGCCGCCATCAATTTCTTCAAGTCCTGCCAACATACGAAGTGATGTTGACTTACCGCAACCTGATGGTCCAACAAGAACTAAAAACTCTCCGTCATTAACGGTGAGATTTAACTTGTCGACTGCAGGTGCTGTTGTTCCTGGGTAGGTACGTGATGCGCCATCAAAAACTACTGATGCCATGAGATTGCTCTCCTTCTCCGGGCAGGTACGTGCCCGACGGTCCGAGGATGAAGGTGATGGCCGGTTGGCCAACGGCGCTAGGTTACGCACAAAAGGGGCTATTGGGAAGATCTGGCTATGCGCCGCAACCGGCTTCTAGTCACATCTAGAAGATCGTATACTTCTCACATAATGGAACCTCCCTCGTTGGCTTCACTATTTATTGATCTAGCAACCATTGCTGGGCTGATTGTCTTGGCCTCATTCTTTGTTGCTGCAGAAATCGCTCTCATCTCTCTTCGAGATAGCCAAGTCCGCCAAATCGCATCTCGTGGGAAACGGGGCGCTCGCGTTGCCGCTCTTGCAGAACACCCCAACCGGTTGTTGGCCGCTGTCCAAATTGGCGTAACCGTCAGTGGATTTCTCTCCGCAGCATTGGGCGCGGATCAGTTAGGTGACTATGTAATCCCATGGCTTGAATCCCTTGGTATTTCAACGGGCTGGAGCACGACAATTTCACTCATTGGCGTCACCTTGGTGATTGCATACTTCTCATTAGTCTTTGGTGAACTAGTTCCAAAGCGGGTTGCACTTTTTAGAGCTGAAGAAATAGCTATGAGAACAGCTGGAACCATCAATATTGTTGCAAATATCTTCCGGCCGATTATTTGGCTGCTCTCAAAGTCAACAGATTTTGTTGTGCGCGCTTTTGGTGTTGATCCGAAAGAACAACGCAGCCAGATGTCTGAAGAAGAGCTACTTGATTTAGTCGTTGGCCATGCCGCATTAACAGATGAAGAACGCGACATTGTTGAGGAAGTTTTCAATGCCTCAGAGCGCCAGGTCCATGAAGTTATGGTGCCGCGCACTGAAGTTGATTTCATGGATGCCTCATTAACCGTTGGAAAAGCAATTGAATTAGCCGTGGACAAAGCGCATTCACGATACCCAGTTGTTCGTGGATCATCTGATGAAGTTGTTGGCTTTATCCACGTGCGCGATTTGCTGGATACCTCACTTGCGAGCAAGAACACCAAGATTGTTGAACTAGTACGAAACATTATGTATCTGCCAGGTACGAAAGGTATTTTGCCTGCTCTGACTGAAATGCGTATGCAAGGTCAGCACCTTGCAATTGTTTTGGATGAGTACGGTGGTACAGATGGAATCGTGACTTTGGAAGACTTGGTTGAAGTACTTATCGGAGATATTCGCGATGAATATGACGTTCATCAGGATGAGATTTCACAAGAAGAGCGCACAGGAGACTTCGAAGTAGATGGCCTTATTTCTATTGAGGACTTGATCGAGCAGACAAAGCTAGATATCCCTGAAGGCCCCTATGAGACTGCAAGTGGATTTGTGATGCACTTTTTAGGCCGAATCCCACGTGAGCACGATGCTGTTAAGGTCAATGGCATCCGAATTACGGTGTTAACCATGGAAGGCAAACGCGCTGGGCAGTTATTGATCTCTCGATCTGCATAGGTGTGAAAGAATTGCAGCTATGACACAGAAGCGAGTGCTATCAGGTATCCAGCCAACAAGTGACTCCTTCCACTTAGGCAATTACTTAGGTGCATTGAAGCAATGGGTTGAACTCCAAGAAGGCAATGATGCTTTTTACTGCATCGTGGATTTGCATGCTTTAACTGGCGAGATCGAACCAGCACTATTTAGAAAGCGCACCTTGGCATCTGCGGCGCAGTTAATTGCACTCGGTATTTCACCTGAAAAATCAACCTTGTTTGTGCAGTCCCATGTTGCAGAGCACAATCAATTGGGCTGGATTATGGAATGTCTTGCAGGTTTTGGTGAAGCAAGTCGCATGACTCAGTTCAAAGATAAGTCTGCAAAAGGTGGAGCAGATACAGCTCGCGTTGGACTATTTACTTATCCAATGCTGCAAGCAGCAGACATTCTTTTGTATCAGGCACATTACGTTCCAGTGGGTGAAGATCAACGTCAGCACATTGAATTAACTCGTGATTTAGCAACTCGTTTTAATGCACGATTTGGCGAAACCTTTAGAGTCCCAGAGGGCCACATTTTAAAGGCCGGTGCGAAGATTTATGATCTGCAAGAGCCAACAGCAAAGATGAGCAAGTCATCTGGTTCTGTCGCAGGTGTTCTTGAATTAATGGACACACCAGAGGCTAATACAAAAAAGATTAAGAGCGCTGCAACTGATACTGGCCGTGAAGTTAAATTTGATGAAAAAGAAAAGCCAGGCATTAGTAATTTGTTGACAATTCATTCATCTCTTTCTGGCACTTCTATTGCAGACCTTGAAAAACAGTTTGAAGGCAAGGGTTATGGCGATTTCAAGGGCGCGGTAGCAGAAGTAGTAGTTGAGTATTTCCGCCCAATCCGGGCGAAGGCACTAGAGCTTTTAGAGGATGAAAAGCATCTGATAGATCTTCTGCACGAAGGTGCGGACAAAGCCCGCGTAGTGGCCTCAGCAACCCTTCACAACACCTATAAAAACCTGGGTTTAGTGAAGTAATTACGCGGGTATCTCAACCCCTAGTTGAGAGTTTTCCAAAACGTTATGCCGCTGATACCAAAATGATGGCTGGCTTATTGAGTTTAATCACGCTCAAGTAATAGGCTCCCAAGTACACAAAGCTTCAGTATGTGCCCTTAAAAGCAGGTATTGAAGATCCCCTTGAATCCTTGGAGGAAAATTGAAGAAAGTATTTCGTCTTGTAGCAGTTCTTGCTGCATCAGTATTGGCAGCAACAGCATTTGTTGCTCCTGCAGCAACAGCAGCATCAAAGGTAAAAGTAGGCCTTGCTTATGACATCGGTGGACGTGGCGATAAGTCATTCAACGATTCAGCAGCAGCTGGTCTAGATGCAGCAAAGAAGAAGTTTGGCGTTACAGCTAAGGAAGTAACAGTTACACAGGGAACAGACTCAGAGCGCGAAGACAAGCTTCGTTTGCTAGCTAAGGCTGGTTACAACCCAATCATCGCTGTTGGTTTCCTCTATGCAGGACCAATCAAAAAGGTTGCATCTGATTACCCAAGCACACAGTTTGCGATCATCGATGATGCTTCAGTAGATCTTCTAAACGTTGCAGGTCTTGTATTCGCTGAAGAGCAGGGTTCATACCTTGCTGGCGTTGCAGCAGCACTTGCATCAAAGTCAGGAAAGATCGGTTACATCGGTGGAGTTCGCATTCCACTACTACAGAAGTTTGAAGCTGGATTCGTTGCTGGTGTTAAGGCAACAAAGAAGTCAGCATCAGTTGATGTTAAGTACGTAACTGAGTTCCCTGATTTCTCTGGCTTCAATGACCCAGCTAAGGCAAAGGTTATTGCAAAGGGAATGATCGATAAGGGTACCGATGTTATTTACTCAGCAGCAGGTGGATCAGGTGCGGGTAACTTCGCAGCTGCAACAGATGCTGCAAAGGCTGGCAAGAAGGTTTGGACTATCGGAGTTGACTCTGATCAGATCCTTACAGCTTCAGCTGATGAGAAGAAGAACATGCTTACATCAATGATCAAGCGCGTTGACCGTGCTGTTTACGATGTTATTGCAACATCTGTTTCAGGTTCATCTGTGAACGATGTTCTCGATGAGTCAGGTATCTACGGTCGCGTATACAACCTTTCACTTGACGGTGTTGGAGTTTCATACACAGGTGGATATATCAACAAGTACAAGGCACAGATCGATAAGGCTGCTGCTGCAATTAAGTCAGGCAAGATCAAGGTTCCAACAAAGCCATAATCTCGCTTAAGTAAGTGGCGTTTGGCCCAGCAATGGAGTTTAATCTCCTTGTTGGGCCAAATGTTTTTCCCAGAATAAATTGAATCAAAGGAGAGTTTAAGTGTCAGTAGCAGTTGAACTGCGACACATTACTAAGCGCTTTCCAGGCGTAGTAGCCAATAAAGATGTTTCGATGAAGGTTGAGACAGGCACGGTCCACGCTCTTGTTGGCGAAAACGGTGCTGGTAAATCTACTGTGATGAAGATTCTGTACGGAATGCAGCATCCCGATAGTGGCGAGATCTTAGTTAACGGTAAAACTGTTAACTTGAAGAACCCCAACGATGCCATTGAACTAGGAATTGGCATGGTGCACCAGCACTTTATGTTGGCTGATAACTTCACCGTTCTTGAAAATATAATTCTTGGCGCAGAGCCACAACATGGTGTCACAATCGATTTTAAAGCCGCTCGTGCCAAGGTTACTGAAATGTCCAAGGCGTATGGCCTTGATGTGGACCCAGATATTTTAGTGGAGGCACTTGGCGTTGGACAGCGTCAACGAGTAGAAATTTTAAAGGTTCTGTATCGTGGTGCAAACATTTTAATTTTTGACGAGCCAACTGCAGTTCTTGTTCCGCAAGAAGTTGATGATCTTTTCGGAGCCCTTGAAGGCCTTCGAGCAAAAGGTATGGCAGTTATTTTCATCTCACACAAACTAGATGAAGTATTGCGTGTGGCAGATGATGTAACTGTGGTGCGTGCTGGTGAAACTGTTGCTGAAGTTAAGGCTAAGGATGTAACAGCGCGTCAATTGGCAGAGCTCATGGTTGGCAGCGAACTGCCCCAACCAACAACACATGGAGACACTCGTCGATCTGAAGTTACTTTGGCGCTCAAAGATGTTTCGATCCCAACTTCGACCGGTAGCCGTGATTTGATTTCACACATTAGCTTCAATCTTCACGCAGGTGAGGTTGTTGGAATCGCTGGCGTTGAGGGCAATGGGCAGGCTGAACTTGTTGAAGCGATCATGGGGCTGCGTAAATACACCGGTTCCATTGACTTTCAAGGCTCAACTATTGATGACATGAGCGTTGCACACCGACACGACTTGGGTATTGGTTTGATTCCAGAGGATCGTCAACGTCAGGCATTAATGATGGATTCACCATTGTGGGAGAACCGCATTTTGGGACACCAACGTGGCAAGCCTGTGATGCGCGGATTTATTCTAGATAAGAAAGCCACAATCGAGGACACAAAGCGCATCATGGAAGAGTTTGATGTCAGAGCTCCTGGTCCAATGACAGCTGCGGCAGCGCTATCTGGTGGAAATCAACAGAAATTTATTGTTGGTCGCGAAATGAGCAAAGCCCCTGCTCTCCTTGTCGCATCGCATCCGACACGTGGTGTTGATGTTGGGGCACAAGGTGCGATTTGGGAAGTACTCCGTGAAGCACGTACTAAAGGTATGGCAATTGTGTTGATCTCGGCTGACCTTGAAGAGCTCATTGGAATGTCAGATAGATTATTAGTTATGTTGCGCGGTGTAATTACAGCAGAGCTTGATCCACAGAAAACTACCCCCGAGCAACTTGGCTCAGCGATGACAGGTGCAGCATGAAGCAATTATCGCCTCAGAAGATTGCACTTGCAGTTGCCGCACCTCTTGCAGCTGCGGTAGTTTCAATTGTTGTTTCAAGTCTTGCGGTAATGGCATCAAATAAATCACCAATGTTGGCCTATAAAACAATGTGGGAGTTTGGAACCGAGGGCGGCTCACTTATGGAGATGCTTAACCAAGCAACTCCTTATTACATCGCTGCCATTGCGATCGCCGTTACTTTCCGTGCTGGTTTATTTAACATCGGTGTTGAAGGGCAACTTCGTTTAGGCGCATTATTTAGTGCCTACATCGGTGCTATGTTTACTTTGCCACCAGTGCTTCATGTTCTTGCTGTGTTTATTGTTGCAATGACAATAGGTGGAATTTGGGCATCAATCGCGGCATACCTCAAGGTCAAGCGTGGTGTTAATGAGGTTATTTCAACAATTATGTTGAACAGTTTGGCTATTGGTCTGACCTCATTCTTGTTCTCGAAGTATTTTGCGGTCATCACTGAGGGGTCAAATAACCTATCAACCAAAGAGCTTCCTCAATCAGCATGGTTTCCTGATTTGGTGCCGCTGCTGACGAAATTAGGAGTACCTGAACAACCTGGTGGAAGCGTTAATGGAATGCTCGTAGTGGCTATTGCCCTCGGATTTATTTTCTGGTTTGTCGTTAACCGCACACGGTTTGGTTTCGAACTTCGTGCCTCGGGTGCTAACCCAATTGCAGCACGAGTAAGTGGAGTAAATTCAAAGAAGATGATTGTTGTCGCATTAGTAATCTCTGGTGCGATAGCTGGGTTATCGGGATTACCAGCGGTGCTTGGCGAAACCCATGCATACAACATGGGATTCCGATCAGGTATTGGCTTCTCTGCAATTGCTGTTGCACTTCTTGGTCGCAATTCGGCAGGTGGTATGGCAATTAGCGCATTGCTATTTGGCTTCCTCGAAGTGAGCTCACGTTCCCTGGAACTGATTGATATTGCGCCAGAAACTTACGTCATCATGCAAGGCTCTATTTTGCTTAGCTCTGTGATTGCCTATGAAGTGGTGCGTAGATTCAAATTGACCTTGCAAAGTAAAGAGCTTGCAAAGGTGGTCACAGCATGAAAAATAAAGCCGCCAAGTTGCTTCTCAATGCGACATATTTATTGTTGCTGATTTCAATTATTCGACTCATTACAGGTGCAACAGATTTAACAAGTATCGGCACGGCATCGGCTGCATTGTTACTTTCGGTTCCGATTATTTTGGCAGGACTTGGTGGTCTGTTCTCAGAGCGCGCAGGAGTTGTCAACATCGGATTAGAAGGAATGATGATTTTAGGTGCCTGGGCTGGTGGCTTTGTAGGCTCTAAGCATGGTCCATGGTTTGGATTAATTGCAGCGGTCATTTTTGGATCTGTTGGAGCGCTGTTACATGCAATTGCAACTATTTCATTTGGTGTTGACCATGTTGTATCAGGTGTTGCAATCAACATCATTGCAGCGGGGCTTGTGCGCTACCTTTCCACAATTTTGTATCAGGGTGGATCATGGCCAGGGCCTTCACAATCTCCAGATGTGGATCCAATCTCAAGTAATGGGTTGCCCATACTTTCTGGTGGCCACTTCTTTGGCTGGCAAAGCCCAGATATTTTGACTCCTATCGCTGAAAAACACTGGTTTTTAATTTCAGATCTAGTTGGAATCCTCCGAGGAGTAACTGGCGATCTTTCTTATGTAACCCTGATAGCAGTTCTCTTCATTCCATTGTCCTTCTTTGTTTTATGGAAGACATCATTTGGATTGCGTCTTCGCAGTGCCGGCGAAGCACCGATTGCAGCTGAATCTCTGGGCGTAAATGTCTATGCCATGAAGTATGCGGGTGTATTGATCTCAGGTGGTCTTGCAGGTCTTGGCGGTGGCTTCTTAGCAATCGTTGCCGCAAATCACTACCAAGAAAATCAAGTAGCTGGCCGCGGATACATTGGTCTTGCCGCTTTGTTATTTGGTAATTATCGACCAGGGGGCATCTTGGCAGGTGCGGCCTTGTTTGGATTTGCAGATGCCTTACAACTTCGCGATTCTGCATCTATCCATGCGCTTATTTTGTTGATAGCGGCAATTCTTGGATACCTTGTTTACAGAGATATCAAGCGCGGAAAGATGTTGAGTGCATCAATAAGTGCGGTTATGTCTGCCGGCTCTGTGTGGTTCTTCTTTGCCGTGGATGAGTTGCCTGGACAATTAGTGACAATGACTCCTTACATCGCAACACTGCTTGTGATGTCACTTGCCTCGCAGCGATTACGAATGCCGGCGGCAGATGGCATGCCATATCGCCGTGGTGGTTTGCGATGATCCAGATTAATTGGGATCAGATTCACCAAGAAGCAATTAGTGCCATGAAGAATGCCTACGCTCCGTATTCAAAGTTTCCAGTTGGCGTTGCAGCACTCGTAAGTGATGGGCGTATTGCGACAGGATGTAATGTTGAAAACGCAAGCTATGGCGTGGGATTGTGCGCCGAGTGCGGATTAGTTTCTAATCTGATTTCTACGGGTGGTGGACGATTAATTGCAGTTGTCTGCGTTGATGGACAAGGGAACTATTTGGCTCCATGTGGGCGTTGTCGTCAATTGTTGTTTGAACATGGCGGCCCTGAAGCGCTGTTAATGACAGATGATGGACCACAAAAAATGTCTGCGATGTTGCCGTGGGCCTTTGGTCCAGAAGATTTAGACCGCAACGAGCGCTAAGTGATTGAAGCCTTTTCAGCCGCTGAAATCATTGCGGCAAAGCGTGATCACTATTCATTAACTGATCCACAAATTGACTGGGTTGTTGACGCATATACGCGTGGTGCTGTTGCAGATGAGCAAATGTCTGCGCTGTTGATGGCAATCTTGCTCAACGGTATGGAAAATCGCGAGATTTCTCGCTGGACCGATGCCATGATCAATAGTGGCGAACGCATGAATTGGTCTGCGCTCTCTCGTCCAACTGTTGACAAGCATTCAACAGGAGGAGTTGGTGACAAAATTACATTGCCATTGGCTCCACTTGTTGCAGCATGTGGTGCTGCGATTCCACAATTATCTGGTCGCGGACTTGGCCACACCGGTGGAACTTTAGATAAATTAGAATCTATTCCAGGATGGCGAGCATCCTTATCAAATGCCGAAATGCTCAAGGTTTTGCAGGATTGTGGTGCGGTGATTTGCGCAGCAGGTGCGGGGTTAGCTCCAGCAGATAAAAAACTGTATGCGTTGCGCGATGTGACGGCAACAGTTGAAGCAATTCCGCTCATCGCATCATCAATTATGAGTAAGAAAATCGCTGAAGGAACCAGTGCCCTGGTATTAGATGTTAAGACAGGTGGTGGTGCATTTATGAGCGATCCAGAAAAAGCAAAAGAGCTTGCCCATGTCATGGTTGGCTTGGGAAAGCGCGCTGGCGTTAAGACTGTTGCACTTGTGACAGCAATGGATGTTCCATTGGGACTCACTGCAGGTAATGCACTTGAAGTTCGGGAATCAGTAGAAGTTTTGGCTGGCGGGGGACCATCTGACATTGTTGAACTAACTGTGTTGTTAGCACGAGAAATGTTAGAACTTGTTGGGATTAAAGACGCAGATCCTGCCGGTGCATTAAAAAATGGAAAAGCGATGGATGTGTGGCGTCAAATGATTTCTGCCCAAGGTGGAGATCCAGATGCAAAACTTCCCGTTGCAAAGGAAAATACCGTTGTTACTGCAGATCGTGATGGAACTATTCTCTCTATGGATGCGATGAAGGTGGGAATGGCTGCCTGGCGCTTAGGTGCGGGACGTTCTCGTCAGGGTGAGGCTGTCCAAGCTGGTGCAGGAATTGAAATCCACGCCAAACCAGGAGAGAGTATTAAGGCAGGTTCGCCCCTTTACACGCTCCACACAGACACACCAGCCGCCTTTGCCAGGGCTTTGGAGTCGCTCGAGAACTCTGTAACCATAGGCGCATTACCTGCTGGCGGCATTGATCGCCTGCCGTTAGTTATTGAACGTATCGTTGATTAAGGGGCAAAGATGTCAATGAACAGTATTCCTACTAAGGATCAGATCAAGTTAGTGCCAAAGGTCTTGCTACATGATCACCTTGATGGTGGGCTCCGACCACAAACAATTGTTGATATTGCCCAAGAGATCGGTTACACCGCTCTTCCCACACATGATGCTGCAGAGCTTGCAACATGGTTTCGCGAAAGCTGTGACTCAGGATCTTTAGTTCGCTATCTTGAGACTTTTTCACACACCATTGCTGTGATGCAACGCCGTGAAGACATAGTTAGGGTCGCACGCGAATGTGCAATAGATCTTGCCCGAGATGGTGTTGTTTATGCCGAAGTTCGCGGCGCACCTGAACTATTTACAGAACATGGCTTAACAATGTCTGATGTTGTTGAAGCCACAATTGAAGGTTATGAAATTGGAATGAAAGAAGCAGCTGCTGAAGGACATCCAATAGTTGTGCGTTCTTTATTGTGTGGAATGCGCCAAAATAAAAACTCACAAGAAGTAGCCGAACTAGTAGTTAAGTACCGAGACAAAGGAGTTGTTGGATTTGATATCGCTGGCCCTGAAGATGGTTTTC
>JBBAMY010000025.1:0-13755 GCA_040402235.1 Candidatus Planktophila sp. | reverse complement strand
CAGAAAGTCCAAGATCTAATAGGGATTGCAAGCGCACATGATGTTCTTTCCTTTGGACCATAACAAGGCTTTCAACACGGCGATCAAGATTTCTGCCCATTAAATCTGCGCTGCCAATCCAATACTCATCTTCTCCGCCATTAATGAAGTGATAAATACGTGAGTGCTCAAGGAATCGCCCCAAAATAGATTTAACGGTGATGTTCTCTGAGACACCCTTTATGCCGGGTTGCACCGCACAAATTCCACGAATTAATAACTCAATTTTTACACCGGCTTGTGAAGCTTCATACAGCTTTGCGACAAAACCTTCATCCAAAATTGAATTGAGCTTAAATTGGATACCGGCTGGGCGTCCACTCTTTGCATGTTCAATTTCACGATCAATACGTTCTGTTAATCCTGATCGCAATGTGCGAGGCGCAACTAGCAAACGTGAATATGTTGACTGTGGTGCAAAACCCGAGAGTTGATTAAACAGACGCGTTAGATCTTCTGTTAATTCAACATCGGCACTCAGAATTCCTAAGTCTTCATACATGCGGGCAGTCTTTGGGTTGTAGTTACCTGTACCCATATGGCAATAACGACGAATGCCTTGTGGCTCATCCCGCACAACCAATGAAAGCTTTGCATGAGTTTTTAATCCCATCAATCCATACACAACGTGTACTCCAGCAGCTTCAAGCTTGCGCGCCCAACGAACATTTGCCTGTTCATCAAATCGTGCACGAATCTCAATTACTGCAACAACTTGCTTACCTGCTTCTGCTGCTTCAATCAAAGCTTCGATGATAGGTGAGTCACCTGATGTGCGGTACAGAGTCTGCTTGATTGCCAACACATGTGGGTCTGTTGCAGCATTTTCTAAGAAGTGCACAACGGAGGAGGTAAAGGATTCATAAGGGTGGTGAAGCAGGATCTCACCCTGACGAATAGCCGCAAAAAATAGGTCACTATCTTCAGAATCCACCTCAGACAGGGCTTTAGCGGTGCGAGATCTAAAAGGATTGAACTTTAAATCTGAAAAATCAAGATCAGCGATTGCATGAAGAGAAGTCAAATTAAGTGGTGCACTAACATGGAAGATATTTTCAGAACCGATACCAAGTTCAGATCCGAGTTTTGAAACTCGAGCTTCGTCGACTCCTTCTTCAATTTCCAGACGCACTGGTGGTCCAAATCTGCGACGCAGTAACTCTTGCTCTAGTGAAAGCAGTAGATCTTCGGCTTCATCTTCATCTAGTTCAATATCTTGATTTCTTGTAACACGGAATGTGTAGTGATCTTCAATAATCATCCCTGGGAATAATTCTTGTAAGTGAATTGAGATCAAGTCCTCTAGTGGCAAGAATCGAGTGGATCCAAACTTTGCTGTTGCAATAAAACGAGGCAGAATTTCTGGAACCTTTACGCGTGCAAAGAACTCTTCATGTGTTGCTGGATTCTTAACCATTACAGCAAGGTTGAGGGATAAACCTGAGATATATGGAAATGGATGAGTTGGATCGACAGCCAAAGGAGTTAAAACAGGAAAGATTCGATCTTGGAATAACTTCGCGACATATGCGCTCTCTGTTTCATCAAGCTGTTCCCACTTAACAAATTCAATTCCATGTTTCTTTAACTCAGGTAAAATCTCATCATGCAAGGTTTTGGATTGACGAGCTACTAATTCGTTGACCTTTGTGCTGATCAAAGCCAAGAGCTCTTTTGGTTTGTGCCCTGCAACATTTGCTGCCGTCACATCATTTTCGATCTTGCTCATCAAAGTCGCAACACGCACCATAAAGAACTCATCCAAATTTGAAGATGAGATAGCCAAAAAGCGAAGTCTTTCGAGAAGGGGAACCGTCGAGTCTTCGGCTAATTCGAGGACCCTCTGGTCGAATGAGAGCCAACTGATCTCTCGGTCGGTCAGGTGCTCGATTTTCATGGTCAAATTATCTCGCGCTTGGGTGAACAACAGGTAATCGGAGTAAGTCTTAGGACTAAACCAACCTTCTATTCCACGCTCAACGCGGGTGTGCTCTCCCTAATTTCCTGAGAGACTTGCCCACGTGATTAACAACTATTGGATGAGCCCAGAGTCCACCTCAGTAAACCGCTTACCGATGCTTAACATCGAACACTTTGAGCAAATTTCTCTAGACGGCACATGGCGTTTCCAGTTATTACATAGCCCTACAGAAAGAATTGGCAAGCGCTGGGAATCTATTCCTGTTCCGGGTTTATGGACGATGCAAGAGCCATCAGAAGTTTTCTTTGATAAGCCAATTTACACAAATGTTCAAATGCCTTTTGAAGAGCAACCACCATTTGTTCCTGCTGAAAACCCAACTGGAGTATATGAACGTGATTTTGACGTGCCAAAGAGTTGGAATGGAAAGCGAATTGTTTTGCAGCTTGGTGGATACGAATCAGTTGCACTTGTTTACATCAACGGACAAGAAGTTGGACTTACTAAAGATTCACGTTTGGCCGCTGAATTTGATGTGACTCAGTTTGTTCAGAGCGGAAACAACGTTCTTCGTATAGATGTCACCAAGTGGTCTGATGCAACATTTATTGAAGATCAAGATCAGTGGTGGCACGGTGGCATTACTCGTTCAATTAAGTTGTATGCAACTAATAAGGTCTTTATTGAAAAATTTGCAGCAATCGCAGGTCTTGAAAAAGACCTTACGACAGGAACTCTTGATGTGCGCGCAAAGATTTCTTCAATTGATAATCAGTCAACAGACGGATACTCGCTACACATAGCAATTCGTGAGTTGCCAAAGGTAAAAAGTGCCAGCATCTCTGCACTACTAAAGAATTTTGTGCCACCTATTTGGACCGAAACACCCGAAGAGGTAGCAATCGCTTCTCGTGATTACTTCCATGCAAAGTTTTGGAATGGAAATCTGCCTCAGTCTGCAAAGACAGCAGTTTCGATCATGGAACCACCTCCACACGGAGAAATTGCGCTGCAGACAAAGGTCACAAAAGTTAAAGCCTGGTCAGCAGAAGAGCCAAATCTGTACACATTAGATATCGAACTTCGTAATCCAGAAGGCGCAGTTATAGAGGTTTCTCAACAGCGAATTGGTTTCCGATCAATTATTATTAAGGGCCAAGATTTCTTAGTTAACGGCCAGCCAATTATTTTCTATGGAATCAACCGCCACGACTTCAATCGCTTTACTGGCCGTGTCCTAACTCGCGATGACATGCGCCAAGATTTACTTGAGCTTAAGCGTTGGAACTTCAACGCCGTTCGCACATCGCACTACCCGAATGACGCGGCATTCTTAGATTTGTGTGACGAACTAGGTTTTTATGTAATTGGTGAAGCAAATATTGAGTCTCATGCTTTTATTTCATCTATTTGTAATGACACCAAATACTTAACAGCATTCGTTGATCGCGTTGGTCGCATGATTCAGCGCGATATTCATCATCCATCTGTTGTCATGTGGTCACTGGGTAATGAATCTGGTGCCGGAACAAACCATGAAGCAGCTGCTGCATATGCACGCAACTTTGATCCATCACGCCCATTGCATTACGAGGGTGGAATCCGCGGAAACTGGATGGGCAGTCATTCACTAACCGATGTAATCGCACCGATGTATCCAGCAATCTATGCAATCAAAGAGTATGCAAAATCTCCTAAGGCTGATCGTCCATTGATCATGTGCGAGTACTCCCATGCAATGGGTAACAGCAATGGAACTTTGGCTGAGTATTGGGAAGTAATTGAATCAACGCGTGGCTTGCAAGGTGGATTCATTTGGGAGATGTGGGATCACGGTCCTGTTCAAACAATGCCAGATGGTTCAAAGCGCAATGCATACGGCGGCGACTACGGAGAAACAAAGCATGATGGCAACTTCTGCTGCGATGGAATGGTTTTTCCAGACCGCACAGCTAAGCCTGCAATGCATGAATTCAAGGCTATAGCAGCTCCTATTGTCATCACTGGAGTAAAAGCAGCATCTGGTCAATTCAAGATCTTTAATAAAAACTTCTTTAAAGACTTAAGCCAATACCAACTACAGTGGTCAATCACATCTGATGGTGTAATCCAAGATAGCGGAGTTGTAAAACTTCCAAAGGTTGCACCTCGCAAGAGCTCTAATTTTAAAATTACATCAAAGAAGTTTGTAAAAGGTGCATCCCACGGAGAACGTTTCATTACATTCTCGCTTGTTTGCATTGCAACTACGCCTTGGGCCTTGCCAATGACAGAGATTGCATGGAGTCAGATTGCCTTGCCTTCAACATCATTAGCACCTGCTAAAAAGGCACAGGAAATTGGGGATGTTGTTGATGAGCATGGACAAATCATTTTGCCCTATGGGATCATCGCTCCATCAGTTTCATTATGGCGAGCACCCACAGATAATGATCGCATCGGGCACATCGCAACTAAGTGGGAGCGTTATGGCGTCCGTGAAATTTCCCGTACCGATTGTGTAGTTAGACAAACTACAACATCAATCAAAGTAAGCAACACTTGGCAGACAAGTACTGGTGTTTCTTTCCAGCATACACAGGTAATTACACCAGTTGTTGGTGGATTTAATGTGAAGGAATCGGTAACTATTCCTAAGGCTTTTGATGATCTTGCACGAGTTGGAACATTGTTTGAACTAGATGGATCTCTCAGTAATCTTGTCTACTTCGGTACCGGTCCACACGAGTCATACCCTGATCGCAAGATTGGTCGAATCGCACGCTATGTCTCAACAGTTGCTGCCCAATACATTCCATATGTTCGCCCTCAAGAAAATGGTGGGCATGCTGCGGTTCGTTGGTTTGAGGTTACAAGTGGTGCTGGAAATGGTCTGCGTTTTGTGATGTCAAAGCCTGCTCAGGTATCTGTAACCCCCAACAGGGATGCAGAATTAGCTGATTCCACACATGATGTGGAAGTTGAGGCATGTGGAAACACAGTTGTGCATATCGATGCGGCTCACCGCGGTGTCGGTACTGCTTCTTGTGGTCCAGATACTTTAGATAAATACATCATTAAAACTGGTGTTCACACTTGGGAGTGGACTGTTACTCAGATTTAATCAAGATGATGCAACGGCCAATTGATCGCAATTGGATACTTACATGTGCGTCCATCGCCAGATGATTTGCCACGAGCACGTCGCCACATCCAAGGCAGCGCAAATGTTGCAAACCAAGCAATAGTTATCGCTGACTTAACAATCTGCGGAGTTGGCTCTTGTGGCGCCAATGGTCGACGCCATGATGGATCAAATGGAAGTTCAATTGTTTCAAGAACAGCTTGTGCAACTCGATCGTGTCCCATTGGATTTAAATGTAATCGATCAAATGCTAAAAAGCGTGGGTCTTTAAAAGCTGCTTCACTGTTTCCATCACACAAAATTGCGCCAACTTCTTCAGCCATTGCTCGGACATTTTCATTAAAATCTCTAAACCGAGATTGCCATGACTCGGCCAAACGACCGGTGCTGCCACTGTCTTCTAGAACTGTGAACAATATGACTGTTGCACCAGAGGCTGCAACTTTTCGCACCGCTTCTGCATACATCGGCAATGTGACATTGGGGTTGTATTTAGGACGAATAACATCATTTGCACCAGCATGAAAGGAAACCAAGGTTGTCTTATCGATTACCTGTGCGATGGCTGGCTCGATTTGTTCATCGATTACCTGCCTTAACAACTTGCCCCGGATTGAAAGGTTTGCATACTGAAAGCCACTCTGATTTGCAGCCATTACATCGGCAACACGATCGGCCCAGCCACGATACTGGCCGTACTTTTTCTCATCACACATGCCTTCGGTGAAGGAATCACCAATGGCAATAAAACGATTGTATTTCACGGTTTTTTGCCTACTTAGTGCGGCGCTGCTGATCTACGTGGAATAGTGCAATTGAGGTAGCAACACTTGCATTCAAAGACTCAGTTGTTGCGCTAATTGGAATTGAAACAACAAGATCACACTTTTCCTTAGTCAATCGTGCAAGACCCTTACCTTCAGAGCCAACGATGATCATCAAAGGCTCTGTTGCAACCTTCATATTACTGATGATGTCATCTGATTCACCATCTAGGCCAACAACAAACATTCCTGCTTTTTTAGCTGCATCGATCGTACGAGCAAGGTTTGTGATCTGTGCGATTGGCAAACGCGCTGCAGCACCTGAAGATGCTTTCCAGGCGGACGCAGTCATGGTTGCTGCGCGGCGCTCAGTCATGATGACACCTGCTGCACCGAACGCTGCGGCTGAACGAATAATTGCACCAAGATTACGAGGATCTGTAACACCATCTAATGCAACGATAAGTGATGGATACTTTGCACGTTCCATGATCTCTTCAAAACTTGAATACTGGAATGGCTTAATAGCAAGAATAATTCCTTGGCTGTTTGGTGAAATACCTTCAACTTCAGCACGGTGTGCTTCGCGAATCGGAAGTCCGTGGTGGAGTGCTAGCTTTAAGCTTTCGGCAACGCGATCATCAACATCGATACTGCGTGCAACTAATAACTCTGTCGAAGGAACATTCTCGCGAAGTGCTTCAAGTACCGCGTTACGTCCTGCAACGATTTCACCACGTGGGCGATCACCCTTTGCAACACGAGGAGAGCGAACCTCTTTCTTTTCAGCAGCCTTCTTGCGCTTTGCAGCTGCGTGATACGGACGATCTTCAGCCTTTGGAGTTGGCCCTTTACCTTCAAGACGTCGCTTGTTATTTCCACCAGTACCGGCAGATGGTCCCTTTTTTGATTGGCGAATAGCGCCTTTACGGGATGAATTGCCAGCCATTGTTATTCTCGTTTCGTCGAACAGTATTTGTTAAGAAATAGACCAGCGAGGCCCTTGAGCAGTGTCCTCAATTGTAATTCCTAAAGCGGACAAGCCATCACGGATGGCATCTGAGGCAGCGAAATCCTTACGCTCACGAGCAGATGCACGCTCTGCTAGAGCTAATTTAATGACGCCATCTAACGCTTCTGTCAGATCAGATCCGCTAGATGTGGCAAAAGCGGCATCAAATGGATCACAACCCAAGACTTCTAGCGCTCCGCGAATCTCATCAGCATTCTTTGAAATCGCAGTGATGTCATTATCAGTAATGGCCTGATTGCCGAGTCGCAGATTTTCACTAATAGTTGCCAGTGCTGCCGGCACGGCTAAGTCATCATTCATGGCATTGGTAAATTCTGCGTTAATCCGTGGGGTTGGTTGTGCTCCTTTTAGCTCAGTTGCACGATGTAAGAAGTTTTCAATCCGCTTGAAGTTGACGGCTGCCTCTTGCAACGCCTCAGGAGAATATTCCAGCATTGAACGGTAATGCGCGCTACCTAAATACCATCGCAATTCAATACCGCGGACACTCTTCAAGATTTCATGAACCTGCAAAGTATTGCCAAGTGACTTTGACATCTTTTCGCCCGATTGTGTGACCCAAGCGTTATGTAACCAACGTCGAGCAAATCCATAACCAGCAGCTTCAGATTGCGCAATTTCATTTTCGTGATGAGGGAAAACAAGATCTAACCCTCCGCCATGAATATCAAAAGTTTCACCTAGGTAAGCATGTGCCATTGCAGAACATTCAAGGTGCCATCCAGGACGACCTGGTCCCCAAGGTGTTGGCCATGAGGGCTCTCCTGGCTTTGCAGCTTTCCATATCGCAAAATCACGCACATCTTTTTTGTATGTTTCATCAGCATCTGCTGCTGGTTGTAAATCATCAATGTGTTGGCGTGACAAGGTTAAGTAACGCTTTAACTTGCGAACTTCAAGATAAACATCGCCATTACCTGGTGCATACGCTGCACCACTTTCAATGAGTTGATCCATTAACTCAATCATCTGCGTGATGTGGCCAGTTGCACGTGGCTCATAAGTAGGTGGCAATACATTTAATGATGCATATGCATCAGAGAAAATGCGTTCATACTTCATGGCCAGAGCCCACCAGGCCATCTTTTCAACTACCGCTTTTTGCAGAATTTTGTCATCGATGTCGGTGACGTTTCTTATGAAGGTAACGTTGTAGCCGCTTGTTGTTAGCCAACGTCGCAAAATATCAAAATTAACTCCACTTCGAACATGTCCAATGTGTGGTGCTGCCTGCACGGTTGCACCACACACATAGATTGAAACTTGACCCACAACTAGAGATTTGAATTGGCTTACCTCTCGAGTTGCAGTGTCATACAAATTCAAGGTCATGGAGTTTGGACCAATGCATTGGCGATGACATAAATTCCTTCGCCTCGACCAGTAAAGCCCAATTGATCTGATGTTGTCGCAGCAACTGAGACAGGAGCACCTAAAGCATCGCTCAAGATCTTTTGTGCTTCATCCCGACGGGTGTTGATCTTTGGTTGATTTCCAACAATTTGTAAAGAAACATTGTTGATCACAAAACCTTTGCCAGTTACAAAATCACGTAGCTTTGAAATCATTGCAACACCAGTTGCCCCAGCCATTTCGGGCTGATCGACACCAAAGAATGATCCAACATCGCCAAGCTGGCAGGCAGATAACACTGCATCACACAAAGCATGCACAGCAGCATCGCCATCTGAGTGCCCAAGTAAACGTGGAGTGTCTGGCCATTGCAGCCCCGCAAGTGAACAAGGACCGCTATCCCCAAATTTGTGGGCATCTACACCGACACCGGTACGAAGTTTGGAGATGTTCATTGTCTAAGCGTACTGGCATCAGTAGTGGTGTTTAATACGCATACAGGCTTTATCCATGGAAAAGAGTTCACAGTGACCTACACATCTCGGCTTCGAGATCATGCACACTCAATTGGACGAGATACCCGCATCGCATTGGTGGGTGCTGGCCAGATGGGCCGGGGCTTTGGAAATCAGTTAGGCCGCAAAGAGGGAATTTCACTCTCGATAATTATTGATAAAGATCTAGAACGGGTCAAAGTTGTTTATGCAGATTTAGGAATTACAGATGTAGTTTTTAGTGACGATAAAGATGTTTTGTCACAAGCAATTCTTGAAGGCAAGCACACAGGAAGCACCGATGCAATGTTGGTTTCAGAGCTACCAGTAGATCTAGTAGTTGAAGGAACAGGTGTTCCAGACATTGGTGCGCAGATTACTTACACATCTCTACTTGCAAAAAAGGATGTTGCAGTTCTAAACGTCGAAATGGATGTAACAATTGGCCCACTTCTTCATAAGGTTGCAACAGATAATGGCGTGATCTATGCCGTTTGTCATGGTGATGAGCCAATTGAAGCAAAGGTCTTGGTTGATTACGCACGTGATCTTAACTTTGAAATTATCTGCGCAGGTAAAGGAAAGAACAATCCCTTTGAACCTTTGAGCACCCCAGATACAGTTCGAGAAACCGCCATTGCTAAGAAGATGAATCCAAAAATGTTATGTTCATTTACTGATGGTTCAAAGACTATGACCGAAATGGTGGCACTTGCCAATACAACTGGGTTACAACTATCAAAGCGTGGGATGTATGGACCTGCCTCTTCTATCAAAACGTTGCAAGATACATTTGCACTAGAGGTAGATGGTGGAGTTCTAGACCGCCCAGGTGTCGTTGATTACTGCACTGGCGATGTTGCACCAGGAGTCTTTGTCATCGTTCGACACAACGATCCATATGTGGCCCATGAGATGAGTTACCTTGCAATGGGACCTGGTCCATACTTTGCTTTGTATCGCCCCTTTCATTTAGCCTCGATTGAAGCACCAATTACCGTCTATCGCGCAATCTTGGATCGTGAATCTTCACTGTATGCACCACACTTAAATGCTGAAGTTGTCACAATGACAAAGAAAAACCTTGAAATAGGTGATGTTATTGACGGAATTGGTGGTTTCACAGTGCGCGGTTATGCCGATAACGCACTAGATGCAAAGCGAGACAACTTGGTTCCGATTGGTTTAATTGCAGAAGCAAAAATCATTAAGCCTATTAGCGTGGGCGAGCTGCTGACATATGACCATGTTGAACTCAACCAGGACTCATTTATTGTTCAGTTGCGTAAAAAGCAAGATGAATTAGGCCTCACCTACGCAACACACCAGAAGTAATCATGAGTTCACAGCCCACAGTTGCATCAATAGTTCTTGCTGCGGGCTCTGGAACTCGTTTCGGCCACAACATAAACAAGGTGTGGCTTCCGCTCGATGGACGCCACATTATTTCTAGATCCCTTACCAACGCATCTGCAAGCTTTAAAGATGCTCGCATTATTGTGGTGATTAATCCAGGTGATGAAGAGTTTGCCCGTAAAGCTTTGGAGGCAGATGCAATGCCAATGAGTATCGAGATAGTTTATGGTGGTGCTAGCCGCCATGAGAGTGAATTCAATGCACTGCAGTACTTAAAGCCAGCAATCATCAATGGTGAAATCGATATTGTTTTAATACATGATGGTGCAAGACCTTTGGCAACTCCTGAGTTGTTTTCTGCAATTGCAGAAGGGGCAGTAGCCCATGGTGGAGCCATTCCAACGATTCCACTTGATCCACGTGAAATGGATACCGCGCGCGAAGAAACTGTTGCGCGAGTTCAAACTCCTCAAGGCTTTAGAGCACAACCTTTGTTAGAAGCTTATGAAAAATCAAGTGAAGAAGGATTTATAGGAACAGACACCGCAGCATGTATGGAGAAATACTGTCCAGAACTTAAGATTTTTGCTGTTCCTGGAGATGTATTTAACTTCAAGATTACCTACCCACAGGATTTAGCAATTGCAGAGCTGTTAATTCCAATCCAATAAATGCTTCATCAATTCAATCTCTTTTTCTGAGTTAATTCGGGCACTTTCTGGGTCAGCATCAACCGTGGCGATCTTTGCATCTGCCTTTATCGGAACAAACCAGGTTGAAGAACTCCCTTGAAAATCAATTGCGCTGTAACGAAATAGCTCAGGTGTTGAGATTTTCTTCATTGAGTTTCGGTCAATAGTGCCCTCAATGAATTGATCAGCATCGATTGATTTCAGGGTTTCGGTAAAGGTTGAAACAGGCCGGACCGCATCGATGCCTGGAGCCAGAGCCTCTAGAACTCTTTCAAATTGAGTGATTTTTGTCAGCGCTCTTTGAGAATCATGAAACATCACTAACTCTGCAGGTTTTGCGCCCAGCAAGGATGTGGCAAGGTCTCCCGGATTATTGGGATCGCATTGAATCTTTTCGCACTCCAGATCCAAAACCTGTGCAAGTGATTCTTTGGAAGCTGCAATAGATAAATGCGCATCCGTCCCAAACCCCGCAACAAATTCGCTGACGGTTTCAAGACAGGTTTGTAGGATGCTTTCATTCTTTAGCTTGTGGAATGCAATTGGCGATGTAATCGCCACAACAACCTTCAGAGAAGGTGTCATGAATTAGGAAGCAAGAACCTCGTCAAGGATTACTGCAGCCTTTTCTTCATCAGTGCGCTCAGCAAGTGCGAGCTCTGACACAAGGATCTGCTTCGCCTTGGCGAGCATGCGCTTTTCACCTGCTGATAGTCCACGATCTAAATCGCGACGGTATAGATCGCGAACAACTTCGGCAACCTTAATGACATCACCTGAAGCAAGCTTTTCTAGGTTGGCCTTGTAACGGCGTGACCAGTTTGTTGGCTCTTCTGTGTATGGCTGGCGCAATACGCTAAACACGCGATCTAGGCCTGCTGAATCAACAACATCACGAACTCCGACTAGATCCACGTTGTCTGCAGGAACGCGGACAGTTAGATCGCCTTGAGCAATTTTTAACACTAGGTAGGTCTTTTCTTCACCCTTGATCACACGAGTTTCAATAGCTTCGATTAATGCAGCCCCGTGATGAGGATAAACAACGGTTTCGCCGACCTTAAATGTCATGTGTTGCCCTTCGCTAGAGGGTCAATTCTACCAGTAATCCTTAGATCACAAAACCCGATAAAAGTAGCGTTATTTACTGCTTATTTGATGTGAGACAATTGCGCTTATGCGTCGCACTGTTTCCGCAATAGCTATTGCAGTATTAGCCGTCTCACTAAGTGGATGCGGAGCAGGACAAAATGCTTCTACCCGCCAGGTCAAGCAAGTAACAGATGGCGTTGAAGGTTCAATAAATAAAGATGGCAACGACATAAAGATTCTTAACCTTCTTGTGGTTGCTGCAGGCGGCGGAAACGCTGTTTTGGTAGGAACGATTGTTAATACCGCCGATACCCAAGATGTGTTGCTAGGTATTGCAATAAACGGTACAACTACTTCTTACACAGGCACCAATGTCTTGCCTAAGAACACACCAATCATTTTTGAAGGCGATCGAGCAAATGCTAAGGCTGTTTTAGCAGGATTTGGTGGATCAGCAGGTTCAAATGTAAAGGTTAGTTTGTTCTTTGCAAAGGCTGGGGAAATAACACTGAATGCAATCGTTCGCGATACTAGAGATGATTACGCTGGTATCACCGCTGCAATTGACGTTCCGATGGTTTCACCATCACCAACAGCTACTAAATAAAATTTTTAGCTAACTAGTTACTTCTTACCCTGATTAGCAACAGCTGTAATTGCATCCTTGGCTGCCTCAGGATCTAGATACTCTCCACCTTTAACAACTGGCTTAAAGTTTGCATCCAACTTGTAATACAAAGGAATGCCGGTTGGAATATTTAATCCAGCAATATCAGCATCACTGATGCCATCTAGATGCTTCACCAATGCACGCAATGAATTGCCATGTGCTGTCACAAGAACTCGCTTGCCAGCCTTTAGATCAGGCACGATCGCCTCATCCCAGTAAGGAAGCATGCGGGTAATAACATCTTTTAAGCACTCACTCTTTGGTGCCTTGATATCGGCATAACGAGCATCATGTGCCTGGCTAAAAGGATCTGCGTCATCAATTGGTGGAGGTGGCACATCAAAGCTGCGGCGCCACAACTGGAACTGTTCTTCGCCATACTCGGCCAATGTCTGTGCTTTGTCCTTACCTTGCAACGCCCCATAGTGGCGTTCATTCAAACGCCATGAGCGCTGCACAGGAATCCAATGACGATCACATGCATCTAACGCTAACTGCGATGTGTGAATAGCACGACGTAGTAATGAGGTGTGAAGAACGTCTGGCAACAATCCATGCTCTGCTAACAACGCGCCACCACGACTAGCCTCTGCTTCACCTTTCTCAGATAGTCGAACATCGACCCATCCTGTGAAAAGGTTCTTAGCATTCCATTCGGATTCACCGTGGCGCAGTAAGACAAGTTCGAAGTTAGTCATGGTGACAGTCTAAACCAAATGCTGCTGATTAAACCAAATGCTTGAAGGCATCTAAATTGGATAAGGATTCTCCGCGTGAAACTCGCCAAGCCCACTCGCGGCGGATTGCATTAGCAAATCCAAGTTCAAGAAGTAGATTAAATGAGCTGTCGCTGTATTGCAAGACAGATCCCACTAATCGATCGAGTTCACGATCTGTAACAGCAAAGAGTGGCAAGCGACCCACTAAGAAAATGTCACCCAGTTCATTGGTAGCAAATGCGATCCCATACATCCCGGCATTTTTTAACATGCAATAAGCATGTACACCTGCTTCATTATCATCTGGTTTGCGAATAACAAAGGCGTTAATGCTTAAAGAATGATCTCCAACGATAAGAGCACAATGGGTCTGCAGCTTCTTCTCTCCTGGCAATGACACTAAAAATGTATTGGTATCTTTACGTTCATATTCCAGATCATGAGAATCTAAAAACTCTTCAATGGTGATGCGGGGGTCGATCGCAGCCATTTACGCTT
>JBBAMY010000024.1:0-14030 GCA_040402235.1 Candidatus Planktophila sp. | reverse complement strand
TCCAGGTTGAAATCGGCGAGATCGATCCAAAGGGCAAGTTGTCTTTGGTTCCAGTTCTTGAAGATGGAACAACTGGTTCTGCAGAATAAATGAGCGTACGTCGTTCAGTTTTACCTAGCGGTCTGCGCATCGTCACTGAAGAAGTTTCTTCGGTGCGCAGTGCTGCAATTGGTATCTGGGTAAATGTTGGATCTCGTGATGAATCCCCGGCAACTGCTGGGGCTTCTCACTTTCTAGAGCATTTACTTTTCAAAGGAACGCAGCGACGCAGCGCACTTGAAATCTCATCTTCCATTGAATCAGTGGGTGGTGAGATGAATGCTTTTACCTCAAAGGAATACACCTGTTTCTATGCGCGGGTGATTGACACAGATTTGCCTATGGCAATCGATGTGATTTCAGATCTAATTACATCCTCAGTTGTCTCAGCCCTTGATGTTGATGCTGAGCGCAAGGTTGTTTTAGAAGAGATTGCAATGCGCGATGATGATCCAAGTGATTTAGTCCATGATCTCTATGCCGAGACTTACTACGGTGACACTCCACTAGGGCGTCCAATTTTGGGAACTGTTGCCTCTATTAAGGGCATGTCTCGCAATACAGTCAATAACTATTATAAGAAGCGTTATTTGCCGCAAGATCTTGTTGTGGCAGTTGCTGGAAACATTAAGCACAAAAAAGTTGTTGCTATGGTTGAAGCAGCTCTTTCAGTCGATGGTTTTCTAGATGTCATGGGCGCACCAGTTCTTCGCTCAAATTCACAAGATAAGAAAGTTAAGCAACAGAGCGTTGGTTTAATCTCGCGCAAGACTGAGCAAGCACATATGTTTTATGGCATGGAGGGCGTTGCCCGACATGATGATCGCCGCTTTGCAATGGGTGTTTTAGCTTCAGCCCTCGGTGGTGGAATGTCATCACGTTTATTCCAAGAGATTCGCGAAAAGCGGGGTCTTGCCTATTCGGTATATGCCTATGCCCAGCAATATGCAGGAAGTGGCCAAATTGGTTTTTATGCAGGATGTAATCCAGCAAAAGCTATTGAAGTTGTGGAGATTATCCGCGAAGTTCTAGCTGATGTTGTTGATAATGGAATGATGCATGAAGAGATTGAACGGGCTAAGGGCGCCGTTCGCGGCTCACTTGTCTTGAGCCAAGAGGACTCAGGCTCGCGCATGTTTAGAATTGGTAAGAATGAGATTGTTTATGGCCAAGTTACCGGCTTTGACGATATTTTGAAATCAATCTCACGCGTAAATGAGCAGGACATACGGGAAATTGCTGGCGCCTTTTTGACTAAAACGCCTACGCTTGCACTTGTGGGTCCATTTAAAAACACGTCGAAATTTGAAAAGGTGTTGAAATGATTAACGTTGCAGTCCTAGGTGCAAAAGGTCGCATGGGTTTAGAGGTCGTCAAGGCCGTTGAATCCACTGAGGGCTTGAGCCTTGTCGCAGCGCTAGATCTGGGTGATTCACTTGAACAGTTAAAGGACTCTGGCGCAAAAGTAGTTGTTGATTTCACTACACCAGATAGCGTCATGGCAAATCTTGAATTTCTGATTAATAATGGAATAAACGTTGTGGTTGGAACTACTGGCTTTGATGATGCCAAGCTTGCAAAAGTTAAAGGTTGGCTAGCTTCTAATCCCTCTGTTGGGGTCTTGATTGCCCCCAACTTTGCAATTGGCGCAGTTCTGATGATGGAGTTTGCTGAAAAAGCAGCACGTTACTTTGAATCAGCTGAAATTATTGAACTTCATCATCCCCTTAAAGTAGATGCGCCAAGTGGCACGGCATCTCGCACCGCAGAGCTCATGAGCAAGGCACGCAAAGAGGCAGGTCTTGGTGCTCAACCTGATGCTACGACGACGGCGCTCGATGGTGCTCGCGGTTCAAAAGTGGGAGATATTCCAGTGCACTCAGTACGCGCACGAGGATTAGTTGCACACCAGGAAGTCATTCTTGGGGGATTGGGCGAAACTTTAACGATTCGTCACGATTCACTTGATCGAGCAGGTTTTATGCCAGGAGTAATCCTTGGTATTAGAAATGTAGTTTCACATCCAGGCCTGACACATGGCCTAGATAAGTTCATGTAAAGGGAGATACACATGTCAAAAGATCAAATCACAATGTATAGCGCTGACTGGTGCGGAGATTGCCGTCGTTCAAAGCGTCTATTTGAAGAGCTAAACGTTGAATACACTCTTATCGATGTTGATGCCGATCTAAGTGCTGCAGATAAAGTCAAAGAGATCAACGGGGGAGCGCAGTCAATTCCTGTGATTGTTTTCTCTGACGGCACTCACTTAACTGAGCCTTCAGATAATGACTTGAAGGCAAAGCTTCAAGCCCTCAAAATTATCTAAAACCAGTTATAGATTGCAGCTGATGTTAAGGCTGCACTTATTACTACAACTGGAAATGGTGCTTTAAGAATAAGAGCTATTACTGCTGCCGATACACCTGCCAAGCGATGATCAATCATGAGCTGTGATTTTTCGGTAAAGGTTTGTACGGCAACCAGAGCGCTCAGTAGTGCAATAGGAATTAAAGCGTTAATTGATTGCACTTTAGGGTGGGCAAAAATTCTCTCTGGCACATTGTGTCCAGCGTATTTAAGGGCAAAAGCAATAACGCTCGTGCCTATCGTTGCTATCCAAAATGAGTTCATTTGCGCAATCCAACCGCTACGGCGATAAATGCTGTTGCAATGATTGGCAGCCCCGCCGGCAAAATCGGTGTCATGGCTAGAGCAAAGATCATGCAGCCAACGGCTAGCACTCGATCACGATTAGTTTTTAGGCGTGGCCATACAAGACCTAGGAACGCGGCTGGCACCGCAGAATCTAGACCCCATGCGCGAATATCTCCCATGGCTTGCGCGCCAAGGGCTCCTGCTACTGTGAATAAGTTCCAGAATAAAAAGACACCAAATCCAGTGAGCCAAAAACCTTGGCGCATAGCTTTTTCTCCGCGAACTTCTTGACCGAGTGCAACAGCAGTTGATTCATCAATTGTTATTTGGGCTGCAATGATTCGCTTGAATCCTCTTACTTTCAACCTCGGCGCCATGATCACGCCATATACACCATTTCGAATTCCAAGCAGAGATGCAGTTGCAATTCCACTTATTGCACCGCCACCAGCACCGAGAACTCCAATAACTGCGAACTGTGATGCACCAGAAAATGTTAGAAGTGATAACAAGCACGTTTGTAGAACTGAAAAGCCATTTGCTACCGCAGCAGCTCCAAAAGCGGTTCCATAGGCCCCAACTGTGATGGAAACGCTCAGAGAATCGCGGAATGTGGTGGATTCAATTCTGGACACGCAGACATTCTGCCGTATATATCCAAAGACTCAAACCCGGCCCCTTATAGGGTGTGGCCATGCCTGAGGAAATCATATTTAGAGACGATGTAACCGTTGAATTAGTAAAAGCCAGTGCAAGTGATGCCGATGTAATCTGGGCAGCACGTGTTTCAACTGCTGGTGAACAGTCAATGGAAGAGATCGGTGAAGACCCAGCTCGCTCTGCCGGATTAATTAACTACCTTGCACGTGAGCGCCACGGATCTCCTTTTGAACATACCTCAATGACTTTCTTTATCTCAGCACCAATTTTTGTTTTCCGTGAATTCATGCGACATCGCATCGCTTCATACAATGAAGAGAGTGGCCGTTACCGCGAATTAAAACCTGTTTTCTATGTTCCATCGAAGGAACGTAAACTCATTCAAGTTGGCAAGACAGGTTCATACACATTTGAAGATGGAACTACTGAGCAATTTGAAATTACTGTTAACTCAATGAAGGCTGCTTACATAGTTGCATACGATAGTTATCAGAAAATGTTAGATGCAGGAGTTGCGCGCGAAGTTGCGCGGGCAGTATTGCCTGTGGCCACGTATTCATCTATGTATGTTTCTATGAATGCCCGTGCACTAATGAACTTTTTATCCCTTCGCACGTCCCGCGAAGGCTCACATTTTCCAAGCTACCCACAACGTGAAATTGAGATGGTGGCCGAGAAAATGGAAGCAGAGTTCGCACAATTAATGCCCATTACATACGGGGCCTTCGAAAAGTCTGGTCGCATCGCCCCATAAAGCGGGTAGAGTTACAGTATGAGTACGCCAGCGCCTTTTGGCCGCATGTTGACCGCAATGGTTACACCATTTAAAAAAGATGGCTCCATTGATTGGGATGGCATTGAAAAAATCGCTGAACATCTTGTCAAAAATGGCCATGATGGCATCGTTGTAAATGGCACAACAGGTGAAGCTCCTACGACTAAATCCTCTGAAAAAGAGGAGATCATCAAGGTTGTTAAGCGTGTAGTTGGAGCAAACATCAAGGTTGTTTCCGGTGCTGGCGATAATGAAACTGATTATTCAATCAACCAGGCCAAGCGCAGCGAAGCAGCTGGTGCTGATGGAATTTTGGTAGTTACTCCTTATTACAACAAACCACCGCAAGCAGGTATCAAGGCTCACTTCTTAGCCATGGCCAATGCAACTGGTTTACCAATGATGATCTATGACATTCCTGGTCGCACAGGAGTAGAGATTGAGTCTGACACAATCGTTGAACTCTTCGAGCACCCTTCAATTGTTGCCCTCAAAGATGCAAAAGGAAACGTTGCAGCAACCTCGTGGGTAATCAAGCGCTGCGGAATTCCTGTGTATTCAGGTGATGACATCCTCAATTTGCCACTCCTATCAGTGGGAGCAGTTGGTTTTGTTTCAGTGTGTGGTCACACAGTTGGATCAGAGCTCAAAGAGATGCTTAACGCGTGGTTTGCAGGCAACCCTGCTCGCGCACTAGAAATTCATCAGCAGTTACTTCCAGTATTTACTGGAACGTTCCGCACACAAGGTGCCATCATGACTAAAGCCGCACTGACATTAATGGGTCTACCTGGTGGATATACCCGTCTTCCTCTAGTCGATGCAACAGATGCGCAAGTTGTGCAGTTGCGTGACGACCTACGCGCAGGTGGCGTAGCAATTAAATAATGAATCATCCTCACCCAGATCTCGGATTACCTTCACCTTTAGTAAAAGGGGGATTGCGCATTGTCGCCCTTGGCGGCTTAGGTGAAATCGGTCGAAACATGACCGTATTTGAAACTAAAGGAAAGCTACTAATCGTTGACTGCGGAGTTCTATTTCCTGAAGATACGCAGCCGGGAATTGACTTAATCCTTCCAGATTTCTCATATATTCGTGATCGCTTAGATGATGTTGTTGGAGTATTTCTCACCCATGGTCACGAAGACCATATCGGTGCAGTTCCTTATCTACTGCGCGAACGTGGAGACATTGCCATTTACGGATCAGCACTTACATTGGCCCTTATTACAGCAAAGCTGAAAGAGCATCGAATCACTCCACTCACACGCGAAGTTCGTGAAGGTGGACATGAAGATGTTGGACCATTTGAACTTGAGTTTGTTGCTGTAAACCACTCTATTCCAGATGCATTAGCAGTTGTAATCAACACTGACGCTGGCCGAGTTCTAGCAACTGGTGATTTTAAGATGGATCAACTTCCACTCGATGGTCGCATTACAGATCTGCGCACCTTTGCTCGTTTGGGTGAAGAAGGCGTTGATCTATTTATGGTTGATTCAACCAATGCTGACATTCCAGGCTTCACGCCATCAGAGCGCGAAATTATGCCGGCGCTCAATCGCGTTATTGGTTCAACAAAGCGCCGGGTAATTGTGGCTTCATTTTCATCTCATGTACACCGCGTTCAGCAAGTAATCGACACTGCAGTCATTCACAATAGAAAAGTTATCTTTATTGGACGCTCCATGGTTCGAAATATGAAGATTGCGCAAGATATGGGTTACCTAACAGTTCCACCTGGAATCGTTATGGATGCCAAGGATCTGGACTCCTTTGATGACAATGTTGTTTTGATTTGCACAGGCTCTCAAGGTGAACCGATGGCCGCGCTATCGCGCATGGCAAATGGTGACCATCAGATCCGTGTGGGCGAAGGCGACACAGTTATTTTGGCTTCCTCCTTAATTCCTGGAAATGAAAATTCCGTCTTTAGAGTCATTAATGAACTCACTCGCTTTGGTGCCAAGGTTGTACACAAAGCTAATGCAATGGTCCATGTTTCAGGACATGCAGCAGCTGGTGAACTTCTCTACTGCTATAACATCGTTAAGCCACGCTATGTCATGCCCATCCATGGTGAATGGCGACATATGAAGGCAAATGCAGAACTTGCTATTCAAGCCGGAGTACCACGATCAAATGCATTGATTATTGAAAATGGCGTTGTTGTCGATTTAATTGATCATGAAGCACAAGTTGTTGGCGCTGTGCCATGTGGATTTGTTTATGTTGATGGACAAAGTATTGGAGACATCACAGAGACATCACTGAAGGATCGTCGAATTCTTGGTGAAGAGGGATTCATTTCAGTCATTGTGGTGATTGATTCACAGAGTGGAAAGATTGTTGCCGGCCCTGATATCCATGCACGTGGTTTCAATGAAGATATGGCGCTCTTTGATGATGTGAAATTAAAGATTGAGAAGGCATTGGCTGCAGCTGTTGCCGAAGGAATTAATGGAACGCATCAGCTTTCACAGATTGTCCGAAAGACCGTTGGTGGATGGGTTGGGGGAGAACATCGCCGAAAGCCGATGATTGTCCCTGTTGTTATTGAAGTTTAAGAGCGGCGCGCCTAGGTGCTAAGAAATTACTCATCCTTTACGATGAGGAGTGTGGCTAAGAAAAAATCTAAATCCAAAAGCGGCGCAGTAGGTGGCGCGCTCGGAAGAGGCTTAGCTGGAATCTGGCGCTTCGTCGCAAAAATTCTTGGTAACTCAGTTCGCTTTATAGCTCGTGGTGCTCGTGATTTAGATCCGGCACATCAACGCGATGGAATTGCATTTCTCATTCTCATTCTCGCTCTCGTTGCAACGGCCGGAACTTGGTTTCATGCCGACAATATTGTTGGTCGTGCGGTCTATGCATTTGTGTATGGAGGCTTTGGTCGCATCGGTTTTGCCACACCCATTGTTTTGATTTATTTTGCTTTTAAACTATTTAGAACTCCTGAAGACAAGGCTGCTATAGGGCGCGTAGTGGTTGGTACTTTGGCGCTACTTCTCTCATCAACTGGTATTTCGCATCTGCTCAACGGTTCTGTTGGCACAGGTGCCACGGCAATGCGCGAAGGAGGTGGCTGGATTGGTTATGCAGTGACCACACCGTTGGTTTCATTGATGACTTCAGTGCTGACCTATCCAGTATTAGTAATTGTTTTTATCTTTGGTTTACTTGTCGTAACTGCAACACCGGTTTCACAACTTCTAGAGCGACTCACATCCAGTGCCAGTTGGTTATGGTCTAAGCGACCTGAAAGACCCATCAAGGTTGAAGGTTTCGAAATCACAGATACTCCACCTTTTGAAACACCCATTGTTGCTGGCTGGAATCAAGCGGCGGAGGAAGATGAAGAGAGCTTTGATGAAGAGAGCTTTGATGAAGAGTTCACTGTTCCGATTCCGATATCTCCGGTAGTAACTGCCCAAACAGCTACTAGGCGACCTGAACAACTCTTACTCACCCCTGATTCAACATATGAACTGCCGCCTGCAGATTTACTGCGCACTGGCCCTGCAGCAAAAGCTAAGAGCAAAGCTAATGAATTAGTAGTTGCAGCTCTAACGGAAGTATTTGCACAGTTTGAAATTGATGCCCAAGTAACTGGCTTTATGCGTGGGCCAACGGTTACGCGCTATGAAGTTGAACTGGGAAATGCCGTGAAAGTCGAGCGCATTACCGCCCTTTCTAAGAATATTTCTTATGCCGTTGCCAGCGGTGATGTGCGAATCCTTTCTCCAATTCCAGGCAAATCAGCGGTGGGAATTGAAATCCCAAATGCAGATCGTGAAATCGTTGCCTTAGGCGATGTTTTGCGCTCATCAGTTGCCGGTCAAGATCACCACCCCATGTTGGTTGCACTTGGAAAAGATGTTGAAGGCAACTTTGTGTGTGCAAACCTTGCAAAAATGCCTCATCTATTAGTTGCAGGTGCGACCGGTGCTGGTAAATCTTCAATGATTAACGCCATGATTACTTCGATTTTAGTGCGTGCTACACCGGATGAAGTTCGCTTAGTTCTCATCGATCCCAAGCGCGTTGAACTCACTGCCTATGAGGGCATTCCACATTTAATTACACCCATTATCACTAATCCAAAAAAGGCTGCTGATGCACTTACATGGGTAGTGCGCGAGATGGATTTGCGCTATGAAGACCTTTCAACTTTTGGCTTTAGACATATAGATGATTTCAATAAGGCCGTTCGTGCTGGCAAGGTAATCGTGCCTCCTGGAAGTGATCGCACAGTTGAGCCTTATCCATACCTACTTGTCATCATTGATGAACTTGCAGATTTGATGATTGTGGCAGCCAAGGAAGTGGAAGAATCTGTTGTGCGCATTACACAACTAGCTAGATCTGCTGGCATTCACTTAGTCCTTGCCACCCAGCGCCCATCTGTGGATGTTGTTACTGGCTTGATTAAGGCAAATGTTCCTTCCAGACTCTCATTTGCAACGAGTTCTTTAGCAGATAGCAGAGTTATTTTAGATAGCCCAGGTGCTGAAAAACTTGTTGGTCAAGGTGATGCTCTCTTTATTCCTATGGGAGCTAGCCGAGCAGTTCGTATCCAAGGTGCATATGTTTCAGAGCGCGAGATTGAAGCGGTTACAACACATGTGAAGAAGCAGTTGAAACCGCGTTATCGCGAAGATGTAACGGCCGTTCAATCACATCCCAAGATGGTTGATAAAGAAATCGGTGATGATTTAGATATTTTGTTACAAGCAGTTGAATTAGTTGTTGGAACCCAGTTTGGTTCAACATCAATGTTGCAAAGAAAACTTCGCATTGGTTTTGCTAAAGCTGGGCGTCTGATGGATCTGATGGAGTCTCGGGGAATTGTTGGACCATCTGAAGGATCCAAGGCCAGGGCAGTTTTGGTTAAGCCAGATGAACTTGACTCGGTAATTGCAACGTTGCGGGATTACTAATACAACCTTTCTTGGGGGTTAACACAGATTTCACCCCCTGTTCTCACACCCCTCTCTAGCCACGGGGTATGCCCTAGTTCTAGGATTGGGCTCTCATCGGCAGAGGTAATTCCCCTTAAGGACAAACCACGATGTCACTAGGATCTTTGATTGCTAAGGCGCGTAAAGACGCGGGCCTTTCACTTGAAGATTTGGCTGCCAAAACCAATATTCGAATAAGCGTTTTGAGTGAGATAGAAAAAAATAATTTTTCCCACTGCGGTGGTGAAACCTATGCTCGTGGCCATGTTCGCAATATCGCCGCTGTGTTAAAAGCTGATCAAAAAGAGTTCATCCGCCTCTATGAAGAAGAGCAAGGTGGTGAAACCCGCTCAATCAAAGATTTGCTTATTGAAAATAGCGTTATGCGATTACCAGCCGAAGCTCGCAAAGTTTCTTGGAAAGTCCTTGTGATGATCTCTGTAGTCTCACTATTTGTGGTTGGGATCGCTCAAGTAGTAATTTCAAATATCAATACAAATGATGTGGTCAGTGCAGCGCCTTCTGCAAGTGCATCACCGACAGCTGCTGAATCACCATCGGCAGAACCTTCGACTCAAAGTACCTTCTCAACTGGTACTGGTGTTGAAGTAGTCATTAATGCCGCCCGTGCTAAGTCATGGCTCTTTGTCTCTGATGCTGCGGGACGAACTCTCTTTAGTGGTCAAGTATCACGTGGGGCAGTTAAGACATTTTCCTCAGATTCACAACTCAATCTCAAAGTTGGAAATGCTGGGGGAGTAGATCTGAAAGTAAATGGCAAGAAAGTTCAAGCCCTTGGCGTCGATGGTGAGGTAGTTAGCGTGTCGTACGGAGTCGATTCATAACACGCTAAGATTTGCCAAATGAAGCGCACCGTAGCAGTTGTCACTTTAGGGTGCTCTCGAAATGAAGTTGATTCAGAGGAGTTGGCTGGTCGCTTAGCAGCCGATGGATGGACCTTGGTTGATGATGTTGAATCAGCTGAAGTCGCCTTAGTAAATACATGTGGATTTATTGAATCAGCTAAAAAAGATTCTATCGATGCCTTATTAGAGGCAAACTCACTCAAAGGACATGGCCAGACACGGGCGGTAGTTGCGGTGGGATGCATGGCTGAGCGTTACGGCAATGAATTAGCAGAAGCCCTGCCTGACACAGATGCGATCTTAAGTTTTGATGACTATCAAGATATTTCTGCACGGTTGCAATCAATCGTTGCAGGTAATTCACATGTGCCACACATTCCGCGTGATCGCCGCGCGCTCTTGCCTATTGCTCCAGCTGATCGCGCTGAGGTTCGCGAAAGCGTTGAGTTTTCCCGCAAGCGCTTAGGTGATGCGCCGTGGGCGCCACTTAAAATTGCATCTGGCTGTGATCGTCGCTGTTCTTTCTGCGCAATTCCATACTTTAGAGGTTCATTTATTTCTCGCCGTCCCCATGAGATCTTGGATGAGGCACGTTGGTTAGTTGCCAATGGAGTTACCGAACTCTTCTTAGTCAGTGAAAATACGACCTCTTATGGAAAAGATTTAGGTGATCTGCAATTAATGGAGAAGATGATTCCAGAGATCGCAGCCATCGAAGGCGTTGAGCGAGTCCGACTTTCATACTTACAGCCCGCAGAGATGCGACCAACTTTGATTCAGGCGATGATTGCAACGCCAAAGACGGTTCCTTATTTTGATCTATCTTTCCAGCACTCATCGCCAACAGTGCTGCGCCGTATGCGCCGCTTTGGTGATAATGAAAAGTTCCTGCATTTAATCAATCAAATCCGAGTTTTATCACCAGAGGCAGGAATTCGTTCTAACTTTATCGTTGGTTTTCCAGGTGAGACACAGGAAGATTTTGATGAGTTAGCAAGGTTCATCACTGAGGCTAAGTTAGATGCAGTGGGAATCTTTGGTTACTCTGATGAAGATAACACCGAAGCTCTAAAGATTGATGGCAAGATTGATGAAGAAGTAATAGCCCAGCGCGTGGAAACACTTTCTTCTCTGGCCGATGAGATGGTTTCACTGCGTGCACAAGCGCGTATAGGTGAAACTATCCGAGTTTTGATCGAAGATGCCGAACTACAAGAAGGTCGCGCAGCCCACCAAGGTCCAGAAGTGGATGGAACCACTACTTTTATCGGGACAGATTTTAAAGCAGGCCAGTATGTAGATGCTGTGGTCATTGATTCCATGGGTGCTGATTTGGTGGCAAAGCCTCTATGAAGTTGCCAGGATTTATTACTCCTAACTTTATAACTCTCATGCGTTTGCTACTTGTGCCCGTTGGCGCATATACACTTTTTAAAAATGGTGGCGATGATCCGACGTGGCAATACATTTCCTGGTGTGTCTTTTTCATTCTTGGATTGAGCGATGTTCTAGATGGCAACTTAGCACGTAGTCGTAACACCATTACAGAGTTTGGTAAATTTCTAGATCCAGTTGCTGACAAGGTAATGATTGGCACTGCCATGATTTCCCTATCAATTCTTGGGCGGATGCCATGGTGGATCACCATTGTTATCTTGGCTCGAGAGATAGGAATTACGATTTTTCGTTTGATGACTATCAATCGAGGAGTCATTGCCGCCAACAAGGGTGGCAAGATCAAGGCTACGATGCAAAACTTTGGAGTGGGCTTCTATGTCTTGCCCCTGAGCTCCTCGCTCTACTGGTTCCGTGATGGGTTTATGTATATAGCCATCACTTTGACTATCGTTACCGGTGCTTACTATGTAAAATCAGCGTTCACTAAGAGTTAGGAAAATAAGTTCATGACGCTACCTGTTGAAATCATCAGCCTTGCCGCGCAAGTAGTTGAAGACTTACGTGCTCGTGGTGAAACTATTAGTACTGCTGAATCTTTAACTGCAGGAGCTGTTAGCTCTGCCATCGTTACGATCGCCGGGGCATCTGATGTTTTTGTCGGTGGCACAACTGCCTATCGCGATGAGATTAAGATTTCACATTTGGGAATTGATCCCGCGCTCATTGCCAAGCACTCTGCGATCAGTGAAGAAGTTGCAGTTGCTATGGCGCAAGGTGCGCTGAAATCATTTGGAACAACATGGGCAATTGGCACCACAGGAGTTGCTGGTCCTAACCCAATCGATGGTCACCCTGTGGGTGCGGTGTGGGTAGCAATTGTGGGCCCTGTATGTCAGAGCATCGAATTATCCTTATCTGGTGAGCGAGAATCTGTGCGAAACGCAGCTACAGCAAGCGCCATTGCCACCTTTGCGCGTATCCTTAGGAACCGAGCGTAAAAAAGGAGGTGGGCCCGTGGTTCTAGTTCGTCAAGCAGTTGGTCTCACACTTCGCGCTGCCCGCACATCACAAAATCGCACATTGCGCGATGTTGCACGTGATGCCCGTGTCTCACTGGGTTACTTATCTGAAGTAGAACGTGGACAAAAGGAAGCATCATCAGAACTCCTTAACGCTATTTGTGTAGCGCTAGGTCTTTCACTCTCTGGTGTTTTCAATGATGTAGCACTTGAGTTAAAGAGCCGCGAGAGCGTGACTCTTACTGTCGTCGATGCCGCTTAATAAATACGCACCACAAGCTGCAACACATCGCCGCACACAAAGTGCAATCCTTGAAGGTGCAAAGCATTTAATTGCAACTGTTGGTTTAGCCAAGATGTCTATGATTGAAATAGCTGACACATCACAGGTTTCTCGTGCGACTCTCTATAACCATTACCGAGATAAAGAATCAGTACTTGCCGCACTCTGTGATTCAGAGATCCGCAGATTAGTAAGCATTGCCCAAAGCGCACCAAATCCCACAGATTCCCTAGAAGTTTTATCAATTCAAATCTCATCTGATAGCGCTCTTGCCAAGATGCGCATTTCCGATTCAGGCCCATTAACCCAAGTGATGACAGTAACTAGTCATCCACTCTGGATGCAGTTCAATGACGCCCTTGCAATGATTCTTGGTTCACAGGTCTTAGCTGACCTTGCAACGCGCTGGTTAATCGGCCAAGTGATTCAACCTCTTACCCCAGAGGATTCCAGACTCCAAGCAGAGTTTCTTATTGCACGTGCGAATCTCTGATCTTCGTGAGCGTTTAGCGCTTTCATTTGGCGAGTATTCGCACTTTCCCACCGATATCGCCATCTCAGAATTAGGTAGCAAAACCGTTAATGAGGCCCTTGCTGCAGGTCTTGAGGCTGATGAGATTTGGAAAGCGGTGTGTAAGGCGCATCCTAAAGAGACAGAAAAATATAAGTACTAACAATGAGCCTTGTTACAACCCTGACGCAAACAAATCCGTCATATCCACCTTTGGTGTTGATCCATGGTTTGGGATCGGCTGCAACAGCATTTAAACCCATCATCCCCGCGCTCGCGCAAAGCTTTCGCGTGATTACCGTGGATCTGCCAGGTCATGGCCAAAGTCCCTATAACAAAGCCCAGGCAATGGATCCCCAATCACTGGGCCGAGCGATCTTTCAAGCCATAGAAAGTGAATATGGGATACATGAGTTTCATGTTGCAGGTAATTCTCTCGGTGGCTGGATTGCACTTGAAATGGCAGCAGATCAACCGCAACGCATTAAATCCCTAACCGGGATTGCACCTGCTGGACTATGGCTAAAGCCAGCGCCAGAGCGTGAGATGAAAGAAGCAAGATCTTATTATGTAGCCCGCTTATTTAGGCCATTTATTCGGATCGGACTTAACTCAAAGATACTGCGATGGATCGGCTTTGCAACAGTGAGTCCTAGATGGCGCGAACTCAGTTATGAGATTTGCTATGAAGCTGCACACGCGATGCTTAACTGCCCTGGTTATTTTCCTGCCTGGGATGGAATGTTAGGAAAGCGTTTTGAGGCTCATGTTCCAGAGAATCTTCCAGTAACAATCCTCTTTGGCGATACAGATAACACCTTGCCATATCCAGTATCCCAAGAGCGCTCGCTAGCACCGGC
>JBBAMY010000023.1:12297-14188 GCA_040402235.1 Candidatus Planktophila sp. | reverse complement strand
CATCTTCTGGAATATTCTTTTCAACTTTACCCACTAGGTCAGCACCAACATCTGCTGCCTTTGTAAAGATTCCGCCACCGACGCGCATAAACATCGCAACCATCGCCGCGCCGAAACCAAAGCCTTCAAGTACTGCTGGTGCATCTTGGCGGTAGATAATTACTACAAGTGATGCACCGATGAGTCCAAGACCCACAGTTGTCATACCAACAACGCCGCCTGTGCGGAAAGCAATTTGAACAGCCTTTTCGCCATCCTTATTACGGGCAGCATCTGCAACGCGCACGTTTGCACGTACTGCTAGCCACATACCGTTGTAACCCACAAGAGCAGAAAACACTGCACCTAGTAGGAAGAAGATTGAACGTCCAACACGGATCTCCGTTGCACCAGGAAGTGCGTAGAGAAGAACAAAGACGATTCCCACAAAGTAGGAAAGGGTGCGGAACTGACGAGAGAGAAATGCCGCTGCGCCTTCTTGAACCGCTTCAGCGATTTCGCGCATCTTGGGTGTTCCATCGCTAGCTGCAAGAACCTGTGCACGTAGTGCATAGGCAATGGCGAGCGCGCCTAGGGAGATTCCTAGAACGATGTAGGCATATGTCAGGTTAGATCCGGTTACTTGAACTAGCGATACGGTGCTTGAAGCACTCATAGGTTCTCCTCCATTGGAGTTACAGGCGCCCTAAAAGGAAGGTCAGGCGCGAGACTACGGAAGTGTAGGTCAGAAGACCCTCTTTGGGGCAAATCCATACATATCTATTGCACCATTGTGGGCCTATAGGGTTCTGCCCATGACTACTTTTCCCAAGGGCTTCCTCTGGGGGGCTGCGACCTCAAGCTATCAAATCGAGGGCGCTGCCCACACCGATGGTCGTGGCCCATCCATCTGGGACAGCTTTTGCAAGACGCAAGGCAAAGTAGTAAATGGTGACAACGGTGATGTGGCAAATGATCACTACAACCGATATCCAGAAGATGTAGCAATCATGAAAGAGCTTGGTTTACAGGCCTACCGATTCTCTTTTGCTTGGCCTCGCATGTTCCCAAATGGAGCTGGGGCGAAGGAAGAGCGCGGCTTTGCTTTCTACGATCGATTAATTGATTCACTACTAGAAGCAAAGATAGAACCACTTGCAACGCTCTATCACTGGGATCTACCGCAAGCCCTGCAAGAAAAAGGTGGTTGGGAAAATCGCGACACCATCAAACACTTTGCAGATTACTCCGCAGCAGTTGTTGAGCGCTTTGGTGATCGCGTTAAGAAGTTCTCACCAATAAATGAACCGTGGGTGGTTGCATGGCTGGGAAATGGAATTGGAATACATGCACCAGGTAAGAAGGATCGCAAAGCTGCCTGGGCAGTTGCCCACCACACCGTTGTCGCCCATGCTGCATCAACGATGGCAATGCGCTCTGTGCGAAGTGATATTTTAACTGGGCCTGTATTAAATCAAGCTAACAACATCCCTGATGATGCAGATGATCCCAAGCAGGCTTATGCCGTTGATGTGTTAGACGCGGTCCAAAATCGTTTCTGGATGGATGCATTTATGTATGGAAAGTATCCAGAGATTTTGATGGACAACTTTGGTGATGAGTTAAATGCTGTCATTAAAGATGGCGACCTTGAGGCAGCAACAGTTAAAAACGATTTCATCGGCATTAACTACTACTTTGATAATCGAGTGGGTCCTGCAGTTGAGGGATTAGACCAATGGCACTCAATTTCCTCACTCTTTGGCGCAGCAAGTGATGAAACTCCACGTGGGCCGCTGACCGAAATGGGTTGGCCGCTCACACCAGAGGGCCTTGAGAACCTACTTGTTCGCTGGCACAAAGAGCATGGCGACAAACTGCCAGACCTCTACATCACCGAAAACGGTTGTGC
>JBBAMY010000023.1:7669-12197 GCA_040402235.1 Candidatus Planktophila sp. | reverse complement strand
CCATCAACGTGAGCCGCTTCCATGAGATCGCGTGGAAGAGATGAGATGAAGTTGTGGAGTAGGTAGATCGCAAGAGGGAGTGCAAACATTGTGTGCGGCAGCCAAATACCTGCAAAGTCACCGGCAATACCGAGCGCTGGGAAGATTGTGACAGAACCAATGTGTGCGCCGCCTGTGAAAAGAAGGAGCAGTGGGATCAAAGACATCTGAAGGGGCACGATTTGTAGCGCAAAGATAAAGAAGAAAATAAAGTCAGAGCCTCTAAAGCGAATCCAGGCAAGGGCATAAGCGGCCATTGTTGCAATAACGATTGGGAAAATCGTTGCTGGCAAAGTAATAGCGATGGAGTTAACGAAGTACGGAAGTATTCCGGTACTTAACGACTCAGAACCACCGCCAAAGAGAACGCCTTTATAGCTACTGAGAGTGAATTTGGGGTTAAAGAGTGAGACCCACCATGCTTGATTTAAAATATCTTTATCGGCCTTAAATGAGGTTACGAGCAAACCAAGAGTGGGAATGGTCCAAATCACTGTTGTTACCCACACTACAACTGTTGCAATCTTGCTTGAGAAGAGCTTACGGCCAGGGTTGTGATTAGCAATCTTTAGATTACTCATGAGTGGGCGCGCTCCTTTCGCAGTGATTGGATGTTATAAATAAGAATGGGTGTCACAAGTAAGAACAAAACAATGGCTAGAGCAGAGCCCTTGCCTGTATCAAATTGAACGAAGACCTGTGAATACATCTCATTTGCAAGCACGTTTGTGCTGAAATTACCGCCAGTCATTGTGCGAACAATGTCAAAGACCTTAAGAGCTCCAACAACACCGGTGGCAAGAACCACGATGAAGGTTCCCTTAATCATGGGGAAAGTGATGTTTCTAAATAAGCGCCATCCAGATGCGCCATCTAGAGATGATGCTTCAACGATATCGGAAGGCACTGCCTTGATTGCGGCAGATAAAATAACCATTCCAAATCCCATTTGGGTCCACACATAGATAATCATCAAAAGGAAAGTATTGAGTGGTTTGGAGAGCATCCAGTCTTGAGGAGTCCCGCCCAGGAAATCCACAATCGTGCTGAGCAAACCAATCTGAACTTCATCTGGCTCGCGGTATTCATAGACAAATTTAAAGATAATTGAGGCGCCAACAAAAGAGATTGCCATAGGCATAAAAAGCAGGGATTTTGGGATTGATTCATGCTTAATGCGATCCAACATGATTGCTAGCAATAAACCAAGCGCGGCAGTGAAAATTGGAACCACAAGGATCCATAAAATGGTATTAACCATGATTGTTCTTATGTTGGGATCTTGCGTCATCCAATAGTAATTATCAAAACCGATCCACTCATTTGAGTCTGGGTTCATAAAGCTAAAAAGAAACGTGCGAATTGCAGGGATTATTAGGCCTGCAAGAAGTAAAACTAAAGCCGGTCCTAAAAAGATTACAAGGGCAATTGGGCGGGCTTTCTTGCCATTAGCACGGCCAGCAATTATAAATAAAACTCCGAGCACAACAAAGAAGAAGGCGATGGCAGATAAGAATGAGGTGAATTTAGGAATACTTGCTGAAAGAAATTCAGACATGACCTTTTTTCACCTTTCTCTTTTTGATTGTGTGAAGCGAATATTAAGTGCGAAGGAGGCCACCCGTAAAGGTGGCCTCCTTCGTTTACTACTTTTTACGCTGTATTAGCTCTTTGGCCAAGAAGCGTCGATTGCCTTTACAACATCAGCAATTGACTTACCTTCGCCGAACCATGCAGTGAATTCACGCCACATTGAACCTGCACCGACAGCTGCTGGCATTAAGTCAGAAGCGTCGAATCCAAATGTTGACTTTGGATTAGCTAGGTATGTAGCTGAAAGCTTGTCTACCTGGTTCTTGTATGCAGCTAGTGGAACACCGCTGTTAGCAGAGATCCAGTTATCTAGCTGTACGCGAGATGTAGCAAATGTTGCTGATGATAGGTATGTCTGTACAGCAACTACCTCTGGGCGCTTAGCGAAAGCAGCTGTGAACTCGCCTCCACCAACAACAGGAACAGTTACCTTTGAATTTGTAGCTGGTAGGTAGAACGCAAATGCATCACCTGTTGGTGAGATTGTTGCGCCGCCTTCAGCAATGATATTTCCGTAGAAAGATGCTTGCTGAAGCATCATGCACTTACCTTCAGGAATTCCCTTACCTGCATCCTGGAATGAGGTTGTTGCGATTCCCTTAACGTTGCCAACCCACTTTGGATTCTGCATCCATGAGGCAACTTTTTCCATTGAAGCAACGATGCGTGGATCTGAGAACTTAATTGAATGGTCAACCCAGCCGTTGTAAACAGCTGAACCGTGATCGCGTAGAACAACCTGCTCTACCCAGTCAGTTGCTGGCCAACCTGTTGCTCCACCAGAACCGAGACCACCGCAGAATGCAGTTTGTCCCTTTGCTGCCATTGAGTCAGCAAGTGCCAACATCTCAGGGAAAGTTGCTGGAACTTTGTAACCATTCTTTGCGAATTGCTTTGGTGAGTACCAAACAAGTGACTTCATGTTTGATCCAAATGGAGCTGCATAGAACTTACCCTTAACAGTTCCGTATGCCTTCCATGACTTTGACCAATACTTGTCAACGTTTGCGACTACTGCTGCTGGAGCTGGAAGAACTTTTCCAGTCTCAACAAGCTTTGCAAGAAGACCTGGCTGTGGGATCCACGCTAGATCTGGAGCATTTCCACCCTTAACACGAACAGGTAGTAGAGCTTCGAACTGGTTTGATCCTTCGATCTTGATGTTAATTCCAGTACAAGCACGGAAATCAGCTGTTGCTGTATTTAGTGTTGTTAACTCTGGTTCTAGAATTGATGTGAAGATTGTTACTGTCTTACCCTTCATCATCTTGTAGCCAGCATATGGATCACAGTTAACTGCAGCAGATGCTGAAGTTGTTGTAATCAATGACGCTACGAGAGAAAGAGCAGCTGCGCCAACGAGGGCTACTAAGCCTTTTCTTTTCATTTTTATCCTTAGGGGGTCAACGGTCCGGGCCCACTGTGAAACCCGCATCCCGTGGTGACCTAATTCTTATGACAGGCACGAACCCAAGCAAGGCAAAGCACATGCAAGTGAGCCTGTAAGTACAACGATTTCATAACTAACCTCCTTATATGGGGTGGTTGCGTGGGGTAACCTGCCTCGCGTGAACCTCTTTGACGCCCAATCCATAGTCTCTGACCTTGGCCTCATTGGAATCTTGGCAATCATCTTCGCCGAAACCGGTTTACTCGTTGGCTTAGCTTTTCCTGGCGACTCACTTCTTTTCCTTGCTGGCGTTGCTGCATCTGGATCGGGAGCTGCGATTTTAGGTGATGCGCAGTTATCGGCACCGGCTCTATTTATTGGTGCGCCCATTGCAGCAATTACCGGTGCACAAGTAGGACATTGGTTTGGCAGTAAGTATGGCCGCAAACTATTTGATCGCCCTGAGGGTCGATTCTTTAATCACCAAAAAGTAGTAGCAACTGAAAAGTGGTTACGTAAATACGGTCCAGGTAAAGCAATTATTTTAGCCCGCTTTGTGCCCTTTGTGCGCACACTAATCAATCCCATGTGTGGCGTTATCGGAATGAGTGCAAAGAAGTTTTTCCTCTGGAATGTTGTGGGAGCAATTATTTGGACACAGTTAATTATCGGTCTTGGTTTTGTTTTAGGTGAGAAACTAGAGGGTTCAGTTGATGCTTATATCTTACCTATCGTTGGATTAATTGTTTTGATCTCACTTCTGCCAGTTATTGCAGAGTTATTTCGCGAGTGGCAAACTCGTAAGCACCACAAGTAAGTTTTATAAACCTAGATCTGCTAATTGAAATGCAGCGCGGTATTCATAACCAGCTTGCGTAATCTTTGGTTCTGCTCCGCGCTCAACAATTACTGCAACTGCCACAACAATTGCACCCGCTTCAACCAAAGCCTCCACTGCAGTTAAAACAGAGCCACCGGTTGTTGATGTGTCTTCAACTGCTAAAACGCGCTTGCCTTTAACATCTGGGCCTTCAATACGACGTTGCAGACCATGAGCTTTTTCTGCCTTGCGCACAACAAAAGAATCAATCTTCTTGCCCTTACTTGCTGCCACATGCATCATGGCTGTTGCAACAGGATCTGCGCCAAGTGTTAGTCCGCCCACTGCTTCATAATCTAAATCTTTTGTCAGCTCCAGCATTACTTCACCAACAAGGGGCGCAGCTTCATGATCTAGGGTCACGCGGCGCAGATCTACGTAGTAATCAGCTTCTTTGCCTGAAGACAAAATAACTTTGCCGTGGACAACAGCCTTTTTAACGATCTGATCTTTGAGGGCATCACGAGAACTCATACAGGCGAGCCTACTATCTGCACCAGCATCTTTATCCGCGCTACCCTTGAACCCATTATGGCGACGAAGAAGAAGGTAGTGCGGCGCAAGAAGCCCGTTAAAAAAGCTGCTGCCACCAAGCGGGCCCTGAATAAAACTATTGCTTCACTTCG
>JBBAMY010000023.1:0-7569 GCA_040402235.1 Candidatus Planktophila sp. | reverse complement strand
ATGAATATCAAGCGCCTTGAGACCTCACGGTTATTCCACCGCTTTGGTTTTGGCCCACGCCCCGGTGAATATGCCCAAGCGTTAAAAGATGGCGTACCTGCAACGCGTATTAAGTTAACAACTGCGCCTGCAATGCAAACAACAATTACACCTGTTTTAATTCCAGAGATCACTGATTTAGGTAAGCGTCCTCAAGAAAATACTCCTGAGATTGTTCCCTTTGCACTTGCAATGCGTAATCAGTCTCAACAAATGGGGGTGTGGTGGCTAGACATGATGGCTTTGAGTGATCATGGATTAGCAGAGCGCATGGTTTGGTTTTGGCATGGTCACTGGGCCACATCAATTCAAAAACTGAATTATCCACTGCCAATGTTTAATCAAAATAAAACTTTGCGTGCTCACTCCTTAGGTAATTTCAATACGATGACTAAGGCAATGCTCAATGATGGAGCACTTCAGTTTTGGCTAGATGGTCAATACAGCACAGCGAAAGCGCCTAATGAAAATTTGGGACGCGAGTTAATGGAGCTTTTCGTTCTTGGTGTGAATAGATACAGTGAAGATGATGTAAAGGCGATCTCACGTGTGTTAACTGGATACCAAATTGAGCGCAGCAGTGGCGTGGTAACGATTAACCCAAACAGGAGAGATACCAACCCAGTTTCTTTATTAGGTAAAACCGGGAGTTTTACAGGAGATTCATTAGCTGATTTCTTAGTTGGGCGAGATGATTGTGCAACTTTCATCGCTGAGCGATTGTGGTATCGATTCATGTCAAGCACTGAAGTGATGCCCGCTTCTTTTGCCGCTAAGAATGCTTTTGCAGCACGAGAAATTTCAACAACGATTCAAGCAATTGCCACAGATTCTTCTATGAGTAATGAAAAGTTTGCAATGGTTAAATCCCCTGTTGAATGGTTCATATCTGCTTGCCGAGCACTCGAACTAACTCCATCTGCATTAAAAACTCCTGCACAGCTCAATAACCACCTCGATAAATTAGGACAAGTTCCCTTTAACCCACCCAACGTTGGTGGGTGGCCAGCAGGAGAGGCGTGGTTATCTTCTGCAACAGCTCAATACCGCTTGGCATTTGCTGAATGGTTAATCAAACAAAGCAGTTTGTCAGCGTTGCAGCAAATTCCAAGAGATGCACGGGTTTTAAAGAGTGCTGATTGGCTCGGTGTTCCTGAATGGAGCGCGCGAACCCAATCTGCTCTTCGAACTGCTTTAGATGATCCAGCACAGTTTGCACTACTTGCATTGTGCAGTCCTGAATACATAGTGAGCGCTTAGGAGTAGCCATGGACACGATATCAAGACGTAAGTTTCTAAAACTGACAACAGGTGCTGTGGCAGTCGGTGCTGCTGCTAACTTTCTTACTCTTGATGAAATTGCTGAAGCTGCAATTAATCGCCCCTTAGCCGCGGGCACACCAATTCTCGTTCTTGTGACTCTCTATGGCGGCAATGATGGTTTAAATACAGTTATTCCTTATAAGGATCCAATCTACTTCTCAGCCCGTCCTGAAATTTCATACAAAGCAGAAACAATGTTGCCACTTGATGCTGAACTCGCGCTCAACCCTTCAATGAGTGGGATTAAATCGCTATGGGATCAAAAGAAAGTAGCGATAATCCGTGGAGTGGGCTATCCAAAGCCTGACCGCTCACACTTTTCTTCTATGGCTAAATGGCAAAGTGCTTCTCCTGAAAAAAATATCAACAGCGGGTGGCTTGGCCGTTGGTTAGATTCACAACCAGAAGATCCCATGCTTGCAATCTCATTGGGTTCAGTTCTGCCTCCTATGCTTGCCGGAAATAGAATCGCTGGATCTGCACTGCCTTTAGGGGGATTAGTGATTCCCAAGGGAACATTTGCTTCCCAATGTATTCAACTCTCAAAACCTGCACGCGCTGATTCAAAGCTCATGGCAGCGGCTGCAACCTCTATGCGCAATCTTTTCTCAGTCTCATCATCTATCCAACCAGTATTAAAATCACCAGCACCTGTTGCTGTTGATCTTCCAACCGTCAATGGTGGAAATGCAGGCGGCGACAGTAATCTTTCTCAGCAGTTAGATGTTGTTGCAAAGCTCATTGCAGCAGGATCTCCCACAAAGGTCTGGTCAGTTTCACTCGGTGGCTTTGATACCCACGCTAATGAGGCAAATGCCCAAGCTGCACTACTCGGCGTAGTTTCTTCTGGAATCACTAGGTTTATGAGCCAACTTAAATCAACGACTCGATCAAATGATGTGACAGTGGTGGTTTATAGCGAGTTTGGCCGAAGAGTGAAAGGAAATGCCTCTCAGGGCACAGACCATGGAACCTCTGGTCCAATGTTTGTTATTGGCGAGAAAGTAAACGGTGGTTTCTATGGTGACCAGCCATCTCTTTCTAAGTTAATCGATGGAGATTTGGCTGTGACAACTGATTTTAGAGATGTTTATGCCACTATTTTAGAGTCTGTTCTGAAATCACCTGCAGAGCAAGCCTTAGGTAAATGGGCGGGCCGAACTAATTTTATAAAAGCTGTTTAACTACTTCTCCTGCTTATAAACAATAACTTCACTGCGAGAACGTCGTACAAGGCCTTTAGGTGGATTAGCCTCAACTAACGCATCCACTTCAATACGAAGCTGTGCTACTTCAATTGCCATATTTGCCATCGCTGATTCAAGTTCAATGATGCGCCTAATTCCAGCGTGATTGATTCCTTCTCCCACAAGTTTTTGAACTGCACGCAAAAGTGCAATATCACGCAATGAATAACGGCGATTGCGTCCCTCAGTGCGAGAAGGTGAGACTAAACCTAACTTGTCATACTGACGCAAAGTTTGTGGATGCAGACCTGAGATCTCGGCAGCAACTGAGATGACATAAACAGCGGCGTCATCTGCTGGAACTTCGTTCTTTAGGTCATCACTCATTGTTTTGCCTTTGCAGCTAGTTCGGCGCGAACATCTTCGCCGGCAGTTTCCTCAGCAAATGTTTTTAGCGCCTCTAGCGCTTTACCATCAACACGTTGTGGTACTTGAACATCCACGGTTACAAGTAGATCTCCAACATGTGAGCCTTTTGTTATTCCCCGACCCTTCACACGAAGTGTGCGACCGTTAGGAGTACCTGGTGCAATGCGCACAGTTACTTCTTCACCACTCATCACTGGCACTTTCACATCTGCGCCAAGGGCAGCTTCGGTAAAAGTAATAGGCAGTGTGACAAGTAAGTTCTCAGCTTTTCTAGAAAAAATTGGGTGGGGCTTAACGTGTAAAAGAATGAATAAGTCACCTGGGCCAGCTTCTCCCGCTGCTCCTTTACCTTTCACACGAATCTTTGCTCCATCATTTACTCCTGCAGGAACGCGCGCAGTAATGTTTTGTGCCGCGCCTCGATCGGTGCTTAGGCGTAGATCTAAATTAGTACCAAAGACTGACTCACGAAAAGTAATTGTTGCCTCAGTTTGTAGATCTTGACCTTTACGTGGACCACGTCGGCCTCCGCCACCAAAGAGGTTTGCAAAAATATCTTGTGGATTTCCTCCACCAAAGATGTCTGAGAAATCTCCACCTTGAAAGTTTTGTCCACCCATGGGTGAACGAAATCCACCCCGTTCAAATAAAGATCGAGCTTCATCATATTCAGCGCGCTTTTTAGCATCAGAGAGAATCTCATAGGCCTCAGAGACTGCTTTGAACTTTTCTTCCTTTGCAGAATCTCCATGGTTTGTATCAGGGTGGAGATCTTTTACAAGACCGCGATACTTACGTTTGATTTCATCAGCAGCAGCCTTCTTATCAACGCCAAGGACCTTGTAGAAATCCTTTTCGTAGAGATCTTTGGCTGCCATTTGTAATTACTCTCCTGCTGGATCTGTTACAGAAACTCGGGCTGGGCGCAAAATACGCTCTTTATATTTATATCCAGGCTGCAAAATCTTTGAAGCAGTCGGCACTGCCACATCTGCAGATGTGTCATGCATCAGAGCCTCATGGATTTGCGGATTAAATACTTCACCGTCAGCGCCGTATTTCTCTAAACCAATACGAGAAACAATGGTGTTGAGCTGGTCGGCAACTGCTTTAAAGCCACCAGTTAACTCACCATGTGATTCTGCCCGATCAACATCATCTAGTAGTGCCAGAAGTTCAGTTAAAACCGCACCGATAGCCATTTCGTGAGCAAGGGAACGATCACGCTCTACGCGCTTGCGGTAGTTGGCATATTCAGCCTGAAGTCGTTGTAAATCACTAGTTAACGTAGCTACCGGATCAGTTTCCTGATCCGGTGCCACATCTTCAACTACTGATTCTTCGGTAAGCGAGTTTTCTTCGCTCACTTGCCTTCCTCAACTACTTCAGCATCTTCAACGCCATCTTCGGCGTTTGTGCCATTCTCACCATCTGCTGCACCTTCAGCTGCAGCACCTGCATACAGTGCGGCGCCTAGAGCTTGGCTAACAGTTGCAACTTTTTCAGTTGCTGACTTAATCATTTCATAATTTGAACCACCGAGAGCAGTCTTTAACTCTTCGAGTGCTGCTTCAGTCTCTGTCTTCTTCTCTAGTGCATCGCCTGTAGAAAGTTTTTCTTCATTATCTTTGATGAACTTCTCAGTTGAGTAGACAAGTGAATCTCCAGCGTTACGGATCTCTGCTTCTTCTTTGCGCGCACGATCTTCTTCAGCATGTGATTCAGCATCGGCCATCATGCGCTCAATCTCTTCCTTAGAAAGTGCAGAGCCACCAGTAATGGTCATGCTCTGTTCTTTCCCAGTTCCAAGATCCTTTGCAGAAACGTGAACGATTCCGTTTGCATCAATGTCGAATGTGACTTCGATTTGTGGGATGCCACGTGGTGCTGGTGGCAAACCTGTGAGTTCAAACATTCCAAGCTTTTTGTTGTAAGCAGCCATTTCGCGTTCACCTTGGTAGGCCTGAATCTGCACAGCTGGCTGATTATCATCAGCTGTTGTAAATACTTCAGAGCGCTTTGTAGGAATAGTTGTGTTGCGCTCGATCAACTTAGTCATAACGCCACCCTTGGTTTCAATACCAAGTGATAGTGGTGTTACATCAAGTAGTAGAACATCCTTTACTTCACCCTTAAGAACACCGGCTTGAAGTGATGCGCCAACGGCCACTACTTCATCAGGATTTACGCCCTTATTAGGCTCTTTTCCGCCTGTTAGCTCTTTAACAAGTTCAACCACAGCTGGCATACGAGTAGATCCACCAACTAATACAACTGATTCAATCTTGCTAATTGGAATTCCAGCATCTTTTAGAACTGCCTGGAAAGGCTTCTTGCAACGCTCAAGGAGCGCAGCAGTTAACTGCTGGAATTGAGCACGTGTAATTGTTTCATCTAAAAAGAGTGGATTCTTTTCAGAATCAACTGTGATGTATGGAAGGTTAATTGATGCAGATTGTGATGATGAAAGTTCGATCTTTGCCTTTTCAGCAGCTTCACGAATACGTTGCATCGCCATCTTATCTTTTGTTAAGTCAATTCCGTTTTGTGAACCAAAAGTTGTTACGAGGTGATCAACGAGTGCTTGATCCCAGTCATCGCCACCAAGATGGTTATCACCATTGGTTGCTTTAACTTCAACAACACCGTCACCGATTTCAAGAAGTGAAACGTCAAATGTTCCACCACCTAAGTCAAAGACTAGAATTGTCTGTTCTTTATCTGCCTTATCAAGTCCGTATGCCAGCGCTGCTGCAGTTGGCTCGTTGATAATGCGCAAAACATTAAGACCAGCGATTTCGCCAGCTTCTTTTGTGGCTTGGCGCTGTGCGTCATTAAAGTAGGCAGGGACTGTAATTACTGCATCAGTGACTGTCTCACCCAGGTATGACTCTGCATCGCGCTTGAGCTTTTGCAAAACGCGTGCTGAAATCTCTTGTGGTGTGTATTTCTTTCCGTCGATATCGACGTTCCAGCTAGTACCCATGTGACGCTTAACTGAACGAATAGTGCGATCAACATTTGTTACTGACTGGCGCTTAGCCACTTCACCAACAAGTACTTCGCCATTTTTAGCGAAGGCGACGATCGACGGGGTCGTGCGAGCGCCTTCAGCGTTGGCGATAACGGTGGGTTCTCCACCTTCCAAGACCGATACGCAAGAATTTGTTGTACCTAGGTCGATTCCAACTGCTCTAGCCATGTAAGTAGTGCTCCTTTTATTTCACGCTCGAGCCTGATTTAGGGTCGAGGAACGCTTCAAACCTGAGCCCATCCTACACAAAAGGTTGAGTCGATGCGACTCAGGTTTGCTACTCCACATAACAGGCAGCGTTGGTGCTTTATTCCCTACCCTTACATCCATGAACCTGACCCTTGCCGCGATCTCCTATGGGATAACTGTCTTTGCACTCATCCTTCTAGCCGTGCGCGTTCGCACGCTGCTCGCGATCTATAAAAAGGGTGCAGCAGATCCCACACGCCGCAACGACAAGGGAACACGTCTTCGCATGGCATTGCGCGAAATCTTTGGTCATACCAAGATGTTTAATTTCACTGTTGTTGGTTTTGCGCACTGGTTTGTCATGATTGGTTTCTTTGCCTTAGTAGGAACTCTCATCACCGCTTACGGTCAACTCATTAATCCCTACTTTGCACTTCCAGTAATTGGTCACTTCTGGGTTTATGAGTACGTCACTGAGCTTATTGGTTGGGCAACTGGAATTGGAATTGTTACTTTAATTGGAATCCGCCAAGTAACGCGTCTTCGCAATAAGCGCTCCCGTTTCTATGGCAGCGGAATGGCTAAAGCGTATTACGTTGAGGCAACGATCTTGCTTATTGTTTTCTGTGTTGTTGCTTTGCGCGGGCTTGAAGGTGCGCTCTCTGATGAGACTGCTTGGAACCGTCACTATGTTACAACTTGGTTTATTGCCGACATGTTTAAATCATGGACGCTGACGCAATTAACATCAACTATTCAATTAGTGGCAGCAATCAAAATTGTTGGGTCAATGGCTTGGTTTATTGTTATTGCATCAAATCTAACAATGGGTATCGCTTGGCACCGCTTCTTGGCACCTTTCAATATCTATTACCGTAGAAACGCTGATGGAAAGTCATCTCTTGGACCTCTTCCCGAAATGCTCTCACACGGTGAAGTTGTTAACTTTGAAGATCCAAAAGATGATGATGTCTTTGGTCTTGGTACTCGCGCCGACATAACCTGGAAGGGTTTGTTGGATATGACTTCATGTACTGAGTGCGGTCGCTGTCAGTCACAGTGCCCTGCCTGGCACACTGATAAACCGCTCTCGCCCAAGCTTTTAATCATGGCTATGCGCGATCACGCCTTTTCTAAGACCGTTGAAACTGAAGCAATGGTGGGCGAAAACGCAGCTATTACTTCAGATATTTTGTGGTCTTGCACATCATGTGGTGCCTGCGTGAATGAGTGCCCAGTAGATATCGAACACATTGATCACATCGTTAACATGCGCCGCTACCAAGTAATGGTGGAATCAGATTTCCCAGCAGAACTCGGTGGAACGTTCCGTAACCTAGAGCAATCTGGTAACCCATGGGGTGCTAA
>JBBAMY010000022.1:0-14566 GCA_040402235.1 Candidatus Planktophila sp. | reverse complement strand
TACACCATGGCTCAAGTCAAAGCCAACAACAGCACACAGAGCTGCTGGGCTGCTATTGATGATTATGTCTATGACTTAACTAAGTGGATTAACTCTCACCCTGGTGGATCTGGTGCGATTGTCTCTTTATGTGGCACAGATGCAACTGCTTCCTTTAAAGCACAGCATCAAAATCAAGCTAAGCCTGCGGTGAGATTAGATTCTTACAAGTTAGGTCCACTAAAAAAGTAATTAGCTCTTGGTGGCTGCAATTACTCCTAGACACATTTCATCTGAGGATCCCTCGCCCCATGTTATATAGCGGGGTGCTAGAGATTTAAGCTGAGGAATCTTTTGGCGAAGCGTTGGATCAAAGGTGCACTCAACGCGGATAGTGTCGCCGGCTTTAACAGCAATAGGGCTCTTTAATACCGTTGATGATTGATCATCAAAGTTGTAGTTAGTTACATTAAGTATCGTTTTTTCACCAGCAGTTCCTGGATTTAGAGTGAGCTTTAATGAGCGGCCCAGCAGGTGCATGTGTGGGGCAGCGGCAATAACGTTAAAGGATCTATTGATTACCTTGTCACAGCGTGAGGTGAGTGAAGCTGTGGGGCGAAAGGGATCTTGTCCGCAGAGAGCGTTAATTCCTGTGGCTTCAAATGCACTTGTTGTGCTGGTGCGTGCTGCAAGATCGATCAGTGATTGTCTGCGATCACACAGGGGTCCAGTCACACCTGGTGGGCATGCAAGTTCAACGGGAGCAGGAAAGAGCTCTACTTCTAACTGTTTAACCGTTGCACCTTTGGCAGGAATTGTTTCCATCACAATTTTAGATTGATCAGTTTCAATTGCGCCGCCATTGGCTGCAAGTAAGTTGTAGTGAACTTGTAATACAAAGCGCTCACCCTTTTTAAATGGGGTTCCATAACCAGTCGGTGCTACATCTTTTCCGCGCCCGGGTGCCCAGGAGCTTAGCCATGGGGATGAGATGAAAGTAGAGAGCATTCCACCAAGACCTGTGCCACCAAAACATGGCCATCCTGCGCCATTGTTATCAGCTTTTATGCCTTCGGCAAGATCGGCATCTGTGACTCTAAAGATGATTGCGTGGTGGACATAGTTTTTCTTCTGTGGAATAAATTGAATTGTTCGGATGATTGAATCTTGGCTCACTTTTGGATCAAGTAAGAAGCAGCGATAGTCATCAGTGCCATTATTAGGGGCAACTGGAAGATGAGCCTTTGTCATGGTGACGGTGTAGCGCTTGATCTTTGGGGCAGTTGCTGCGCTAGCCGTTTGTGGCATAAGAGATTCAAGTAACATCAGCGCTGCTGCTATAGAAATCGCTTTAATCTTCACGCGCAAATAATACTGAAATTCCCAAGATGCAGCACGTTTAGATTCCAACTACCGTGGGGCAGTGAAGATTGAAAAGTTAATCGTGGCCGCCCTTTTTGGCGCCTTAACGCTTATGCCAGTTAGCGCACATGCAGAATCGATTATCACAAAATCCATCACAACTGCTCCGGGCATCACCATTGATACATCCCTCTACATCCCTAGTAAAACACCAGCCCCAGCCATTTTGATCGCCCATGGCTTTGGAGGCAGCAAGGATTCTGTGGCAAGTGATGCCCAGTACTTCGCATCTAAAGGCTACGTAGTTCTGGCATGGACTGCCCGTGGTTTTGGAAAATCAACTGGGCAGATAGCCATGAACGCACAAGATGGGGAAGTGGCAGATACTCGTGCGCTGATTTCTTATCTTTCAAAGAGTAGATATGTCACACAAGATAAAACAGATGATCCACGTGTTGGCATCATGGGCGCATCCTATGGCGGTGCTAATGCACTGCTGAGTGCAAGTGCTGATTCTCGAATCGATGCCGTTATTGCAGACATCACTTGGAATGATTTAGGACAAGATCTTTTTCCTCAATCTGTTGCAGGCTCACTTGAATCAGGTCCATTTAAAAAGGTCTGGGCAGGAACTTTTTTCTCCGCCGTCTCCTTGCAAAGTGCATACCTGGGTGAATGTGGATCTTTTACACAAGCCTGGTGTGATGCATACCGAAACGCAGTAATCAATGGCGCACCTTCAGCTGATGAGCGTGCTTTGCTGGCATCAGTCTCACCACAAAGCTTTCTTTCAACTCTTCGAGCTCCAACACTTCTTAGCCAAGGACAAGCTGATTCTCTCTTTCCACTGACTGAGAGTTATAAAACTGCCGAAGGTATAAAGAAGGCAAACCCAGCCATTCCTCTTTCGATGATCTGGCATGCAGGCGGACATGATGGTGGCGTTGATCAAAGTGCTTACTTGCGCACTCAATACCTGAACTGGTTTAACAAGCACTTATCTAAGGCAGATATTGATTTTCCTACCTTCCAATTTACTAAGACCAATGGCTCTATTTCTCTTCAGGATTCAACGGTTATTCCAAAGGTTTTTAGTAGCAATCAACTACCTACGCAGGCTATTCAAAAGCAGTTGCCGTTGCTTACTCCTACCGTGGCAGCTACATACCCAATCGGTGGAATACCGAGTGCTATCTCATCACTTCCTGGGATAGGAAGCGCCGGGGCGTTGGCATCACGAGTTGTTTCAACTTTTGCTGGTTTTAGTCCAGCGTTCTTACCTGGCCAAAGTGGATTACTTGAATCCGCACCACTTAGTGAGCCAATTTCACTTGTTGGTCCTTCAACAATAAAGCTGCGCATAACAAGTACTACAGGTGATGCCACATTGTTCTTCTCACTTGTTACAAAATCTCCTAGCGGTGCAATTAATCAACCTAATGGGGTTGTGGCACCTGTGCGCTTGAGTGATATCCCACAAGGTGGTGTGGATGTAATAGTGAATCTGCCATCAGTGATTATGGATGCATCCGTTGGTGATGTAATTGCGGTGGGAATATCAACAACTGATCAGGGCTATGACACACCTAAGCTCTCACGCTTTTACACAGTTTCAGCGCTCTCACCTTTAACCTATGGCGTCATCGATGCCTCTGCCTCTAACTCCGCGCGGGCAAATCTTGTGTGGCCATTACTTGCCTTTGTTGTGTTAATTGGAGCTTTTGTTTATGTGCGAGTTCGCAGACCAAAGATTGCGCCCAGTGATCAAGAGAGCACGGCCTTAGTTGAAGTAAAGAATCTAGGTAAGGTTTATAAAGATGGCTACCGGGCGGTTGCAGATCTTTCATTTACCGTTGAGCGCGGGCAAGTAGTTGGTCTGCTAGGTCCAAATGGTGCGGGAAAGACAACAACGCTACGCATGGTGATGGGTTTAATTTTTCCAACAGAGGGCTCCATCTTCATGGATGGCAAAGCTGTTTACCCAGGATCTCCCGCTCTTTCTAATTTGGGCTCCTTTGTTGAAGGCCCAGGCTTCTTGCCACACCTATCTGGGCGTGAGAACTTATCGCTCTACTGGAGATCTATTGGCCGAGAAGGTGAGCAGTATCTAGATGATGTTGTTGCAATTACAAAGCTTGGAACAGCCTTAGATAAAAAGGTGCGCTCTTATAGCCAAGGCATGCGACAGCGCTTGGCTATTGCCCAAGCCATGCTGGGAATGCCGGATTTGCTCGTTCTAGATGAGCCAACTAATGGTTTAGATCCACAGCAGATCGCAGAAATGCGAGATGTTCTGCGCGACTATGCCAGCACAGGTAGAACAGTGATTATCTCTTCTCACCTATTGGCTGAAGTGCAACAGACCTGTTCGCATGTTGTTTTAATGCACCGTGGTCAACTCATTGCATTTGGTCCGATGAAAAAGATTCTTACCCGCAACCGCAAATCCAATACGTTAGAAGAGATCTTCCTTGAACTTATCGGTGATGATCTAGTGATTGGAAAGGAGAAGAAATGAGTTATAGCCCAGCCAAGACACTTCCATATTCAGTTGAGCTCTATCGACAGTTAAAGCGAAAGCGCACAGCCTTTGCTTATGGCTTTGTTCTCTCACTTCCCATCCTTGTGGCAATTGCAGTCAAATTTGGACCGTCAGGAAATAGCGGGGGACCAACACGTTTGGGCTCTGGAACAACTGATCTGATTGGTCTTGCAACAATTGGAGCAGCAAATTTCACAACGACCATGCTCTACTTTGCAACACCGTTTTTGCTTGTGACAGTCATTGCACTCTTTAACGGTGACACTGTTGCAAGTGAGGCATCGTGGTCAACCCTTCGCTACCTTCTGGCATCTCCCGTGCCACGCACGCGCCTTCTCTTGCAAAAGATGAAGGTCTCTCTGACTTTATCTGCAGTTGCTGTTCTCCTTGTGCCCACCTCTGCATGGATTGTTGGCACGATTGCCTTTGGGACAGCTCCGCTGCAAACACCTCTAGGTGCAACATTTGAAAACTCGGTTGCGATCTCTCGTATTGCAATCATGACTGGCTACCTGGCAATTTCCTTACTCTTTGTGGCAGGTCTTGCCTTCTACTTAAGTGTGCGCACCGATGCACCGTTAGGCGCAGTTGGCGTGGCCGTTGGAACATCAATTTTGCTCAATATCCTCGATGCCATCACTGCCCTTGGAAAGATTCGTGATTGGCTGCCAGTGCACTATGCCTTCTCTTGGTTTGATGCTCTGGCAACAACAATTGATTGGTCGATCATGATTCGCGGTGCTAGTTACTGCGCCATTTCAGGAATTATCTTGTTTGCACTTGCTATCAATCGCTTTGCTCATAAAGACATTACTTCTTAAATCTTTCCTGCATCAAGTCCTTCCAACACTTCTTGTGCTCTCTCCTTTAACTCAGGCAGATCACTCAAGCGCTTGAGACCAAAGAGGGTTTGGCTCATGCGGTGGTTTTTAGCAAAGGCCTCTTTGTGGCGATCAAGAAAATCCCAATAGAGCGTGGTGAAAGGACAAGCGGTATCACCAACGCGCAGCTTGGGGTTGTATGCACATCCTTTGCAGTAGTTAGACATGCGTGAGATGTAGGCACCACCTGCCGCATATGGCTTAGTCATCATCTGACCACCATCTGCGTGAACACCCATACCAATGACGTTTGGGACCATCACCCATTCAGATGCATCTACAAATACTTCGCGCATCCAATCAAGAAATTCTTGCGGGTTAGTGCCAGTAATGAGAGCTAAATTAGAGAGCAGCATTAAACGCGGGATGTGGTGGACCCATGCACGATCGTTAATGTCAGTCACAGTTTCTTTGATGCAGTTCATCTGGGTTTTATTGGGATCACTAAATAGTGGCAGCAGGGGCCTTGTGGCATTTAGTTGATTGTTGTTTCGATAGTCAGGGCCTAGGAACCAATACATCCCGTTGACGTATTCACGCCAACCAATGAGCTGTCTGATAAAGCCTTCGGCAGATTCAATAGGAACAGCACCTGTTTTAAAGGCCTTCATGGCAGCGTGGATAACCTCTGTTGGGTGCAGTAGCCCATTGTTTAAATACGGAGAGAGCAGTGAGTGATGCAGTGCCCAGTTATCTGTTGTCATGGCATCTTCTAGTGGGCCAAAGTCGGCAAAGTGGTTATCAATAAAGTTTTTTAACTGCGTCTGTGCGCCTTTGCGGGTGGTGGCCCAGGTGGTTGTGGGGGTGTGCTCTAACTCTTTGGCAACTTCTTTATCTATCTCATCCCTCTTGTGTTCTAAATACTTAGGGCCTTCATATTTTTTAGGTGGCGGCAATCTATTTTCTTTATCAAAATTCCACGCACCACCCACAGGATCTTTGCCTTCCATCAAGATGTTTAATCGTGTGCGCTGTTTTCTATAGAAGTTCTCCATCAGATAGCTTTTTTGTTCTGATGCCCATTGATTAAATAGGGGGCGCGGAGTTAAAAAGAAATCGTTGTCTATAAAACTGACTCCGTAGTTTTTTAGATCTGCATATGCTCTAAAAGAGGATGGTTCGGCGCAAGTGATGGGCAGCTGTTTGTGTTTCTTTGCAATGCTTTCTAAACCTTTGATGGTTGTTGTTGCTTTGATGTATTCAACGGTGAAGCCTTCATCCTCAAGGCTGGCAGCAAAGTGGCGGGCCGAGGAGATCAGAAAGAACAGGCGCTCTTTGTGCCAAGAGCGCCCGGTAGTCATTCGTGCGCTTTCAACAAAGGCGATGACATCTTGCTTAGGGTTGGCATCTTTGAGTGCGCCGTAGTTGCGGTGCAGGTGATCAAAGGGGATATAGATGATGCGCTTCATTTATTGTTCCTGCAACGATCACTGCAGTACTTAACCTCATCCCAGTTCTTAGCCCACTTCTTGCGCCATTCAAAGGCCAGGTGGCAGCGCAGGCAGGTTTTAGGGACAAACCCATTTTTGATCTTGGCCACGCGTGACATTTGGCAATCGTAGAACAATCGTTATTGATTGGCCATGCAGAGTTCACCTAGGGGGTTTAACATGGGCCTTGCTTCTTACTTGGAAGGGGCTTGGCTAAGGGAGAGAACCAATGGATGAGAAAAACTTATTAGAATTATGGAATACCAAGCGCACACAGATTATCAGCGCTCAAATGGCGCCCAGCTTGATGCTTATCGGCATCTTTGTTGTGGCAGCTTTTGGCAAATTTGATGGCGCAACTGATGGTGCTAAGTACCTAACAATTGGCGTGGCAGCAGCTACAGGAATCTTGGCGATGATTACACAATACGCAACGATTCGTGAAGCAGAAGCCTTAATCGTTGATCTCAATAGAGTGACAAATCCTTCTGAGCTAGCTAAGAAGATTGCATCATCACGTGGTTTGGTATCGTTATTTGCAATTGCAATCGTTGGTCTTGGTCTTGCAGTGTTCGCACTTGTTGTGTGGGCTGTACTAGGTTAAATCCATGGAGAAGATAGTCATTGTTGCTTTATTTGCCGTTGCAGTGGCTATCTTCTTGCTTGCATACGAGAAGCCCAGCAAGGCAAAGAGGAAGATAACTGGACGTGGTGGGGACTTCGAGTCCTAAGAGCTAGTTAAGGCGGCTGTAGGTGTAACTCAGGTTTGCCGCTGTCGCTACCCAAATTTGGTAGGGAAGCAGTGCAACTCCTAAACCAACAGATGTCCTAAAGGCAATTGCTGTCATAGGAATCGTCAATAGAACCGTTCCCACAAGTGCCATGACAGCAAAGCTTAAATTGTGAGGGCGATAGAACTGATATGCCCATGTAAGAGCGCATGCAACAGAGAGTGCGAAGAAAGTTAAGTAGATCAGCGTTGTTGTAGTCCTAGCACGCTGGGCAATAGTAACGGCGGCAACACCAAGGACTATGAAGTTATAGGGCCAGATAATGCCAAAGATGGCAGGTGGTGGTTGCCAGGATGGTGCATTCAGGCTTCGGTACCAGTTATCTCCTGTGTTAACCCACAGACCAGAGCCAATGACATAGATAAAGACAATGGCAATACCGATGAGAACCCATAGGTTTTTCATGGAGCAATCGTAAAGGAAAAATCACTCTGAGTAACGAAGTTATCTGCTTTAATTAATGAAGTTGAGCCGGGATGCCTATCCCGACCCAACTGCCTTATGCGAAATCAGGAGTCTGTCTGATTAGGCTCGTCGGTATTTCTCCGACGGGCCTTTCGCATTTCCCATACACGAAGTATGAGATTGGCTATTGCAATAGCGAGTATTGCAACATCATTGAGATTCATTCATTTGCACTTCCTTTCTCTATTCCCAACGCGTGTTGGGAAATCAACTAGTAACGCTGGCGGCGTGCTGGTTGATCAGAGATAAGGAATTCAGGCGGTGGAAAGGTAAGCGATTTTTCATTAGCAAAGTTCTATAAAGAATTCTTCTGTGGATGGCGACGTATGACTTCAATAAAGAGAGATAAGAACTGCGGAGAGAGAAAAAGACCCGCAGTTATCTGCAGGTCTTTCTCAACTGTAACTCTTTGGTGCGCCAATATGACGTGAGGAAAGAGTAGCACGCAGGTATCCCCGCCTCGTCAGCGGGGCTTTTTTCATTGGGTAGAGGAGTTCATCTCAATTTCTACTCTTATTTGCCTTAAGAATTACTGCCCGTAACCTTCATACACAAACCTCGGCTTTGCACTTTCTTCATGGGTGTTTCATTCGAGGGATGAAGCGTTGTTGGAGTCAATTTAATTGCTCCAACAGCGCACCCTCAATTAACGTGGGGCTAGGGCAACAAAGATCAAGAAAATAATGATGGTGATGATAAAGACTGCGGCAGATTTAAGTTTTTCTATCATGATGCCTTCGTAATAAGTAGGGGTATTTCTAGCTCTTCATACGTAGCGATCCATGAATAGCCGCACTCTGAGCAGGTAGTCATGGGACCAAAATCTTCATTGATAACAATTTCCAACTCGACGGAACGACAGACGTAACAAGTTGGAAAATCTAGTAATTCAGACATGTGCAACTTCCCTTCTATCGATAGGCATTGGTGTGGGGAAGTAGCTACATCGTCAAGGATGTTGGTTATGGGAAAGGGGTATGAAGTTGAACCCCAGGTGAACTCTGTAAGAACACGCAAAGCCCCCTAGTTACCTAGAGGGCTTATACGAGCTTTAAGGGGGATTTAAGCTGATTTGGCTTCTTGCTCTTTAACGCTCTCGCGTTGTAGTTGTTCATCAGAGCGCTCTATAGAGCGGCGAGAGCGAGAGAAGTTCGCACGCTCCTCTAGTTCTAGTTGACCGTAGTGGTCATTGTTGAGATGGCGATCAAGACTGGCGTTGAGCAGAAACAATGAATGTGACAGATCCATGGATGGATAGTGAGCCATGAAGGTGACTGGGTTGGATGATGCAGGTTAATTGCAGGTGAGAGTTGTGTGAAGAGTTGTGGGTGTGGCAGAACCACTCTGAGTAACCAAGTTTTCTGCTTTAATTGATGAAGTTGAGCCGGAGGTGCCAATTCCGACTCAACTGCCTTATGCGAAATCAGTCCTCTAACTGATCAGGTCCGTCGGAGTTTCTCCGTCGATCCCTTCGCATCTCCCATACACGCAGTATGAGATTGGCTATTGCAACGACAAGCGCCGCAACATCATGTAGTGACATTCATTTGCACTTCCTTTCTCTATTCCCAACGCGTGTTGGGAAATCAACTAGTAACGCTGGCGGCGTGCTGGTTGATCAGAGATAAGGAATTCAGGCGACGGAAAGATAAGTGGATTCGGAGGTGTTAAAAGTGTCTGACAAACTCTCTGTGGATAGCAGTAATTCCAACGTAGATGAATTCATTTCTCAAAGTGAGTGCGAATCCATCATTGAAACTCTCTACCTTTTATCTCATGCTGCTAACCACGAATGGTTGATGGAATCCAGAGCTCAGGCAGATCGCGGTGAATTAATTCCATTTGGATGGGTAGGTGATGCTGGAAGGTGAAAACGTTTCTTTTTTCTTATCCAGGCTCTTTCCTCTGTTTTTAACCTCGTAGGAGGTGAAACTGAGTTTCAGCGAGAAAAACCATCGCCCCTAGATTAGATTTTGTCCATGCTCGGTGGAATCAACAACGGCCTTTACATACAGGCCTTAAGTGGCTTTGTAGTCATGGCCATCTTTGCCCTGATTTTAAAATGGGTATTTCCAACTAAGAAAGATCCTGTCGCAAGGGCAGAGCGCAAAGCGCTCAAGGCATCTCTTCGAGAGTTAAAGCGTAAATAAATGGGGCTAGTAATTGTTACTGGGGGATCACGCGGTTTGGGCTTTGAGTGTGCAAAAGAGCTCGCATCACTTGGTCATCAGGTTGTTTTAGTTGCTAAAGATAAAGCGCGCTTAGAAGAATCAGCCAAACACTTAGGTGCTGCCTATCGATCAGTTGATTTAGAAGATCTTGATGCAACCAAGAGCGCTTTTGAAGAGATTCTAGAATCCTTTGGCACACCAGAGATTGTGATTCTGGCCCATGGCGTGATGAGTGCAAAGATGTCTAAGACGCTAAAGACAGATAACGCTGAGTGGCGCAGGGTGTTGGCGACTAATTTGGACTCTGTTTTTTGTGCACTGAATATTTTGGCAGCACCCATGGCAGAGGCTAGAAGTGGTCGCGTCGTTATCTTCACTGCATGTTTAGGTCGTATGTCAGGACCTGGAAATGTTGGGGGATTAGCTCCCTATCGAGTGAGCAAAGCAGGAGTAAATGCTTTGGTTCGCAACTTGGCACATGAAACCGGTCTTGGCGCACGTGGGTTTTTAGTAGATGCAGTGTGTCCAAATCATTCACGCACAGATATGGGTGGACCAGATGCACCGTTGTCTGCGACAGAGGGAGCACAGACTGCGATCTGGCTAGCAACAAGGGCCTTTGATGTGAACGGTTCTAGTGAGCAAGATAAACTTACGGGAGTACTGTGGGAAGAGATGAAAGTGGTGCCTTGGTAATGAGAATCAATACAACAAATAACTCTGTATTCAAACGAGCTATTGCAGGCTTAGTTGCACTCTTAATGGTTATGGCACTTGCAGGATGTTCTAACGACAGCAATATGGGAATGGACCACGAGGGGCATTCATCTGGGGCCTCAGGTGATTTGAGTGCTGATGAGATTATGTTTTTACAGATGATGATTCCTCATCACCAACAGGCTATTGATATCTCAGATCTTGCACTCACAAAAAGTGCTGATCCTGAACTACTTGCCTTAGCTAAAGATATTCGTGATGGACAGAGCGCTGAGATTGTGACAATGAAAGCCTGGCTAGATGGCGCCAATGCGGGCATGGATCCCGGACACAGCATGGGAGATTCCATGGGCGGAATGCTGGGTGATTCTGAACTTACCGCTTTAAAAAGCGCTACTGGAAAGAGCTTTGATCTGCTCTGGTTAAAGGGGATGACAGGTCATCATGATGGAGCTATAGATATGGCTGCGATGATTGAAAATGCAACTAATGCTGATATCAAAAGCTTTGGTCAGGCTATTGTGGCTGCACAGAGTGCACAAAATAAGCAGATGGCCGCGATGATTAAGAGAATGGGTTAATAGAATGAGTGAAACAATCGTAAAGATAACTGGAATGACCTGTGGGCACTGCGAAGGAAGAGTCAGCGCAGAGCTTGGCAAGCTAGAGGGTGTCAGTGAAGTGAAAGCAAGTGCAGGTGATGCCCAGGCTGTTATTACTTCTGCTGGGGCTCTAGATGCAGATGCGATTTCAAGAGCGGTTATTGCTGCTGGATATCGGGTGAGTGCGTAGTTTTTGATTTAACCATTGAAGTTATCTGGCAAGTTGTTTAGGTTTAGCGACATGAACGATGACGCACTTGGCCTAGATGAGGCATATTCTGTAAAAACGCCTGAAGATAACAAGCGTCTATACGCAAAGTGGGCCGCTACTTATGACTCATCTTTTGTAGATGCCAAGCAGTATCGCTATCCAAAGGCTATTAGTGAAGTCTTTGATCAAGTAGTTACAGATTCACTTACTCGGGTTTTAGATATCGGCACCGGCACGGGCCTTACCGGCATGTATTTATCAAGGCTTCGCCCAGACGTTGTTTTAGATGGCATGGATATCTCACCTGAAATGTTGGGACAGGCAAAGCTAAAGACCCGCACTGATAACAGTGCTGTGTATAGGAAATTGTATGAGAGGGATTTAACTAGGGCTGTGCCGAATGAAAATGCACCATATGAAGCACTCATTAGTTCAGGAACTTTTACCCATGGCCACTTAGGGCCAGAGTGCTTGCGCAACCTATTGCCACTACTTGCTAATAACGGCTGGTTAGTTGTGGGAGTAAATAACGAACACTTTGAGGCCAAAGGTTTTGCGGGGGAGTTGGAATCACTCGTTGCACTAGGTGCAATAAAGCAGCCTGAGATACTTCGAATTGATGTCTATGAGCCGGGCAGTGTGCACCACGGTGATCAAGCAAGAGTCATTGTTACTCGCGCGAAAAATTAGCGAATAGAGCGAAGGACCGCTGTAACAACTCCTAGGATTTCGCTTTTGTCGCCATTGATAGGCTCAAAAGCATCATTTGCTGGCAGTAGCCAGATGTGGCCATCTTTTTTAGAGAAGGTCTTTACGGTGGCTTCGCCATCAATCATCGCTGCAACGATTTCACCTTTGTTGCAATCTTTTTGTGAACGGATAACTACAAAGTCACCATCACAGATAGCGGCATCAATCATTGATTCGCCCACTACTTTGAGCATAAATAACTCACCTTTTCCAACAAAGGACTCAGGCAGAGGAAATACTTCCTCTACTTCTTGCTCAGCTGTTATTGGTCCACCTGCTGCAATGCGACCAACGAAGGGAATCATTGTTGTTTTACCAATAGGTGCCCCATTGACCTCAGGGGTTAATTCAAGTGCTCGGCCCTTGCTCTCATCGCGGCGGATGAAGCCTTTTTGTTCCAAGATCTCCAGCTGATACTTCACAGAGGCCGTTGAGGTCAGGCCAACGGCCGCCCCGATCTCTCGCATGGTGGGGGCATAGCCGTGCTCGGCCATAGCCGTTTCGATGACATTGAGGATCTCGGCCTGGCGGGTGGTGAGGCCCTGGGGGGTTTGTGTGCTCATGGATACAGGGTGACATAGATTGGGGAAAAATTCAAACATATGTTCGAATTTAACTTGCTATTTGTCAGTGGTGGGGTGTTTAATTGTCTTATTCGAACAGTTGTTCGAATACCTTCCCCAAGGTAGTTCGCAGGAGAATAACTATGAGCACAGTGTCACTAGCTAGCAATAACAGTGTATTACAAGGCTTTTCTAGCCCTTTCACACAATCGATCAATCCGTCCGGCGCATCATTGACTCGTCGTGGCCGACTAGCTCGCACTTTGTTCGTAGCTTCCTTGACCGTGGTCCTGGTGGCAGGTTTTGCAGCCCAATCAGGTGCCGGTGATCAAGTAGTGGCACCAACCTCCTATGTGAGCGTGGTTGTCCCCGGTGGGGCAACGCTCTGGTCTGTCGCCTCTGCTTATTCAAGCGGGGATGTGCAGGCGATGGTGGAGGCGATCCGTGAGGCTAATAACTTAAAGGGCTATGACGTGGCTGCTGGTCAAAAGCTACGTATTCCTTCTGAAGGCTAGCCCCGACACGCCCTACAAATCTTTTTTGCCTACTGGGCAGGCAAACCCTCGAGAAATGCTTTATAGTTCCTACTATATGTAGGGGTCAAGAGAAGAAATACTTCCATAACTAGTGTTTATAGGGTAGTTTTTCTCCTCCACTCAATACATCTAAAAGTTGGAATTACCTAGTATTTCGAAGGGAGACACGCCGAGATGATTTGCCCGTTCTGCCGATACGAAGATTCTCGTGTTGTGGACTCTCGTCCTATTGAAGATGGCACACAGATTCGCCGTCGCCGTGAATGCCCCCAGTGCAGCCAAAGGTTTTCAACTCAAGAAGTAGCTTTGCTCAACATCATCAAGCGAAGCGGTGCCACTGAGCCATTTAGCCGTGAGAAGGTCCTTGTGGGCGTTCGCAAGGCCTGCCAGGGGCGTCCAGTAAATGAAGATGATCTAGTTTTGCTTGCTCAGCGCGTGGAAGAAACTCTACGTTCAACTGGTCAAGCAGAGATTGAAGCTCAAGAAGTTGGAATGGCCATCCTTGCGCCACTCCGAGAACTCGATGAGGTCGCTTACTTACGTTACGCCTCGGTGTACCGTAACTTTGCCTCCCTTGAAGATTTCGAAGGCGAGATCGCATTACTGCGAGCTATACCTTCTAGCCATTCTCCGGCGCAATCGAATAAAAGTAATACCCCAATTACTGAAAAAAGTACTACATCAGCCACACAAAGCAATAAAACATTAGCCAATCAGAACAACTAACGAATACGGGGAACCACACATGTCAGAGACGGTTATCAACCGACCAGCGAAAATCAAGGCCCACAACACCATTAAAGGTAAGGGTCTGACTATCGAACGTATCTACACTAACGAAGGCGTACACCCATACGATGAAGTTAAATGGGAACGTCGTGATGTAGTGCAGCAAAACTGGAGAACCGGTGAGACTGTTTTTGAACAACATGGCGTTGAATATCCAGACACATGGTCAGTGAACGCATCAATGATCGTTACAACAAAGTACTTTCGCGGAGCACTCGGTGCTGAAAATCGCGAATGGTCTTTGAAGCAAGTTATCGATCGCGTAGTTCTTACCTATACAAAGGCTGGAAAAGAGCACGGCTACTTTGCAACAGATGCTGATGCACTAGTTTTTGAACACGAACTTACTTACATGTTGCTACATCAAGTTTTCTCATTTAACTCACCAGTCTGGTTTAACGTGGGAACAAATCAACCACAGCAAGTAAGTGCATGCTTCATCCTCTCTGTCGAAGACACTATGGACAGCATCCTGAACTGGTATCGCGAAGAAGGAATGATTTTCAAGGGTGGGTCAGGTGCTGGACTTAACCTCTCACGCATCCGTTCATCAAAAGAGCTTCTAAAATCCGGTGGAACAGCCTCTGGCCCAGTCTCATTTATGCGCGGTGCTGACGCGTCCGCTGGAACAATCAAATCTGGCGGTGCTACACGCCGTGCAGCAAAGATGGTTGTTTTAGACGTGGATCACCCAGATATTGAAGAATTCATTGAGACAAAGGTGAATGAAGAAGACAAGATTCGCGCACTTCGCGATGCTGGCTTTGACATGGACCT
>JBBAMY010000021.1:16470-20466 GCA_040402235.1 Candidatus Planktophila sp. | reverse complement strand
GACGAGAAGATCTTTGGACCAACTCGTGACTGGGAATGTTATTGCGGTAAGTACAAGCGCGTACGATTTAAAGGAATTATCTGCGAAAGATGCGGAGTTGAAGTAACTCGCGCCAAAGTTCGTCGTGAGCGAATGGGACATATTGAGCTTGCAGCGCCAGTAACTCATATCTGGTACTTCAAAGGCGTGCCAAGCCGTCTTGGATACTTACTAGATCTTGCTCCAAAAGATTTAGAAAAGGTAATTTATTTTGCTGCTTACATGATCACAGAGGTTGATACTGAAGCTCGCGCTGAAGATATGCCAACACTGGAGAAGAAGTACTCATCCGATGTTAAGAAGATTGAGTCACGCCGTGATCTTGAATTAGATACTCGCACCAAGAAGATGGAATCTGATCTATCTGATCTTGAAGATGAGGGTGCTAAAGCTGATGCGCGTCGTAAAGTACGCGAGTCTGGTGAGCGCGAACTAAAAACTATTCGTGATCGCAATCAAAAAGAGTTAGATCGTCTTGATGCAGTATGGAATCGTTTCAAAAATCTTAAAGTACAAGATCTTGAAGGCGATGAATTGCTATATCGCGAACTTCGCGATCGTTATGGCGTTTATTTCAAAGGATCAATGGGTGCGCAGGCAATTCAATCTCGTCTTGAAACCTTTGATCTAAAAGCTGAGTTTGATAAATTAAATGAGCTATCACAAACTGGTAAGGGTCAAAAGAAGACTCGTGCTATTAAGAGATTAAAGGTTGTTAACTCATTCCTTAATACTCGTAATAAGCCAGCATCTATGGTGCTTGATTGTGTGCCAGTGATTCCACCAGATCTTCGTCCGATGGTTCAACTAGATGGTGGCCGTTTTGCTACCAGTGATCTAAATGATTTATATCGACGGGTAATTAACCGTAATAATCGTCTAAAGCGTCTTGCTGATCTTGGTGCTCCTGAGATTATTGTTAACAACGAAAAGCGTATGTTGCAAGAAGCGGTTGATTCACTATTTGATAATGGTCGTCGCGGACGCCCAGTAACTGGACCAGGAAATCGTCCACTTAAATCACTTTCTGACATGCTTAAGGGTAAGCAAGGACGTTTCCGTCAAAACTTACTTGGAAAGCGTGTTGATTACTCAGGTCGTTCAGTAATCGTCGTTGGACCACAACTTAAATTGCATCAGTGCGGTTTGCCAAAACAGATGGCACTTGAATTGTTTAAACCATTTGTTATGAAGCGCTTAGTTGATTTAAATCATGCTCAAAACATTAAATCTGCTAAGAGAATGGTTGAGCGTGCCCGTCCAGTAGTTTGGGATGTATTAGAAGAGGTAATTGCTGAGCATCCAGTTCTACTAAACCGTGCACCAACTCTGCACCGTCTTGGTATTCAAGCATTTGAGCCACAATTAGTTGAAGGTAAGGCTATTCAGATTCACCCATTAGTTTGTACTGCATTTAACGCAGACTTTGATGGTGATCAGATGGCTGTTCACTTACCACTATCAGCTGAAGCACAAGCTGAGGCCCGAGTATTAATGCTTTCAAGTAATAATATTTTATCGCCAGCTTCTGGTCGACCAATTACATCTCCTACTCAGGACATGGTGCTTGGTCTTTACTTCCTAACCTCACTACGTGAGAAAGAATTAGGAGAAGGCAGAGCATTTTCATCAATTGCTGAAGCAGTAATGGCATTTGATCAAGGCAGCCTTTCACTACAAGCAAAAATCAAACTTCGTATTGATAAGAGCGGTGTGGCTGAAACTCGCGAGACCACATTAGGTCGTGCTTTATTTAATGAAGTGCTTCCAGCTGATTTCCCATTTGTTGATTACGATGTTACTAAGAAGCTTCTTGGTTTAATTGTTGATAACTTGGCTGAAGGTTATGCCAAAGTAACAGTTGCACAAACCCTAGATGCACTTAAGTCACTTGGTTTCTACTGGGCTACTCGCGCTGGTGTGACTATCTCAATTAACGATGTTGTAACACCAGGACGTAAGCGAGAGATCTTGGAAGGTTATGAAACTAAGGCAGATAAGGTTCAATCACAGTATGAAAAAGGATTAATTACTGATGATGAGCGCCGCCAAGAGTTAATTGAAATTTGGACACTTGCTACCAACGAGGTTGCTAAAGAGATGGAAGATAACTTCCCTCGTACCAACCCAGTTTGGATGATGGTTTACTCAGGTGCTCGTGGAAATATGATGCAGATTCGCCAAATTGCAGGTATGCGCGGACTTGTAGCTAACCCAAAGGGTGAAATTATTCCTCGTCCGATTAAATCAAACTTCCGTGAAGGTCTCTCCGTTCTCGAGTACTTCATTTCAACACATGGTGCTCGTAAAGGTTTGGCCGATACCGCACTTCGTACAGCAGACTCTGGTTACTTAACCCGTCGTCTTTGCGATGTTGCTCAAGATGTAATTATTCGTGAGGAAGACTGTGGAACAGATCGCGGCCTAACTCTGAAGATGGCAGCAAAAGATTCAACTGGCACATTAGTTCGTGATGATCACGTTGAGACATCATTATTTGGCCGTAACTTAGCTGAAGATGTATCAGCCTCCGGCAAGGTATTACTTACTGCTGGAACTGATCTAGGTGATCGCAACATTGATACATTAGTTGCAGCTGGAATTGAAGAAGTTAAGGTTCGCTCAGTTCTAACTTGCGATAGCAAGGTTGGACAATGCGCAATGTGTTACGGCCGCTCAATGGCCGCTGGCAAGATTGTTGATGTCGGTGAAGCAGTTGGAATTATTGCTGCTCAATCAATTGGTGAGCCAGGAACACAGTTAACAATGCGTACCTTCCATACTGGTGGTGCTCAATTACTTGGTGAAACTCAAATTACCCATGGTCTACCTCGCGTTCAAGAATTATTTGAAGCTAGAACTCCAAAGGGTGTAGCACCAATTGCAGAAGCAGCTGGAACTGTTTCATTCCTAGAGGATGCTAAAGGCAAGAAGATTGTTGTTACCCCAGAAGATGGTGGTGAAGCAGTTGCTTATCCAATTACCCGTCGCCAAAAACTTCTAGTTGAAGATGGATCACGTGTAAGCGTTGGTCAGCAATTAGTTGTTGGCGCAATTGATCCTAAGCAAGTTCTTCGTATCCTAGGACCACGTCAAACTCAGATTCACTTAGTAAGTGAAATTCAAGAGGTTTATCGTATGCAGGGTGTTTCTATCCACGATAAGCACATTGAAATTATTGTTCGCCAAATGCTAAAGCGAATTACAGTGCTAGAGCCAGGTGATGCTGATCTATTGCCAGGTGAGTTAGTTGAGCGCGGTCGCTTTGAAGAAGAGAACCGTCGTGTTGTTTCAACTGGTGGTAAAGCTGCCTCTGGTCGACCTGAGTTAATGGGTATTACCAAGGCTTCTCTCGCTACTGAATCATGGTTATCAGCAGCATCATTCCAAGAGACAACTCGTGTGTTAACTGATGCGGCATTGTCTGAAAAGAGTGATCCACTACTTGGACTGAAGGAAAACGTAATTATCGGTAAGTTAATTCCAGCTGGAACTGGACTTGCTAGATACCGCAATATTCGAGTTGAGCCAACTGAGGAAGCAAAAGCTGCTGTCTATGCTGCTTATGATCAATACGAGTTCACACCATTTGAATCACAAGGTTCTGGTGAAGCAGTTCGTTTGGATGAGTTCGAAGTTCACTAAATAAAAAGTAATTCAAAGTGGCCGGCGCTAGAAATTGCGTCGGTCACTTTTATTTGTAGCAATTACCTACTAGAAAATACTGTCAGTATTGCTGCAATAAAGTGACAGATGAATGCTGCCGCTGTCATTGCGTGAAATAACTCATGAAAACCAAACCAGTTAATTGAAAAATTAGGTTTTTTAAGGGCATAGATAACACCTCCAGCTGAGTATAAAACTCCACCAGTTAGAACTAAAATAAAAATTGCAACCCCACCGGAGTTTAAAAACGCAGGCATATAAAAGACTGCTGCCCAACCTAATGAAATATAT
>JBBAMY010000021.1:0-16370 GCA_040402235.1 Candidatus Planktophila sp. | reverse complement strand
GCGCTGCAGGTAAATAAAGTAACTGCGGTTAGCGTGAATATGCCGAGGGTAATTCGCCCTCGTAGTTCATTTGCCAACGTAATAAGTATTAGCCCAGCCACCAAGCTAAGTGGGGACATGACTAAATGCACGATTCCGCGTAATTTTGGCTTTTCCATCTATTAACCATAAGCGTGATAGGGCTGGATAATTCGGCGTGTCGCAGGGTGAGATTGCTGGATAAAGGAGTAAAAGCACCGTTTTGACCAGAGCGATATGACTGGGCTACCCTTCCCGTCCTGCTCTTTTCTTCATAAGGGCTGCATCAATATGCAAATTACTTTGCATGTTATCTGCAAGGAACGGGCAACACGCCCGACCTCGTGGGTCGGAGAGTGCAGCGAATTATGTAGGAAAACAGGATAAATAATTTTAAAAAAATTATTTAAAACTTAAATGTTTAGGAGATATGTAGTGCCAACTATTCAGCAGCTGGTCCGTAAGGGCCGCGCCGAGAAGACAGATAAGACGAGCACGCCTGCATTAAAAGGTAGCCCGCAACGTCGTGGTGTTTGCACACGTGTTTATACAACTACACCAAAGAAGCCAAACTCAGCCCTTCGTAAAGTTGCACGTGTACGTCTAACAAGTGGCATGGAAGTAACTGCATATATTCCTGGTGAAGGTCATAACTTGCAAGAGCACTCAATTGTTTTAGTTCGCGGCGGTCGTGTTAAAGATCTACCTGGTGTGCGTTACAAAATTGTTCGCGGCTCTCTCGATACCCAAGGTGTTAAAGATCGTAAACAATCACGTTCTCGCTATGGCGCAAAGAGGGAGAAGAAGTAATGCCACGTAAAGGTTCGGTTCCAAAAGCACCGGTAATAGCTGATCCGGTTTATGCATCTCCTGTGGTTACATCTTTAATTAATAAGATTTTAATGCATGGCAAGAGATCAACTGCTGAAGCAATTGTTTATGGCGCACTTGAGAATTGCCGTACTAAAACAAATACTGATCCAGTAATTACATTAAAGCGTGCGCTAGATAACGTAAAGCCAACGGTTGAGGTTCGCTCTCGCCGAGTTGGTGGCGCAACATATCAAGTACCAGTTGAAGTAAAGCCAGCTCGCGCTACCGCACTAGGACTTCGTTGGATTGTAGATAACTCAAGAGAGCGCCGTGAGAAATCAATGGCAGAGCGTTTAGGAAATGAATTAATTGATGCCAGCAATGGTTTAGGTGCTGCAGTTAAAAAGCGCGAAGACACACACAAGATGGCTGAAGCAAACAAGGCGTTTGCTCACTATCGCTGGTAATTAAGAGATAACGGGAGAAGAGACAACGTGAGTATTGCAACCGCAATCGATCTAGCTAAGGTTCGCAACATTGGAATCATGGCTCACATTGACGCGGGTAAAACTACAACAACTGAGCGAATTCTTTTCTATACCGGTATTAACTACAAAATTGGTGAGGTTCATGAGGGCGCAGCCACTATGGACTGGATGGAGCAAGAGCAAGAGCGCGGAATCACAATTACATCCGCAGCAACAACTTGTCATTGGAAAGATCACATGATCAACATCATTGATACACCAGGACACGTAGATTTCACTGTTGAAGTTGAGCGATCACTTCGTGTACTAGATGGCGCAGTTGCAGTATTTGATGGAGTTGCCGGTGTTGAACCACAATCTGAAACAGTATGGCGCCAGGCAGATCGTTATAACGTTCCACGTCTTTGTTTTGTTAACAAACTAGATCGCACCGGCGCTTCATTTGATCGCTGTGTAGAGATGATCAAATCTCGTCTTAATGCCACACCATTAGTACTACAAATTCCAATTGGCCTAGAAGCTGACTTCCTAGGAGTTGTTGATTTAATTGCAATGAAGGCATTGGTATGGCCAGGTGAGACTAAAAAGGGTGAAGATTATTTAATAGAGGAGATCCCAGCTAACTTAGTTGAGAAAGCAAAACAAGCACGTCATGAATTACTGGAGACATTAGCTGATTGTGATGACACCATCATGGAGAAGTACTTAGAGGGCGCCGAACTAACTGAGGATGAAATTATTGCGGGAATTCGCCGGGCAACTCTTGCTGATAAGGCAACTCCAGTATTAACTGGATCTGCATTTAAAAACAAGGGAGTGCAACCAATGCTTGATGCGGTTAACCGTTACCTACCAAGTCCATTAGATATCAAAGCAATTGTTGGACACAAACAAGGTGATGCATCAGTATCAATTGAGCGTCAACCAAATAATGATGAACCATTTTCCGCACTCGCTTTTAAAATTATGCGAGATCCCCATCTAGGTAAATTAACCTTCGTTCGGATTTACTCTGGCTCATTAACGGCTGGAACTGCAGTACTTAATTCAACTAAAGATAGAAAAGAAAGAATCGGAAAGATTTATCAGATGCACGCTAATAAGCGTGAAGAGATGGAATCAGCCGGAGCCGGAATGATTATTGCGGTAATGGGTCTTAAGGACACTACAACCGGTGAAACATTATGTGATGTTGATAAGCCAGTAATTTTAGAATCAATGGATTTCCCAGCCCCAGTTATTTCAGTAGCAATTGAGCCAAAGACAAAGGCTGATCAAGAAAAACTTGGAATTGCAATCCAATCATTGGCAGAGGAAGACCCAACCTTCCATGTGAAATCAGATGAAGAAACTGGCCAGACAATTATTTCTGGAATGGGTGAGCTTCACTTAGAAATTTTAGTAGATCGTATGAAGCGTGAATTTAAAGTTGAAGCAAATGTTGGTAAGCCTCAGGTGGCATACCGCGAGACACTTCGCAAAACAGTTGCTCGTTATGACTACACCCACAAGAAGCAATCTGGTGGTTCTGGACAGTTTGCAAAGATTCAAATCGCAGTAGAGCCGCTACCAGCTGGTTCTGAGCAATCATATGAATTCGTAAATAAAATTACTGGCGGTCGTATTCCTAAGGAGTACATCCCATCTGTTGATGATGGTTGCCAGGAAGCACTCGCTAGTGGACCACTTGCTGGTTATCCATTAGTTGATGTGAAAGTAACTCTTCTTGATGGCGCTTACCATGATGTTGACTCATCAGAGCTTGCCTTCAAGATTGCTGGAATCGCAGCATTTAAGGAAGCAGCAAGACTTGCTGGTCCTGTACTGCTGGAACCAGTTATGTCAGTTGAAGTAATTACTCCTGAAGATTTCATGGGTGATGTAATCGGTGACATAAATAGTCGTCGTGGTCAGATTTTGGCCATGGATGAGCGGTCAGGTGCCCGAATCGTTAAGGCAACAGTGCCACTGTCAGAGATGTTCGGCTATGTCGGAGATCTTCGCAGCAGGACACAAGGTCGCGCGAGCTACAGCATGCAATTTGATTCGTATGCCGAAGTTCCACAAGCGGTATCGAAAGAAATCATTGCAAAGGTTCGCGGCGAGTAAAACCGCAACGACCAGAGCGAAAATCCGAAATAACTACTAACAGCTAAAACAGGAGGAAAAAGTGACAAAGGCGAAGTTCGAGCGGAATAAACCGCACGTAAACATCGGCACCATCGGTCACATTGACCACGGTAAGACAACTCTTACTGCGGCAATTTCCAAGGTGCTTCATGACAAGTTCCCGGATGTAAATCCACTGATGAATTTTGATCAAATTGATAAGGCGCCAGAAGAGCGTCAACGCGGTATTACTATTTCTATCGCACACATTGAATACCAGACAGAGAAGCGTCACTACGCACACGTTGACTGTCCAGGACACGCTGACTACATCAAGAACATGATTACTGGTGCAGCGCAAATGGATGGCGCAATCTTGGTAGTAGCAGCAACTGATGGACCAATGCCACAAACTAAGGAGCACGTACTACTTGCTCGTCAGGTTGGCGTTCCTTCAATCATTGTTGCACTAAATAAAACTGACATGGTTGATGATGCTGAAATTCTTGAGCTTGTTGAAATGGAAGTTCGTGAACTTCTAAACAAGTATGAGTTCCCAGGAGATACAACTCCAATCGTTCGCGTCTCAGCGCTTAAGGCACTTGAGGGTGATCAGAAGTGGGTAGATGCACTTCTTGAGTTGATGAATCAAGTTGATAGCTTTATTCCTCAGCCAGTGCGCGAAATTGAAAAGCCATTCCTAATGCCAGTAGAAGATGTATTCACTATTACTGGTCGTGGAACTGTTGTTACTGGTCGTATCGAGCGCGGAATTGTTAAGGTCAACGAAGAGGTTGAAATCGTTGGTATCCGTTTAGATGCACAAAAGACAATTGTTACTGGCGTTGAAATGTTCCGTAAGTTACTTGATGAGGGTCAGGCCGGGGAAAACGTTGGTCTTCTTCTTCGTGGAACTAAGCGTGAAGATGTTGAGCGTGGTCAGGTTGTTTGTAAGCCTGGAACTATTACACCTCACACAGATTTCGAAGCCTCTGCATACATCCTTTCAAAGGATGAGGGTGGTCGTCACACACCATTCTTTAACAACTACCGTCCTCAGTTCTACTTCCGTACAACGGATGTAACTGGTGTGGTAACACTTCCATCTGGTACTGAAATGGTTATGCCTGGCGATAACACCGCTATGACCGTAGCTCTTATTCAGCCAGTTGCTATGGAAGAGGGACTTCGCTTTGCGATCCGTGAAGGTGGCCGCACCGTTGGTGCAGGTCGCGTAACAAAGATCGTTAAGTAAAAAAAGAATTATTTCTGGGCTGCTGAATAAGTGGCCCAGAAATAACTAAAAAGTTTTAACTAGAAAAAAAGGAGAAGCAAAATGGCCGGACAAAAGATCCGCATTAGGCTTAAGGCGTATGACCATGAGGTGATTGACACTTCAGCGAAGAAAATCGTTGAAACTGTTGAGCGCACCGGGGCAACCGTCGCAGGCCCAGTTCCGCTGCCTACTGAGAAAAACACTTACTGTGTTATTCGCTCTCCACATAAATATAAAGATAGCCGCGAGCACTTTGAGATGCGCACCCATAAGCGCCTAATCGACATCATCGATCCAACACCTAAAACTGTTGACTCATTGATGCGTCTTGATTTGCCAGCTGGCGTTGACATTGAGATCAAGCTCTAAGGGAAAATCAAATGACAACTACGCAATCAAAGTCTTCTGCCATCAAGGGCATCTTGGGTAAGAAGCTGGGTATGACACAGGTCTTTGACGCCCAAAATAAAATTGTTCCAGTAACTGTTATTCAGGCTGGTCCTTGTGTGGTAACTCAAATTCGCACAATTGAAAAAGATGGTTACGCCGCTGTGCAATTAGCATTTGGTGCGATTGAGCCACGTAAAGTTTCTAAGCCACAAGCTGGTCAATTTGCAAAAGCAGGAGTAACACCACGTCTTGAGGTTGCTGAGCTTCGCATCTCAAGTACTGAGGGATATTCAGTTGGTCAAGAATTAAAGGCAGATGTATTCACTTCCGGTGAAATTGTTGATGCCAGCGGCACATCAAAAGGAAAAGGAACTGCTGGTGTTATGAAGCGCCATGGTTTCTCTGGAATTGGTGCATCCCACGGTGTTGATAAGAAGCATCGTATGTCCGGTTCTATTGGTAACAGAACCACACCTGGACGTGTATTTAAAGGTAAGCGCATGATGGGCCGTATGGGTATTGACACTGTAACTACACAAAATCTTTTAGTGCATTCAGTAGATCCAGTAAATAACACCATATTAATTCGTGGCGCAACACCGGGTGCAATTGGTGCAACTATTTTTATCCGCTCAGCTGCAAAGAAAGCTGCGGCTGAAACAGTTAACACGAAGGTTGGTGCCTAATGTCATTAAAGATTGAGGTTAAAGATATTGCTGGTAAGCCAACTGGTTCAGTTGATTTACCTGCCGCAATATTTGATGTGCAGGCAAATGTGCCATTAATTCATCAGGTAGTTGTTGCGCAATTAGCAGCTGCTCGCGCTGGTAATCACAAGACTAAAAATCGTGGTGAAGTATCTGGTGGCGGTAAGAAACCATTTAAACAAAAAGGAACTGGTCGCGCTCGTCAGGGTTCAACTCGTTCACCTAACCAACGTCATGGTGGAGTTGCACACGGTCCAGTACCTCGTAAGTATGACCAACGCACACCAAAGAAAATGATTGCAGCAGCTCTTAAGGGCGTGCTTTCTGATCGCCAACGCGCTTCTCGTATTCACGCAGTAAGTGGCATCGTTGAGGCAAGTACAACTAAAGCAGCAATTTCTGCAGTGCGTCAGTTCTCAGATCGTAAGAATTTATTAGTTGTCTTATCACGTACTGAAAATGCTGCCTGGCTTGCACTTAGAAATCATGATGATCTGCATCTAATCGTTAATGATCAATTAAATGCATATGATGTTTTAGTAGCCGATGATGTTATTTTCTCAGAGGGTGCACTTCGTGACTTTATTGCAGGTCCTGCAACTGGTAAGACAGTGACCGCAGTTGCTCGTGAGAGTGAAGTTGGAGTATCAGCATGAAAAACTATCGCGACGTATTACTAGCTCCAGTAGTTTCTGAGAAGTCTTACTCATTACTAGATGGAAATAAGTACACATTCTTAGTTGCACCTGATGCTAATAAAACAGAGATCAAGATCGCTGTTGAAAAAGTATTTGGCGTAAAGGTATTAAGTGTTAACACCATGAACCGTGAGGGTAAGCGCAAGCGCACTGCACTCGGTTTTGGAAAGCGTAAAGATACAAAGCGTGCAATTGTGCATGTGGCAGCCGGACAACGGATCGACATCTTTGGAGGACCAGTCTCTTAAGGAGATTGGCTCTTACGGAATAGGGAGAAGATAAATGGCACTGCGTAATCTGAGGCCGACCACACCTGGTCAGCGCGGAGCAAGCGTTCTTGATTTTGAAGAGATCACTCGTCAAAAGCCAGAGAAGTCTTTAGTCCGTCCAATTAATTCTAAAGGTGGCCGTAACGCAACTGGGCGAGTAACTATGCGCCATCAAGGTGGCGGACACAAGCGCGCCTATCGCTTAATTGATTTTATTCGTAACGATAAAGATGGTGTACCAGCAAAGGTTGCTCAGATTGAATACGATCCAAACCGCACTGCAAATATTGCACTACTTCACTTTGCCGATGGCGAGAAGCGTTACATCATCGCACCAGATGGTTTAGTTCAAGGATCTCCAATTGAAAATGGTCCATCTGCAGATATTAAGCCAGGAAATAATTTGCCACTTCGTAATATTCCAGTTGGAACAATGATTCACGCAATTGAACTTCGCCCAGGTGGCGGCGCCAAGATTGGTCGCTCTGCTGGATCTGCTGTGCAGTTAGTTGCAAAAGATGGACCATACGCACAACTTCGTATGCCATCTGGTGAAATTAGAAATGTTGATGTTCGCTGCCGCGCCACTGTTGGCACAGTTGGTAATGCTGAACAATCAAATAGAAATTATGGAAAAGCTGGACGCATGCGTTGGAAAGGCAAGCGCCCATCTGTTCGTGGTGTTGTTATGAACCCAGTTGATCACCCACATGGTGGTGGTGAAGGTAAAACTTCTGGAGGACGTCATCCAGTTTCACCCTGGGGTTTACCTGAAAAGCGCACACGTAAAAAGAAAGCTAGTGATTCTTTAATTATCCGTCGACGCAAGTCCAATAAGAAGAGATAAGGGGGGATCTTAAGATGCCACGTAGTTTAAAGAAGGGTCCTTTCGTTGATCTTCATCTATTAAAAAAGGTAGAAGAGCAAAATGCGAAGAACACTAAGAATGTTATTAAAACTTGGTCACGTCGCTCAATGATTACACCAGACATGATTGGTCACACCATTGCAGTTCATGACGGGCGCAAGCACGTGCCAGTTTTTGTTACTGATGCGATGATCGGTCACAAGCTTGGTGAGTTTTCACCAACTCGTACTTTTAAAGGTCACTCCCGCGCTGATGGAAAGGCGGTGGTTGTAAGTGAGTAATACTGACACCACTACAGCATTGGTAACTCGCGCAGTACTGCGTGACTTCCGATCCACACCACAAAAAGCTCGTCGAGTTGTAAACCTAGTTCGCGGACAACGTGCTGATACCGCACTTAACATGATGAAGTTTGCTAATCAGCCAGAGCTTGGCGAAGCTATCTACACATTAATTGCATCAGCTGTATCAAATGCTAAGCAAAAGAATCCATCAATTCGCGATGCATCTGAGCTTTGGATTATTGAAGCATTAGTTGATGAAGGCTTTACGATGAAGAGATACCGTCCACGTGCACAAGGACGCGGTTTTTCAATTAACAAGAGATCATCTCAAGTAACTGTTGTGTTATCTGATGATAAAACTCTTCGCACAAATAAGAATTTAAAAGCTTCTCAGATGCAAAAGCCAAAGGCACTTCGAAAGCCAACGGTAATTGCAGATGCACCTGTTGCTACAAAAGCAGCGGATGCATTACCTGATAAGCCAGTAGCAAAGAAAGCAGTGGCCAAGAAGGCAACTGCTAAAAAAGCGCCAGCTAAAAAAGCTGCATCTAAAGGGAAGGCCGAGTAAATGGGTCAAAAAATAAATCCACACGGCTTCCGCCTTGGTATTACAACTGATTTCAAATCACGTTGGTATGCCGACAAACTTTATGGTGCTTACGTTAAAGAGGATATTGCTATCCGTCGCCTTATGGCTAAGAAGATGGAAAGAGCAGGCGTATCTAAGATTGAAATTGAACGTACTCGCGAGAAAGTACGTATTGATCTATTTACCGCTCGTCCTGGAATTGTTATTGGTCGCCGTGGTCAAGAGGCAGACAAGTTACGAATTGATCTTGAAAACCTAACTGGTAAGCAGGTTCAATTAAATATTCTTGAAGTTAAAAATCCTGAGATGGATGCTCAACTAGTTGCGCAAGGTATTGCTGAGCAATTAGCAGCACGTGTTTCATTCCGCCGAGCAATGCGTAAGGGAATGCAAACTGCATTAAAAGCAGGAGCAGAAGGAATTCGTGTGCAGTGCGGTGGACGTCTTGGCGGCGCTGAAATGAGTCGCTCCGAGTTTTATCGTGAAGGACGAGTTCCACTACACACACTTCGCGCAGATATTGATTATGGTTTTGCAGAAGCTGCCACAACTTTTGGACGCCTTGGTGTAAAGGTTTGGATTTATAAGGGTGAAGTAATTGAGTCTCGCGCTGAAAGAGCTGCTGCTGCAATTGCTGCTGCAAAAGCTCCAAAGCCAAGTCGTGGTGGATCTCGCGCACCAAGAGCTCCAAGAGGTGAGGTAACAACAACAACTGTTGCTGCTCGCGCTGAAGCTGCTGCTGCAACTGAATCTTTAACACCTAATGAGAGCGGAACTAACTAATGTTAATTCCACGTCGAGTTAAGCACCGTAAACAACATCATCCAAAGCGTGCTGGAAAATCAAAGGGCGGCACAACAGTTGCTTTTGGTGATTATGGCGTGCAAGCAATGGAGCCGGCGTATGTAACAAACCGCCAAATTGAAGCTGCTCGTATTGCAATGACTCGTCATATTAAGCGTGGTGGAAAAGTTTGGATCAATATTTATCCAGATCGTCCATTAACTAAGAAGCCAGCTGAAACACGTATGGGTTCAGGTAAAGGTTCACCTGAGTGGTGGATTGCCAACGTTAAACCAGGTCGAGTTATGTTTGAAATTTCAGGTGTTACCGAAGCTGTTGCCTCAGAGGCAATGACTAGGGCTATGCACAAACTGCCAATGAAGTGCCGAATTGTTCGCCGAGAGGAGTTCTAATGTCAACGACAACTGCTGAAACATTACGCGCTAGTTCAACTGATGAACTAAATGATAAATTGCGTGAGGCTAAGGAAGAGTTATTTAACCTTCGCTTTCAAGCAGCAACTGGTCAATTAGAAAACCATGGTCGCCTTACTGCAGTTCGCAAGGAGATCGCGCGAATTTACACAATTTTACGTGAACGTGAACTAGGAATTGGAGTCAGCGCATGAGTAAAGCAAAAGATTTAGCTAATTCTGTTGACCGTCCATTCCGTAAAACACGTGAGGGAATTGTTACGAGCGATAAGATGAATAAAACTGTTGTGGTTTCAATTCAAGATCGAATTAAACATGGAATGTATAGCAAGGTTTTAACCCGCTCTCGCAAGCTAAAAGCTCACGATGAAAGCAACTCTGCTGGCATTGGCGATCGCGTACTAATCATGGAAACTCGTCCACTATCAGCAACAAAGCGCTGGCGTGTGGTTCAGATTCTTGAGAAGGCTAAGTAAGGGGTAAAAGAGATGATTCAACAAGAGTCGCGGTTAGCTGTTGCCGATAACACCGGTGCTAAGGAATTACTTTGCATCCGAGTATTAGGTGGCACCTCCCGTCGTTACGCCGGTATTGGCGACATCATCGTTTGCTCTGTAAAAGATGCAATCCCTGGTGGCCAAGTTAAAAAGGGTGAGGTTGTTAAAGCTGTAATTGTTCGCACCGTTAAAGAGAGCCGTCGCGCCGATGGTTCATATATTCGCTTTGATGAGAATGCTGCCGTAATTGTTAAAGATGATGGTGAGCCACGTGGCACACGTATCTTTGGTCCAGTTGCGCGCGAACTTCGAGATAAGAGATTTATGAGAATTATTTCATTAGCTCCGGAGGTGTTATAAAAATGGCAAATATTCGCAAAGGTGACACCGTGCAGGTGATTGCCGGAAAAGATAAGGGAACAACTGGCACAGTGCTTTCAGTTGACCGAGTTAAGTTACGCATATTAATTGAGGGTGTTAACCGGGTTAAGCGTCATACAAAGGAAACTACCTCTGAGCGCGGAGTTAAGGTTGGCGGAATTACCACTGTTGAGTCGGCTATTCATCTTTCTAATGTGATGTTAGTTGATGGCGATGGTAAGGCAACTCGAATTGGTGCTCGCAAAGATGAAGCTGGTAAGAATATTCGTATCTCCCGCCGCTCTGGAAAGGATGCCTAATGTCTACTGATTTAGCACCACGTCTTAAGGGACGTTATAAGTCTGAGATTGCACCAGCTCTTAAAGTGAAGTTTGGCTATAAGAATGTAATGCAGATTCCAACCTTAACTAAGGTTGTTGTAAACATGGGTGTTGGTGAAGCAGCGCGTGATTCAAAGTTAATTGAAGGAGCAATCCGCGACCTTGCCACAATTACTGGGCAACGTCCGCAGGTAACTCGCTCCCGTAAATCAATTGCTCAATTTAAACTTCGTGAGAATATGCCAATTGGTGCTCACGTAACACTGCGCAATGATCGTATGTGGGAGTTTACCGATCGACTACTTTCAATTGCATTGCCACGTATTCGCGATTTCCGCGGACTCTCACCAAAGCAATTTGATGGTAAAGGTAATTACACATTTGGTTTAACTGAGCAGGTTGTTTTCCCTGAGATCGAGCAAGACAAGATTGATCGCACTCGCGGAATGGATATAACTTTAGTAACCACTGCTAAAACAGATGAAGAGGGAAGAGAGTTGCTACGCGCTCTTGGTTTCCCTTTCCGAGAAATGTAAGGGGCTAACTACAATGGCAAAGACATCACTAAAGGTAAGAGCTAGCCGTAAACCAAAGTTTAAGGTTCGCGGTTATACAAGATGCCAACGTTGTGGCCGTGTACATGCTGTCTATCAAAAATTTGGTATATGCCGTATTTGCTTCCGCGAAATGGCACATGCTGGAGAGTTACCAGGTATCACCAAGGCTTCTTGGTAATACAAAACCCAACTATCAACTACGGAGCAGGTCCGCTTAATTGCGGAAACCATTTCGAGAAAGGCCAGAGGCCAAAGTAATGACAATGACAGATCCGATCGCAGACATGCTTGCACGTTTGCGTAATGCCAACTCGGCTTACCATGACAAGGTTTCAATGCCTTCATCATCGGTTAAAGCTCGAATTGCTGAAATATTAAAACAAGAGGGATATATCGCTGGTTTTTATATTGAGAGCAATCAAATTGGGTTTGGCAAAACCTTAGTTTTAGATCTTAAGTTTGGTTCAAACCGTGAGCGATCAATTGCTGGTTTGCGCCGTGTTTCAAAGCCAGGACTTCGCGTTTACGCAAAATCAACTTCACTACCTAAAGTTTTAGGTGGCCTTGGCGTTGCAATCATTTCAACATCCTCTGGTTTGCTAACTGATAAGCAAGCCAACAAACAAGGAGTAGGCGGAGAAGTTCTCGCCTACGTATGGTGATCTGATGTCACGTATTGGAAAAATGCCGATCACAATTCCATCTGGAGTTGAGGTAAATGTTGCTGGACAATCTGTTTCAGTTAAGGGTCCAAAGGGAACTTTAACTCATGTATTAGCTGGACCAATTGCTGCAAAGCAAGAGGGTTCAACTCTTACTATTACTCGCCCAGATGAGAGTCGACAGGCTCGTTCTCTTCATGGCATGTCTCGCACCATGATCTCTAACATGATCGAAGGTGTTACTAATGGATATAGCAAGAAGATAAATATTGTTGGCGTTGGTTACAAGGTTGCAGCAAAGGGTAAAAACCTAGAGTTTGCACTTGGCTATAGCCATCCAATTAACTTTATTGCTGATGAGGGAATTACTTTTAAGATTGATTCTCCAACTGAAATCACTGTAGTTGGTATTAATAAGCAATTAGTTGGTGAGACCGCTGCCAAGATTCAAAAACTTCGCAAGGTTGACCCTTATAAAGGTAAAGGTTTGCATCTAGAAGGCGCACACATTCGCCGCAAGCAAGGAAAGACAGGTAAAAAATAATGGCTATCGGTTATAAAGTCGTTAAGGGCTCTGCTACAAAAGCTCGCGCCCGTCGTCACTTCCGCTTGCGCAAGCGCGTTTCTGGAACAGCACTTCGCCCACGTTTAGTTGTTTCTCGCTCTGCTCGCCATTTATTTGTGCAAGTTGTTGACGATACAACCTCAACTACTTTGGCATCTGCCTCCACTATGGAGAAAGAATTGCGAACTTTCACTGGTGATAAGACAGCAAAGGCAAAGCAGATTGGCGAGTTAATCGCAAAGCGTGCAAAAGAAAAAGGAATTTCTACTGTGGTTTTTGATCGCGGTGGTAATAAGTTCCACGGCCGAGTTGCAGCTGTTGCAACAAGTGCTCGTGCAAATGGATTGGAGTTCTAATGGCCGGTATTACAACCCCTACCACCGGTAGCCGTGAGAATAAGCCAAAGGGCGGTCGTGAAAAACGCGAACGTCGTGATGGTGATTTCCAGAAGGAAAAGTCTCCATATACCGAGCGAGTAGTTTTCATTAATCGTGTTGCCAAAGTTGTAAAGGGTGGACGTCGCTTCTCCTTTACTGCTCTAGTTGTCGTTGGTGATGGCAAAGGAATGGTTGGCGTTGGATATGGCAAAGCCAAAGAGGTTCCACAAGCTATTGCTAAAGCAGTAGAAGATGGCAAGAAGAATTTCTTTAAAGTTCCAATTCTTAATGGAACTATTCCCCATCCTGTACAAGGTGAGAAATCTGCTGGAGTTATTTTACTTCGCCCAGCCTCTCCTGGTACTGGCGTAATTGCAGGTGGACCAGTTCGCGCAGTACTTGAGTGTGCTGGTATCACTGATGTATTAACAAAATCTTTAGGATCAGGTAATCCAATTAATATGGTTCATGCAACAGCAGCAGCATTAAAAATGCTGGAGAATCCAGTTGCTATTGCCGCTCGTCGTGGCCGCCCCCTTGAAGATGTTGCACCTGCTGCAATAACAAGATTAATTGCTGAGCAAGTAAAGGTTGGTGCCTAATGCCAAGATTAAAAGTTACTCAAGTTAGATCAAAGGTTGGCAATCCTCCTGATCAACGCAACACACTTCGCTCACTTGGTTTAAAGCGAATTGGTGATGTAGTTGTAAAAGAAGATCGACCAGAGATCCGCGGAATGGTTTATGCAGTTCGACATTTAATTGCAGTTGAGGAGGTTGAATAACAATGGTGCTTAAGGTTCATCATTTACGTCCAGCTCCCGGAGCTAAGAAAGCTAAGACTCGTAAGGGTCGCGGTGAGGCTTCAAAGGGAAAGACAGCTGGTCGCGGTGGCAAAGGAACACGTGCTCGTAACGTAGTTCGTGCTGGATTTGAAGGCGGTCAGTTGCCATTAGTTATGCGCTTACCAAAACTTCGTGGATTTAAAAACCCAGAAAGAATTGAGTATCAGGCGGTTAACATTTCAACTATTAATTCACTATACCCAAAGGGTGGGGATGTAACAGTTGATGATTTAGTTAAAAAAGGTGCAGCCCGTAAAGGCTTTCCAGTTAAAGTACTTGGTAATGGCGAGATATCAGTGAAGGTGACTGTATTAGCTCATGCATTCTCAAGTTCTGCTTCTGAGAAGATTTCAGCTGCTGGCGGAGCTGCAAAAACACTTTAATAATTATTTAGTAGAGAGGAAAAGATCTTGTTAAAAGCATTCGCAATGGCGTTTAGAACACCTGACCTGCGTAAAAAGATCTTGTTCACCCTTTCTATTATGGCTCTATTTAGATTTGGTTCAGTTGTGCCAACTCCAGGAGTTTCATATGTAAATGTGCAGGAGTGTTTAAAGACAGCAGATACTGGCGGTTTATTTGGATTAATTAACCTATTTAGTGGTGGCGCATTGCTACAACTAAGTATTTTTGCTCTCGGTATCATGCCTTACATCACTAGCTCAATTATTGTGCAGTTGTTAACTGTAGTTATCCCTAGATTTGAAGCATTAAAGAAAGAGGGACAATCTGGAACTGCAAAACTAACTCAGTACACCCGTTATTTAACTATTGGCCTTGCAATCTTGCAGTCAACTGGATTAATCGCAGTAGCTAGAATTCAAGGCAGAATTTTTTCAAATTGTTCTCTACCAATTATTCCTGATACATCATTACTTCGTGTTATCACGATGATTACAGTTATGACTGCTGGCACATCAGTAATCATGTGGTTAGGTGAGTTAATTACTGATCGTGGTGTTGGAAACGGTATGTCAATCTTGATTTTCACTTCAATCGCTGCAACCTTTCCAGGTCAGCTTTGGTCAATTAAATTACAAAAGGGTTGGTTCGCATTTTCATTTATTATGGCAGTCGGTGTTTTAATTGTGGCTGCGGTAGTTTTTGTTGAGCAAGCCCAGCGCCGTATTCCAGTTCAGTACGCTAAGCGCCAGGTAGGACGTCAGCAATACGGTGGTACTAGTACCTATATTCCAATTAAGGTAAACCAATCTGGTGTTATTCCAGTTATTTTCGCATCTTCATTACTTTATATTCCTTCACTAATTGTTAACTTCAGCGGCAGCCAAGCTGGTTGGGCAAACTGGGTTTCAAAGAATCTTGTATCAGGAGATAACTTCTTCTATATCGGTGTTTATGCGCTCTTAATTGTTTTCTTTACTTACTTTTATGTAGCAATTACTTTTAATCCAGATGAGGTTGCTGAAAATATGAAGAAGTACGGCGGCTTTATCCCAGGTATTAGAGCGGGCCGGCCAACATCTGAGTATCTGCAGTATGTGCTATCAAGAATTACTGCGCCAGGTGCGCTTTATCTTTCAATTGTGGCAATAATTCCTTTTATTGCGTTAATTCTTTTCCAAGCTTCACAAAACTTTCCATTCGGTGGAACCTCAATTTTAATTATCGTTGGTGTTGGCTTAGATACTGCAAAGCAGATTGAGTCTCAACTACAGCAACGATCCTATGAGGGGTTCTTGCGCTAATGCGATTAATCCTGGTTGGACCACCAGGTGCTGGTAAGGGAACACAAGCAGTTCATCTAGCTAAGTACTTTAAAATCCCACATATCTCTACCGGTGATATTTTCCGTGCTAATTTAAAAAATGGAACAGAGTTAGGACAACAAGCACAAACTTTTATGGATCGTGGTGAGTTAGTGCCAGATTCAGTGACTAATGAGATGGTCAAAGATCGCCTAGGAAATTCTGATGTAGCAAATGGCTTTCTGCTAGATGGTTTTCCACGTAATACAAATCAAGCACAGGTGCTTGATCAGATTTTGGTAGATAAAAAAATGCCACTAGATGCTGTACTTGAGTTAAAAATAGATAATACTGAAATCATTAAGCGATTATCTGGTCGCAGAACATGTAAAGATTGTGGCGCACCATCTCATGTCGAGTTTGAGAAACCAAAGGTGGCTGGAGTTTGCGATAAATGCCAAGGCGCGCTCTACCAGCGAGAAGATGATAAAGAAGAGGTATTAACTCGCAGATTAGATATTTATAGTGAGCAGACAATGCCAATCATTAAATACTATGAAAAATTTGGATTATTAAAAAACATATCAGCTCTAGGTGATGTTAATGAGATAACTGATAAAGCAATTGCGGCTCTGAAGTAATATATGGCAATTGAATTAAAAAATTTAGACCAACTAAAATCTATGCGCAAAGCAGGATTAGTTGTGGCTGACACATTACAACTGCTTAAGCAGAG
>JBBAMY010000020.1:9560-20679 GCA_040402235.1 Candidatus Planktophila sp. | reverse complement strand
GAGGACTTAAAATCCTCCCAGTGTGGGTTCGACCCCCACTCGGGGCACCACCTTCGCATCGCCTGGGAATCTTCCAGGCATTAAACTTGTTATGCACGGTAAACCACCAGAGGTTCTGGTGGCACTACAAAAGGAGAGAAAAGATATGCGCAGTTCAAACCCTGTTCTTGGACGGGCGTTTAATCAGCGTGGATACGCTGCATTTGATCCGAGCACAATTAACTCAGACCCAGCAGCGATGGAAGAACTTTATAAGGCACCAGCTGCATCATCGATGCGCACAGGTCGCATGACGATTGACGATGTAGTCACTCGTACAGGAATTTTATTTGCAGTTCTACTCGCCGTTGGTGCAGTTGCATGGACACTTAACCTTGGCGTTGGGGCAATGATGCTCGGTGTCTTTGGTGGTTTCGCACTTGCCATGGTGAACAGCTTTAGCAAAACCGTTAAGCCAGCTCTAGCGATTGCTTATGCAGCTTTTCAAGGTTTAGCACTTGGAACAATTAGCAACATATATAACTCTGCATATGCAGGAATTGTGAGCCAAGCAATCATCGTAACTATCTGTGCATTCACAGGAATGCTCTTTGCTTATAAGAGCGGACGCATCCGTGTGACACCTAAGTTCACCAAGGTGCTCATGACTGCATTGATCGGCTACTTAGTACTGGCACTGCTTTCATTCGTTGGTTCATTCTTTGGTGCAAGCATCTATAACATCGGTGGTCTTGGTTTAATCATGGCTGCTGGTGGAATGGTTCTTGCTAGCTTCTTCTTGATTCTAGATTTTGATCAGATTCAAAAGGGAATCAACGCTGGAGCTCCAGAGTCAGAGTCATGGCGTGCTGCATTTGGCTTGATGGTCACTATCGTGTGGCTATATCTAGAAGTTCTGCGTCTGCTTTCAATCTTGCGCGGCAACGACTAATTACAGATCTTCATCGAGGGGCCTCAGGTTTTTAACCTGGGGCTCTTCGACATTTCTGGTCTCAGGTATTTGATAGACCAAGACAAGTGCAATTGCAAAGATGGCAGCCGATAAACCAAAAGCGGTGCGATAGGAGTAAAAATCTGAAACCGCGCCAATAATAATTGGCCCAATCATCATTCCTGCATCTCCAGCCATCTGGAAGATTGCAATTACCTTGCCACCTTTGCCTTTAATAACATCGCCCACAATGCTGGCCGGAGTGGTTGATAGAAAAGCCCCACCAAAACCAAGGACTGCCATTGAAAGCAAAAACATCCAGATATGAACTGAGAATGTAAGTAAGAGAACTCCGAGCAAAACAACCTGTGCACCGATTATTGATGCAGCCCGGCGCCCCTTCTCATCAGAGTATCTGCCAGCTTTGAGGAGTATTAATCCTTGAATGACTGCAGATAGTGCAAGGCCATAACCAACTACTGCTGTAGTTGAATTCAATTCCTCTGTAACAAAGATTGGCAAAATCGAAGCGCGCAATCCAAAGAAGACCCAGCTACCAATGAATGCAAGCACAAGTGCAATTCGATAAGGCTTCATTGCTAACGCATCGCGCACGCTGGTGTGTTCAGATGTGTCTGAGTTCTTATCTACTTTGCCGATCTTGTCGCCTTTAAGAAAAAAGAGAGCAACCGTACCTGAGCAAAGAAGCATTCCTGAGTAAACAAAAAATGGTGCACGAAGTGAAATAACTGAAAGTAATCCACCGATTGCAGGACCTGCGATACCACCTAGAAGAAATGAACCTTGATAGACCGATTGGGCACGGCCACGATTGGAATCATCAACAGATCGCATAATCACCGAACCTGCAGCAACTGAAAACATTGATGAACCAAGACCACCCGCTGCACGGAAAAAGAGAAGTTGTTCATAGCTTTGTGCAAGACCAGCTAAGAATGTGAAGATTGAAACCATAAATACACCAGAAGAAAAGACTGCACGCTCACCAAACTTATCGACCAAGGTGCCAGAAATTAACCCAGAGGCAAAGCGAGTGATTGCAAAAGCAGAAACCATTAAGCCAATTGCAGCGTTATTTACGCCAAAAGACTTAGCAAAGACGGGAATGGCGGGTAATACGATGCCAAACCCAACGGCAACAAAAAAGGATGCTGCAATAAGTATGGATACTTCTCGCGGTAGGTCCTTAAATGGAGATTGCATTAACCCAGTGATTCTCCTGCTGCATCTTCACGTGCTGCAGCGTAATCCTCGGATGTGCGCAGTGGAGTCTCACGTAGCATGAAGGCAAGTGCCAATCCCAATAAAGTAATAGGGGCTGCTGCATAGAAGACAATGTGGAATGAGTTCACGAAAGCCTCAAGTGCAGTCTGCTTAATCACTGGTGGGAATGTTTCTAACACTGCTGTGTTAGTTGTTAGTACTTCTAACTTAGTTGTATCAAAGCCTTCAAGGGCGCCTGGATTAGTTTTAGCCAAGTCTCCAAAACCCGATGACATGTAATGGACCACTCGGTTTGTCAAAATACTTCCAAAGATCGCCGTTCCAAAGACTGAACCAAGGGAGCGGAAGAAAGTATTAGAGCTAGTCGCGATGCCCATATCTTTAAATTCAACTGCGTTTTGAAGTGCAATAACAATGGTCTGCATTGATAGACCAAGACCAGCACCGACCATGATGGCATAAATTGAAATCTGCCAATAAGGCGTATCAATTTCTAAACGTGTCATTAGCAAGATACCGACAGTCATAATCGCGCTGCCCATGATTGGGAAGCGCTTGTAGTGGCCATGCTTTGAGATCATTTTGCCTGAAATAATTGACGTTGAGACAATTCCAAGCATCAAAGGGATCAATTTGAGCCCAGCTTCAGTTGCGCTATAGCCCCTAACAACCTGGAAGTAGAGAGGCAACATAATGATTGCACCGAACATTCCAGCGCCAATTACTGCGCCTAGAGCTGATGTGACTGAGAATGTATGGTTTTTAAAAAGATATAAAGGAAGGATTGGCTCTTTAGCCTTACCCTCCCAGTAGAAAAAGAGGACGGCTAAGACAATTCCTATCACTGCATAACTAACCGTGCGGCTATCGCCCCAGCCATATTGTGGGCCATAGATTGATGCTGAAAGCAGAATCAAACAGACAGAGGCAACCATTAATACTGCGCCTAAGTAGTCAATGGAATGCTCGCGCTTTACTTTAGGAATGTGTAGAACAGCTGAAGTAACAATCAAAGATGCGATTCCGAGCGGTAGGTTGATAAAGAAAATCCAACGCCAGCCAGAGATACCAAGGATTTGTTCGTTATCAGAGAAGAATCCCCCAAGAAGTGGACCAGCAACTGAAGACAATCCCCACACAGCGCCAAAATATCCCTGATATTTTCCACGCTCACGTGGAGGAACGATGTCTCCAATAATTACGAAAGTTAACGCCATCAAGCCACCAGCACCAACACCCTGCAGTGCACGGGTTGCAATTAGCTGCTCCATGTTTTGTGCTGCACCTGCAAGCAATGAACCTATTAAGAAGGTAACGATTGCGAACTGGAAGACAACTCGACGCCCATAAATATCTGAAATCTTTCCGTAGAGCGGAGTAGATGCAGTTGACGTAAGAAGATAAGCAGTAACAACCCATGTGTAGTGGTTAAGGCCATCAAACTCTTCAACAATATTTTTAAGGGCAGTTGAAACAATTGTTTGGTCTAGGGCTGCAAGGAGCATGCCAGTCATTAGGCCACCCAGGATGATCATGATTTCCTTGTGGGTGTGAGCCTTTGCTGATGCGTTCATTGGGGGATTTTTAGACATGTAGGTAAGATTAGTCTGTGAAATCAGTAATAGCCGACCATCTCGTGAAGACCTATCGCAATGGTGAGGTTAAAGCCCTCGATGATCTCTCTCTTGATGTTGAAGAGGGCACAGTTTTAGGCGTATTAGGCCCCAATGGCGCTGGTAAAACAACAACTGTGAGAATACTCGCAACGTTATTAAAACCTGATTCAGGCCATGCAACTGTTGCAGGAATCGATGTTGTGAAGCATCCAGACAAAGTGCGCGAACTCATTGGTTTATCAGGTCAATATGCAGCAGTTGATGAAACATTAACTGGCTGGGATAACTTAGTAATGTTTGGCCGTTTATATCACTTAGGTAAATCGGCTTCCGTAAAGCGGGCTGAGGAACTACTGGAGAGATTTTCACTGACCGATAGTGCTCGCCGCCCCATTAAAACTTATTCAGGCGGAATGCGCCGTCGTTTAGATTTAGCTGCATCTTTAATTGTTCAACCAAAAGTTCTTTTTCTTGATGAACCAACAACTGGCCTTGATCCACGTGGTCGCCAAGAGATGTGGGAAGTAATTCAAGAGCTAGTAAAGGGCGGCGTAACGCTTTTGCTCACAACTCAATACTTAGAAGAGGCTGATCAATTAGCTGATGAGATCGCTGTTATTGATCACGGCAAAGTAATTGCTCGCGGAACCTCAGATGCTTTGAAAAAGCAGGTCGGCGGAGAGCGCTTAGAGATAACCGTTGAAAATGTTGATATTACAAAAACCCAAGAGATTGTTGCCCGTATCAGTACCAGTGCAACACATACCGATATTCGAACTATTTCAGCCCCTGTTACAACTGGCTCCGTAGCTCTTATGGAAGCACTTCGCGCTTTGGATGAAGCAAAGATTCACCCACTCGATATTGCACTCAGGCGCCCTTCACTAGATGATGTGTTCTTATCTCTGACTGGCCATGTGGCAGAAGAAGAGGTTGCAGAACCGGTTAAGAAGAAAAAGAGAGGGGGCAAGAAATGAAATACGTAATCAGTGATGTCATGACAATTACTAAGCGCCAGCTCTTGCAGCTTGCTCGAATCCCTGAGCTCCTAGTTTTCTCAACGATTCAACCCGTGATGTTCGTGCTGTTATTCCGCTTTGTCTTTGGCGGTTCAATTTCTACTGACCAGCCAGGGGGATATGTTCAACTGCTCATGCCTGGAATCTTTGTTCAGACTGTGGCATTTACTTTGGCCGCAACCGCAGTTGGCTTAGCTGAAGATATGAAAAAGGGCCTCATTGATCGTTTTAGATCTCTGCCAATTTCTAGAGGCGCGGTCGTAATTGGTCGCACCTTTGGAGACGCACTTCTAAATATTTTAGTTCTAACTGTTATGGCAGCTGCTGGATATGCCGTGGGTTGGCGTCCAACATCAGGTGGGTTCTCTATTTTCTTAGCTTTCTTATTTCTCTTTATGTTTGGTTATGCCCTTTCATGGATTGGTATCTATGTTGGCTTAGCCGTTAAAGAAGCGCGAACTGTGCAGAGCGTGGGTTTCTTAGTTACTTTCCCACTGACTTTTCTCTCAAATGCCTTTGCACCAACTACTGGAATGCCAAGAGCGTTGCAGTACTTTGCTGAATGGAACCCAGTTTCAACAATGGTTGCAGCATGCCGTCAGCTATTTGGTCTCAAAAATGAGTTTGGGGCAACAGCTAGCTCTTGGCCAAGCCAACACCCACTAGAGACTTCTTTGCTCTATATGGTGTTGTTGATGGCGGTATTTATTCCATTAAGTATTAGAAAATATAAAAATACTTCTAGTTAAGAGTAAAACTCGGCAGCTTTAATAACTACCTTAATCTCACGGCCATTAGGTGCGGTGTATGAAACTGTCTCACCGATCTCTGCGCCCATCACTGCAGCGCCTAATGGTGATTTCTCGCTATAGACATCGAGATCACCGGAGGCGATTTCACGTGAACCAAGTAGAAACTTCATTTCATCTCCAGCAATCTCTGCCGTAACAATCATGCCTGCGCCAACTTTGCCATCGGCTGCTGCTGGTGGAGTTCCAATGTGGGCGTTTTCTAACATCTGCTTGAGCTGGCGGATACGCGCTTCCATCTTGCCCTGCTCATCACGGGCGGCGTGATAGCCACCGTTTTCTTTTAAGTCGCCTTCAGCACGCGCAGATTCAATCTTTGCCGTGATCTCTTTGCGGCCATGCTTTTCAAGGTTCTCTAATTCGGCGCGCAAACGATCTGCAGCTTCCTGCGTTAACCATGTCTGTGCGCTCATAAGGCGTAAAGGTACTAGGTGGGCGTAGCTGCCTACAACTTATTTAATACGGCAGGCAACCACATCAGCGTTAACGCCCTGACTACGCGTAGGAATCTCAGTATTTTTCTGCACTACTGCAAGGCCTGGCCCTATTTCATCTTCAATCTGTCCGACCACAGTTTTATCGTAATCTCTGGCAACTAAGGTGCATGAAATAACCTGATTCTTATCTTCTCGGACTACTTCATATCTAATAGACATTTCGCGATCAGTGGTGGCAGTAAATGAAATAACAGAAAATCGGATGTCAGGGTTTGAGTGGTGAAGTCCTACCCATACCAACCAGCTGATTCCGATAACGGCGATAACAATGGCTGGGACGACCCACCCCTTGGCCTGGCGCACGCCATAGCGATCCTCGTAGGAGAACTCAGAACCTGATTGCATGCCATGATTATGCCATGCAAAAAAACTTTGAGATGAGTGTTGCCGGCTCCTTAACGATTGCGATTCTGATTATCGCTGTAGTTTTCTTGATGCGCAGTTTCTATAAGCGCTTTATGGGTGTTGATCGAAGCGATGACGGCGCAGACCAGTAAATCCTTCCTCTCCAAAATAGCTCAAGGCTTATCAGTCCTGCTCATTGCAGTTATCTTTTTTGCACTTGGCCTCTGGCAGTTAGATAGAGCTAAAGAATTAAAAGAAAGTTTGGTAACTGCGACTCAAGTTGATACAAATATCGTTCCACTCACATCTATTGCCACCGCAAGGCAGCCCCTTTCACCCGAGGCTATGAATCGAACGGTGCAGATTTCAGGAAACTACGTCGCAACTTATAGAGCACCTAACCAAGCCGATGGTGATGGGCAGGTCAGTGATTGGGAAGTTGGCTTGCTTCAAGTAGGAACTGATCAAGGGATTTTGGTTGTGAAGGGTTTGTGGTCAGAGCGATTACTCAATCCAGATATCTCTATGGCCATGGTGATAGATATCAAGGGACAGCTACGTGTTTCTCAATCTGAGGATCATGCAGTCAATGGTGATGGTGCAATTTCGCGCCTAGATAGTTCAGTGATTGTGGGATTAACTGATTTAGATTTATTTGATGGTTATGTGTTGGCAAAGAGTGAATCACGCAATGGCTCTGAGTTCACTCGCCAGCGCCTCACCCCAGAGAAGTTAAGCTCTCGAATCCCGGGCTTCTACTGGCAGCACATCTCTTATGTGGTGATCTGGTGGCTTATGGCAGCGGTGGTGCTTTACCTTCCCTTCTATCGCCGTAGAGTTAAGCCATGAAATCAACCCTCATGCGTTTTCGAGTAATGGCGATAGCTGCCGGAATCATGTCTTTGCTTTTGTGGTTTATAGATCTACCAGTCGCCTATCTTTTTAATAATCCCGATTGGAAAGCTGCCGTTGCCTGGATTCCATTTGTTCATGGATGGGTCTATCTGGCATATGTTTTAGCGGCCCTTCAATTTTCGGTAAAGGCCCACTGGCCAGTAAGGAAGATCCTGTGGCTGCTCTTGGCCGGAACACTTCCCGTTGCCTCACTGATTGCCGAACGCAGAGTTGTTCACCGTTATTCGTAAACTCATAAAATCTGCGCTCTATCCACTCTATGAGTGGCGTTTAGTTCGAGCGTTAGATTTCACAAAGACACCCCATCATGTTGGCGTGATTCTGGATGGCAATCGCCGGTGGGCAAAAGCTAATCCCAGTAATGGTGATCCCAATGGCCATAAGGCCGGGGCAAATAAGATCATTGAGTTCTTGGGTTGGTGTGATGATGCCGATGTTCGAGTTGTGACCTTGTGGTTGCTATCAACTGATAACTTTAAAAGAAGCTCGGATGAGATTGAAGAACTACTTAAAATAATTGGTGAGACCGTGGATGAGTTAGCGGCAACTGGCCGCTGGAACATTAAAGCCGTAGGTGCTCTAGATCTCTTGCCTCCCTGGCTGAGTGAAAAACTAGCTGGACTCAAGCCGATTCGAAACGATGGAGTCGAGGTCAATGTTGCCGTTAGCTATGGCGGGCGCCGCGAGATTGTTGATGCAGTGAAGTCATATCTTGGCGAAGAGGAAAAATCAGGTCATTCACTCGATCAAGCTAAAGCGAAGTTAACGAGCGATGATATTTCTAAGTTTTTATATACCGCAGGCCAACCAGATCCAGAGCTTTTGATTAGAACATCAGGGGAACAACGCCTGGGAGGATTTCTTTTATGGCAAAGTGCTTTATCTGAGTTCTACTTCTGTGAGGCTTATTGGCCAGATTTTCGCCGCGTTGATTTCTTACGTGCCCTACGTGCTTACTCACTTCGACAACGCCGTTTCGGCAGTTGAGATTTAGCCCACAATCAGCGACAAGATTTAACTTAGTCACGGCGCGTGTTGCCACAGAGTTAGCCGCATTTTGTTCTACCTTTTTACATATCCGAAGCAACATCCCCCGAGTACAACTAAAAATGAGGAGTCCAGCCATTGGCTGCTAAGAGTCACAGCTCTAGAAAGACTTTTGTTTTAGATACCAGCGTTTTATTAGCTGATCCTGGCGCCCTGCATAGATTTGCTGAGCATGAAGTAATCATTCCTATCGCTGTTATTGGCGAACTTGAGACTAAACGTGATCACCCAGAGTTAGGTTACTTTGCCCGCGCTGCCCTTCGTGCCCTTGATGATTTAAGAGTTACCCATGGCCGACTTGATCAACCTCTGACTATTACTCCAGAGGGTGGAACGCTTTCAGTTGAACTCAACCACACTGACCTTTCCACCTTGCCCCATGGCTTCTTGCGAGATGGCACAAATGACACTCGCATCCTGGCTATTGCTAAGAACTTAATGTCAGATGGCAAGAACGTTGTTCTAGTTTCAAAAGATTTACCGCTTCGCGTTAAAGCATCATCGGTGGGTGTTGAAGCCCAAGAGTATTTAGCAGAGCTAGTGCCCAACAGTGGCTGGACTGGAATTGAAGAGCTCACCGTTGGCTCATCTGTTATCGATGATCTCTACTCATCAGATCGAGCAGATCATGAAGCGGCCCATACTCTTCCTATTCACACCGGACTTGTTTTGCACTCAGATCGTGGCAGCGCGCTGGCCCGTGTAACAGCTGATAAGCAGTTGCAGTTAATTAGGGGAGACCGTTCAGCTTTTGGTTTGCATGGACGAAGCGCCGAACAACGCATTGCACTCGATCTTTTGCTAGATGACTCCATCGGAATTGTTTCTATGGGCGGCCGAGCTGGAACTGGTAAGTCGGCACTCGCACTATGTGCTGGTCTTGAAGCAGTGATGGAAAAGCGCATCCATAAAAAGGTAGTTATCTTCCGGCCCCTCTATCCCGTAGGCGGCCAGGAACTTGGATACTTGCCAGGTAGTGAGGGCGAAAAGATGTCGCCGTGGGCCCAGGCAGTCTTTGACACGTTGGGCGCACTTGTTAGTCAGCCAGTTATCGATGAGATCGTGGACCGCGGCTTGATTGAGGTCTTGCCGCTGACCCATATCCGTGGTCGCTCCCTGCATGACTCCTTTGTGATCGTCGATGAAGCTCAGTCCCTAGAGCGAGGCGTGCTCTTGACTGTGCTCTCTCGAATTGGAACTGCCTCAAGGGTGGTCCTGACCCATGACATTGGACAGAGGGACAACCTTCGAGTCGGTCGCCATGATGGTGTGGTGGCAGTTGTTGAAACTTTGAAGGGCCATCCACTCTTTGCCCACGTGACCTTAACTCGTAGCGAGCGCTCGCCGATTGCAGCCCTTGTGACCGAGATGCTGGAAGGTCCATTACCGGGCTAAAAGAAAGTCACAGTCACATTTAGGGCAATTCGGACATTCCCCTAAGTGACCTGCGGTTTTACCCTATCCACAGCTTGCCCTTTTCTGTGAATCTGCGACTTAGGCCTAGTTAGATTTGCCGATGTCAGTCCCAGACGCCACCCTAAAGCCCTTCCCGTTAGTTATGAAGCCTCATTTTGAGGCTGATGGCTTGCGGTCAGGTGGAGCGGGTGAGAGATAAGGAGTAGAGCTATGACGATCAAGGGCAAGACAATCGCGATCTGGAGCGTTGTTGCCTCCATGCTCTTTTTATCCTCTGCCCTACCTAGCGCCTATGGTCTTGAGTTTCCTGCCAACTCAACGGTTGAACTTCAAGGCGATGCAACTGCCCTAGCCTCTGCCGCCAATCCCATCGATAGTGCGGCCGCTTTATACGGCTCCATCAATTTAGCCTCCACATCAGTGGGTGCAATGTTCTCCTCAGATTTAGCTCTGGTCTCATCGATTAGTGCTTCGGTTGAAATGGCCCGCACCCCCGATGGAGCTAAAACAGTAGCCGAGATAATTTTGAGTGAGGAATATGGATTTGGTGAATCTCAGTTCGCATGTTTGGACTCACTCTGGACTAAAGAGAGCCATTGGAACTACAAAGCACACAACTATCGCTCCGGAGCTCACGGCATTGCCCAAGCTCTGCCGGCTGAGAAGATGAGTGTGGTGGGAACGGACTGGCGCACAAACCCAGTCACACAGATTCGCTGGGGAATTCGCTACATCACCATGCGCTATGACACTCCCTGCAAGGCCTGGTCATACTTTAAAGCTAGAAATTACTACTAAGGCTTAGTTCCAATAGTTAAGGGCTTTGAGGTTTCGGCAAAGAAATCATTTCCTTTATCATCGACCACAATAAATGCTGGGAAATTGACGACATCAATTTTCCAAACCGCTTCCATTCCCAGCTCTTCATAATCTAGGACTTCCACTTTCTTGATGCACTCTTGTGCCAGTCGGGCAGCTGGACCGCCGATGGAACCTAAGTAGAAACCACCATGGGTTTTGCAGGCATCGGTCACAGCCTTGGATCTATTTCCTTTTGCCAACATCACATGTGAGCCGCCCTTGGATTGGAAATACTCAACGTAGGAATCCATACGACCTGCAGTTGTTGGACCAAAAGAACCTGAGGCATAACCGGCAGGAGTTTTTGCAGGACCTGCGTAGTAAACGGCGTATTTCTTTAGATACTCCGGCATTGGTGCACCAGCATCCATCGCCTCTTTAATCTTTGCATGAGCTAAATCGCGGGCAACAACTAATG
>JBBAMY010000020.1:0-9460 GCA_040402235.1 Candidatus Planktophila sp. | reverse complement strand
TGCCCTCTTTAGTGATCTTGGCCTTGGCCTGACGATCGGCAGAACATGAAACTGCGATAGCGATTGGAAGTGATGCACCATGTCTAGGCAATCTCACAACTCGAACATCGTGGCAGAAATACTTGCCACCAAATTGGGCGCCGATTCCCAAGGTGCGAGTGAGCTCTAGTACTTGTTTCTCTAATTCAAGGTCACGGAAACCATGACCGGTTGCGGCATCACCACTAGTTGGCAGGGAATCTAGATATTTAGTACTGGCTAGCTTGGCAGTTTTAACGGTGTGCTCAGCGGTTGTTCCACCGATGACAATTGCCAAGTGATAGGGAGGGCAAGCAGCTGTTCCAATTGAGCGCAGCTTTTCATCTAGCCAGGCCATGAAGGACTTGGGATTGAGAACAGCTTTAGTCTCTTGATAGAGGAAAGACTTATTAGCACTTCCGCCGCCTTTGGCGATAAATAAGAAGTTATATTCATCGGCATGCTCACTGTCGGCATAGATTTCAATCTGGGCAGGCAGGTTATTGCCGGTGTTTTTCTCTTCCCAGGTTGTCACTGGGGCCAGCTGTGAATAGCGCAGATTCAAATTGGTGAAGGCATCATAGATACCTTGTGAAATGGCGACTTCATCATTAGATGTGGTTAATACGTATTGACCTTTTTTAGCCATGACAAGGGCTGTGCCAGTGTCTTGGCACATCGGCAAAATTCCACCGGCAGAGATGTTGGCATTTTTTAAAAGATCTGTTGCAACAAAGCGATCATTGGGGGAGCTTTCAGGATCTGTGATGATATTTGCTAACTGCTGCAAGTGATCTGGGCGCAAGTAATGGGAAATATCGTGGATTGCCTCAGAAGTGAGCTTTGTGAGCGCCTCTGGTCCTACTTCTAAAAACTCTCTATCTCCCAGCTTTACAACCTTCACACCCTCTTTGCTCACAAGACGGTATTTAGTCTCATCTTTTCCAAGGGGGAGAAGTTGTGAGTAGGAGAAAGTCGGCGACATTGTGATTACTTTGCGCCCGGCTTTGCAGAATCTAACTTCTTTTTTGCCCCATCTAGCCATTCCTGACAGATCTTGGCTAGCTCTTCACCGCGCTCCCAGAGCTTGAGTGATTCCTCAAGTGTGGCACTGCCATCTTCAAGGGATTCAACAACTTCGGCTAACTCATCTCGGGCAGCTTCGTAAGAAATCTTCTTTTCACTCATGGGCTAAATCTACTCCTTTGTATTATTCGGCGTCACTGTGGCATTGGTCTCGCCCTTTGCAAGGCGCAAGCGCAATACATCACCAGCTTTTAGCTTGGAGGCATCACGGGCAATATCACCATTGGCTAATTGAACTACTGAGTAACCACGATCTAATGTGGCCTGCGGTGATAGCGCTCTAACACGGGCCTTAATTTGTACTAACTCTTCTTTCGCTAATTTCACATGGCCAGCAAAGGAGCGATGGGCTCGCTCTTTTAGCGCCACAATGATTTCAGCACGAGAGGTGATGATCACGTGGGGATCTTTCATCACTGGGCGATCTTTAAAGGATTTAATGCGGGTGGCTTCCATTTCGATACGGCTGAGCAATGTGCGACGAGCTCTATCGGTGAGCTTTGAAATCATCTCAATTTCTTGCGCTATATCTGGCACCACGCGCTTAGCAGCATCGGTGGGAGTAGATGCTCGAAAATCTGCAACCAGATCAAGCAGCGGTGAATCTTTTTCATGGCCGATGGCGCTAACAATGGGAGTTACACAAGATGCTGCAAGTCGCACAAGTGACTCATCACTAAAGGGCAGAAGATCTTCAAAGGATCCACCGCCTCTAGTAATGATGATGACTTCAACATCTTTGTTGGCTTCAAGCTCGCGCAGCGCTTCAGATACTTCAGATACTGCAGCGGCGCCTTGCACAGTTACTTCACGGATTTCAAATTCAACGCTAGGCCAGCGGCGTTTAGCGTTTTCAACAACATCTTTTTCGGCATCGGTGTTGCGACCGCAGATTAGGCCAATCTTTTTTGGCAGCAGTGGCAAACTAACTTTTCGATCTAAATCAAAGAGACCTTCAGAGGCAAGAAGTGTTTTTAGCGCTTCAAGGCGGGCAAGTAATTCACCCACACCCACTTGGCGGATTTCTCGGGCCGATAAAGTAAGAGAACCATTTTTTGTATACCACGATGGTTTTGCATACATCACTACTCGCGCATTTGCTGGCAGAGGTTGAATAGCAGCAATAACTGATTTGTGACACATCACTGATAAGGACATATCAACACTGGGATCGCGCAGACGAATAAAAGCCATCATGCCGCTGCGTTCATTGATCTCTGAGATTTCACCTTCCACCCAGATAGGGCCAAGGCGATCTACATATTCTTTTATTGCTTCAGTGACCACCCGCACAGGCGCAGGGGATTCACTTGAAGTTTCGAACATGTGCCCAGCCTAATAGACTCCCCTCATGGCTAAGAGAGTTCTACTTGCTGCGCCCCGCGGGTATTGCGCAGGTGTTGACCGTGCTGTTATCACGGTGGAAAAAGCCTTGGCACTCTATGGAGCACCTGTCTATGTGAGAAAGCAGATCGTTCACAATGTCCACGTTGTTGCCAGTTTGGAAGCGAAAGGGGCGATCTTTGTTGAAGAAACAGATGAAGTTCCAGAGGGAAAAACCGTTGTTTTCTCAGCCCATGGTGTTGCACCAGTTGTTCACGCACAAGCAGCTGCCAGATCATTAAAGACAATTGATGCAACCTGTCCACTTGTTACTAAAGTGCATATGGAAGCAAAACGATTTGCTGCAGAGGATGCTGAGATTTTGCTCATTGGTCACCATGGCCATGAAGAAGTTGAGGGCACAGCCGGTGAAGCAGTTGGTCAGGTGAGAATTGTTGATGGTCTAGATGGTGCTCGCACCGTGCAACCAACTCCAGGAAAGAAACTTGTTTGGCTATCGCAAACCACACTCAGCGTTGATGAAACTCTTGATGCAGTTGCTATCTTGAAAGAGCGCTTTCCAGAGATTCAAGATCCTCCTAGTGATGATATTTGCTATGCCACACAAAACCGCCAAGAAGCGATTAAAGCTATCGCCCCACAAGCAGAGCTTGTCATTGTTGTGGGATCTCAAAACTCTTCTAACTCTGTGCGCCTGGTTGAAGTAGCGTTGGAGTATGGCGCAAAAGCCTCATACCTAGTTGATTATGCCGAGCAGATTCAAGATGAGTGGTTTAACGGAGTTGAAACTATTGGTCTAACAAGTGGTGCATCTGTTCCAGAGATCTTGGTTACTGATGTTTTAAAGACTCTAGCCGAGCATGGTTATAGCGATGTTGAAACTATTACAGCAATGGAAGAATCACTGCTCTTTGCTCTGCCACCAGAGCTGCGAAAAGATATGAAAGCAGCTGGGATTCAAGCCTGACGGGCTTTTGAAGGCTTTGTTTTTGCCTTTGCATTCAAGTAAACAAACCAGCCATAAGCAGCACCAATAATAAGAAATGGTGCTTCACTGGCAAGGGCTGCAATGAAATCAATACCAACGCGTGATGGTCTAAAGCCATCAAAAATCAAGATCCAAAAAAGAGCGTTGGCGGCAAAAGCAAGTGGTGGAGTGACAACAGAGACATAGGTTGTGCCAGGACGTCCAAAGCGAAGTGCGCCATAGAAAGAAAGAAGAATCATTACGCCGGTGAGGATTCCAACACCGCTGCGTAGCCACAGTTCAACGAAAGTAAAGAAGCCAATAAAGAAGCTTTGCAGCACGACGATGCCCTGCTTTTTAAGTCCAGGGCCTTGAATCGCCATCTTAGTTACGGTGCTCATTTACTTATCTCCATCTGTTATCTCTTCTGCATCAATAAAATCATCATCGCCTAGTTCATCATTCTTTAGTTCTCGAACTGAGGCCGGTGCTTCTGGATATTCAATAGCTAGTTTATCTTTATCTCCAGTCACACCCAAGTTATGAATGCGACGAGCTGGGCTAAGGACAGTCTTTTCAGCCGTTGGAACTAGATCTTCATAGGCTTTAGATGTTGATGAAATCGCTTTACCAACTGCCACAATCTTGGTGTGTAGGAGAGTGATGTTTTTTAAGAAGGTACCTGCAACCTTTTGAATCTCATCAGCGTTTTCAGCTAACTTATTGCGCGTGAAGATATAGCCAATAGTGCGAAGCAGCGCCATCATCGATGTTGGTGTGGCAACTGTTACGCCTACCTTAAAAGCCTTTTCAAGAAGATTTGAATCTAAGCGCAGCGCCTCTGATAACAAAGTCTCAAAAGGAACGAAGAGAACAACGAAATCTGGGGAGCCCTGTGATTTGTGATAGCCACGCTTAGCTAAAGCTTCGATGTGCTTGAGCAAATCTTTAGTGTGAGCTTGCAAGAGTTCATCTCTTTCGCCATTGTTAGCTGGATCAAAGGCCTCTAAGAAACGATCAAAGGGAAACTTTGAATCAATAAAGATATGACTGCCACCAGGCATCTTCACAGTGATATCTGGAATACCTGATGAATCAGAATCAGTCGTTGATTTCTGGCGGAAATACTCGTGATTTTCGCGAAGGCCTGCACCTTGTAGCAATAGTTCAAGTTGGGCTTCACCAAACTTGCCGCGGGTTTGAGAGTTAGAAAGTGCGCCAGCAATCTTTTTTGTCTCATCAAAGATGGATTCGGAGGCACGGCGCATCTCAAGAATTGTTGTATTCAACTTTGCTTCAGCCTCTGTGCGAATGCGGTTTGCCTCATTAGCTTGGGTTGAAAGTTTTTCAACTGACTCTTTCATTGCAACAAGCTCAGCGTTTAGCTTGACTGCAGATTCGGTTTTGCTGCGCTCTGCTTCTAACTGAGATTTGTAATCATCTAGAAGTGCGCGATCTGCAACAGAGGATGCAGATTTAAGGCGTGCAACTAGATATCCAATAGCGGCACCGGCCATTAGGCCTATGAGAAGGGTTACTACGTATGCGGGCATGGGCCTATCGTGGCAGTTTGCACTGACAATCCCGCGTAGGCTCTACCCACTATGAGCCTGTCTATCGGAATCGTTGGTCTGCCAAATGTGGGTAAATCCACCCTTTTCAACGCATTGACCAAGAACAACGTCCTAGCAGCCAACTATCCCTTTGCAACCATTGAGCCCAACGTTGGAGTTGTTGGTGTCCCAGATAGCCGCTTGGCAAAGCTGGCAACTATCTATAGCTCACAAAAGCTTTTGCCTGCCGCCCTTTCTTTTGTTGATATCGCAGGAATTGTTAAAGGTGCATCAGAAGGTGCCGGTCTTGGCAATAAGTTCTTAGCAAATATCCGTGAAACCGATGCGATCTGCCAAGTTATCCGAGTATTTAACGATGGCGATGTTGTTCACGTTGATGGCCGCATTGATCCAGCCAGTGATATCGAAACGATTAATACTGAGTTAGCCCTGGCCGACCTACAAACAATTGAAAAGGCAATCCCACGTCTTGAAAAAGAAGTACGCATTGCAAAAGAGAAAGCCCCAGCGCTAGAGGCAGCAAAGGCAGCCAATGAATGGTTGCAATCTGGCCGTCCACTTTCACAAAGTGCTATTAGCCGAGAGGATCTAGCAGAGCTCCATCTACTTACTGCAAAGCCATTTCTCTATGTTTTCAACGTAGATGCTGCTGAGTTAAATGACACCGAGCTCCGCAAGAAGCTGCAAGCACTTGTGGCACCAGCTGAGGCAATCTTTTTAGATGCAAAAACTGAAGCAGAGCTATCAGAGCTCAGCGATGAAGATGCGCTAGAGCTTTTGCAATCTATTGGTTTAGAAGAGCCTGGGCTTGCAACTCTGGCCCATGTTGGTTTTAGAACTCTGGGCTTGCAGACTTATTTAACTGCAGGACCTAAAGAAGTTCGTGCATGGACAATCCATAAAGGTGACACTGCGCCCGTTGCTGCAGGTGTTATTCACACTGATTTCCAAAAGGGCTTTATTAAGGCTGAGATTGTTTCATTTGCTGATTTGATGGAAGCGGGATCAGTTGCCGAAGCGCGCTCTAAAGGAAAAGTGCGTATGGAAGGCAAAGATTACGTAATGGCAGATGGAGATGTTGTTGAATTTAGGTTCAACGTCTAATTGCCGGTGTAATGCTTTCCCATTTCAGTGAGCGCTTTATCAAACATCTCAAGACCCAGCTTTGCATCTTCTACTGAGATATTGCATGGTGGGCACAAGTGAATGCGGTTGAAGTTATTAAATGGCATCAATCCATGATTCTTACACGCTGCCACTAACTCATTCATTGCAGGACTTGATGCACCGTATGGAGCTAGAGGCTCATGCGTTGCACGATCAGAGACCATATCAATGCCCCAGAAAACACCTGCGCCGCGGATATCGCCAATAATTTTGTGCTTCTTAGCTAACTCTTTTAGCCCAGGACCAAGAATGGTTTCGCCAATCATTGTGGCGTTTTCTAGCATTTTTTCTTCCTTCATGACATCGATAGTTGCAACAGCAGTAGCACATGCCAATGGGTGGCCCATGTATGTCATGCCTCCAGCAAATACTCTTTCATCAAATGTCTTTGATACTGGCTCACTAATGACAACTCCACCCAGTGGGATATAGCCAGAAGTAACACCCTTAGCGAAAGTGATCAGATCTGGAACAACTGCGCTGTGTTGGTATGCAAACCACTTGCCTGTGCGACCAAAGCCAGCCATCACCTCATCTGCAATCCACAGAAGGTTGTATTTATCGCATAACGCACGAATTCCTTCAAGATATCCCTTAGGCGGTACTAACACACCAGCAGTTCCTGGAATTGATTCAATCAAGATCGCAGCAATTGTGTTTGGGCCCTCAAAGATAATTGTTTGTTCAAGATGTTCAAGTGCGCGCTGGCACTCTTGCTCTTCAGTTGTTGCCCAGAAAGCAGTGCGATAGAGATATGGTCCCCAAAAGTGAACATGGCCAAAAGCAAACTCATTAGGGAATCTGCGTGGGTCTCCAGTTGCATTAATGGCAGCACCTGTATTGCCGTGATAAGAACGATACGTAGAAAGTATTTTGTGCTTGTGTGTGTGCATACGTGCCATGCGGATTGCATTTTCGACTGCATCTGCGCCGGCAGTTGTGAAGAAAATTTTGGCAAAAGTATCCCCAGCTAATTCAACGATGCGTTGGGCGGCTTCATTACGGGCATCATTGGCATGTTGAGGCGCAATAGTTGTTAGAACTTCGGCCTGCTCTTGAATAGCCTTAATAACTTTTGGATGCTGATGGCCAATGTTTGTGAAAACTAACTGTGAAGAAAAATCTAAATAAACTTTGCCTGCATGGTCCCAAAATCTAGAGCCTGAGCCGCTTGCAAAAGGCATAGGCGAAATTGCACCTTGGGCAGACCATGAGTGAAATACATATTTACGGTCAGCAGCACTTACGGCCGCTTGCTTTGCAGGATCACTCATTGGTGCACTCATGAAATTTCAGCCCTTTTATCTAGTAGGTAGCGCCATCTTAACGCCTCAAGTAGATTGCACCTATGACGCAGATTACGCATTGGATCAACGGCGCCCCAGATACAAAAAAGCCAGAGCGCACGGGAGATATCTATAACCCGGCCACTGGAAAAGTAACCGGGACTGTGGCCTTTGGAAATGCCGCCACCGTTGATTCAGCCGTATCTGCAGCAACAGCAGCTTTTGCCGAATGGCGCCATAGCTCACTGACTAAGCGCACGCAGGTTCTTTTTGCTTTTCGTGAGTTAGTTCAACAAAACAAAGAAAAGATTGCAGCTCTTATTACTGCAGAGCATGGAAAAGTATTAAGTGATGCTGCAGGTGAAGTAACACGTGGTCTTGAAGTAGTTGAGTTTGCTTGTGGCATCCCACATCTGCTCAAAGGTGGATTTTCAGAGGAAGTATCAACTGGAGTAGATGTCTACTCAATCCGCCAAGCACTTGGCCCAGTTGCAATCATCTCTCCCTTTAACTTCCCAGCGATGGTGCCAATGTGGTTCTTCCCAGTTGCCATTGCTTGCGGTAACACCGTTGTTGTAAAGCCTTCAGAGAAAGATCCATCTGCTGCAATGTTTATGGCGCAGTTGTGGAAAGAGGCGGGATTGCCAGATGGTGTTTTCAATGTTGTTCATGGAGATAAAGAAGTTGTAGATGCGCTTTTAGTTCATCCAGGAATTAAATCAATTTCATTTGTGGGTTCAACTCCTATTGCACGCTATGTCTATGAAACAGGAACTAAATCCGGAAAGCGCGTTCAAGCGCTGGGCGGGGCTAAGAACCACATGATCGTTCTTCCTGACTCCGATCTAGAACTTGCAGCAGATGCTGCCATTAACGCAGGCTTTGGTTCTGCAGGAGAGCGTTGCATGGCAATCTCTGCAATCGTTGCCGTTGAACCCATTGGAAATGCATTAGTCGCACGGATTAAATCCCGTATGGCAAAGATTGTTACGGGCGATGGCACAAAGGGCAGCGACATGGGCCCACTTGTCACAGCAGTTCACCGCGACAAAGTTGCTTCTTATATTGAAGCTGGAGCTAAAGAAGGTGCAACTGTTGTTGTTGATGGCCGCGATCTAAAAGTTGATGGCGACGGCTTCTTCCTTGGACCTACTTTGCTCGATAACGTAACTCCAAAGATGTCGGTCTATACCGATGAAATCTTCGGTCCGGTTCTAAGCATTATTCGCGTTAATACGTATGACGAGGCTTTGAATTTAGTTAACTCACATCAATATGGAAATGGCACAGCGATCTTCACCAATGATGGAGGAGCTGCACGTCGTTTCCAGAATGAAGTTGAAGTTGGAATGGTGGGAATCAACGTTCCAATTCCTGTGCCAATGGCCTATTACTCATTTGGTGGATGGAAGAACTCATTATTTGGTGATTCACATGCACATGGCAGCGAAGGTGTTCATTTCTTTACTCGTGGCAAAGTTGTTACAAGCCGCTGGTTAGATCCAAGCCATGGTGGAATCAACTTAGGTTTCCCTCAAAACGATTAAGAAAAATAAAAAGCCCCGCAGAGATAAATCTGCGGGGCTTTTTCTTTCTAAATTACTTTCTCCAGCGAAGGTCGCCCTGAATTGCCTTGCATGTTAAGTCAGCGGCAACTAGACCAGCCTTCGAACACTTCTTTCCATACTTGGCTGCAGCAGCTTCAGGATATGTTGGAAGTGCAACAGGCAGTTTGATAGTCAGGAATGATGTCTTCAACTTACCGATTTCAACCAAACCTGAAGTTGTGTTGTATGCGAAGTTAAAGTCATTATCATTTACAACCACGATGTGATTAGCATCAAGTACTGCAACGCCCTCTATCTTGCTCGGCATCGTTGCAATTGAGGTGCTATTGAAAATAACCTTCTTATTGCCTGCAGCAATCAACTTTTCAACTTCGGCGTTGGTGCCAACACCAGTGTATGACTCAAGTGAAGGTGATGTAGCAGCTAAATCCCACTTACTTCCCAAGATGT
>JBBAMY010000019.1:0-22756 GCA_040402235.1 Candidatus Planktophila sp. | reverse complement strand
CCCTGCCACAAACTTTTATAGCAACAGCCATTGCCTTTGTTGTTGGCTACGCCGTCATCGCCTGGTTACTTAAGTTTGTAACAACTAGATCCTTCATGCCTTTTATTATCTACAGAATCGCCCTTGGAACTACTGTGTTAGTGCTACTCGGCACAGGTGTCATCAATCCATAAGTAGAGAACTAGGTGAGAAAGATTAACTTCCCGGGCTCACTGTTGACATATTGAAGTCTTTAATCACAAGCGGTGGAACGGCCATATTAGACATATCGCCAGCCCATTCACGTGGTTGCGTCCATTCACTTGCACCAGCATGTGTGATGCGAGATAGAGCTGAAACCGGTGAATCATTCCAACGGAAGTTATTCGTTGCACCAACTACTTCGCCGCCCTTAACGTGATAAACACCGTCACGAGTTAAGCCGGTCAGAAGTAGTGAGTTGGGATCAACCATGCGGATATACCAGAAGGTTGTAAGAAGTAGTCCGTTATCAACTTTCTTGACTAGATCTTCCAGTGACCCACTTGCTCCATCAACGCTCATAACAAGGTTTTCACCGATTGGTGTGAAATCAAGGTTGGTGAGCTTTGCTGTTGCACGAGTTTGAATCAGAGATTGCAAGACGCCATCTTTGAGCCAGTTAACGCGCTTAATAGGTTGACCATTATCAAATACTGATGAGAATGGTGAACTCACAGCAGTTGCTACGAAGTTAGATGCAGGAAGTGTCTTGAAATCAGGATCACTAAAGAACTGCAGTGAAAGATTAGAGAGCTTCTCACCAATGCGAGTACCGCCACCTTTTTTAGAAAATACTGATTGACCTTCATGAGCATCACGAGCAGCTGATACCCACATCATGTAGGTGAAGAGATCTGCAACTGAGCCTGAAGGCATGATGGTGTCATAGCGACCAGCTGGTAGATCTACTTTTGTGCCCTGCCAGGTTAAGCGCTGGCGAATCTGTGCATCGATGTTTGCAACAGAGACATCTTTAAAGTCACGAGTTTCAACACCGTTCCATGTGGAGCGTGAGCGATCGTGGGACTTTCCAGTCATCTCTACGCGGCCAACTGGTGAATCCTTACGCAAGCGCAACCCACCCTTTGATCCAACCCAGGTTGTTTCATTGGTGTGTTCGGAATATCCAAATAATTCAATCTTGTCAGCAACTGAGCGTGAAAACATGTCACCTAACGCTGGAGCAAACGTTGAAAATACTTCAGGACCAGTTGGAACGTGAGCTGCTGACCAATCACCAATAGATACGTTTGTAGCAAGTGGTGCGTAATCTTCAGCTGCACCTGATGCTTTTGCTGCGGCAATTGCCTCGTCCAGTAGCTTTGGGACATCTGCAAGGGAGACATCTGTGCGTGTTACACCACCAGATGCCATGCCACCTTCAACGGCCACGAAGGCAACAACAGTGACGCTGCGCTCTTGGATAACACCGTTCGTGGTTAGCGTGCTGCCAGCCCAACGTAGGTTAGCTTGAGTCTTATCGCGCACAACAACAATGCAGTCATCACATGGTGCAGCCGATGTGATCTTTTCAATTAGATCTTGAGCAGAAATCATTTTCCAGCCTCCGCAACAGTATTGAGAATGTTTACTTTGTCAAAGATTGCCGCTGGGCAACCATGACTTACCGCTGCAATCTGACCTGGTTGCGCTTTACCGCAGTTAAAGGCACCGCCTAGAACATAGGTTGAAGGACCACCCACAACCTTCATAGAGCCCCAGAAATCAGTTGTCGTTGCTTGATAGGCAACATCTTTGAGCTGACCAACAATTTTACCGTTCTTCACACGGTGAAACTGTTGACCAGTAAATTGGAAGTTATAGCGCTGCATATCAATAGACCAAGACTTATCACCCTTAATGATGATTCCATCTTCCATCGAAGCAACCATCTCTTCATAGGTTGGACCTGTTGGATTTGGTTGCAAAGAAACATTTGGCATGCGCTGAATTGGAACGTGTGCTGGTGAATCTGCAAAGGCGCAGCCATTGCTTCGATCGCGATTAACGCGAGCAGCAATACGGCGATCTAACTGATAACCAACGAGAAGACCATCTTTAATGATGTCCCAGCGCTGGGCTGCAACACCTTCATCATCAAAGCCCACCGTGCTAAGGCCATGAGGTGTGGCGCGATCTCCAGTCACATTCATCAGCTTTGAGCCGTATTGAAGGGTATTTAACTTATCTGGTGTGGCAAAAGAGGTTCCGGCATAGTTGGCTTCATAACCAATTGCGCGATCGAGTTCAGTTGCATGGCCAATGGACTCATGAATAGTGAGCCAGAGATTTGATGGATGAACTAATACGTCATAGCGACCAGGTTCAACGGATGGAGATGCAACCTTTTCAGCCAATAGGGAAGGTAGTTCAGCAATCTCGCCATCCCAATCCCAGTGCTTATTGCCCATCCACTCCCAACCAAAGCCTGCAGGTTGTGCCAATGTGCGCATAGATTCAAAGCCACGATCACCAATGGAGATTGCTTCAATCTGTGTTTGGATGCGCACGCGCTGTTGTGTGGTGCTAGTTCCATATGAATCGGCGTAGTGCTTTTGCTCTTTAACAAACATTGTATGAGCAGATGTGTGATTAACGCCTGCACTCTTAAGCAGACGGTTACTCAAATCTGCAAGGCGATCCTTCTTATCTGAGTCTGAGACTGAGAACGGATCTATTTCATAGTCAGAGACCCAGGTCTGGTTTGCATAAACCGGTTCTGTAACAAGTGAAACTAACTCAGTTGATAAAGGCTTTGAAGTTTTCGCCATTGCAACTGCTGTGTGTGCAAGCTTCTTGGCAACATCAACAGATATTTCAGGAGATGAAGCAAAGCCCCAGGCTCCATTGACGATGACGCGAACGCCTAAGCCGGCATTGGTCTCATCACTTTGTGTCTCAGGACGAGCATCTCGCAAAGAGAGCAAACCATTGCGTGTGCGCTCAATGCGCACATCAACATGGGATGCACCGGCATCTTTAGCGGTGCTTATCGCGGCATCACTAACGGCTGCTAGTGGAAGGGCTAGGAAATCTGCATCAACGTTTTTATTCACCCCCGAACCTTATGATGAATAAGGTACTTGTGCATAGGTAGTGCTTCATAAGAGATTGATTTGCAGTCAGGTAGGATTGCCTTTACGATTAACTTGTTTAAGGGGAGTACCTCACTACAGCTACCTCGTCAATACGGTGTAAAAACCCGGGGCGCTGGCCGTTCATTCGGTTAGGGAGACCTTGACCATGTAGTACTCATGGCTATCAAGGGAGAAATTCATGCAGGTTTCAACGCTCATCTGGGCGGTAACAGTCGGACTGATTCTTACTCTTATTTTGGTAGATCTACTCACTGCTTCACGCAAAGCCCATGACGTTAAATTCAAAGAGGCAGTAGCCACTACTTTGTTCTATGTCAGCATTTCAATTGGCTTTGGCCTTTGGGTGTGGTCCTACTTTGGATCAACATATGGAACAGAGTTCTTTGCCGCCTACTTAGTTGAATACTCACTCTCCATTGATAACTTGTTTATCTTCGTAATCATTCTGGCCCAATTCGCTGTACCAAGCATCCACCACCAAAGAGTTCTGCTCATCGGCGTGATGTTGGCATTGGTCTTAAGAGCAATCTTTATTTCGATCGGAGCAGTTGCAATTTCTGCCTTCTCCTTCACCTTTGCAATATTTGGTGCAATCTTGATTTGGACTGGTATCGGTCTATTCAAGCACTGGGATGAAGACCCAGAACCAAATGATAATTTCATGATTCGCTCAATCAGAAAACGCGTGCCTATGGTTGATGAGTTCCATGGCTCAAAACTGTTTATTAAAGTGAGCAGAAAGCGCTTTGCCACTCCCATGTTCTTGGTAATTATTGCTATTGGCTCAACAGATTTACTTTTTGCCCTAGATTCAATTCCAGCCACTTTCGGTGTGACCTCTCAAACCTTCCTAGTATTTACAGCTAATGCCTTTGCACTCCTTGGACTACGAGCGCTGTATTTCCTCATCAAGGGTCTACTCGATAAGTTGATTTACCTCTCCTTGGGCCTTTCCTTCATCTTGATTTTCATCGGTATAAAGTTAATGCTCACCTATGCACATGAACTCTTTGATAACGTTCCAAAGATTCCAACCCCCATTAGCCTTGCAGTTATTGCAACAATTTTATTGATCGCAACAATTGCTAGCTTGATTAAGAGTAAGCAGAGCCCTGAGATGAAGGCCCACCCTGGGCGCATTACTGATCACAAAGAAGAGGACAGTAAGTGAAGAAGAACTGGTTGCTCTTGCCCAAGGGCTTGAGAAAGATCATTGCTTTTTCGGTTGGCTCATTTTTAGTTCTAGCTGGCTTGGTTTTAATTGTTCTTCCAGGTCCTTTCACAATGCCCTTAGTCATTGCTGGATTTTTTGTTCTAGCCGTTGAGTTTGCTTGGGCTGAGCGGTTATTAGCAAAGGCGAAAGGTCACGCAAGCAAGATTGTGCCTAAGAGATTCAAGAAGTAAGTAAGGCATAATTGCCCAATGCCTCACATCATCACATGCGTTGAACTACATGCTGATGAATGGGCAAGGCTGCGCGATATCCGCTTGAAAGCTCTGATAGATAGTCCTCATGCTTATGGTGGCACCTATGAAAATGAGAGCGCCTTTGATGAAGATAGATGGCGAATTGAATTTCTAAAGCAAACTTATGTAATTTCATCAGTTGATGGTGTTGATGCAGCGATGATGTATGTGGAAAACCTTCAAGGTGACTTTGGTGCCACATGTTGGATTGGTGGTTGTTGGAGCGATCTTAATTTTCGCGGGGTTGGCTTAATGCGTGCAATGTTTGAATTCTTAGATAAGCAAGCAGCATCACGAGATTGGCTTGTTCAAGGGCTGGGCGTGTGGACAGATAATGGTTTAGCTATTACAGCGTATGAAAAACTAGGTTTTGTTCAGGTGGGTGGGCCACAGCCAAGTAGCCGTCAGCCTGGAAAGTTTTATCAGCAAATGATTAGAAAAACTATTACCGCTTAAATCTCTGAGAGTTGATACTTAGCTTTTGCAAGCCATGCTGGGTTAATCTCAACACCCCAGCCTGGGCCTTGTGGAATCTGAACTGTGCCACCTTCAATCGCAAAGGGATTTCCAAGAAAGAGATCTTTTTGCCAGGGGTAATATTCAAAGCCTTCAATAGAAAACTCTAAATACTTTCCTGGATTAGGAATAGCTCCTAATAAGTGCATTGTGGCGATAGTGACAAGAGAAAGGTTGGCGCTATGGGGTGTGATTGGCATACCGGCTATCTTTGCCATCTCTACAACTTTTAACGTTCTCCAGATGCCACCCATATACATAATGTCTGGCTGCAAGACATCAACAGCGTGCATATCAATCATGCGCTTCCAGGTGACTAAATCCCAATCCTGCTCACCGCCAGTAACATCAATCTTTAGCGCATCAGTTACTTGCTTTGTTTCTTCAAGCTCCCAATATTTGCAAGGCTCTTCAAAGTGGCTAATTCCCTCTGCTTCCAATAGCGCGCCAACTTCAATTGCACGCTTAGGAGAAAAACCGCTGTTGCCATCTACTAATTTAGAGATTCCATCACCCAGTGCGCGAGAGACAACAGGGACTACTTCCTCTGTGCGGCCGGGCCACTCATCAATATCATTTCCGCACTCTGCGCCAACGCGCCACTTAAAGGCATCAAAGCCAAACTCATCACGTAGTTTTACTAAACGCTGGGCTTCCTCTTGTGGTGTGATGTCACGGCGCATGGAGGATGCGTATGTGCGCAGTTTCTTAGCGCTTCCACCCAATAGTTCTACAACTGGTTTGCCTTCAACCTTGCCGCGCAAATCCCACAGGGCGGTATCTAAACCAGCATTTGCACGAGCTCGGTAGCTTCCTGGAAATTTATGTTCACGTGCTTCAACCAAAGTAACAAGTGCTCCAATATCGGATGCATCTTTACCTAATACCCATGGAGCTACTTGGCGATGAAAAACCTGCGCAGTAATATCTGAATGATAGTTAGATGTTTGTCCCCATCCGATGTGACCATCAGATGTTGTTAGCTTAACAAAGCAAACAAACTCATCAGTAAAAGTCTCTAGCTTTGTAATTGAACCAAAGATCATCCAGCAGCCTTGACGAATAGCGGCATATCTAGAAGTGATACTGAGACAGTTGCACCTGCTCCGATGCCAGCAGCATCAGAGCTTAGAAGCTGGGCAGTAATTTTAGTTCCATCATTCATGGTGATGTTTAAGCGGCATGATGCTCCAAGAAAGCTTGCCGCCGCAACATGTGCATTGCCTGATTTGCTGGCAACAACATCAATGCTCTCTGGGCGAATGAGAGCAATTCCTGTTCCAGAAGTTACAGAGCCTGGAAGAGTTTTAACTACGCTTCCTAGAACTTCAATTGAGCCGCCGGAGACCTTGCCAGAGATTGGATTGGTTAATCCAACAAACTCAGCAACAAATGATGTCTTAGGGCGGTCATAGAGCTCTGATGGGGCCGCGATCTGTTCTAGTTGGCCGTTGCGCATAACTCCCACGCGATCAGCGATACTCAAAGCTTCTTCTTGATCGTGAGTAACAAAAAGAGTAGTAGTTCCAAGCTCCATTTGAATGCGTCGGATCTCTTCTCGCAACTGTGTGCGCACCTTGGCATCAAGTGCTGAGAGTGGCTCATCTAGCAGTAATACCTTTGGTGAGATCGCAAGGGCGCGGGCCAGGGCAATGCGCTGTTGCTGTCCACCAGAGAGTTGATACGGATAGTGGTTTGCGTGGGTTGATAAACCAACTAAATCTAAAAGTTCAGCCGAGCGTTCCTTACGTTTTTGGCTTGAAACCTTATGGGTCCGTAGTTTTAAACCGTACTCAACATTTTCGCGTGCAGTCATATGTGGAAAGAGAGAGTAGGCCTGGAAAACCATTCCCATTCCGCGCTTGCTTGCACTTTGAAAAGTTACATCTTTTCCATCAACCATGAGTTGACCACGATCTAACTCTTGCAAGCCAGCCAATGCTCGAAGCGCTGTTGTCTTGCCGCAGCCAGATGGACCAAGAAGTGCGACAAGTTCACCTTGTGCGATGTCCAGACTCAGACCATCAAGTGCCTTGACCTTTCCAAAGTACTTGGCGAGGTCAACTAGTTGTACATATGTCGATGAGCTCAACGTATGTCTCCTTCTCTATTAGGCGATGTCAACATCAAGAACAGCCCCTTGACGTTTTTTATTTGGGATGAGTAAAAGAAGCACGAGAACAAATAGCAAAGAGGCAACAGAGACCGCAACCGCCACTTGTCCATCCGTACGTCCGATTTGAGCGATGACAACTTGGAAAGTCTTGAAATTTAGGATGTTTGAAATCGTGAATTCGCCAAGTACAAGGGCGATTGCAATGAATGAACCATTGATAATTCCAGTTTTAATCGTTGGCATAATGATTCCAAAGATCACTCGCGAAATACCAGCACCCAAAGTAGTTGCAGCTTCGGCCAAGGTATGAATATCAACGGCATCAAGAGCTGCAGAGAGTGAGCGATACGTGTAGGGGAGGATAAGCATGGAATACACACCAGCCAGAGTGATGGGAGATTCACTGAGATTTATAGAAATCCATCGGTATAGCGGCGCGATACCTACAACGATAACGATGGCAGGAATAGCTAGGGGAATAAGACAAAGAAGTTCAAATGGGCGGCGAAGTAGAGGTAACTTCAACTGCACCCAAATCGCTGTTGGTACAACTAGGAAGAGGATGATCGCCATGACGATAAGTGCGGTAATGAGCGAGCGTGTCACAGCTTCAAAGAGAGCCTCCTGAGTTCCAATTACTTTCCATGCTCGCAATGTACGACCAGAATCCTCAAATCCATAAGGTTTGGTTGAAAAATCAAACATCGCATAGAGAGGAACTAAAAGATAAAAGCCGACTACTGAGATGATTGACCAGCGCCAGATTTTCACACCCATTCTCTGTTTCATCGACGTTGCTCCCACTTACTCACGTTGCGTCGAAGTAGTGCATAGAAGGTCATAGCAATGATGACGACAATGACCATAAAGAATGATAAAACTTTAGCTTCAGCCGGATTTGATCCACCAGTCTCACTCGTGAGCGCTGTGGCAATTTGAAGAGGAGTTAAGAAATCGGCCAGGTTAATCAAGATACTAGCGGTGGCATAGGCTGAGAAAGAGTTAACGAAGAGGAGTAGCGCAGCTCCTGCAAAAGATGGGGTCAGAATTGGGATTCCAACACGAAGCCAGTACTCGTAGTACTTGCCACCAAGGGCATCAGAGGCTTCACGCCATTGAGGCTGTAAGTTTTCTAGAGTAGGTAGAAAAACAAGGACCATCAAAGGGATTTGAAAAAACGTATAGAGAACGGCTAAGCCATTCATGCTGTAAAGCCAGCTAGCATCGGCAAGAAAAGATGTGGGTAAGAACTGTGTAGCAAACGTTAAGACCAAGCCGTTAAAACCAAAGGTTGCCAGAAAAGCAAAGACAAGCATGACGCCACCGAACTGGGCCAACACGCTACTGAGTGCAACAGAGACTTTATAAAAGACACCGCCTTGTTTTCCTGAGGCGATTGCCCAAGCAAAAAGACCACCCAGAATCGCACCGATGATGGCGGTTTTTATTGAGATTTCAAGAGAGTTTCCAAAGGCGCCTCTAGCAATAGGAGAGTTAAAAACTGCCTTGAGTTCAACCGTACTTGCAACACCGTAATTATCTTTAAACGCACCCGACATAACATTCCATGTTGGATAGAGAAGGAAGATGCCAGTGAATAGGAGAAAGGGAAGAGCGCCAAGGTATGCGCTCTTACTTCGCCAATACCGAGAACCGGTCCTGCCAGTGGCAGAACCGGTTCCCTTGTATTGAAGCTGTGTCAATGAATTGACGTTTCTACTTAGTTAGTTCCTACAGCTGCAGGCCATGCAGTCTTTAGGTATGCACGAGCAGCAGCGGTCTGATCAGATGTTGCCTTTTCAGCAATAACCTTGCTGTTACCGATAGATGCTTTGGCAACTGCAGATGCACGGTTGGTCTTGAGAAGGTGTACCCAAAGAGTTGGAGTAGCTCCCCCTTGTGCCCAAATATCGGCACCGACTTCACCGAGTGTGTATTCCATCCATAGACGCGCACATGCTGGATGTGGTGCCCATGCTGAAATCGCACTGTTGTATGTAGAACCCACTGAAGCAGGTGTGTACATCTTCCAGACTTTACCAATCTTTGCAAACTCCTTAACAACGCCCGCCTGTAGGTAGCCATTGTCAATAACAACTGGTGTTTGACCAGATGCGATTGTTGCCTGAGTTGGGTTTACGTTGATGAAGTTACCTGCATCTTTTAACTTCTTGAAGAATGCAACACCCTTTGAAACATCATCAAATGTTCCACCAAGTGCCTTATTAATCATGAAGATACCGTTCATGGCAGCAGATGAACCTAGAGGATCTCCGTTAAGAGCAATCTTGCCCTTGAACTTTGGATCTAGAAGATCATCAAGCTTTGTAATTGTTCCAAGAGCTCCGCTGTAACCAATTGTCATTGTTCCTGTGTAGTTAGGTGTGAATTGTGCAGATGGATCAACTTTGGATGCAAATTGGAGGTTGTTCCAAGTTCTCACCTTGTATGGGGCATAAGTTCCGGTGTTGAGATACTTAACTGCAACTGCTAGACCAATATCAAAAACATCTGGCGAGCGCTTTGTGCCCTTGTTTGTTACTGCAGCATCAATTTCTTCTTGAGATGAACCTTCTGGGTTTGCCTCATCGATTTTGACTCCGTAACGCTTCTTGAAGCCATCAATCATGTCGCCGTAGTTTGCCCAGTAGAGCGGCAAAGCGATTACGTTGAGTTGTCCTTCACTTCTGCACGCTGCTTCAAGACCAGCTAGACCGCCAGCTTGACCTGCACTTGTTACCTTAGAGAAGTCACGAGCTGCATTAGCTGGTGAGCTTTGAATCACGGGGATCGCTAGTGCAACAACAAGCGCTGCAGCTACGGATCCACTAGTTAGTTTTGAAAACTTCACTGCGTTCCTCCTAGTTGTAAGTGGTATGTGTTTTGTCATACATCCTTACCTCTTGCACTACACGTGTTGAGCGCAAGCGGTCTGGAATTTTGTACTTACGTAAAACGAATTAGTCGAAGACCAATACGTTTCGCGCCCCCTCGCCAGCCCTTAAACGATCAAAGGCTGAGTTAAGGCCCTCTAAACCTATCCGCTCAGATATGAGCTCGTCTAGGAATAGGTCGCCATTCAGGTAACTATTTACTAACGCAGGAACATCTTTTCTCAGGTTGGCTGAGCCAAAGTAGCAACCCTTAATCGACTGTTCGTTGACAAAAGGTCCGGCATCAAGCGTGATGGTGGCACCATTTTTCATTAAGCCCACCAAAATCAGGGTTCCATCAACGCCCACTGTGCCCCAAGCCTGTTGGATCGTGCTCTCACGACCGAGTGCTTCAAAGGCATAGTCAACCCCGCCACAGATTTCTTTAACCAAAGCCACAGGATCACTTGTGGCCCCATTGATGACATGAGTGGCACCAACTTTTTTAGCTAAATCAAGTTTTTCCTGTGTTACATCAACAGCAATAATTGTTGTTGCACCGGCCATACGTGCACCCTGCACAATATTTAATCCAACGCCACCGCAACCAAAGATTGCAACAGTTGAAGCTGGCTTTACTTTGGCAGTATTTATCACTGCGCCGTAGCCAGTTAGAACTGCGCAACTAATGAGAGCTGCGCGATCCAGTGGCATCTCTTTAGGAATCACCACTGCGCCAGAAACCGGCACAACAACATATTCAGCAAATGAGGCAACGGTTAGGAAGTGATTGAGCTTTTCACCATTTTGGGAAAGGCGTGATGTGCCATCAAATAGGCCACCCACTGACATGGCATTACCTGCAGTTGAGCAATAGTTTGGTCGACCACTTGCACAATATTCACATGTTCCACAGCTGGGAACGATTGACATAATCACGTGATCTCCAGCAACAACACCTGTTACATCAGGACCCACCTCAACAACAACACCAGCGGCTTCATGGCCAATAACTGCAGGAAATGGAACTAGCTTGCGCTTTCCATCGACAGCGTTTAAATCACTTGCACACAATCCACTTGCCGCAACTTTTACAAGGAGTTCTCCAGATTTTGGCTTATCAAGTTCAACTTCGCGAACTTCAAATTTTGAACCAATGCCATCTAGAACTGCTGCCTTCATTTTCACTCTCAAACCCCTTAGAAATATAGCCTTTGACCGATAGGCCAAAGACTAGCCCCCGGTATATGCCAACGCCACAGTTTGCGCTAACCTAAATCTCATAGTTCACGCAAACGTAAGGAGCGGTTCACATGGTGCAACGGATTCAATCTGTTGAGCGTGCGCTCGCCATGCTTGATCTTTTGGCTAAATCACCACGGCCCCAAACAATTCCAGAGCTTGCTAAAACTATGGAGATCAACCGCGCAACTGCATGGCGCTTGATAAACACTTTGTTGGAATTTGAATTAGTTGAAAAAGATGATGAATCAGGGCGATTCACAGTTGGAAGCGGCGCATTTAAGTTAGCTGCTTCAACGCAAACAAATCTCATGAGTCGAAAAGCACGGCCAGTACTAGAGCGAATCTCAGCTCTTTTTGGGGCGAGTGCATTTCTTGAAATCGCCGCTCGTGGTGAACTAATCGTTCTTGATCAAATACGAATGGATTTACCAGAAGAAGTTGATTTAGCAGGAATGCACATACCACTCAATTGCGGATCAGTGGGCAAACTTTATTTAGCATCACTATCAGATGCCTTACTTGAAAAGTATTTAGCATCTCCCTTAGCAGCACTTACTGATTACACAATCACAGATCCAAATGAACTTCGTACTGAGGTGTTGCAAGCACGTATTTCTGGGGTTGCATACAACTATAAAGAGCACACCGAGCAATGGTGTGGAATTTCAGCATCTATCCGTGCCCGTGATGGAAGATTTATTGCTTATCTCAATATCACTTTGCCAACACAAACGACCACACGGGAGCAATTGATATCGCTTACGCCTGAGTTAATCGCAGCAGCTCAAGAAATTACAACTTTAATCGCCTAAGTTAGGCCATCGCCTCATATGCCGGCAGAGTCAGAAACTCTAAGTAATCATCATTAACTGAGGTCTCGATAAACATTTTTTGAGCTTGTGTGTAGTCAGTTGATTGGGGCAGTTTTGTAACCTCTTCATCTGCCAATTGCTTCACATAGCTAGCGCTGACTAGCTCACCGTTCTCTAGCCTGACTTCGTTATGAATCCATTGCCAGATCTGTGAGCGTGAAATTTCAGCTGTAGCTGCATCTTCCATCAAGTTAAAGATTGCAACAGCGCCAGAGCCAGCCAGCCACCGCTCAAGATATTGGATTGCAACACTGATGTTATTTCGAAGTCCTGCCTCAGTGACGGAGCCTGGTGTGGATTTGATATCAAGTAATTGAGCTGCCGAAACTGAAACTTCTGATTTTGTCTTTTCCTTTTGATTAGGACGATCACCAAGAACCTTCGTGAACTGCTCTTTACACAGTTCCACCATTCCTGGATGGGCAACCCACGAACCATCGAAGCCATCATTTGTCTCACGCGTTTTATCTGCGGCCACTTTCTCAAATGCAGTGGCATTAACTGCGGGATCAGAACTCGGGATGAATGCTGCCATTCCGCCAATTGCATGTGCGCCTCTGGAGTGACAAGTTTTCACAAGTAATTCAGTATATGCACGCATAAATGGCGCAGTCATGGCAACGCTATTTCTATCTGGCAAGACAAAATCAGCACCGCGCAAGCGATAGTTTTTAATGACACTAAAGAGGTAGTCCCAGCGTCCTGCATTTAATCCTGCTGCATGATCTTTAAGTTCAAAGAGAATTTCTTCCATCTCAAAAGCTGCAGGCAAAGTTTCAATCAGAGCTGTTGCCCTAATGGTGCCGCGCGGGATATTTAAGAAATCTTGCGCAATATTGAAAGCTTCATTCCACATACGAGCTTCAAGGTGGGACTCCATTTTGGCAAGGTAAAAGTAGGGGCCATGACCACGAGCAATCTGTAATTTGGCACAAGTGATTATGTATAAAGCAAAGTCAACAAATGAACCTGAAGTTATCTGGCCATCAACAAGGATGTGTTTTTCCGGCAAGTGAAAGCCGCGGGGGCGAACAACAATTGTTGCCAATTCATTATCTGGGCGTAGTTCATATCTCTTACCAGCCTCATTAGTGAAATCAATTGTGCGAGTAATTGCATCTAACAAATTGAGTTGACCATTTATAACATTTTCCCAAAGAGGGGTATTTGAATCCTCTAAATCTGCTAACCAGACCTTTGCCCCAGAGTTAAGGGCGTTGATTGTCATTTTTCGCTCAGTAGGACCAGTTATCTCTACGCGCCGATCATTTAAACCCGGCGCAGCCGGTGCAACCTTCCAGCCTTTATCCTCACGAATTGCTTTGGTTTGAGGCAGAAAATCAAAGTCTTCACCATCTGCAATGCGCTGCATGCGTACTTTGCGTGCAGCTAAGAGTTCTAGGCGACGCGGATTGAGTGTGCGGTGCAGCAGCGCAATGAGGTCCAGTGCTTGCTGAGTCAGAATCTCTTCTGAGCGTGGAACTACATTGCCAGTTATTTCAACGCCAGGCATTTAATTCAGATCAACCCACGTTGTTTTTAACGCACTGTATGCATCTAGTGCATGCAATGACTTGTCTCTTCCATTACCTGAAGCACCAAAGCCTCCGAATGGAGTTATCACATCGAGCATGTCGAAAGTGTTAACCCAAACAGTTCCAGCACGTAGCTTGCGTGCAAACTTATGTGCGCGGGCAACATTATTAGTCCACACCGATGCAGCTAATCCGTATTCAGTTGCATTTGCTAATTGCAAAGCTTCAGCTTCATCTTTTGCATCAATTGCAACTAAGACTGGACCAAAGATTTCCTCTTGGGCAAGACGTGAGCCAGGCTTGACGTTATCAATTAATGTTGGCTTGATAAGCAGATCTTTTCCAGAAGTCTTTTGCCCACCAAAGATTAGCTTTTCGCCATCTTGGCCGATGAGATCAAGGTAGGCGTTAACGCGATCGCGTTGTAGTTCAGAGACAAGTCCAGCCATCTGCGTAGTTGGATCAAATTGATTTCCAACAACAAAGCTTTCAAGGAACTTATGTAGATGAGCAAAGAGCTCTTCTTTTACGCCTTTTTCAACAATGATTCGAGATCCTGCATTACAAGTCTGACCTGCGTTGTAATAGATAGCCCAAGCAATAGTTGATGCAGCAGCTTCTAAGTCGGTGCAGTCATTGAGAACAACTTGAGGGCTCTTTCCACCAAGTTCAAGTGAAACCTGTTTCATATTTGATTCAGCGGCGTATTGCATCATCTTTCGACCAGTATGTCCGCTACCTGTGAATGCAATCTTTGCAACATCCATGTGGCGGGCAAGTGCCTGACCAGCCTCTGATCCAAGACCTGGAACCACATTAAAGACACCTGCAGGCAATCCTGCAGCGATTGCTAGTTCAGCCATCTTGAGCGCACTCAATGAAGAGTTTTCTGCAGGTTTAACAACAATGCTGTTACCCATAGCCAAAGCAGGTCCTAATTTCCAACTTGTAATCATCATTGGATAGTTCCAAGGAACTACTGCGCCAATAACACCAAGGGGTTCGCGTGTAACCATGGCAAGTGCGTTACGTGGTGCTGGTGCAATTTCATCGTATGTCTTATCAATTGTTTCGCCATACCACTGGATTACTCGAGCAGAGTTAGGAGCATCAACACTGAGTGCATCTGCAATGGGACGGCCTGTGTCGATTGCTTCAAGTAAAGCTAATTCTTCTCGGTGCTCATTGAGAAGTTGTGCCCAGCGCAACATGATTGCCTTTTTATCACGTGGATTCATCTCACTCCACACACCGGAGTCATATGCCTTTTTAGCTGCTGCAACTGCTCGATTGATATCTTCGGTATCACCAGATGCAACGTTACAAATTAAATGTCCATCGCTCGGTGAGAAGTTTTCAAAGGTTTTACCACTGGCTGCATCAACGAATTTTCCACCGATGAAAATCTGCGATTGTGGTTTGAGATCAAGTGCGCGTTTTTGCCAAGTTTGAGTATCAGACATGTGGCTGATGTTATCGGCTCAAGGTGAACAAATCATGGCCATACCCGTTGCACATAGTGCAACACAGGCTTAATTCTTGACGGTTCGATAGGTTGTAAGAGAAGGGTCTGTGGCATAGGCGATGCGCACACCAGCTGCCTTGGTTGTTGCCAGACCATCAAGAATCTGTGCAGTTAAAACTTCACCAGGTGCAACTACTGCAACACCTGGGGGATAGGGGGCGATTAAGTCTGCAGAGATGCGCCCAACACAGTCTTTAGCTGCAACCATTTCGGTATCTGCAAAGTAAGCATCGCGCATTGAGATTGCAACCGTTGGCACTACTGACCAGCTCAATGATGTTGCCGTTGGGCGAGGTGAAGATTGGAGAGATTTGAGAATTGAGACTAGAACATCGGCTAAGTGATCAAACTCTTGGGTTGAGTCAGCCAGAGTTGCAATGAAAACAACAGTGTCACTATCTGCCATCTCAACGCGGATGCCCTGTGCTTGTAGTTTCTTCTCAATCTCAACTCCAGAAGAACCTAATTGGTTAGCTTGCAGAACAATCTTGGCTGGGTCAAAGCGGCCTGGGGCAAAATCATTAGTATTTAAAAAGATGGGCAAATCGAAATTTGCCTGGACCTTTACTTTAAAGCTCTCAACGTTTTTAACTAATTCAGAAATCAACTCTTCTCCGCGAGTTTGAAGTAAGGCGCGACAACCATCAATAGATGCAAGCGGTGCACCGGCAGGTGAAGTGGTGTGAGTTGTTTCAAAACTTTGTTCAATACGATCAAGGTTAAGCAACTTGCCTTGTGCTAGAAGTAACGCTGAGGCGCTGTATCCAGGAAGTGCTTTGTGAACACTAGTAATAAGTGCATCTGCACCCATCTGCAAGCAGTGCTGCGGTGTTAATGGCGAGAAACCAAAGTGTCCGCCCCATGCAGCATCCACGATGACTGGAATCGAATGTGAGTGAGCACTTTTAACGAGTGCGCCTAAATCTGACAAAGTGCCTAGATAACCTGGCTCAGTAAGAAGAAGCGCAATTGGTTTTTGATTAATAACTTTTTCAAACTCAGCAACTGTTATACCTGTTGGCACGCCAGTGGCTACATCAATTTGCGGTGATAACCAGATGGGCTCTAATCCAGCTAATACAAGTGCGCTAAGAATTGAGCGGTGCGCCGTGCGAGAGAGTGCAACTTTGTCCCCAGGTTTTCCCAGAGCCAAAATCATTGCTTGGTTGGCATGTGTTGAACCACCAGTTGAAAAGCGAGCGAAGTCAGCGCCCCAAAATGTGGCAGCTAGGGCTTCTGCTTTCTTTAATGTCTGGTTGGTTAATTTGATCTCATCTAGGCCGCCATATAAAGGTGTGTCACCATCAACGACCACCCCCAAGCCGGCATCGAGGCGCGAAGCCCTCTGCTTGTGACCTGGGATGGTGAAAGGTGTGCGCTTGGTTTCGAAGTAAGAAAGGTAGGCATCTAGAAGTGGTGCCGAATCTCTCAGTGAACTCATAGCGCCAAGGGTAACTACTAGGTCCCCTGATCGGAAATGAGGCCTTAGACTTTTCCCATGGACACACTTACTCATCTGACTCAAGAACGTCGTTTGGTTACCGCTATTCCGGGACCAAAATCTACCGAGGCGCTCAAGCGCCGCACGGAAGCGACTTCTGGCGGATTGGGCATGGCAATTCCAGTTGTGATTGAACGTGCAAGTGATGCGATCTTGCTCGATATCGATGGCAACCAGATTATTGATTTAGGTTCAGGAATCGGCGTTACTGGTGTTGGTAACTCTGCGCAGCGTGTTGTTGATCGTGTTATTGAGCAAGTGCAAGCTTTCACGCATACATGTTTCACTGTTGCTCCATATATGAACTACATCGAAGTATGCGAAAAGCTCAATGCAATGACCCCTGGTTCACATAAGAAGAAGTCAATACTTGTTAACTCAGGCGCTGAAGCTGTTGAGAACGCGGTAAAGATTGCACGTCACTATACAAAGCGTGCCGCAATTGTTGTTTTTGAACATAGCTATCACGGTCGTACAAATCTCACTATGGCGTTAACTGCAAAGAACATGCCATACAAAGAGGGCTTTGGTCCTTTTGCTCCTGAGGTTTATCGCGTACCAATGCCTTATTCATTCCACTGGGTGGGCGATCAAGCAACGATTTCTGAAGATGCCATTGACATGGTCACACATAAAATTGATAAAGAAATCGGAGCACATAACGTTGCTGCGATTTTGATTGAGCCAATTCAAGGCGAAGGTGGGTTCATCGTTCCACCTAAGGGTTTCCTTCCAGCTCTAGCAAAGTATTCAAAGGACAACGGAATCGTCTTTATTGCCGATGAAGTTCAGACTGGCTTTGCCCGCACAGGACATATGTTTGCCGTTGAAGAAGAAGGCGTTGTTCCAGATATGGTCGTAACAGCTAAGGGAATTGCTGGTGGACTTCCACTTGCAGCAGTTACTGGCCGTGCTGAAGTAATGGATTCAGTTCATGCATCAGGTTTGGGTGGAACATATGGTGGAAATCCAATTGCATGTGCTGCTGCCCTTGGCGCAATGGAAACAATGGAAGAAGAAAACCTTGTTGCTCGCGCTCGCCACATCGGAGAGATTTTAGGATCATCTCTTCGCGATCTTGCTAAGAAGTATCCAGTTATCGGTGAAGTCCGAGGACGCGGTGCTATGCAGGCAATTGAATTAGTAGAGCCAGGAACTAAGAATCCCAACACTGCTGCAATGAACGCAGTTGTTAAGTACTGCCAGAGCCAAGGTGTCTTGGTTCTAACAGCTGGTACTTACTCAAATGTTGTGCGCTTCTTGCCACCACTAGTTATTACAGATGAGCTTCTCAAGGATGCCTTAAGCGTTCTTGATGATGCTTTTGCTTCTCTTTAATTCTCTAGCTTGTAGCCAAGACCGCGGATGGTCTGAATCAATACAGGGTTAGCTGGATCTGCTTCAATCTTTGATCGCAAACGCTTGATGTGAACATCCAGGGTCTTGGTGTCCCCGAAGTAATCTCCGCCCCACACACGGTCAATAAGCTGTGAGCGGGTTAAAACACGGCCAGCGTTTCGCATTAAAAACTCTAATAGTTCAAACTCTTTGAGTGGAAGACCAACGAGTGAGCCGTTAATTGTCGCTTGATGGCGAGCGGTGTCTAATTTAATGGGGCCAACTGAAACAACATCAAGATCACCATGTGCATCATTATCTGCAATCCCACGGCGAAGAACTGCCTTGATGCGGGCAATCAATTCACGGGATGAATAAGGCTTAGTCACATAATCATCTGCACCAAGTTCAAGACCAACAACCTTGTCTATTTCTGCATCTTTTGCGGTGAGCATGATGATTGGAACTTGTGACGTTGTGCGAATAGTGCGGCACACATCCACCCCAGAAACCTCTGGAATCATCAGGTCAAGGAGAATTAAGTCCGCACCTTCTTTTGCAAAGATATTGAGTGCAGCACGGCCATCTTCAGCAACGCTTACTTCAAAACCTTCTTTTCCAAGCAAGAAAGCTAGAGCTTCAGAAAATGATGATTCGTCTTCAACGATAAGTATCTTTGTCATTCAACGCTCTCCATAGGTGATTCATAGATGGGTAGTCGGATTGAAAAAGTACTTCCGACGTTTTCGACGCTCCATACCTTTACTTCACCGCCATGCTTTGCTGCAACGTGCTTAACGATTGAAAGACCTAACCCTGTTCCACCTGTTTGGCGAGAACGTGCTGGATCAACACGATAGAACCGCTCAAATATTCGATCTTGTTCTAACTCTGAGATTCCAATTCCTTGATCTGTAACGGAAATATCAATGATTCCAGATTCACTGACGGTTGTGACAGAAACTTTGGTGTTTTCAGGTGAATAGTTGATGGCATTTTCAACTAGGTTATGAACCGCCATGATCAATTGATCTCGATCACCCAACACTTGGGCATCACTGTTCTCGAGATAACTCACGTTGATATTTCGATTATCGGCAGTGATTTGGCATTGGTCCATTGCTTCTCTAATGACATATTCAATGCTTACTTCCTGAGCAAGCTGGAGTGGATCAGAATCTTGAACACGGGATAAATGGATAATCTCCTGAACCAAATCAGTTAAGCGTTTAGCCTCTGACTGCATTCGGGTAGCAAATTTAACAACTGACGCTGGATCATCTTTCGACCCTAGAACCGCCTCGCTCAAGAGGGATAGCGCACCGATGGGAGTTTTCAACTCATGTGAAATATTGGCGACAAAATCTCTACGCACATCATGAACGCGCTGTGCTTCACTTTCATCGCTAATGAGAACTAAAACTAAATCATCTTTTGTAAGGGGAAGAACTTTTACAGTCAGCTCGTGCTTGCCTTCGCCAATTGGACCTCTTGGGATTTCAATCGTTCCAACTTGCTGATTATGTGTGCGACGAACAACACGAACTGTTGCTAGTAATTCAGAGCTTTGGATGCGCCCATCTTTTAGTATCCCTAGAGCTTCAGCGCCAGCTGTTATAAATATAGGGATTTCACCAGGGGCCAGAATCATAGAATCTCCATCGAGGAGATTGAGCGTTTCCAGTAGCATTTCAGGCAAGGCTCTAGGTTCTGGGGCCTCTAAATCTCGGCGCAAGAACTTCACAGGCCTCACTCTATAGGCTCAAAACGCCAGTTTACCTTCCGTTCACCTAATCAATTGCCTCTATTCATCACCTCCGCATAGATTTAGCGCCATGGCCCTTATTAGATCTGTATTCCAAGATGAACTAGACAACATTTCGCAGTCTCTGGTCGACCTTACTGCGATGGTTTCTATATCAATGACAAAAGCAACGAGCGCGATTCTTTCATGTGATTTAAAACTTGCTGAAGAAGTGATTGCAACCGATGTCAAGATTGATGATTATCAGCACGAAACTGATTCACGCATCATCGATATTATTGCAAGACAACAGCCGGTAGCTAGAGATTTGCGCGCTCTCGTAACGGCACTGCGTATGGGTTCAGATTTAGAGCGAATGGGCGACCTCGCTCACCACGTTGCCAAGATTGCTCGTATGCGTCATCCAAATGCAGCAGTACCGCCAGAGCTAGTTTCCATCATTCAATCTATGGGAGTTACAGCTGTTGCAATCACCGAAAAGACAGGTGTTGTTATTGCCACGCGCAATACGCAAATGGCCCTTGAAGTTGAGCATGATGATGATGTGATGGATGACCTGCACCGTAAGTTAATCGCAGTATTAATTGAGCCTACGTGGAAGCATGGAATCGAAACTGCAATCGACTTAACTCTACTTGGGCGCTATTACGAGCGATATGCAGATCACGCAGTTTCGATATCTCGGCGTGTTTATTTCCTTGTAACCGGAACGTATGCTTAAAGATAATGCCAACAATTACTGAGATTGCAGCAGCCTATGAAAAGGCAACGAATGAGTTTTTAGCTATTGCTAGTAATGTCCCAGAGTCAAAGTTAGATGTGTGCGTGGGGGAGGATTGGAGTTCTCGCCAAGTAATTCACCACTGCGCTGATAGCGAGGCACAGTCCTTTGCCCGCCTGAAGCGCTTAGTTGCAGAACCTGGATCTGCCATTCAAGGTTATGACGAAGGCCTGTGGGCTAAGAATCCCACTCTTGGTTATACAGATATGCCTGTGCAGACATCCATAGATGTTTTCAAAGCAGTGCGTGCGGGATCACTTGAAATCATCAAACGTCTTGAACCAGCACAGTTAAAGAACTTTTGTATTCACTCAGAGCGCGGGGAGTTCTCACTTGAGCGATGGCTTGAGATCTACACCCGCCATGCCATTGAGCATGCAGATCAGATAACCAAGAACTTAGCTTTATAGTTTCCAGCGTTAGGCTGACATCCATGAAATCCCTGGGTCCGGCCTTTAACCGCATGTGGAGCGCCAGCCTTACCTCGAATTTAGCCGATGGGGTTCTAATTGCCGCCGCCCCACTTCTTGCAGTCACACTTACTAAGAATCCCGTCCTGATCTCAGCAATTAGCGCGTTGGTCATGCTGCCATGGCTCCTATTTGCCATTCCAATTGGGGCAATCGTTGATCGCGTTGATCGCAGATTTTTATTAGCCGGAGCTAATGCATCAAGATTTGTGATTGCCGCTCTCATAGCGCTCTCGATTGCAACGGATACGATCACAATTTACATATTACTTTTAGCAACTTTTCTCATTGGAATGTGCGAAGTGACTGCAGATATCACTTCGCAGTCTCTGATTCCACAAATTCTGGATAAGAGTCAGTATGAAAAAGGCAATTCCAGATTTCAAATCTCAGAAACTGTAGTTCAAGGATTTGTCGGAACTCCACTCAGTGGCTTTCTCTATGCCGTGGCTATTTATCTACCCTTTGTCATCAACAGTGTGGGATTTTTAGTTGCAGCAGCCTTAGCTGCATCTATCCCAGTTAAGTTCTTGCAAGATATACGCATTGAAGAAAGCGCCGAAAAGAAACCAGATTTTGTAGAGGATATGAGATTCGGGATTCACTACCTTTATAGCAACAAGCCATTACTCAGACTCGTTGTGACAACTGCCAGTATTGGTGTGTGTTATTCCATGTCCACATCCACCATCATTTTATTTATCTTAAATGAGTTAAATCTCAAACCTGCACTCTTCGGATTGGCTTTAACTATCCAAGGATCTGGAGCAATTATTGGGGCGCTATTGGCACCCAAGCTCTCGACTAAATTTGGTCGCAGCAGAGTGATGGCTATATGCATTTTTCTGAGTTCACTTCTCATACTTCTACAAGGTTTATCACCCAATATCTACGTCTATATTGCTCTAGCTTTCATAGCCTCTTTCACAATAACCAACTGGAATATTCTTCTCATGGCCACCTATCAAAGTGTTATTCCGGGCCATCTCTTTGGACGCATACATGGAACTAGGCGCACATTAGTGTGGGGATTAATGCCCTTTGGATCTTTACTAGGAGGATTTATTGCTAAAGGGGGATTGCGCCTTCCGCTATTGATTGGCGGAGCAATTGCAACAGTGATTGCACTTTTATCATTGAGATTTCTTCTCCATGTTGGTGAAAGTGCAGCAAAAGAGGTGCTAAACAATGAGTAAAAAGCTTGGATCTTCATATTGGAAACTATGGACTGCAACGGCTATTTCTAATCTAGGCGATGGTGTTTCAATGGTGGCCTATCCATGGCTGGCATCAGCTGTTACGCGCTCACCTATTTTGATTGCCGCTGCCGGCTTTGCATCGCGTTTGCCGTGGTTGATTTTCACACTCCACGCAGGCGTTCTCACTGATCGCTTTGATCGCAGAAAGCTCATTGTGGCAATGGATTTCTTGAGGGGTCTATTGACTGTTTTTGTGGGGCTTGTTGTTTTTTTCAATAGAGATTCATTTCCAGCTCTAGATGAACTAACCACCATTTCAAATCTAGAGACCAATTGGCCGATTTACTTCACTTTACTCATTACTGCTTTTCTTTTTGGATTAGCTGAGGTTTTGCGCGATAACAGTGCCCAGACATTGATGCCATCGGTCGTTG
>JBBAMY010000018.1:0-23452 GCA_040402235.1 Candidatus Planktophila sp. | reverse complement strand
TGCCTTTCACACCGGGGGCTTTTCTTCTTTTAGTAAGCGATACTTAATCCATGTCTAAGATCCTTGTAACAGGCTTTGAGCCTTTTGCTGCTTCTTCACTGAATCCTTCAGGTGAGATTGTTAAAGCACTTAAAGGTGATGATCTTGTCACTGCGATACTGCCGGTAGTTTTTGGGCAAGCCAGTGCTCAGTTGCGTGAACTCATTGATCTTCACAAACCTAGTGCCGTGCTGTGTTTAGGGCAGGCAGAGGGTAGAAGCGTGATGACACCTGAGCGCATTGCAATTAACTTAGATGATGGACGTATTCCAGATAATGCAGGCAACCAACCCCTAGAGCAGAGAATTATCGCTGCTGGCGCAGATGGCTACTTCTCAACGCTACCTATTGAGAAGATGGTTACATCAATGAAGGCAGCAGGAATTCCAGCATCGATTTCACTGAGCGCTGGAACATTTGTGTGTAATCACATTTTCTATGTGTTGCAGGATTACTTAAAGGATTCTTCAGTGAAAAGCGGGTTTATGCATGTGCCACTCATGGATGAACAACGCAAAGAGTATCCAACATTGCCAACCATGCCGATTAGACAGATGATTGCAGGTGTTGAAATAGCTCTGGATGTATTACGGGTATAGACCACGTAATCTGTGGGCTTCAGCAACGCGTGCAACACCGATCATGTGAGCTGCTTCTCGCCAGGAAACCTTTTTATCGCTAGCCATATGCTCAACTTCTCTAAATGATTTCATCATAATCTCATTGAGGTTTTGCTTTACTTCATCAGCGCTCCAGAAGTAGTTTTGCTTATCCTGGACCCATTCAAAGTAAGAGACGATTACACCGCCTGAGTTAGCCAAGATATCTGGCACAACCAGAATCTTCTTATCGTTAAGAATCTGATCTCCACCAGGAGTTGTTGGGGCGTTAGCGCCCTCAACAATGATCTTGGCTTTAATTCCACTGGCAGTTTTCTCAGTAATAGAGTCAGCTAAGGCTGCAGGGATAAGAACATCAACATCTAAGTGAAGAAGTTCTTCTTGTGTGAGCTTGTCTGTGCCAGGCATATGCAGGTTGCCATTGGCTTGGAAGTATTTCCAGAGCTGCGCAACAGATGAGAAGCCTGTGACACCACCGCTGACATCACTGACAGCAACTACTTTAAGTCCGAGGTTTTCAAGTGCAATTGCGGCCCAATAACCCACTTTTCCAAAGCCTTGGATAGCAACAGTTGCACCTTTGGGATCCATCGCCTTAACGCGTAATGCTTCGATTGTTGAGATTGCAACACCATCACCAGTTGCTGATGTGCGACCAAGTGAGCCACCTAAAACAATTGGTTTGCCGGTAACAACTCCTGGAACAGAGAACCCTGCGTTAACTGAATATGTGTCCATCATCCAGGCCATATTGCGCTCATCTGTTCCAACATCAGGTGCTGGAATATCGCGCTCTGGTCCGATGATGGGCAAGATCTCTGATGTGTAGCGACGTGTGAGGCGCTCATTTTCGCCTAGAGAAAGTGAGTGTGCATCAACTGCGATGCCACCTTTAGCACCGCCATAAGGCAAGTTCGTAAGTGCGCATTTCCATGTCATCAACATGGCAAGGGCTACGGTTTCATCCATATCTATATCTGGGTGAAAGCGAACACCGCCCTTTGAAGGACCACGCGTTGTTGAGTATTGAACGCGAAAACCTTTATACATCTCAACAATGCCGTTATCGCGCCTAAGTGGAACTGCTACTTCAAGGATGCGACGAGGTGTGGAAAGGGTTTGCCAATCATTTTCGGTAAGTTCTAGTAGTTCAACGGCCCGACGCAGCTGCGTCCGAGCGGTTTGAAGAGCTGACTCCGTTGTCATTTTCTTCTTCCCGTTAGTTTTATGAACGCAAAGCTTTAGCAAAGGATTCGAAATCCTCCACCAAAATATCAACTTCCTTTTGACCGTGAGCCAACGAGATTAACCACTGCTCATCTAATCCCGGAGGCGTAATGATTCCGCGGTTAAGGGACCACAGCCATGAAAGCTCAGCGACAGCAAAGTCTGTGGCTTTGTAGTCACGGTAGTTACGAACTGGCTCTGTCGACCAAGTAATACAGCCCTTCACACCAAAACCAACAGTGTGTGCTGGTAGTTGGTATTGCTCAATGATTGCATTGATGCGATCAAGTGCTTGTTGGTTAAAGCTTTCAGCCTTTGCAAGTGATTCTTCGGTAAAGATCACATCAGCTGCGCGAACACCAGCCATTGCAAGGGGATTACCGTTAAATGTTCCAAAGTGGGCCATTTTTCCATTAGTAACAAAATCCATGTACTTTTTCTTGCCACCAAAGGCTGCCAAAGTAAGTCCGCCGCCAATTGATTTTGCGAGGGTAATTAAGTCTGGAGTAACACCTAAACGCTGGGAAGCGCCTTGATGTCCTGCAGTTAATCCTGTTTTAACTTCATCAAAAATTAAAACAACGTTGTACTCATCACACAGTTCACGCACTCGCTCTAAGTAACCTTCATCCGGCAAGATAATTCCTAGGTTTTCTAGAACTGGCTCAAGGATGAAACAAGCAATAGAAGAGCCGTGCTTTTTGAATGTGCGCTCTAAAGAATCTGCATTGTTATAAGGAACTACATACATCTCACCTGGAACGATTCCTTCAGGTGTGTAAGCGATTGGATCTTCGGCATCACCAACCTTGTCGAGAGGTGGCTTACTTGAGACTACAAATGGGTCATAGCTACCGTGGTAGCCGCCCTCAATTTTAACTATTGCATTCTTATCTGTTGCAGCGCGAGCTGTGCGCACGGCATACATTGTTGATTCAGTTCCAGAGTTAGTGAAGCGAACCTGTTCAATACCAAAGCGACTGCAGATGCGCTCTGCCGCATCGGTTGAAATAGGAGAAGGGGTGACAAAGAGAGTTCCACTCTCGAGTGCCTTTTTTACTTCCTCAACGACTACTGGGTTCAAGTGACCTGCCAGCATGGCGCCAAAGCCCATGGAGAGATCAAGGAGCTGGCGACCATCAACATCTGTCATCCAGGCGCCCTTAGCGCTCACGATGGAGATTGGATATGGGTCCCAGTGTTGAAAGCTTGAAGTTACACCCATAGGCAATGACTTAAGGGCGCGCTTGCTTTCTTCGGCGCTCTTGCCAGTCTGCTTAGTGAATAACTCCCATTCAGCTTTTAGGAGTTGGGCTACTCGCTCAGGTGATACAGGAGTAGATGTTGAAGGAACGAATCTAAATGTTTCTCTGTGATTAGTTTGGGTAATCATTGGTAAAACTTGTACGGCAAAGGTTTCAGCGTTTGAAACTCGTTTGAGAAGTACTCTCCCGGTTCATTTTTTAGTCCCTTTGGACTAAGGCTTAAGTATCTCATGCCGTTTTTTAAAAGCAACCCCTAAAAAACCCGGGTGTGTCATGCGGGAAAAAACGTAAAAAAGGGAAAAAAAGTTAAAAAAGCGTTATCGCAAGAAAAGTGCACGCAATCGGCGGGATGTTACAAAAAGTCCTATTCCGATCATTACGATAAAATAAGAAATATGTAGTAAAACTCCAGAGTTAATTTCTCCAAACCAAAAAGCGCGCACTAGCTCAATTCCATGCCATAGAGGCAAAGCCATAATGACTTTTTCCAACCAATCAGGATAAACAGAGATTGGGTAGAGAGAACCTGAGAACAAAGTCATGGGAAGCAAGACGAAGTTTATGAAACCCATTTGTTGGTAAGTCTTAAAGTAAGAGGTGATTGCCATTCCAAATGAGGCAAAGCCAAATGCAACAAGAGAAGCTGCAGGGATTGCCAAGATTGCCCAGAAGCTCGGCGTTAAACCAAGAGCAGTAACGACCGTTAGGAAGCCAAGTGAGTACACGAGGCCTCTAATTAAGGCCCAAATGATTTCACCCAGTGCGATGTCAAGAGGCCCAAGTGGAGTTGAGAGCATTGTCTTATACAACTTGGATTCATTAAGTTTCCAGAAAACATTCCAAGTTGAATCATAAATCGCACCATTCATCGCACTATTTGCAAGCAATCCTGGGGCGATAAACAAGGTGTAATCAATAGTTTTGTTTCCTGTAGTCACATCTCCAACAAGGCTTCCCATTCCGTAACCAAAAGCCAATAAGAAAAGAACTGGCTCAACAAAACCTGTAACAACTGGAATCCAATTGGTAGATCTAAAGGCAATCCAACCGCGCTCTAGCAATACATGAGGTCTACCAGCGTACATAGCTGTTGATCTACGGTTCATTGCAATATCTACAGCATTACTCACTTTGATAACCGCCGTTCAAATTGGCGAGTAGCAAGGCCTAGACCAATTACAAGCAAGGTAACAAGGAACACAAGGTGGACAACAACCATGGTGGTGCTAATTCCGTAATCAAAAGCAGACTCACGGCCAAGCTCGGTTGCATGCCACAACGGTGAAATCCATCCAATAGGCTGCAAATAAACTGGCATTGATGTCAAAGGAAAGAAAGTTCCAGAGAACAAGAACATCGGCATAATGACCAAGCGACCTAGAATGTTGAAGAATTGATCTTCTTTTTCAATTTTTGCTGCTGCAAACAACATAAGTGCACCAAAAGCACCCCCACCAAGAACGGCAATAGGCACTAGCAAGATACTAATTCCAAAGTTAACAACATCAAAAGCAAGCAAGAGAATGTAGTAAGCGATTACTGCAAAGAGCGCACGACAAAGCGCAGCCAAGTAAACACCTATTGCGATCTGTCGACCAGTTATTGGAGTTGAGTTTTGCGCAAAGAAAAGTTTGCGCCACTTAAAGCCCTCAATAGTAGGAAAGACTGTTTCATCCATAATTCCTGTAATAGCGGTGTTAGCCAATAAGGCAGGTGCGATGAAGGCTATGTATTTAATGCCATTTGTACCGCTTGTGCCCGATCCTTGTTCAACCAGGACGCCAATACCAATTCCTACCGCGATTAAGTAAAACAGCGGATTTCCGATATCTACCGCCGCGATGATGGTTCGCCACTTAGACATCGTTTTCAAACGTGCCGAAGCTATATATAAAGCTCCAAAACGTTGAATCGTAGGAACATCAATACCCGCGTTCATTCAATCAACGTTCTTCCAGTGAGGCGTAAGAAGACATCTTCGAGTGAGCTTCTGCGAACAAGTGAAGTAGTCGCATGCATTCCTGCATGAGTGATTTCTTCAAGGAGTTTTTCGCCATCTTCTGTGTACATCAAGATGCGATCTGGCAGGGTCTCCATGCGTTCGCACATCGTTGCAAGTTGCGGGGCAACCTCTTTGTTGCGATCACTTCCAAATCGAACTTCCAATACCTCTTTACTTGAATACTGCTTAATCAAAGCTGCCGGAGATCCTTCGGCCATGATTGAACCTTTATCCAGCACAACTAGGCGATCACACAACTGTTCAGCTTCATCCATAAAGTGTGTAGTTAGAACAAGGGTTACGCCTTGTTCCTTCAGACGGAATAAGCGATCCCATAAGATATGGCGAGCTTGAGGATCTAATCCGGTAGTTGGTTCATCCAGTAACAAAATATCTGGCTCACTAACAAGGCCGCGAGCAATTGTTAAACGACGCTTCATTCCGCCACTGAGCGCTTCAACCTTTACATCACGCTTTTCTTCTAATTGTGCAAACTCAAGAAGTTCTTCGATCTTGTTTTTAATAAACTTCTTTGATAATCCAAAGTAGCGGCCATAGATGTAAAGGTTTTCACTCACAGTTAATTCGCCATCGAGATTATCTTGCTGCGGTACAACTCCAAGGTGGGCACGTATAAGAGGCCCAAATAATTCAGGGTCTTTACCAAGGATTTCTACGGTTCCACTTGTGCGCTGAGATGTTGCGGCAAGAACACGCATGATCGTTGATTTGCCAGCGCCATTGGGTCCAAGCAAACCAAAGGACTCACCCTTGGCCACATCGAAGTCCACGCCATCAACTGCAGTGAAATCTCCGAATTTCTTGGTCAAACCACGTGCTGAAATAAGTGGATTAGACATCCCTAAATCCTACATGAGTATAGTTCTGCTACGTGCGCTTCATAAATAATCCCACCCATGATCTCACCTATGACGATGTCTTCATGGTGCCTAGTTCCTCAGAACTCTCTAGCCGTATGGATGTGGATTTAGCTTCCACTGATGGCTCAGGAACAACAATTCCTTTAGTTGTAGCAAACATGACTGCTATCTCTGGTCGTCGTATGGCTGAAACAATTGCTAGGCGTGGTGGCCTCGCAGTTATTCCACAAGATATTCCACATGCAGTAGTTGATAGCGTTATTAAATGGGTTAAAACCCGTCACATATTCTTTGATACACCGATTACTTTAAATCCACATCAAACTGTGGCCGATGCTGTTTCTCTCTTACACAAGCGTGCACACGGTGCAATTGTCATTGTTGATGGTGGTAAGCCTGTCGGAATTGTTACAGAAGAAGATTGCAAGAGCGTTGATCGCTTTACACAGCTACATCAAGTAATGAGTAAAGAACTCATTACGATGGCAGATAACCTTGATGCCCGTGCAGCTTTTGAGTTTCTCAATCAGCATCGCCATAAGTTAGCTCCAGTAGTTTCTAGCAATGGTGACTTAGTTGGAATTATGACCCGCCTTGGCGCACTTCGTGGCACGCTGTATTCACCGGCAATTGATGCAAATAATCACCTGCGCGTTGCTGCAGCTGTTGGTATCAATGGAGATGTTGCTGCAAAGGCCGCAGCACTTGTTGAATCAGGGGTCGATGTTCTAGTTGTTGATACGGCGCATGGCCACCAGAAGAAGATGTTTGAGGCCCTTAAGGCGATTAAATCTCTCGGTCTTCCAGTTCCAATCGTTGCCGGTAACGTAGTAACTGCCGATGGTGTGAGAGATCTAGTTGCAGCGGGAGCATCAATTATTAAGGTGGGCGTTGGACCTGGTGCTATGTGCACAACACGTATGCAGACAGGTGTCGGTCGCCCGCAGTTTTCAGCAGTTTTGGAATGTGCAACGGAGGCTAAGAAGTTAGGTGCACACGTGTGGGCAGATGGTGGAGTTCGCCATCCTCGAGATGTTGCGTTAGCTCTTGCTGCAGGTGCATCTCAAGTGATGATTGGTTCTTGGTTTGCAGGCACATATGAATCACCTGGAGATTTACAAAGTGATGTCAACGGACGTTTGTTTAAAGAATCATTTGGAATGGCATCAGCACGCGCAGTTGCTGCTCGAACCTCTGGGGAAGATGCCTTTGATCGCGCTCGCAAGGCGCTCTTTGAAGAAGGAATTTCAACTTCTCGTATGTATTTAGATCCAGCGAGACCAGGTGTTGAAGACTTGCTCGATGAAATCATTGCTGGGCTACGTTCTTCTTGCACATATGCCGGCGCACGAAACCTGGATGAGTTTGCAGAACGTGCAGTAATTGGAATTCAATCTTCTGCTGGTTATACAGAAGGTCGCCCCTTGCACTCTTCGTGGGGGAACTAATGTCTAAACCCACAATCATTCTTGCAACCAGTAATGGTGTTGGAATGGGCCACTTAGCACGCGCTAGTGCTGTGGCACTTGCATTAAAGCCAGTTGCTAATCCCATTATTGTTTCAATGGCCGGTGGGATTGCAGAGATTCCTTCCTTTATGGGTATTCGCTGCGAATACATTCCTGGCCGTGATCGCTTATGGATGTCACGAGAAAAGTGGGATGCATACTTACGAGATCGTCTTTTAGCGTTAGTGGATGAAACCGATGCAAAAGTTTTATCTTTTGATGGCGTTGTTCCTTATCCAGGTGTAATAGCTGCGCGTAATGCAAACCCGAAGTTAAAACTAGTGTGGGTTCGTCGTGGACTATGGCAAAAGAAGCCGCAGCGCTTCATTTTAGGTTTACAAGCAAAGATGATGGATGCAATTGTTGAGCCAGGAGATATTGCCCGCGCTTATGATTTTGGTCCATCATCAAAGCGCAAAGACTCTGTTTTAACATCTCCTGTTTCACTTTTTAGAAAAGAAGATGCGCTATCACGTGAAGATGCCCGTAAAGCGTTAGGTCTTGATCAAAACCGCCCAGTTGCATTAGTTCAACTAGGAACTGGTGATAGCGATGTGAACCACAAGATGACTGCAGCTCTTGAAGGTCTACTTGGCTGGAAAGACCTACAAGTGATTTTAACTAAAGCTCCAATTGATAAAGATGGAAATTCTTTAGCCCCAGAGGGCCTCGATATTAAGGTTGCGCGCTATTTCCCACTTGCAAAGGTGCTTCATGCATTTGATGCTGGTATTTGTGCAACGGGATATAACGGTGTGCACGAATTGTTGCCAGCACAGGTTCCAACAGTATTTGTCTCAAACATCCGTGGAACCGATGATCAAGAGGCTCGGGCTCGCTGGTGTCATGATTTTGGTTATGCACTACGCGCAGACCAAGCAGATTTAGCCGATATTACAAAGACAGTTAAGAAATTGCAGGATCCACAAGTGCGTGCAGCCTTTTCGGCAAAGTGCGCAGAACTTCCTCAAACAACTGGCGGGCAAGAGATTGCAGATATGTTGTTAGCACTTACAAAGCAACAGAGTCCACAACAGGCCAAGTCATTAACGTTTAAGCGTTTAATGATTCAGGATCACTTCAATCGTGGATTGCGCCATGTTGCCAATTTAGGACTTCGCCGAGTTGCTTTGGTCTATCGATTCATTAACCCCCACAAAGATGTGCAGATCATTAAAGAGGAGCCACCAGTATTTAGTGATTCAACAGATTCAGCAGAATTACACAAATTAATTAAATCTGCCAGCAGATTTGAACACTTAATTACTGGCGCTTCGCCTGCCTATATGGCAAAGCGTAAAGAGATTGCAAAAACTGCTTATGGCGATTTAGTGGAGATCATTAAGAAGTAATTGTTAGTTCGAAATAAAAAATGCGAGAACACTTGCTTTAACCTAGACTGCGCAAATGATGAAAGCACAGACTGCAGTAGAGATTAATGAAGTATTAGCCAATCGACGTAGCCCACGCTCTTTTGATGCAACGGCAGTTCTATCTAAGGATGATTTATTGGCAATTTTGGAAGCTGCACGTTGGGCCGCCTCTGCATTCAATGGTCAACCATGGAGATTCTTTGTCGGTCAACGCGGGGATGAAGTTTTTGCACAAATTCTTGATTCACTAGCGCCATTCAACCAAGGTTGGGCCTTTCGCTCATCTGCTTTGATTCTTGTGGCTGGTGTTCACTCAGGTGAAGATGGAACTCCTAATAAGGGCCATCTCTATGACTGTGGTTTAGCAGTTGCGCAGTTGGTTATGGAAACGCATCATCGCGGACTTGTTGCTCATCAAATGACTGGCTTTGATGCAGCAAAGGCTGCAGAAAACCTAGGAGTAGATGTATCACTTCTTCCAGTTGCAGTTATTGCCATTGGTGAGCAAGCATCAGCAGAGCAATTAGAGGGACCGCTACTGGAGCGTGAAAACGCACCACGTGTGCGCAAATCTTTAGAAGAGATTGTGGTTAAAGGTTTACCGAATTAAAAGCGTGAACGGATTTCCCACAGATCTTTAAAGACTGGTGCAAACAAAGTACTCGCTAGATATTCCACACCACTTGAACCACCGCTACCGATTTTGTGGCCAATAGTGCGCTCCACCATCTTCACATGGCGATAGCGCCACTCTTGCATACCCTCATCAATATCAACTAAGCGCTCACAAATCATTGCACTCTCTGGATCTTTTGTATGAACTTCCAGCAATACGTCCTGCACAGGTAAATTAGCCTCATAAGGCAATGAACGATCGCGCTTTAAGACATCAGAAGGAATTGCATGGCCACGCTTTGCTAAATAAGCCAGAGCTGAATCCCAGACTGAATTACCTGCGGTGATTAGCGCAATCTCAGCTTGAATTGCAGGTGGAAGGTGTCCGGCCATTTTAGTATCGCGACGACCAAGTAATGCTTCTACTTTTCTAAATTGTGCTGACTGGAAACCACTTGAGGATGAAAGATATGAACGGAATGCATTGAACTGCAAAGGTGTCATAGTTTCTAAAATATCGATTTGTGTTACACAGACTTTTAGAATCGTACGAATACGCCCCAAAATCGCTAGCGAATAATGAGTATCACCTGATTCCATTGCACGCTGGGCTTCTGCAAATTCATGGATGAGTTGCTTGAACCAGAGTTCATAGGTTTGGTGAATGATGATAAAAAGCATTTCATCATGCTCTGGTCCCTGTGAGAGGGGACGTTGCAAACCCAGGAGTTCATCAACAGCTAAATAAGATGTGTATGTCAGTGCTGAATCGAAGTTTTCGCTCATGTGACTCGTGAACCACCTTCTTTTATTGTTTTATATTGGCCAGATGCCACTAGGTCACGCGTACGTGCAAAGCCATCCCACACTTCAACAAAAGATGTTGGAAGTGGCGAGATAGCCAATCGGATTGAATTAGGGGTGCGGTAGTCAGGAATTACATTAGAAATCTCGCGCATTGCAACGCATATCTGAGCAGCATCAGGATGCACCAGCGAAATATGCCCACCACGCTCTTTAGGATCTCGTGACGTGTTTAGTACAAATCCCAGTGGGGCTAACCAGGCGTCATAGAGATCAATCATCATCTGTGTGCCAACTGCAGCCTTTTGTGCAATTGCATCTATGCCAGCCTCTTTAATCATTGAAAACGAACTCTTCACACAACGAATTCCCATCAGTGACGGACTAGCAATCTGGAAACCACGGATGTTTTGAGCTCGCTCAAAGACTGGTCCCATTTCAAATTGAGCCTCTTGGGCAAACCAACCCTGGATAGGAACTTGTAATTCTTTTTGAATTCTCTTACTCACATAGAACCAAGCGGGAGAACCTGGACCTGAGTTTCCATATTTATAGGTGCAACCAACGCAAAGATCCACGCCATTGGCATCCAAATTCAATTCAATTGCACCAACTGCATGGCTGGCATCCCAAACAACTAAACCACCAATTGCACGTACTTGATCGGTAATTGATTTGATATCAGTTCTAGCACCTGAGCGATATTGGATAACTTGTAATGTAACAAGTGCAACATCATCATTGAGATATGGTGCAAGAACTTGTGTTGTGATTCGCTCATGTGTTGCAACTGCAGGGTCCTCATTTTGAATCAAGACAAGTTTTAAGCCGAACTGCTTAGCAATTCCATCAAGGATGTATCGATCTGTTGGAAAGTTTGCAGCATCTGTAATGATTGTCTTACGGCCAGGTCGTGCATGCACCGCTGCTAGACAGAGTTGATAAAAGTTAACTGATGTTGTGTCACAGACAAGAATTTGTCCAGGGCCTGCGCCTAAGGCTGCTTGACCTAACAAATCCCCTGTTGGTTGAGCTTCATCAACCCAATGGCCCCAGCCAGTGACAACTTCCGCGCCCCACTCAGTCATGAGATTATTTACGGCAGAAATAGTCTCTTTTGGAAGACGACCTAAAGAATTTCCATCTAAATAACACATCTCAGGGTCTGCGACCACAAATTGTGATTTGAAATGAGCGAGAGGATCGTTTTTATCTAGCTCTAAGGCGTACGCGCGGTCAGTAACGTTCATGAAGGAAAGGTACGCTCTCCCATCATGGCGCGCAATGTTGTAAATATCGAAGAGGTCTCAAAAGCCTTTGATATTAAAGAGCTTTTAATAGGCGTCTCTTTAGGTGTTTCTGAGGGCGATCGCATCGGCATAGTTGGGCGAAATGGCTCAGGAAAATCCACGCTCATGAAGATTATTGCAGGTGCTGAAACACCAGACTCTGGCCGTGTTACTAAATCAAACTCAGCACGCATTGGTCTCTTATCTCAAGTTGATTCAGCAAATCCTGAGAGCACTGTGGGCGAAGTTGTATTAGGGGATACCGCAAAACATGAGTGGGCCAGTGAGCCAAATATTCGTGAAGTCTTCACAGGCCTATTTGGTTCTTTCGATGATCATATTTTTGATCGCAAATTTGGGCAGTTATCTGGTGGTGAGCGCAGACGTGTGGGATTGGCCAAGCTACTCATCAACGAACTTGATTTAATTTTGCTAGATGAGCCAACGAATCACTTAGATGTTGAGGGTGTTGCCTGGTTGGCACAGTATTTAAACAATCGAAAATCTTTAGCAGTAACAGTTGTCACGCACGATCGTTGGTTCCTAGATGCAGTCACCGATCGCACATGGGAAGTAGTTGGCGGAAAAGTTGAAGAATATGACGGTGGCTATAGTGCATTTGTTTTAGCAAAAGCAGAGCGAGCCCGCCAATCATCAGTTATGGATCAGCGCCGTAATATGTTGATCAAGAAAGAGCTTGCATGGCTTCGCCGGGGAGCACCTGCGCAAACCGTAAAACCAAAGTTTCGAGTCGATGCTGCAAATATTTTAATTGCAGGTGAGCCCGAGCCACGCAACCAAGGTGAACTACTTAAATTTGCTCTCAACCGTTTAGGTAAGACGGTTTATGAGGCCCACCATGTTCAGGTCAAACTTGGGGATAATGAATTAATTAATGATTTGTATTGGAATGTTGGTCCAGGAGATCGCATTGGCGTTGTGGGCATTAATGGCGCTGGTAAAACAACGCTCATGAAAACTCTGGTGGGTGAAATCCAACCAACGGCAGGAAAACTTGTAACTGGAATTACTGTTAAAGCTGCATTCCTCACACAACACCTAGATGAGTTAGACCCTACGTGGCGAGTATTAGAAGCAGTTGAAAAGGTTGCTAACCGTGTTGAAATCGGTGGAGGACGAGAACTATCTGCTTCACAACTATGTGAGCGCTTAGGTTTTGATAGAGAATCCCAATGGACTCCCGTGGGCGACTTATCAGGCGGAGAAAAACGACGCCTACAACTCACACGTTTACTCATGGATAGTCCCAATGTCTTATTACTCGATGAGCCTACAAATGATTTTGATATTGAAACTCTGACTGAGTTAGAGGATTTGCTTGATGGCTATGGTGGAACCTTGATAGTTATTTCACATGATAGGTATTTCTTAGAACGTGTGTGTGATCGCTTTGTTGGTTTGTTGGGGGATAAGAATGTGAGGGATCTTCCAAGGGGCGTGGATGAATATCTTGAACTTCGCCATGAAGCCTTACAACCCGATGTCAGCGCACCTAAGGAGAAGAAAACATCAAGTGCAGCCGAAGAGCGCCAACTCAAAAAGGACAGAGTGCGCCTTGAGCGCCAGATGGAAAAAGCGGATTCTCGGATAGCAGAGCTTGAAGGTGAACAGGAAGGAGCATCATTTGATGCTGAGCGTTTGAATGAAATCACCAATGAATTAGCACAGTTGCGTGGTGAAAAAAATAGACTCGAGGAAGAATGGCTTCAGGTCACGGTTTTACTAGAAGGATAAGTTAAAATTCTCGGCATGAGCCAAATATCGCATGTAGTTGAATCAATCCTCTTTCGTTCTCGCTTTCTACTCGCTCCTCTCTATTTGGGCTTAGTTGGCGCACTAGCTCTCTTGGGATACCGCTTTATTATTGAATTTATCCACTTGGCTGAAAAAATTGGCGAAGCAACTCCACAGAGCTTTACCTTGGATTTACTCGCACTTTTGGATCTAACGTTGCTTGCTAATCTCATTTTGATGGTTATCTTTGCCGGGTATGAGAACTTTGTTTCTCGCATCGATGTCGCATCTGAATCAAAAGATCGCCCTCATTGGATGGGAACTATTGATTTTAGTGGTCTGAAAATTAAGTTAATTGGTTCACTAGTAGCGATTTCAGTGATTGAGCTACTTAAAGACTTTATTGAACTATCCGGTCAGGACACCGTCGGTGACGGAACTAAATGGCGAATTGCCATCCACCTGACATTTGTTGCTTCCGGTGTTTTGTTTGCGCTCATGGATTGGATTGCTGACAAGCGAGAGTTCAGCGGCACGCATTAGTAGATGCGTTTAGATCTATTAGCTGCGCTCTCAGGGTTAATGATTGCCTTGCAAGCGCGTGCAAATGGTGAGCTCTCGCATCGACTCAACAATGGTCTAGAAGCAGCTCTTGTATCTTTTGGTTCAGGATTAATCATTATTGCTGCGATTGCGGTTTTTAACCCAGCCATAAAAAAAGGCATAAAGAACTTACGGGTCGCAGTTGCCAACAAAGAGATCGCCCAGTGGAAACTTCTTGCTGGGGCTTTAGGCGGAGGTTTTGTTGCGATTCAAACTCATATCGTGCCCCTCATTGGTGTTGCAATCTACTCAGTGGCATCAATTGCGGGGCAAACAGCAATGTCCTTAGTTGTGGATCGAATTGGCCTTACCGGCGGTGGGAAAAAGCTGATTTCTAGACGCCGTGTAGCAGCAGCGGTCCTAACTGTTTTAGCAGTCTTTGTTTCAGTCTTTGATCGCATTGATGCCAAGAATCTTTCACTTTTTGCTGTTGTGCTGGGCTGCATTGCTGGTGCGGTGGTTGGCGTGCAGCGGGCATTAAATGGTCAAATTAATGAGTACTCGCATCAAAGTTTTACGACATCACTACTTAACTTCATCACAGGAACATCCCTGCTTGTCATTCTTATTTTGGGTGGGGTACTGATTGGAAAGATTGAACTTGTTCCACTTCCAGCTGGTCCATGGTGGATATACACCGGCGGTGTAATTGGGGTTATGTATATTGCTTTTACTTCAACAATTGTGCAACACCTAGGGGTTTTAACTTTCACTCTCTTTAGTGTTGGCGGACAACTAGTCGGATCGTTAGTGATTGACTTGATATCACCAACCAATGGTGTGAATGTAAGCGTCTATCTTGTAACTGGAATTGTTATGACGTACTTGGGTGTTATCGCCGGTGGCGTAAATAGTTCACGAGTGCAGAAACCAAAGAGGCAGTTATAAAGAAAGCTGCAATTGCGTAAGACCATGTTTTCACCCAAGGCAAAGTAGCTGCGTAATAACCTGCAAGAGTGATTCCCACACCCCACAACAAGGCACCGAGTGCGTTAGCTGATAAGAATTTGTAGTAATTCATCTTCGATGCACCGGCAATAGGTGGAACAAAGGTACGAATCCATGGGAAGAAGCGCGCAGCAACTACTGCCCACCACCCTGTTTGTTCATAGAAGCGCTCAGAGCGAGCAATCATCTTTTGCATACGCGGGGAGTTATGCTTTTCAAGATAGGGGCGCCCAACTAAGCGGCCCAATACAAAACCAATTTGATCGCCAAAGAAGGCGGCGATAAAAATAACGGTCACAAGAATCGCTACATTTACATCTCCATGGGCGGCTGCAACCAAACCTGCGCTAAAGAGGATTGAATCACCAGGCAAAAAAAAGGCAAATAAAACACCGGTTTCAAAGAAAACTATTGCTCCGACCGTTAAGTAGATTAAATACGGTGCAAGGTTGGAAAGTTGAGCATCAAATGATGCAGCTATTTCAATCACACTGACTTCTTAACCGCCGCAGCTACAGCTTTAGTCACATTTGGATCAAAGATGCTGGGCACAATAAATGAGGCATTGAGCTGCTCAGGAGAGACACAGTCAGCAATAGCTTCAGCGGCTGCAACTAATAACTTATCGGTGATTTTATGCGCGTTTGCATCGAGTAATCCTCGGAAAATTCCAGGAAATGCCAAAACATTATTAATTTGATTTGGTTGATCACTACGACCTGTAGCAACAACGGTTGCGTACTTACGTGCCACAACCGGGTCAACCTCAGGATCTGGGTTAGCCAATGCAAAGATAATTGAGCCCTTTGCCATGGTTGAAATGTCAGCTTCTTTAAGAATGTTTGATGCACTCACACCGATAAACACATCAGCACCAACTAGAGCTTCTGGCATTGTGCCAATAAAACTATGTGGATTGCTGTTATCGATAAACCACTGTTGCATTGAATCTTCAGATTTCATGCCGTTATGGATTACGCCGTGATGATTAAAGCCAATAATGTTCTTAGCTCCGCTGAGTGTGAGTAAACGGGCAATCGCATTTCCAGCCGCGCCCACCCCACTCAACACAATCTTGACTGAACTTAGGTCTTTCTTAACAAACTTGAGTGCGTTTCGAAGCGCAGCCAGAACAACAATGGCAGTTCCATGCTGGTCATCGTGGAAAACAGGGATATCTAGGAGTTCGCGTAGCCGACGCTCAACCTCAAAGCATCGGGGAGCAGAGATATCTTCTAGATTGATACCGCCATAGACAGGTGCGATTAACTGCACTGTGCGAACAATTTCATCCACATCTTGGGTGTCTAAACACACTGGCCAGGCATCAACATCTGCAAAGCGCTTAAACAATGCAGCTTTGCCCTCCATCACAGGAAGGGCTGCTGCTGGGCCGATGTTTCCAAGGCCTAGTACTGCTGATCCATCAGTAACAACTGCCACGGTATTGCGCTTAATAGTTAAGCGGCGAGCATCTGCCGGGTCTGCAACGATTGCCTGACAAATACGTGCAACACCTGGTGTGTAGGCACGAGAGAGATCATCACGGGTCTTAAGTGGGACTTTAGATTGAATTTCAATCTTTCCGCCAAGGTGGAGCAAGAATGTTCTATCACTGACTTTGCGAACTGTGAGTTCAGGGTTCTTTGCAAGTGCAATTGCAATTTGATCAGCGTGGTCTGAATCAATGGTGTCACACGTAATATCTAAAACAACTTTTTCTAAAAGGGATTCAACAACATCGAGTGCGGTAATAGTTGCACCCGCTGCAGTAATAACAGTTGTTGCAAGTGCTACAGGTTGAGCAGAAGGTGAGCCCTCAACACGGATAGTAATTGCATATCCGGGGGAAGTGGCTGCCATTTATACGACTCCGTATAAACGATCGCCGGCATCGCCCAGTCCGGGAACGATGTAACCATGTTCGTTAAGTTTTTCATCGAGTGCACCAGTCACAATATTGATTGGCACTTTACTTGCAGAGAACTCATCCTCCACAGCTTTCACACCTTCAGGTGCTGACAAGATACAAATTGCTGTGATCTCAGTTGCACCAAGGTCAAGTAGATAATGAAAGGCTGCAATTAAAGTTCCACCAGTTGCAAGCATGGGATCTAAAACAAATACATGGCGGCCAGATAAATCTTCAGGCAAACGATTGGCATATGTGCTTGCCTTCAAAGTCTTCTCATCACGGACCATGCCAAGAAAACCAACTTCAGCATTTGGCATTAATTTGCTCATGCCTTCCAGCATTCCAAGGCCTGCACGCAAAATAGGAACTACTACTGGGCGAGGCTCGGCCATTTTTAGGCCCTTTGTCTTAGTAACAGGAGTTGTTATCTCAACGCTGTGCGTGCGAATCTCACGTGTGGCTTCATAGGCCAGAAGTGTTACTAGCTCTTCGACTAAACGGCGAAATGTTGGGGAATCAGTACGTTCATCGCGCAAAACCGTCAATTTGTGGGCAATAAGCGGGTGATTGGCAACGTGAACTTTCATAGGCATTACCTTACAGGGCTTTCAATCCTTTCCAATGAGTGGAATCATCTGAGCATGGCTGATTTCGATGATGACCTCGCAGAAGACATCGAAGAGTTTGACGTTTTAGCCGAAGATGCGCCAAAAGTAATCAGTGTCACAAATGAGTTAGATATAGCCGTAGCTGCATGGCATGAAGATGGACGCTGGACCTTAGGAATATTGCCGGATCCAAATGACATCGGCCAGATAATTTCAAGACTTAAAGCGCAACAAACAAATGGGGGATCCATTGCACTTATTTCAATTGATGAAGAGTTCTTTATTTTGATTCGTGTTCTAGGTGCACATATTTCACTTTTCCTGAGTGATGCAACTGCAGCCCTAGATTATGAAGTTGCTGAAGAGTTATTAGAGATTGCAGACATCCCACTTCCAGAAGATGATGATGAATCATCTCCAATCGGTCAGTTAGAAATCCTGGCAGATCTTGGAATGAGCGGTATGGAGATTTCGGCACTCTGTGATGATGCAGAGTTATTTCCTGATGAACAATTGGAAGCGATTGCTAATCGATTAGGATTTGGCAATCAGTTTGCAGAGTTATTAGAGCTGTGAACGATATTGAGTTAATGCGTGCAGCTTTAGCTGTTGCGCAACAAGCTAGCGCCAGTGGAGATGTTCCGGTGGGTGCGGTGATTGTTAATAGCGCTGGTGAAGTTATTGCTACTGGCCACAACGAACGTGAATTAAATAACGACCCAACTGCTCATGCTGAAATTATTGCTATTCGAAAAGCTGCGCAAGTGCTGGGGCAGTGGCGCTTAGAAAATCACACAATTGTTGTGACCCTAGAACCATGCCCTATGTGTGCGGGTGCTATTGCACAGTCTCGATTCGCAACCCTTGTATTTGGAGCATGGGATGAAAAAGGCGGTGCCGTTGGCTCGGTTTGGGATGTTATTCGTGATCCTCGGGCCCTGAATAAGCTAGAAGTGCGTGGTGGGGTGCTTGAAGAAGAGTGTTCAGTGATGTTGAAAGAATTTATACAAGGAGTTCGTAAGAAGGATTAAGAATCACCATTGATCCCTCATCTTCACCGACCATACCTTCAGCACGCATCTGTGAACCAACTTCAAGACCTGCAATGTCTCGACGTCCTAAGAACTGTAATGAGACTCCGCCAGTTTCATCCCAAATTTCAACTTCAAGGGCTGGGGCAGCACCGCGGGGAGCAGTTTTAATTGAAGTGACTCGGCCTTGAACTTGAGCGCGCTTTCTCCATTGAATCTCACCGATTTTCATGACGTTTTCTGCGTAATGGCTCACAGGTTCAACATTGATTGGTGCATTGGTCTTGGGAGTTGGTACTGATTGCTTTAATACTTTCTTAACTTCTAGTGGCTGCCGCACATCAATTGTTGCACCAGAAGTAATGCGAGCAACATCGAAAGGAACGATTGTTGCAACAACGCGTGGAAGCTGTGAAATTGGTGCAGCAATTTCTTCAGCAGTTTGATCATGCAGTAAACGGCCTAAGAATCCGGAATATGCACGACGTGGTAGTAAAAGAGTTAACTCAACATCTGGTTTTTCAGTCATACGAATTGCATAATCCAATGCCGCATTTGCAAGTCGACGATCAGGGCAGTCAATAAGTTCTAAAGTTACATCATCTAGTGCATCTGATTTAGCCCAAGCTTTCTGAATTTGCTCAGCACGGCGATCATCAATAACAAAGTGAACTGCAGTTAAATTGCGTGGCTTAAGGCTGCGTGCATAACGAATGGCACCTACAGTTGCAATGTCAACGCTATCTATCAAGATTGTTACGTCATGGCGAGCGATTGAAGTAGCACGTTCTTGATGGCGCTTAACTGAAAGTGCTTCTTGTTCACGGTCGTACTGACGACGTAGGCGCAGAAAAGCCATAACCAAAATTGGGGCCGTGACCAGAACTAACCAAGCACCTTGTGTGAACTTAACAACAGAGAAAATAATTACAACAATCAACGAAATCGATCCCGCAAGCCCATTAATAAATACCTTTGCACGCCATTGTCCTGTTTTGTTGCGCAACGCGTGACGAGTCATTCCAAAACCTGCCAAAGTAAATCCTGTGAACACACCCAGTGCATAGAAAGCAACTAAGTGCTCAACTGAGCCAGCAGTGATGAGAACTAAGAAAATTCCGCCACCTGCTAGAAGCAAGATTCCGTTAGAGAATGCAAGGCGATGACCACGCTTTGTTAATTGGCGAGGTAGATAACCATCAGTTGCAACGAAGTTACAAAGCAATGGGAAGGCGCTATAGGTCGTATTAGCTCCAGCGAAGAGAATAAGCATCGTTGCCAGCTGAACCATCACGAACATAATCTGACCAACTGTTCCGTCTCCCATAATTGCTTTGGCGATCTGAGAGATAACTGTTGGAGTTCCAGATTCATAAGGAACAGTGTGGATTTTGTGCGCAAACCAAGAAACACCAAGAACCAAAGTTCCTAGCAACGTGCTCATGATGTACAAAGTTCTACGTGCATTTACATGTTCTGGAGTCTTAAATAGGGCAACTCCATCCGAAATGGCTTCAAGGCCTGTCAGAGATGATCCACCATTGGCAAAAGCACGAAGCAAGATAAAGATGGCTGCGAATGTGAGAAGACCTTGCTCTTGCCCAATTTCAATTGCACCAGGTTGCTCAACGCTCAACTTAATCAAAGTTCCATTGAACTGCTTATATAGCCCAACAGAGAAAACAATAAACATACAACCAACGAAGAAATAAGTTGGAAGCGCAAAGGCCTTGCCAGCCTCTTTAACGCCTCGCAGATTTCCATATGTTAACAAGACAATAACAACCAAAATCATTGGAATCTTGTAATCGTGGAGGGACGGGAAAGTAGAAATGATGGCCGCAACACCTGCAGCAGACTGAATTGCAACAGTAACAATGTAATCGAGCATCAACGCAACAGCTGCAATTTGTGCAACTACTGGCCCAAAGTTATCTCTCGAAACTATGTATGCCCCACCAACTTTTGTATAAACATTGATGACATCTCGGTAAGACAAAGTAATGATTACTAGAATTGTTAGAACAACTGCAGTCATCGGCATCAATATTGCAAATGCAGCTAAACCAAATGCAGGAAGAAGCGCGATAAGAATCTGCTCTGAACCATATGCCGATGATGAAATACAGTCACTAGATAAAATTCCTAATCCATAGCGCTTACTAAGGCGCTGATGGTTAAGTGAGTGACGGTTAAGAGGATTACCTAACAGCCGACGCTTGATTGTGTAGAAGGAGGAGTCTTTCAGGTGTGCGTGGTCTTGAAGCACAACCGGTGTTGTAGCGTCATCAGTCCATGACTTAGGCACTTAAAACTCCTTTTTCATTGCGTATACCGCAATACTATTTCAAGGCTCTATCGTAGAGCGCATTGGTTTCAACTTCTCGCAGGCTGAGCGTATGATTACCGCCATGCATACACAGTTATATATTGATGGACAATGGGTAGATGGCGTAAGCAAGGTTGCCGTCTACGATCCAAGTGATAATTCAGTAATCACCGAAGTTTCTATGGCCTCAGATGCCCAGTGCGAGGCTGCTATTGCTGCAGCCGATGCTGCGGCAGTGGCGTGGGCAAAGACGGCCCCTCGATATAGATCTGAGATTTTAAGAAAAGCTTTTGAAATCATGACAAGTGAAATTGAAGCTATTGCAACTCTTATTTCACGCGAAAATGGGAAAGCGATGCCAGATGCTCGCGGTGAAGCTGCCTACGCTGCAGAGTTTTTCCGTTGGTTTGCCGAAGAAGCAGTCCGCACACCAGGAGATTTCCGCAAATCACCATCAGGAGATAAGCGAATTCTGGTCACTCACCAACCGATCGGTCTTTCCATTCTTATTACGCCATGGAATTTCCCAGCAGGTATGGCAACTCGCAAGATTGGTCCAGCAGTTGCTGCCGGTTGCACGATGGTTCTAAAACCAGCAACTGAAACACCGTTAACCGCTATGTACATAGTTGGCATCATGGAGCGTGCTGGTTTGCCTAAGGGTGTTCTTAATTTAGTTTTGCCAGAAAAAACTGGACCAGCAATTTCAAAGATGCTGCATGATCCACGCGTTAAGAACCTTTCATTTACTGGTTCAACTGAAGTTGGTCGCGTGCTGCTAAAAGAGGCTGCAGACCAGGTTATTCGCTGTTCTATGGAGCTAGGCGGAAATGCACAAGTAGTTGTTCATGATGATGCGGACCTTGCAGTGACAATTCCGCAGTTGCTTCTTGCCAAGATGCGCAACGGTGGCGCTGCCTGCACATCAGCAAATCGCATCTATGTGCAACGTGGTATTTCAGAGGCATTCATTAATGAAATGACTAAGTCCATGAGCTCATTTGTGATGGGTCGCGGAACTGATGCCACAACAACTCTTGGTGCTTCTGTTTCAATGAAAGAGCGTAACAAGATTGCCCAAATCGTTGATGAATCTGTTGCAGCAGGTGCCAAGGTTGCACTTGGTGGCGTTAAGCCTGAAGGTGAAGGTGCTTTCTATCCAGCAACAGTATTAATCGTTGATAAAGACAATCCAATTCTTCTTCATGAAATCTTTGGGCCAGTTGCACCCATCATTATTTTTGACACTGATGAAGAAGGCATCAAACTTGCTAATGACACTGAGTTTGGTCTTATTAGTTATGTCTTCTCATCAAATCTCACCCGCGCCCTTCGCACAGCAGAAGCGATGGAATCAGGAATGGTTGCCATTAATAAAGGTGTTATCTCAGATCCAGCAGCTCCCTTTGGTGGCGTGAAGCAATCAGGTTTGGGCCGTGAAGGTGGCTTTGATGGCATCCATGAGTTCTTGCAGACCAAGTACATCGGAGTAGAGATTTGAAAGACTTATAAAGTTCGCAGTTTTGTGAGCATTTCTCTGTCAGTTGTTCTGATTTTCTTCATCAATCCAACAAATAGATTTTGTCCATTAGCGTAGTAAGCAACCGTGTAAAAGGGTTTGGCATTGAATCCGTACCCTGATCCTTCTTGAGGGTTAGGCCCTGGAAGCGGAAAGTTACTAATTACATCGACATCGCATTGGGCAAAAAACCTTTGGAGTTTTCTGATGTTGTAAAACCTAAGTCTCGTCAACTTAATATCCCGAAGCTCAGAATAAATCTCATCTGAGTCCAATTTTCTTGCAGAGTAGTCAATTTTTCTATTTTTAAGAAAGTACGTTGCTTCTCCGTTTGCAATACTTCTTGTGATTGTTCCTTTGTCCAGAAGTAAATTTGCTTGACTTATATAAAAATCATTATTAATTTCGAGCAAGTACTTATAAAGCGCCCTTCGCTCCTCTTGGAATCGAAGGCCACCAGACGTTAAGCATTCTTCAAAGTAACTCACAGTCCTATTGTGCACCTATCGAACAATCTGCCGCCATATATTTTCCAGAATCACCTTCCAACGGGTACTTCTTGCCACTCTCCAGCATTGCATAACCTTTGGCTTCACCCTTATAAGTATCCAAGACGCCAAGGAGGCACTCTTTGTAAAGATCTTAAATAACTACCAGGTTGGGGAATTTGACCTCAGGCACATGGCGTATAACCTGAAATCTATGCGCAAGAACTTCACGGTTGTTTTTTATTTTTTGGATGCTTGAAGTGATTTCTGAATATTTCTGAGGAACATTACAATCCACTGTTATGTTGAGCTTGATTGCGTCGATGTTCCTTATCTCCTTCAAACTTGTGGAGTAATGCGGTCTCTCAACATTTAGAGTGCACTTTGGTTCAGGGCCATGTCCGATTTGGAGGAAAAAGAACTGAGCGGCTAATAGTCCGACGACTAGAACGCTGGGTACTTTTGGCAAAAGTAATATTGGTTTAGGGATTGTTAAGGGCATGCTTTGAAACTAGAGAAACAGGCCGACTTGCTTAATCGGGTTATCCCCAGCGGCTACAACTGCTCTCAATGTAAATCTGGCGGAGGATGAGGGATTTGAACCCTCGATAGGTTGCCCTATACACGCTTTCC
>JBBAMY010000017.1:0-28855 GCA_040402235.1 Candidatus Planktophila sp. | reverse complement strand
AGAGTTTGAAGGGCAAGGAAGGTAAGAAATGCAACACCTGCATATTTAAGGGCTGTGTATGCTGTTTGTGAACGAGCAAAGATCTGCGATAAACCAATTGCAGATGCGGCGCCCCAGAAGATCAGAGCAGTGCTTGTGCCGAGCAGAGTTGTGTAAGCAGTCTTTGTTCCACCAATAATTGCTTGCCGCAAAATCATTGCAACGGTTTGGCCCGGAACAATCGCTAATAGTAGAGCAGTCAGCACAAAGGCTGGAATGACGAGCACAAAGTTGACCATACGTAGCCCCGACGGGATTCGAACCCGCGTAGCTGGCTTGAGAAGCCAGAGTCCTAGGCCGCTAGACGACGGGGCCCTAGTGTTTTGCATTTAAATCTTTACATCGCTGGGGTACCAGGACTCGAACCTAGACTTACTGAACCAGAATCAGCAGGGCTGCCAATTACCCCATACCCCAAAAACAGCAGGAGCAAAGAATACCAAAGGATTTAGAGCTCTAACCCCGCGCGAATGCGGGCCAATGAAGCCTCTTTGCCAAGTAATTCCATAGATTCAAATAGCGGTGGAGAAATCGTGCTACCTGTTGTTGCGATGCGCACTGCACCAAATGCAATACGTGGTTTCAATCCCATCTCTTCAATCAAAGATGATCGCAGCGCAGCTTCGATACTGTCGTGATTCCATGTAGCTAGTGGTTCCAACTCTTTAAGTGAGCGCTGTAATACCTGCTTTGAAGCATCATCAGTAATCTTTGCAACACTATCTGCCTCAACAGCAAAGTTCTTAACAAATAAGAACTTGAGCATTGCTGGCACTTCACTGAGCATGATAATTCGCTCTTGAATAAGTGGCAGGGCTAGCTTTACTAGTGCAATCTCATCTGCGGTTCCTGTAATGACCCCGGCCTTAGTCAAAAATGGCAGCGACCAATCTAGGAATTCATCGATAGTTAAGGCACGGATCTTGTCACCATTGATTGCCTCAAGCTTTTTCATATCAAAGCGCGCAGGTGATGAGTGAACCTTCTCAACAGTGAAGAGCTCAGTGAGCTCCTTCATTGTTACGTTTTCTCGATCATCACCCGGTGACCAACCCAGAAGGGCTAGATAATTACAGATTGCCTCAGGCAAGAATCCTTTATCTCGATACCAAGCAATTGAAACTTCACCGTTTCGCTTTGAAAGCTTTGCATTGTCTTGACCCATAACAAATGGTAAGTGGGCAAATACTGGGTAATCCTCTAACGCTAGGCCCATTGCTTGGTACACACGGATCTGACGTGGTGTAGAAGATAGAAGATCTTCACCGCGTAGAACGTGAGTAACCTTCATTAAAACATCATCAACTGCAACGGCCAATGTGTAGAGAGGTGAGCCGTCTCCGCGCACCAACACAAAATCAGGAACAAACTTATGATCAAAGGAGACATCTCCACGGATTAAGTCGTTAAAGGTTGTTCCGCCATCAGGCATGCGCATACGCACTACTGGCAAACGCCCTTCTGCCTTATATGCTGCAATCTGGTCAGAAGTTAAATCTCGGCAGTGACCGTTATAGCCAGGTGCAACATTTGCTGCGCGCTGTGCTTCACGAACTGCTTCTAACTCAACAGATGAGCAGTAGCAGTGATAGGCATCTTTTTGATCAAGAAACTTTTGTGCCCATTCAGCATAAATTCCTAAACGCTGTGACTGTAAGTAAGGGCCGTTATCGCCACCAACTTCAGGACCCTCATCCCAGTTGAGTCCAAGCCATTTCAATGTATCGATTGCAGCTTGGATATATTCATCTGTAACGCGAGTTGTGTCAGTATCTTCAATTCTAAATAGAAATGTTCCACCTGTATGGCGGGCATAGGCCCAGTCAAAGAGAGCCGTGCGGATATTTCCCACATGCAGATCACCAGTTGGAGATGGGGCGAAACGAACCTTTACCTTTTTAGTCAATTTTTTCTCACTTTATTAGTTAGCTCGCCTAGACCTTCAATGGCCATTGTGGCATCTGCCCCTGCAGCCATTGGTCCAATACCTGCTGGTGTGCCAGTCAAGATGATGTCACCTGGAAGCAATGTCATCACACGTGAGACAAAGTTAATGATTTCAGGAACTTTAAAGATCATGTCGCTCAATTGTGCTGACTGCTTGATTTCACCATTTACTGTTGCGGTGATCTTCTGTGTGCCAGGAATAAAGTCAGTATCAATCCATGGGCCTAGTGGGCAGAAGGTATCAAAGCTCTTTGCGCGGGTCCACTGTCCATCTTTTTGTTGTAGATCTCTTGCTGTTACATCGTTTGCAATGGTGTAACCAAAGATCACATCATTCACGCGCTCGATCGGAACATCCTTGCACAGGCGACCAATAACAATTGCTAACTCTGATTCATGATCTATGCGCTCTGACATATCTGGCCAAACGATGGTGTCATTGGGCCCGATAACAGAGGTATTAGGTTTTAGAAAGATAATCGGTTCATCTGGCACAACCCCGCCCATTTCAGCTGCGTGATCGGCATAGTTCTTTCCGATGCAAACAACTTTTGAACGTGGAATGACTGGTGCAAGTAAGCGCACCTTAGAAACTGGAACAGTTGCTGCAGTCTTTTGAATCCCTGAGTAGATGGGATCGCCTGTAATAACCGTAATCGTGGCATCGTCCTCTAGAACACCAAAGAGTGGGTCAGAGCCCAGTCCTGAGTCAGGACCTGGAGAAAAACGGACGATGCGCATTGGGCGATTCTATCTCTTACTCGTGGTCTTCAATCTCTTTCTCAAGACGCTCGATTAACACGCTACTAATTCTGCGGCGACGGCCTAATGGACGCTCTGAAGTGATTGACCAACCATGTAATGAAACTGTTGATCCAGCAATTGGCACACGGCCCAGCTTTTGCGCCATTAATCCACCAATGGTGTCTACATCCTCAAAATCAGATTCATTGATTTCAATCTTTAACTCATCAGCTAGATCTTCAATGTGAAGTGAGGCGTTGGCTCGAGCCGTATCAGGCGTGAGCCAAGCAAAATCATCTTCACCATCATCAAACTCATCTTCAATCTCACCCACGATTTCTTCGATAATGTCTTCAATTGTGATGATGCCAGCGGTTCCACCATATTCATCAACTACAACAGCTAAGTGAATCTGATTGCGCTGCATCTCTTTGAGCAATTCACCGGCCATCTTAATTTCAGGGACAAATGTGGCCGGGCGCATATGTTGCTCAATAATCTCGGTTTGCTCAGCCTCATGGTGATCAAGTGCGCGGCGAGCTAAATCCTTAACATAGACAATTCCAATGATGTTATCTGGACCTGTTCCAACCACTGGAATACGGGAGAAGCCAGAGCGAAGGGCAAGGGATAAGCCTTGACGCAAGGTCTTATCTTTTTCAATCCAGACCATATCTGTGCGGGGAACCATGAGTTCGCGCACCAAAGTGTCGCCCAGTTCAAATACTGAGTGAATCATCTCGTGCTCATCTGATTCCACAAGACCGCGCTCGTGGGCTTGATCTACTAAGTCACGTAGCTCAGCCTCTGATGTAAATGGACCGGAACGAAAACCTTTACCTGGAGTCAGTGCATTACCTAGTGCGATTAAAAGCTTGGTAACTGGACCAAGTGCAAAAGCCAACCCGTATGCCACGATGATTCCATAGCGGGCATATTTATGAGGCTGTTGTTTGCCCAGAGTACGTGGACCAACGCCCACCACCACATAAGAAAGCACAACCATGATGGCAACAGTTAATGCCATTGCTTGTGCTGATGAGTAATTGCGCAGCAAAATAACGGCTAATAGAACTGTGGCAGTGAATTCACAGAGCTTTCGAACCAGAAGAATCACATTGAGATATCTAGCTGGTTGAGCACTGTATTTGCGCAGAAGCATTCCCCCGCGCTTGCCCTCTAACTCTTCAACAACGATGCGAGAGATAGATGTAAGAGCAGACTCAGATGCAGCTAAAAATCCCGCAAAAGCCAACAATAAAATAATGCTAACGATAGCTAACGGACTCATTGAGCTTGCTTCCACTTTTCTACAATTTGTTCTTGCAGGGCAAACATAATCTTTTCTTCATCCGGTTCTGCATGGTCGTACCCAATTATATGCAGTAAACCGTGGGTGGCGAGAATGTAAATCTCATGCTCAATTGAGTGCCCGGCAGATAAAGCCTGAGCTGTGGCAAAAGCGGGACTAATCATGATGTCGCCAAGAGTGACAATTTCACCTTCTGATTCAGGCATATCCATAGGAAAAGAGAGAACGTCTGTGCTTCCAGGTTCATCCATCCATTTAATATGAAGTTCAGTCATGTAGTGATCATCAATAAAACCAAGATTGAGATCACACTCTGGATTAAGTTTTAACTCACTCATGGCAAAAGAAAGCAGAGAAGTTACTTCTGCACTTGGGACTAACTGCCCCGAACTATTTGTGACTTCTATTGTCATCTATTTGCGAATCGGGCGAAGGGCTTGCTTCGCCTCATCAAATTTGTCATACGCCTTCACGATGTCGCCAATGAGGCGGTGACGGACAACATCTTCGGCAGTAAGTTCAAGGAAGGCAATGTCATCAATACCTTTCAAGATATCTCTGACAACTCTAAGGCCTGAATGCTGACCGTTGGGTAGATCGATCTGAGTGACATCACCAGTAATAACCATCTTTGAACCAAAGCCCAGACGAGTTAAGAACATCTTCATCTGCTCTGGCGTTGTGTTTTGTGCTTCATCCAAAATAATAAAGGCATCGTTGAGTGTGCGACCGCGCATAAAGGCAAGGGGTGCAACTTCAATAATTCCACTTTGTATCATTCGTGGGATCGTCTCTATATCGATCATGTCGTGGAGCGCGTCAAAGAGAGGGCGTAGATATGGATCAATCTTCTCATTGAGAGTTCCTGGCAAGAAACCTAAGTGTTCGCCTGCTTCAACCGCTGGGCGCGTAAGAACAATGCGATTAACTTTCTTAGCTTGCAGGGCAGAAACAGCTTTAGCCATCGCTAAATATGTCTTACCTGTTCCTGCTGGTCCAATTCCAAAGGTGATGGTGTGATCTTCTATTGCATCCACATAGCGCTTTTGATTAGCAGTCTTTGGTCTAATGGAGCGGCCACGATTGCTGACAATATTTAAGGATAAAACCTCTGCTGGATGATCCATTGGCTTGCTCTCAAGCATTGCAATTGAGCGCGCAACTGCGTCAGCGGTAAGAACATTTCCTGAGCGAATAACAACCATGAGCTCACCAAAGAGATTTTCAAGGGCGATGCAATCAATGTGAGGTCCGCGCAAAGTAATTTCATTCCCGCGAACAGTGATGTTTACTGAAGGAAAAGCCGCTTCAACAGCGCGAAGATTGTCATCATGCGAGCCGATCAGCGCAACCATGGGAATAGCGGTTGGGACCGTGATGAGTGTGCGTTCCATTAATGCCAAATCTATCTTTAACCTGGGGGCCAAGCCAGTCCACGCCCACCCAGAAGATGCAAGTGAGCGTGAAAAACAGACTGTCCAGCCTCTGCGCCAGTGTTAAAGACGGTTCGGTAACCAGTTAAACCATTTGTTGCTGCAATCTCACCGGCTGCAATAAAAAGGTCAGCGGTGAGTGTGGGAGAAATCTTTGCCAGCCCTGCAGCATTTTCAACATGCAGAGTGGGAACTATCAAAACATGTGTTGGCGCTTGTGGGTCAATGTCATTAAATGCCACAACATTTTCATTGCGATAAATTATCTGCGCAGGAATATCTCCTGTGATGATTTTGCAGAACAAGCAGTTTGAATCTAACGCCACGTAATTACCATACCTTGAGCAAGGCTGAAATAGCTGCGACTGCCGCAATACCTGCATGGGCTGAGCGCAAGATTGGTCGTCCCATCAGCGCAACTTTTGCCCCAGCCTCAACGAATTGATCAAGTTCAGTTGGTGTTATTCCACCTTCAGGTCCGATGATGATGAGCAGATGTGCAACGTTGTGAGAAGAGATGGCATCACTGAGTTTGGTTGTTGAGCTTTCATGAAAGACAACAGCTAAATCACTGAGCTTAATTGCCTCACAAATCTGCTGGGTTGTTGCGATATCTGTGACTTCTGGAATACGTAATCTGCGTGATTGTTTGCTTGCCTCACGGGCTGTAGTTGAGAACTTCTCAGAGATTTTGCCAATGCTGCGTGATGCTTGCCATGGCACGATGCGATCAACACCAGCTTCAGTTAATAGTTCAATTGCCTCTTTTGCTCGATCACTTTTTGGCAGCGCCTGCACGACTGTGATAGTTGTTGCTAAGACTTCTTGAAATCCTGAGGCCATGACTTCAACTTCAAGTGACCTCTTTTTTATAGCAAAAGCTTTCACCTGGCTCCAGCTACCTTGCCCATCGCTGAGCATGAAGATATCGCCAGCTTTCATGCGCAGAACCCGCACAGCATGGTTGGCATCTTCATTATCAAATTCGTAGATCTGCCCTACTGTTGTTGGCAGGTCATCAACGAAAAATAGAGTCAACATTATTTAGTAAACGCACCCTTAATCTTGGAAAAGATTCCACCATCTGGGTTCTTAACATGGGCATCTCCTGATTTTTCCCCACGTAATTCTGCAAACTTCTTCAATAACTCTTCCTCGTCACGGCTCAGCTTTGTAGGAGTCTGAACTTCAACGTGGACAACTAAGTCTCCACGGCCACCATGTCGCAAACGAGTCATTCCCTTGCCCTTAATTGCAATAGGAGTTCCACTTTGTGTTCCAGCTTTAACGTTCACATCAACTGGACCATCTAAAGATTCAACGGTAACTGTTGTGCCAATGGCTGCAGCGCTCATAGAGACAGAGAGAGACATATGCAAAGTATCGCCTTCGCGAATCAAATAGTCATGATCTGTTTCAACTATTTCAACATATAAATCACCGGCAGGTCCCCCGCCATGGCCTACTTCGCCGCGCCCTGATAGTTGAATTCGATTTCCTGTTTCAACTCCTGCCGGAATCTTTACTTGAATATTCTGACGTGATCGAACACGACCATCTCCTGCACACTCACGGCAAGGGTTTTGAATAACGCTTCCATATCCACCACATGCATTACATGGACGTGATGTCATCACTTGACCAATAACCGAGCGCACTACTTGCTGAGTTTCACCGCGTCCTCTACACACCGCACACGTTGATGGCTGCGCACCATCAATACAACCGCTGCCTGTGCACTTAGGGCACACAACTGCGCTTTCAACAGTTATCTCGCGCTCTGCTCCAAAACATGCTTCATGCAGATCTACTTGCACGCGAATGAGAGAATCTTGACCTGCACGCATTCGTGGGCGCGGTCCACGTGATCCACCGCCACCAAAGAATGCATCCATGATGTCGCTAAAGCCACCTCCAAAACCGCCTCCACCAAATGCGTTGCCACCCATGTCATATGACTGGCGCTTTTGTGAATCACTGAGTACTTCATAGGCAGCAGTGATTTCTTTGAACTTATCCTGCACCGCAGGGTCTGGGTTCACATCTGGGTGTAATTCACGCGCAAGTTTGCGGTAGGCCTTCTTGATCTCATCAGCTGAAGCCTCACGCGTAACACCGAGCGTTTGGTAATGATCGCTCAACTTATGCACCTTCATCAATGAAGCGGCCCACATAACGAGCAACTGCAGAGACTGCGGCGATAGAACCTGCGTAATCCATACGAGTTGGCCCTAAGACGCCAACTGCGCCATGCTGGGCCGACTCCACGCCGTAACCAACTGTGACCAATGATGTTGTTTGCAAATTTGTCTCGTTCTGCTCACTACCTATTCGAACGTGCACCGTTGAACGAGCCTCATCAAGCAAACGCAAAATAACAACTTGTTCTTCCAATGCTTCAAGAATTGGTGAAAGAGTAAGTCCTAAATCTTCACCAGAGCGAGCCAAGTTTGCTGTTCCGGAGATTGCCATCTTCTCCCGGCCTTCTCCAATTATTGGGAATGTAACGACAGCAACTTGTTTTGTAATATCTGCTAATAACTTGGCAGATCTTTTCAATAACTCTTCTAGATCATGAGAGCCCTGAAGAAATGTTTCAATCGCTCTGCGCTCAGCAGTTGAGAGCTGCTTAACAGTTGCTAATTTATCTACAAAAACTCGATATCCAAGATCTGTTGGAATGCGTCCAGCGCTTGTATGAGGTTGCGTGATCAAGCCTTCATCTTCAAGAACAGCCATTTCATTTCGGATTGTGGCAGGTGAAATTCCGAGTCCATGGTGATCGGCGATTGACTTTGAGCCGACAGGCTCTTGCGTCGAAACGTACTCATCGACAATTGCGCGAAGGATTTCAAGACGGCGTGATGACATAGTGGGCCTAGGTTACTAGAAAGTTATTTCTCGCACGATTCGATCTGCAATCAAGCGTCCCACTGGAGTCAACAAGACGCGATCATCACGCAGTTCGATATATCCATTTTCACGATAAGTCCCCAGAAGCTCTAGCTGATGCGGCTCCAGTACTGAAATCTGCAAACCATCTCGCATACGGATTCCAAGCATTATTCATTCACGAGCTTTTTGTTCTGACGTTAAATCTTCACTCTCATGAATAGGAGATTGTGAAGCAAAGAGCTTTTCTTTATAAGCATTTGGATGCTTAACATTCCAAAATCGTTTTCCATCAACGTGTGAATGTGCACCTGGCCCAAGACCCCACCAGTTTCTATTTTCCCAGTAAGCAATGTTGTGACGGCACTCGTGTGAAGGCTTAGACCAGTTAGAGAGTTCATACCAACTAAGCCCGCGTGCTTCACACATTTGATCAACTAGTAGATACATATCCGCCATCAAATCATCATCTGGCATTGAAAGTTCGCCTCGTTTAATCTGGGCAGCCAGCTTCGTGCCAGTTTCAACGATGAGTGCGTATGCACTGATGTGATCGATATCGAGATCAAGTGCTTCTTGTACGCTTTCACGCCAATCTTCTAAAGACTCCCCTGGAGTACCATAAATAAGATCAACGCTGATGCTTTTAAATCCTGCAGCACGTGCCATATTAACTGCACGCTTAACATTTTCTGGATTATGCGTGCGATCAAGCACAGCCAGTACGTGTGGTTTAGCTGATTGCATACCGAAAGAGATGCGATTAAACCCAACCTCTAAATAACGCTCTAGCTTCTCTTTCGTTACTGAATCAGGGTTGGCTTCAAGGGTTATTTCACAATCTGCGCTTAAACCATTGCGCGCTTTAATCGCTGCAATTACTCGACCTAAATCATCAGCTGGCAAAAGTGAAGGTGTTCCTCCCCCAAAGAAGATGGTGGGTACCTGATCTTTTGGTGCAGCCTCTAACTCTTTTAAGACCGCATCGATATAGTCTTTGCTAACAATTTCAAGAGTTGCACCATCTTGGAGTTCAGATGGTGTGTAGGTATTGAAATCACAGTAACCGCACCGCTTAATGCAGTACGGGATATGTACGTAAAAGGAGAGCGTCATTGCCCTGCTTTGCGTGCAGCCTTGACCTTTTCAATATCTGCATCGGTCGCAAGTGCTGCTACGAAAGCCTCTTGTGGAACTTCAACGCGTCCCACCATCTTCATGCGCTTCTTACCCTCTTTTTGCTTCTCCAATAGCTTTCGCTTACGTGAAATATCTCCGCCATAACACTTAGCCAAAACATCTTTACGGATAGCTCGAATGCTTTCGCGGGCAATAATGCGAGAACCAATTGCTGCCTGAATAGGAACTTCAAACTGCTGACGAGGGATTAGTTCGCGTAGCTTGCCCGTCATCATCACGCCATAGGCATATGCCTTATCGCGGTGAACGATGGCGCTGAAGGCATCAACGGCTTCACCTTGTAGCAAAATATCTACCTTTACTAGGTTGCCTTCTGCGTCACCCTTTTCTTCATAATCTAGGGATGCATAGCCTTTAGTGCGAGATTTCAGTTGGTCAAAAAAATCAAAGACAATTTCTGCCAATGGCAAGTCATATCTGATTTCAACACGATCTTCAGAGATGTAATCCATGCCTAGCAAGATGCCGCGACGCTCTTGGCAGAGCTCCATGATGGTTCCGATGAACTCGGCAGGAGCCAGAATCGTTGATTTAACAATTGGTTCAAATACTGTTTCAACTTTGCCCTCAGGGAACTCTGATGGATTCGTTACTCGAATCTCTTTGCCATCATCCATCACAACGTTATAAACAACGTTAGGGGCAGTTGAGATCAAATTAAGTTTATGTTCGCGCTCAAGTCTTTCTCGCACAATTTCCATATGTAGAAGCCCGAGGAAACCGCAACGGAAACCAAAACCAAGTGCTGCTGAGCTCTCTGGTTCATAGACAAGGGCTGCATCGTTGAGCTGTAATTTATCGAGTGCTTCACGAAGCACAGGAAAATCTGCGCCATCGAGTGGAAAGAGGCCAGAGAAAACCATGGGCTTGGGATCTTTATAGCCAGCAAGTGCGACCTTGGTTGGGTTGTTATAGGTAGTAATAGTGTCGCCCACACGTGATTGACGCACATCCTTAACACCTGTAATTAAATATCCTACTTCGCCAACACCTAAACCTTTAGATGCAAGTGGTTCTGGTGAAATAACGCCGACTTCTAGGGCTTCATGTCGAACACCAGTTGAAAACATTTGAATCTGTTCGCGCGGAGATAAGTGGCCATCAATAACGCGAACATAGGTAACAACACCGCGATAGGAATCATAGACAGAGTCAAAAATAAGTGCGCGAGCAGGTGCATTGGCATCACCTTTGGGTGCTGGGATTTGAGCAATGATTTGATCGAGTAGCTCTGCAACACCATCGCCAGTCTTACCTGATACACGTAAACAGTCCTCGGGCTGGCAACCAATGAGCTTTGCTAACTCTGCAGCAAACTTTTCAGGTTGAGCGTTAGGTAGATCGATTTTGTTGAGCACAGGAATAATCGTTAAATTATTCTCCATTGCTAAATAGAGATTTGCCAAAGTCTGGGCTTCAATTCCTTGAGCACAATCCACAAGAAGTACAGCGCCTTCACACGCTGCTAGCGAGCGCGAAACTTCATAGGTGAAGTCAACGTGACCTGGTGTGTCAATCATGTTCAGGATGTATTCCTGTCCATCAAGTCCACTGCGCCATGGCAGACGAACTGCTTGGGATTTAATAGTGATTCCGCGTTCGCGCTCAATATCCATACGATCCAGATACTGCGCACGCATATTGCGCGCTTCTACTACCTCGGTAATTCCCAACATGCGATCGGCAAGAGTTGATTTACCGTGATCAATGTGGGCAATGATGCAAAAATTACGTATCTGCGCCGGATTAGTTGCTGCTGGTTGTGGCGCCTTAGCAAGTGAAATTGCAGGCATGAAACTAGCCTCGCTTTAAGATCGAAGAAAAATTAACGTGCGCCGGCTTTGGCAGCAGCCTTAGCCATTGATGACTTCTTGTTTGCTGCCGCGTTCTTATGAAGAACACCCTTTTGAACAGCAACATCGAGAGCCTGTGAAGCTGTGCGAAGCTCAGTTGTGATTGCAGCTGAATCTCCTGCAGTGACGCTCTCACGGAATTTGCGGACAGCGGTCTTGATAGATGAGCCCACAGACTTATTGCGAAGGCGTGCCTTCTCGTTAGTCTTAATGCGCTTGATCTGAGACTTGATATTTGCCACGCTGTAGTACTCCGAACTTCTAGGTGTGTGTTGAAGGGTAAAGGTTACCTGTTAGGGCCCGAAGGCTCAAATCAAGCCGTAATTATGCCTGAGGAGGCTGCTCTGCGGCGCTTTCGCCCACCAGCTGGCTTGGTCTCTACAGGTGCTTGCTCATCATTTAAAGATTCATGGAACTCATGCTCAGTGGCATCTTTTTCCTCTGCATCTTCATGTTGTGCTGATGGAACATCGAGTTGAGGCATAGGTGCCTTCATCTTCACAGGCTCCATATGGATATGAATTCCGCGTCCGCTACATGTATCACATGTGGTGGAGAATGCCTCGATCAGTCCCTGTCCAACGCGCTTGCGTGTCATTTGAACAAGGCCGAGGGAAGTTACTTCTGCAACCTGGTGCTTGGTGCGATCTCGGCCCAAAGATTCAACGAGGCGGCGCAAAACCATCTCGCGGTTTGATTCCAAAAGCATATCGATGAAGTCGATGACGACGATTCCACCTAAGTCACGAAGACGTAGTTGGCGAGCAATTTCTTCAGCTGCTTCTAAGTTGTTCTTAGTGACAGTCTCTTCCAGGTTTCCACCCTTACCAATGAATTTACCGGTGTTTACGTCGATAACAATCATTGCCTCAGTGCGATCGATAACAAGTGAGCCACCTGAAGGCAAGTAGACCTTGCGATCAAATGCCTTAGCTAGCTGCTCTTCGACTCTAAAGTCTGCAAAGAGATCGCCGGTGCCTGTGTATTTTTCAATCTTGGTTGTTAGCTCAGGAGCGATAAAGCCAAGATAACTTGTTACTTCATCCCAAGCAGTAGCACCTTGCACAGTGAGCTTACGGAAATCTTCATTAAAGATATCGCGAATAACTCGGACAGCAAGATCTGGCTCTTGGTAGAGGGCAACTGGAGGATTAAAGTTTGTATTCTGCGTCTTGGCATAAATCTCATCCCATTGGGCCTTAAGGCGTGCAACATCACTTGTTAAATCTTCTTCACTCACTCCTTCAGCAGCTGTACGAACAATCACGCCAGCTTCTTCTGGAATTAGGTTCTTTAAAATTGCTTTCAGACGTGTGCGCTCAGTCTCTGGCAGACGCTTTGAAATACCAGACATTCCTCCGCCCGGGACATAAACAACATAACGCCCTGGCAGTGAAATTTGGCTAGTTAAACGTGCACCCTTTTGACCGATGGGATCTTTTGTAACTTGTACTAATACTGGCTGACCAGTCTTTAATACAGTTTCAATTTTGCGTGGTTCAGACTCAGAAATTCCTGCAGCATCCCAGTTCACTTCACCGGCATACAACACAGCGTTACGTCCCTTACCAATATCAACAAATGCTGCTTCCATCGATGGAAGAACGTTTTGAACACGACCCAAATACACGTTACCAACGTATGAAACGTTGCTATTACGGTTCACATAGTGCTCCACCATGATGCCATCTTCAATAACAGCGATCTGTGTGCGATCTGCAATCTGGCGAACAAGCATCTCGCGGTCAACATTTTCGCGACGTGCTAAGAACTCTCCATCTGTAATAACTGTTGAACGCTTGCGATATGGCTCGCGGTATTCAGAGCGAGCGCCACGATCATTGCGATCATTGCGATCACGACGTCCACCACGGCGATCATTGCGCTCTGGACGTTCAGTACGTGCTGGACGAGCTGGGCGTTCGCGAACTTCGCGGACCTTAACAACTGTTACAACACCATCTTCATCAATTACTTCACCTGGTGTTACACCTTCAGCATCTCCTGCTGCGCGGCGACGGCGGCGGCGACGATGTGTAGTTCCATCACTATCAACTGCCTCTTCACCGCTTTCAACTGTTGAATCTTCATTTGTTGCACCATCTGCTCCAGGCTTGCGACGACCACGGCCACCACGGCGACGGCGGCGGTTGCGATCTGGACGATCTCCACCTTCTGCAGCAGGTGCATCGGCTTCAGGGGCCTCTTTCACCTCTGCTTTTTTGCGCACAGCTTTTGCAACCGGCTTATCGGGGGCTGCTTGAAATACTGGAACTGGAATAGCTGCTTTTTTACGCGTAGCTTTCTTAGGCTCTTCCGTTATTACTTCAGTAACGCTTGCTTCTGCTTTTGCTGAAGCTTTCTTAACCGCACGCTTGCGCGGTGTTTTAGGCTCAATAGCCATGGCACCAAATCCTCTATGCGTCTTTTACAACGCTTATCTCGTTAAAAAATCCCTGTTTTAGGTTTTTCTTACCTGTTCGCGCTGGGCTTTTACCGCGATGGATTCGCGAGCCGCGCTGAACTATGTGCTCTAAGTATGGCAGATAGGGGCGTAATTGCCTACTTCAGCCTCTGGAGCGAGCGTGAACGTTCTGCAGAAGGCCAAAACCGATCAAAGTGGCAAACATCGATGATCCACCGTAGGAGATGAAGGGCAGTGGCACACCCGTCATTGGCATAAGCCCTAACGTCATTCCAATATTTTCAAATATCTGAAATGCAAACCAAGCGATAACACCTGTTGTTACTAATCGCCCAAAGGGGTCACTCGTTCTTCGTGCAATTGCAAAAGCGCGCATGAGCATAATTAAATAAAGAATCACAATTAAGCCACTACCTAGGAAACCTAACTCTTCACCCGCAACGGTAAAAATAAAGTCAGTTTGTTGTTCTGGCACAAAGCGACCATTTGTTTGCGGTCCATTAAATAATCCAGTTCCGATTAATCCCCCAGAGCCCACAGTGATGCGGGCTTGGCGAAGTTGATAACCAGTTCCTTGTGTATCAACAGTTGGATCCACGAAAGTCTGCAGACGCTTAATCTGATAGTCACTAATAACTCCAGTGTTAGTGGCAACAACGCCGCCTAATACTGCGACGAGTAATAGCCCTACTACCCATTTAGTAGGAGAGCCAGAAACGGCGATAATTGTTACAACTGATGCAGAGATAATAAAAACAGTTCCCATATCAGGCTGTATCAAAATAAAGATAACTGGAATTGCGGCAACAGCTAGGGCTTGGAGAACATCTCTAGAAGTTGGTTCATCGCTATCGTGAGAACGCTCAGATAAAATCATCGACATTCCAATGATGATGGAGATTTTTGCAAGCTCTGCTGGCTGAATCTGGAAACCTCCGGGCAGTGCAATCCAGGCCTTAGCACCATTTACTTCACTGCCTAAACCTGGAATCAAAACAACGATTAATCCAATAACGCCTAAGCCCCACACAATTGGTGTGTAAGCACGCAATAAGCGATAGTCGATAACCGTTGTGCCATAAGCCAAAAGCGCACCAATGGCGATATTAATTACGTGTCGCTTTAAGTAATACTGCGGATCTAAACCATTGCGTGCATACCAATCCCGCGTTGCTGCATAGACCAACAAGGTTCCAATGAATAAAAGAAGGGCAACGGCTGCAGTTAATACAGGATCAAAGCCATGAAATATTGAGCTTCGTTGGCGACGATACAGGCGTTGACGCGCACTTATTTGGCTCATGGCACCTCTTTCGGCTTTGTAGCAGGTGAAATCTTTGGAAGCGTTGTAAGAGGTTTTCCATTGGGATAAATGGCTGCTCCTTGAATAACTTTATTGCCTTGAACACCAAAAATCGCTTCATAGATGTGTCTGACACCAACACCAGAAGTTGATGCACCGAATCCACCTTGTCCAACCATCATCACAACTGCAAATCGTGGATTCTTACTTGGTGCAAAGGATGCAAACCAGGATGTGTCATCTTTCAGTGTTCCATTGGGGTTTCTACCAAAGACTTGGCCAGTTCCAGTTTTTCCACTTACTTCAATGGGAAAACCAGCAAAGGCTCCAGCGCCAGTTCCACTGACTACTACTTCACGTAGCGCACTTTTTAAGAATTTAACAGTTGAAGGTGCAGTGGTAAGAGTTCCGAGCTTCTTAGGCTCAATTGTTTTAATAACAGTTCCATCTGTCTTAACAATTGCTTTAGCAATACTTGCTTGCCAAATAGTTCCACCATTACCGATTGCTGCATACATCTGAGTTAACTTCAGAGGTGTCACTACGGTGTCACCTTGTCCAATAGAGAAGTTCACAGCATCTCCAGCGCGGACCTTGTCACCATCGACACAGTTTTCTGCAGCTAGCTGAATAAGAAAGGGTGTCTGTTGGGCTTTAGTGGCACGGGTTTTGTAGTTGCAATAGAACTCTTTATTCTGTTGAAACCAACTCTTCTTGTAATCACGATCAGCTAAACGAGACCTTGATTCAGATGGCAGGTCAATGCCTACTTTTTCAGTGATCTGGAAGGCTTGTGCTGCTTTAAAGAAATAGTCATTAGGGCTAGATTTTGGTCTCAAACCACCATCGCGCAGCCATTCATCAAATGCGATTTGATACCAGATCGTGTCACAAGAGACTGCAATAGCCTTCTTTAAGCTCATGCGCCCCTGATCTTTGCTATCAAAGTTTTGAAATGCTCGAGTACCTACCTGCACTTCAGAAGGACAGTTATAAGAAGCATTGAGGTCATATCCAGCAGCAGCTGCGGCAACAACTGAAACAGATTTAAAGGTTGAAGCTGGTGCAAATAAACCTTGAAGCACCCGGTTAAGCGCAGGCACGGCCTTCTTCTCACTGAAGAGATCTGATGCTTGTTCAACCGTTAAACCCTTTTCAAAAGCATTGGGGTCATAGGTGGGATATGAAGCAAGAGCCAGAATGCGCCCTGTTTTAATATCCATTACGACCGCTGCACCAGAATCTGAGGTGTAACCATTTGCTCGTCCGCGCTGGACCGCATCCGCCAAAGCTTGTTCGGCAGCAGCTTGTAATCTGATATCCAAACTTGTTACTAAGTGATCGCCAGCTATTGGCTTTGTGTTTTGGCTCTCTCGGGTAATCGCTTCTTTTCTATCAACGATAAGTGTTCTAATACCTGGAATACCCCGCAGATAGGAATCATATTGAATCTCAAGACCAGCTTTACCAATTGATTCACTTCTGAAATACTGCTTGCCAGTATCTTTTATCAAGTCATCCTCAGTCAAAGGTCCGACATATCCCAATACATGTGCGGCATTGACGCCAACAATGGCGGGATAACTACGGATTGAAATTGGCTGTGCATCTACACCAGGAAACTGATCTGGGCGTTCTACGATTTGCAGGGCAATATCAGGATCTGCTTGCTTAGTAATTGGAATAGGTTGATATCTAGAACCAGTCCAGCAACCTGCACGTTTCCCAACAGGGAGTTCTCCACACAAGCGAGTATTTGTATACACATCCATGTAATTGAGTTTGAGAAGCTTGGCAAGACGTTGCATTACTGCCACACCTTTATCGGGCTGCTTATCAATTTCAATGCGATCGATAGTAATTGCTAAACCCACCTTATTAAGGGCTAATGGAACCCCAGATGCGTCAACAATTAATCCACGATTAGCCGGCGCCACAACATCGCGGCTTTGAATACTAAGGGCTGCATCACGATATTTAGGCCCAGCGGCGATCTGTAAATAGAACAAACGCCCAAGAAGTGCTACAAGTAAAGAAACAATAAGAATCTGGACAACAAGCAAGCTTAAACGTGAGCGCTGGTTCATAACACTGTTCGTGTTTCAAAGACAAAATTGTGCATAAATGAAAATACTGGCAGCACGATTGGAGTAATAACTAGCGTCCACAGTGAGTTACCGAGCAAAGTGAGAAGGATTTGCGCAAAACCTCCTGTTGTAACACCCAACAATGCACTGCTTGCAAGGAAAAGTAGTCCAGTAATAAGGTTGGCAATAACTACAAAGAAAACAACACCAATAGGGTTTCCATTGATATTGCCATCACCGTAACCCAGGTATGAGACTCCATAACAAACAATAATCATGATTAGAGTCCATTGACCCACAGGTCCACCTGCACTTTGCGACATATCCATCAATATTCCTGCACCAAAACCTGTAAGCGCCGCAATCTCTGGTGTGCTAATTACTGCCCAAATGAGTGCGAAGATTGCAAAAAGTGAGAATCCCCCACCAGGCAGTTTAAATTGATTGACTACTGCTTCTTGAAAAAGGAAGATGAAAAGAAATATCGGTGCAGAAAGTGAAAGCTGGCGGGTCAACATCTGTAGCTACTCTGTTGGAGACGGTGATGGTGTTACATAAACCGTGACCGTTGGAATGGGAGTTGGGACTGGCTTAGTTGGAACAAGTGCATCACCGGGATTAGAAGGTGAAGCAGCAACAACAACTGCCAGAACACCAAGTCCACCAAAATTTGTGTAGTAGCGAACTGTGGCGTTTTGAGCGATTTCTCCAGCAGAGTTATCAACGGCAGTTACATAACCCACTGGAACTCCTGGAACAAAGGGGCGATTTGCCACACTTCCGCGCGCTAGTAATACATCGCCCACTTTTACTGTTGTTAAATTATCAAGTAATTGCAGCGAACCAGAGCGTGAACCTCGGCCAGTTAAAATGCCTATTTGCTGGGTTCCTGCAATACGAACACCGATTTTAAAGGCTGGATCTGATGCAAGCATTACCAATGCACTCGTCGGATAAACTTCTTTCACAACTCCAGCAATTCCACTTTGTGAAAGCACAGTCATATTTTTCTTTATTCCAGCATTTGAACCAATATCTATGGTCACTGTTTGAGAAAATGACTGGCTAGAGCCTTGGCTGATAACCCGCGTATTCACAACTTTATAACCGGCAGTTCCTGCTAAATCTAAAATCGACTTGAGTTGTTTTAACTGTGCATCGGCATTTCTGCGATTGAGTAAGTCAGATTTCAACTTTGCATTATCAGCGCGTAGTTTTTCAATTTGATTGCGGGTACGGCCTAAGTGCGTAATATCGGTAACAAAGTTCTTGACTGGAGTCAGAATGAAATTTCCAGCCTTTTGGAAAGGTGAAAGGATTGTCTGAGTGCCTTGACGCGCACCATCTAGAACTGCAACTCCACGTAAATCCAAAGTAATCAGGAATAGTGCAGTAACGATTAAAATGATTAAGAGAAGACGGGTACGACCTTCTCCGCCGTAACGCATCTTCTCATTAACCTATCGACGAGGTTCGGAGATTAAGACCTTCTCTAAAGCCTCAAACTCTTCGATACATTTTCCGGAACCTTCAACTACTGCATCCAATGGACGCTCAGCAATGTGAATTGGCATTCCAGTTTCTTTACGAAGACGCTCATCAAGACCCTTGAGCAATGCACCGCCACCCGTAAGAACAATTCCACGATCCATCAAATCTGATGCAAGCTCTGGAGGTGTCTTATCAAGTGTGCTCTTTACCGCGTTAACAATTGCATTAACTGGCTCTTCAAGTGATTTGCGAATTTCAGCAGCAGAAACAACGATTGTCTTAGGCAAACCTGTTGCTAAGTCGCGACCGCGAATTTCAGCATCGTTTTCACCAGCTAATGGATAAGCAGAACCGATAGCCATCTTAATTTCCTCAGCTGTGCGCTCTCCCAAAAGTAGTGAGAATTCACGCTTAACCCAGTTAATAATCGATTGATCGAGCTCATCTCCACCAACGCGAATTGAAAGTGAACAAACAATTCCGCCTAGTGAGATAACTGCAACCTCAGTAGTGCCTCCACCAATATCTACAACCATGTTTCCTGTTGGTTCGTGAATGGGAAGACCAGCACCAATGGCTGCTGCCATTGGCTCTTCAATAATATAAACCTTACGAGCACCAGCAGCATATGCAGCATCCTTTACTGCGCGCTGTTCAACACCAGTAATACCTGATGGAACACACACCACAATACGAGGCTTAGCTAAGTAACGGCGACGGTGCACCTTTTGGATAAAGTAACGGAGCATGCGCTCAGTTGTCTCAAAGTCTGCAATCACACCATCTTTAAGTGGGCGAATAGCGACGATATTTCCTGGAGTACGGCCAATCATCTTCTTGGCTTCAAGACCTACGGCTAAAATTCCACCAGTATCTTGATTGACGGCAACTACAGATGGCTCATTCAAAACAATTCCACGTCCACGCACATAAACAAGCGTGTTTGCAGTTCCAAGGTCAACGGCCATATCACGACCGATGAAAGACATTCTGCTCTGTGAACTCATACTTTTGTACTCCTTGATTATTTAGGGAAGAAAATTTGGATCTCGCGCGCAGCCGATTCAGGTGAATCTGAGCCATGCACAATATTCTGAACTACTTTGGTGCCTTGATCGCGAGCTAAGTCACCACGGATTGTTCCGGGCGCTGCAACTGTTGGATCAGTAACTCCAGCTAAGGAACGAAACCCTTCGATTACACGATTACCTGAAGCAACCATTGCAACGATTGGCCCTGACATCATGAACTCAACGAGTGGCTCATAAAATGGCTTACCAATATGTTCGACATAGTGTGCTTCAAGTAATGCGCGATCAGCGTTAAGTAAACGTAACGCTTCGATGGAATATCCCTTTGTTTCAACACGAGAAATAACTTCGCCCACTAAACCACGACGGACTCCGTCTGGCTTAACCAGGATCAAGGTTTTCTCTGTGCTCACCTGCCTAGTCTATTAGGCCTTTTCCCTTGCTTGTGCCACAAGAGCCGCCCGCGCAGCTTCTCCCTTACGGCCCACAATGATGGCCGCGACCCATAGTCCTAGGAATATCACCCCAATGAGAAAAAAGGATGGGACGAAAAAGCCGAAACTAATCATGAAAATCTGCAAAACCGAGCCGATGTATAAACCTGAACGTCGCTTGAGAATGCCGGCATTGAGAAAGAGCAGCAGCGAAATAACCGAGCCATAGATTAAGGCGGCAGTTGATTGATCTTTAGTTGCAAGCAAAATCGCAAAACCTAAACTCAAGCTCTCCATAACAAGAACAGTTGCTCCTAAAACTTTCATTTTTCAAACTTCTTTCTCATATAGGTTCGGGCTTCTCCTACTGTTACAACCGAGCCAGTCACAATAATCCCAACAGTATCTTCACTTAATGGTCTAGTTGCATCCCCCACGGCGCGATCAAGGGCTGAGTATAAATCTTTTACTTCAAATACTCGATCATTGCCAAAAACTTTAGTTGCTAGCTTTTCTAAATCAGAAGATGACATGGCACGCGTAGAAGAACTTTGGGTGACAATGACATGATCAACAACTGGTTCTAGCTCTTGCAAGATTCCAAGGCCATCTTTATCGCCAAAAACTCCCACCACTGCCACAATCTCATCAAAGTTAAATTCGCTCTTAAGCGTCTGGGCAAGTGCTTTAGCGCCATGTGGGTTGTGTGCGGCATCTAAAATCACTGTTGGATCACGGTGCACAACTTCACAACGACCAGGTGAAGTCACTGCAGCAAAGCCTGCGCGCACCGCTTCAATATCTAGGGGTTGATCACCAAAGAAGGCTTCAACTGCCACAAGGGCACTAGCGGCATTAGCCGCTTGGTGCTTTCCGTGTAGGGGTAGGAAGATTTCATCGTATGTATCGTGTAAACCTTGAATAGTAAGTAGCTGTCCCCCAACTGCAATGGCTCTGGAGGCAACTGAATACTCAACGCCTTCTCGCACAACATCTGCCCCAACTTCTGCAGCTTTGCGAATCAACTCTTTAGCTGCCTCTGGCTCTTGTTGAGCTAAGACAATAAAGCCGCCTTCTTTAATGATTCCAGCCTTAGTTGCAGCGATTTCATGGAGCGTATTTCCTAGATATTCCATGTGATCAAAGCCAATAGGCATAATTACTGAGACATCAGCATCGACAACATTGGTTGCATCCCACTGCCCGCCCATGCCAACTTCAATAACACCAACATCTACAGGGTGCTCAGCAAAGGCAACAAAGCCAAGGGCTGTGATTGCTTCAAAGAAAGAGATGGGATGTTCAAACTTCTCATCCATTAAATCTAAATAAGCAGCAATATCGTTATAAGCAAAGATCAAATCTTTAGGATCAATAGGCTCACCATTGATAGCAATACGTTCACGATAGGTTTCAAGATGTGGGCTAGTAAAGCGACCAGTGCGCAAACCATGGGCAAAGAGCAATGAATCAATCATTCTTGTTGTGGTGGTCTTTCCATTGGTTCCACCAACATGAATTGTTGGATAGGTCAGTTGTGGTGAACCCAAAATATCCATTAATGCTGCAATACGCTCCGTTGTTGGATCAATTCGAACTTCAGGCCAGCGCGCAAGCAACGCCTGCTCAATAGCGTCAACGCGCTCTTGATCATCAGGTGAAATAATCATGCTTGGGGCAGTGCGCCAAGCTGGGCAGTAATTCGTTCGATGTCAGAACTAGTTTTAGCAAGACGTTCACGGATTTCGACAACAACCTCTTCTGGTGCCTTAGCCATGAAACCATCATTGTTGAGTTTAACTTCGGCGGTTTGTTTATCCTTTATCGCTGCAGCTAAATCCTTTTCTAGACGTGCGCGCTCGGCAACAACATCAATAGATCCAGTTAAATCAAACTCAACTTTTACTGAACCGATTTCAACCTTTGCACTTGGCGTAATCTCGCCTAGCTCAAGACGCAAAACAAATGCCATGGCACTTGCATAATCTGCAATCGCACCCTTGGCCACAAATCTGGCAGGAATCTTGAGCGAAGTCTTAATTCCTTGATCATTTCTAAACCTGCGAACATCGGTAATGATCTCTTGCATCTCAGTAACTAGCTTCTCTGAAGCTTTATCAACGTGTGCGGAATTTGCCACAGGCCACGTTGCAATAACAAGTGACTCAGCCCCAGTTAATGTCGTCCAAAGCTGCTCAGTAATAAATGGCATCACTGGGTGTAAAAGGCGCAAGAGTTGATCAAGAACATGACCTAGAACACGCTTGGTCTTGGCTGAATCATCTCCAGCAAAGGTTTCCTTAGAGAGCTCTAAGTACCAGTCACAAAGATCATCCCAAGCAAAGTGATACAAAAGCTCGCAAGCTCGAGCAAACTCATATTTTTCAAGTAGAGAATCAACTTCAGAGATTGTTTCTGACAAACGACTAAGAATCCACTTATCAATAGCGTTCAGTGAATCAACAGCTGGAAGCTCTCCCGCAACAGTTGCCCCATTCATCATGGCAAAGCGTGTGGCGTTCCAGAGTTTGGTAGCAAAGTTACGTGAGCCGCCAATCCAATCTTCAGCAAGTGCTTGGTCTGTGCCTGGGTTAGCACCACGGGCCAATGTAAAGCGCAAAGCATCTGCGCCATATTTATCCATAAACTCAATAGGGTCGATAACATTTCCACGGCTCTTTGACATCTTTTTGCCGAATTGATCGCGCACTAAACCATGCAGCATGATTGTTTTAAATGGTGGAACACCATCCATAGCAAAAGTGCTCATCATCATCATGCGCACTACCCAGAAGAACAAGATGTCGTATCCAGTTACTAGAACTGAAGTTGGATAGAACTTAGCTAAATCTGCGCTCTTTTCTGGCCAACCAAATGTTGAAAAAGCCCATTGTCCGGAAGAGAACCAGGTATCTAATACATCTGGATCTTGGGTGTATCCAGCAGGTGCTGATTCACCTGGGCCAACAACAACAACTTCATCATGTGGTCCATACCAAACAGGAATGCGGTGACCCCACCAGAGCTGGCGAGAAATACACCAGTCATGCATGTTATCTACCCAATCAAAATAACGTGGCTCTAACTCTTTAGGTTCAATAGTTACCAAACCATTGCGCACAGCATCTGCTGAAGCTTTAGCAAGAGGTGCAACCTTTACAAACCACTGCTTAGATAAACGGGGTTCAATAGTTATCTCACAGCGTGAGCAGTGCCCCACTGCGTGAATGTATGGACGCTTTTCAGCAACGATGCGTCCCATGGAGCGTAGTTTTTCAACCACAGCCACGCGTGCTTCAAAGCGATCCATGCCATCAAACTCTGTTCCAGTGCCATCCATAACACCGTGCTCATTCATAATCACAACGAATGGGACGTTGTGGCGCACTGCCATCTCAAAGTCATTGGGATCATGGGCTGCAGTTACTTTCACGGCGCCAGTTCCAAAATCAGGATCAACTAACTCATCGGCAATAATTGGAATCATGCGATTAACAAGTGGAAGCAACACTGATGTGCCAACCATGTGCTTATAGCGTGAATCATCTGGGTGCACGGCAACTGCGCCATCGCCCATCATTGTCTCTGGACGTGTTGTTGCAACGGTGATGCTTTGTTCACCTTCACCATAGCGAACTGAAACAAACGCACCTGAATCATCTTGGTGCTCTACTTCAATATCTGAAAGGGCAGTTAAGCAACGAGGACACCAGTTAATGATTCGCTCTGCGCGATAAATTAGCCCAGCATCATGCATCTTCTTAAACAAAGTAACCACAGAGTTAGACATCGCTTCATCCATTGTGAAGCGCTCACGTGACCAATCCACAGATGAGCCAAGTCGCTTCATCTGCTCAAGAATTGCACCGCCCGATTCAGCCTTCCATTCCCAAACTTTCTTAACAAACTCTTCGCGTCCTAAATCATGACGAGATTTTCCACCTGTAGCTAACTGCTTTTCAACAACGTTTTGTGTTGCAATCCCTGCATGGTCCATTCCAGGAAGCCATAGAACTTCAAAGCCCTTCATGCGCTTCATGCGCGATAAACAATCTTGGAGAGTTTGATCAAGTGCGTGACCAATATGTAAAACACCTGTCACATTTGGCGGTGGCAAAACAATTGAGAAAGCTGGTTTGCTAGATGATGCGTCTGCCGTGAAGTAGCCAGCACTGACCCACTTTTGATACAGGGTTGCTTCGATATCAGCTGGTGAAAAACTCGAAGCTAGGTCGGCGGACATAAGGAGCAGTCTAGATTACGCGCTCTTCTCCTCTTGACCCTTTACTGCGCGTGAGCGCTTTGGAATATCACCAGTTCGTTTAATAAATTGCGGTTGCGCCCCATTTTCGATGCAATCTTTGTTCACAATGACTTTAGCTATATCGCCACGGCTCGGTACGTCATACATCACACTCAAAAGCGTTGATTCCATGATTGCGCGAAGGCCACGAGCACCAGTTCCACGATCCAAGGCTAGATCTGCGATTGCATCTAAGGCTGGAGCATCAAACTCTAATTCAACGTTATCTAGATCAAAGAGGCGTTGATACTGCTTCACAAGAGCGTTCTTAGGCTCAGTCAAAATCTGCATGAGCGCTTGCTTATCCAAGTTCTCAACACTAGTGAGAACTGGCAAACGGCCAATGAACTCAGGAATCATTCCAAACTTCAAAAGATCTTCAGGCATTACTTCAGCAAAGATATCTTTGCGATTCTTATCGGCAGCATCTTGCAAAGTGGCGTTAAAGCCAACACCTGATTTACCAACGCGGCTTTCAATAATCTTCTCTAACCCAGAAAATGCCCCACCAACAATAAAGAGAACATTGGTTGTATCGATTTGAATGAACTCTTGGTGTGGGTGCTTACGTCCACCTTGTGGTGGAACAGATGCAACAGTTCCTTCAAGAATCTTCAATAGCGCTTGCTGAACACCCTCACCTGAAACATCACGTGTAATTGATGGGTTCTCAGATTTGCGAGCAACCTTATCGATTTCATCGATATAGATAATTCCTGTTTCAGCCTTTTTAACATCGTAATCGGCAGCTTGTAGAAGCTTGAGTAAAATATTTTCAACATCTTCACCCACATAGCCAGCCTCAGTTAGCGCAGTTGCATCTGCAATAGCAAATGGCACGTTGAGCATACGTGCAAGAGTTTGAGCCATCAGAGTCTTACCGCAACCAGTTGGGCCAAGGAGCAAGATATTTGATTTAGCTAACTCAATTTGATCTTCGCGGTTTCCGCTTTGCACGCGCTTGTAATGGTTATACACCGCAACTGAAAGTGACTTCTTCGCACGGTCTTGTCCGATGACATATTGATCGAGGAACTCAAAGATCTCTTGTGGCTTAGGAAGCTCTGCAAGACCAAGGGATGAGGCTTCGGAGAGCTCTTCAACGATGATCTCATTACAGAGTTCAATACATTCATCGCAGATATAGACGCCAGGTCCGGCAATGAGTTTTTTAACTTGCTTCTGAGTTTTTCCGCAGAAGGAACACTTGAGCAAATCGCTTGTTTCACCGATTCTAGTCATAGGTAAATTTTAGATTCTTATGTGGATTTATGTGGGGCTTTTTACGCTTATCTATGTTCGCCCTAAGAATAATTAGCAGGCAAATGTAGTCCGACAACGAAGAAAATTAGTATTGCTAAACCACAAGAGACGGTATCCCTCATAAGAGCAAAGGGAGCCCGCCTCAAATAGTTTCATAAACAAGATTACTTAGCTGGCTTGGCCTTACGTGATGCCAACACCTGATCGATGATTCCGTACTCAACAGCTTCTGCTGCTGTAAGAATCTTGTCGCGCTCGATGTCTTTGCGAATCTCTTCAGATGACTTCACAACGTGGCGTGATAACAGATCTTCTTGCAGGCGAGTGATTCGATCGATTTCGCGTGCTTGAATTTCGATATCAGATGCCTGACCGCCACCTTCTGATGAAGGTTGGTGAATCAAGATACGTGAGTGTTCAAGAGCGTAACGCTTGCCCTTTGCACCTCCTGCAAGAATGACTGCTGCTGCAGATGCTGCTTGACCCAAGCAAATCGTGCTGATATCTGGGCGCACAAACTGCATAGTGTCATAGATGGCTGTGAGCGCCGTGAAAGATCCACCAGGTGAGTTGATGTAGATCATGATGTCGCGATCTGGATCCATAGATTCCAGAGTCAATAGCTGTGCCATTACATCGTTTGCAACTGTGTCATCAATTGGCTGACCCATGAAAATGATGCGCTCTTCAAATAGCTTTGTATATGGATCTTGACGCTTGTATCCATAGGCAGTTTTTTCTTCAACAGTTGGAAGAACGTAGCGTGAGTTAATCTCGTGAATAGTCATTACGCTTTTCCTCCAGTGATTTGTCCCAGCGAAGTAACTACATGGTCTACAAAGCCGTAATCCTTTGCATCAGGGGCATTGAACCAATTATCGCGATCTGAGTCTGCAAGAATCTTCTCTAGGCTTTGACCAGTATGCAAAGCATTGAGCTCTGAAAGAGTTTGCTTTGTAATCGCCATCTGTTCTGCCTGAATACGAATATCAATTGCTGTTCCACCAATCCCACCCAGTGGCTGGTGCATCAAGATACGAGAGCTATTAGTTGCATAACGCTTTCCCTTAGTTCCAGAAGTGAGAAGGAACTGACCCATTGATGCAGCCATTCCAAAGGTAACGGTGGCAACATCATTTGGAATCAACTCCATAGTGTCATAGACAGCCATACCCGCAGTTACAGATCCGCCTGGTGAGTTGATATATAAGAAAATATCTTTCTTTGGATCCAAAGAAGATAGAAGAAGTAGTTGAGCACAGACCATATTGGCCATCTCATCGCGGACTTCACCTGACAAGAAAACAATACGCTCTTCAAGCAAGCGGTTGTAAATCTGGTCCTTCATTTTGCTATCTAAATCCACGTGAGTATTCCTCCTCGTTGCAACGTATTACCTGTAGTGACCCTAACAATGTTGCGCACTAAATGCTTCCCAATATCGGCAAAAAGGAGCGTGAGGTGGGCGATGTTCGCTTAGGGCTAAAAAGTTTTAAGCCTCTTCGACCAGATCAGATGGCTGTGGCTGTGGGCGTAAGGCTTCAAGATCAATTACCGCACCTGATGCATCTTTAACCGTAATGCGACCAAGGACTGACGCCAACGCCTTAGCGCGCGTTACTTCTGCAACCAACTGTGAAATCTGGCCAGCCTTTTGTAGCTCTTCAGCAAATTGCTGAGGAGCCATTCCATAGCGCTGCGATGTGCGAACTAAGTACTCAGTTAACTCAATCTCAGTGACCTGAACATCTTCACTTTGAACGATTGCATCAAGGAGAAAATCAGATTTAAGTGATGCTCGAACTTCACCATCTACTTCTGCGCGGTGAGCAGCATCTTCCAAGCGGCCTTCACCCTCTAGGTGATCATTTACTTCTATCTCAACCAAAGCATCTGGAACTGGAATATCTAGATCTGCCAATAGTTTTTCAACCAGGCGATCACGTGCCTGTGTTCCTTGTTCCATCTTCTTCACGCGGCCCAGACGCTCGCGGAAATCTTCACGAAGCTCTGCCAGAGTGTCGAACTCTGAAGCTAGCTTTGCAAAAGCATCATCAACTGGTGGAAGCTCGCGCTCCTTCACAGCTTTCACTGTTGCCTCTACTTCACCCTTCTCACCCTCTTGCTGACCAACAAGCTCAGTTTCAAAGCGCTTTGTTTCGCCAACTGCCATGCCAATCAAAACCTCATCTAGTCCAGCAATCATCTTGTCTGATCCAACTTCATAAGAAAGATCATTTGCCTGTCCACCTTCAACGGTTTCACCGTTAATAAAGGCGTTCATATCTAGAGTTGCAAAGTCACCGTTTGCAACTGCGCGCTCCACTGTTGTGAGAGTTCCAAAGCGTGTGCGCAAAGATTCCACCTGCTCATCAATATCTGCATCAGCCACAGCAACATCATCAACTTCAACTGTGATCTGTGAGAAATCAGGCAAAGTTACTTCTGGGCGAACATCTACTTCAACAGTGAAAACCAGCTTCTCGTTATCAACAAACTCTTTAACATCAACAACTGGACGTCCAATAACTGCCACGGTGTGTTCGCGAGCTGCCTGGCCATAGAAATCTGGGAGAGCTGCGTTGATGGCCTCATCGAGAACAGTTCCACGGCCCACGCGCTGATCAATCATTGATGCAGGTACTTTGCCTTTGCGAAAACCAGGAATGTTTACTTGTGTCGCTACCTTCTTATACGCATCTGCCACATGTGTAGTCATTTCACTGTAAGCAACTTCAATATCGAGGCGAACGCGTGTTGGGGAAAGTGTCTCGATGGTGCTTTTCACAAATACTCCTAAGTGAGATAACAAGTTAAAGAGAACTGGTCGGGGCGGGGAGATTCGAACTCCCGATCTCCTGCTCCCAAAGCAGGCGCGCTAGCCACTACGCTACGCCCCGAGGCGCAAAGCGGGAGTCTAAACCAGATTTCGTACTCTGATTACCGACCCAGTACCTTTAGCCCCTAAGCACCTGCGGGTGTAGCTCAATGGTAGAGCCCCAGCCTTCCAAGCTGGCCATGCCGGTTCGATCCCGGTCACCCGCTCCACGTGATTATCCGATGGAACCGACCTTAGTGATTAGGGCGGCACCGCTGAA
>JBBAMY010000016.1:0-29695 GCA_040402235.1 Candidatus Planktophila sp. | reverse complement strand
CGTCGAAGAGTAGAGGAGAGCAAACGATGTCTTTAGCGTTGTATCGCAAGTATCGCCCCTCTGTTTTTGCAGATGTCATCGGAGAAGAACATGTAACTGTTCCACTTTCAAATGCTTTGGAATCAGGGCGCACACATCACGCATATTTATTTAGTGGTCCACGTGGTTGCGGAAAAACATCTAGCGCTCGCATTATGGCGCGCTCACTTAACTGCGTTAAAGGACCAACACCTAATCCATGTGGTGAGTGCCAATCATGTAATGATCTAGTGGCAAATGGCCCAGGTTCACTCGATGTTATTGAACTAGATGCGGCAACACATGGTTTAGTAGATGATGCCCGCGATCTTCGCGATAAAGCTTTCTTTGCACCAGTGCAAAGTCGTTACAAGATCTACATCATTGATGAGGCTCACCAACTTGGACCAGGTGCTGCTAACGCACTTCTAAAAGTTGTTGAAGAACCGCCTCCCCACGTTATTTTTATCTTTGCAACAACGGAGCCAGAGAAATTAATTGCAACTATTCGCTCTCGCACACACCACTACCCATTCCGTTTAGTCCCACCTGGAATATTGGCTGCGCACTTAGAGAAGATTTGTAATCACGAAGGTGTCAGCGTTGCAAAAGGGGTTATCCCACTAGTTGTTCGCGCCTCTGGTGGTTCAGTTCGCGATGCCCTATCTGTGCTGGGACAACTACTTGCTGGTGCTGGTAAAGATGGCGTGAGCTATGAAATCGCAATCCAATTATTAGGTTTCACCGATGGCGCACTCCTCGATGATGCTATCGATGCAATTGCCGCCCATGATGGGGCAACGCTATTTAAAACTATTGATCGAGTCATTGAATCTGGCCATGATCCACGCCGCTTTACCAGCGATATGTTGGAGCGCATCCGCGACTTAATGATTGTTGATGCCTTAAGAGATTCAGGAAGCAATGCAATTCTGCGCGATATTCCAGATGATCAGATGGAGAGAATGCGCAATCAAGCTAACCGAATTGGAACTGCCAATCTTTCACGGGCTGCAGATATCGCTGCTGAAGGATTGACTCAGATGCGCGGTGCTACAGCACCACGATTAATGCTGGAACTGATCTGTGGACGCATACTTTTGCCTATTGGTGACAATGGTGAATCAGGAATGCTTTCACGTATTGAGCGATTAGAGCGCGCAGAAAACATTGCACCGATGACAACTCCTGCACCAGCGAAATCTGTCGAGAAAAAAGAAGCAGTAGCAGCACCAGTAAAGACTGAAGCTGCGCCAGCAGAAGTAAAAGTAGAAGCACCTGCACCTAAAGCAAGTAGCGCTCCTGGTGCCTTTGATATTGCAGCCCTACGTCGTGCTTGGCCAGATGTCATTGAAGATGTGAAGAAGCGCCGCAGACTGACCTGGTCATTACTCTCTGCTTCAGCCCAAGTATTAGCCGTTGATGACACAGCAATCACCATTGGAATTGTTAATGCAGGAGCACGAGATTCATTTGTTCGATCAGAATCTGATGAGATTTTACGCAAGGCATTTGTGGATGTTGTTGGCATAGATCGAAAGATTGAATGCGTTGTTGATCCATCTATTGATACCAATACTCCGGCAGCACGCGAGGTTCGAACATCAGAAGCGCCATCAGATAAGGTTTTACTGTCAGGGACAGCGCTGCTTGCCCAAGAACTCGGTGCAAAAGTAATTGAGAGTAAATAATTAATGTCAGGTATGTATGAAGGTGCAATTCAAGATCTCATCGATGCGCTAGGTCGTTTGCCCGGTATTGGTCCAAAGTCGGCTCAACGCATTGCTTTCCATATTTTGCAAGCAGATGCTGAGGTGGCAACAGCCTTACTTGATTCCATTCGCACAGTTAAAGAGCGAGTGAAGTTTTGTGTGGAGTGCGGAAACGTTTCAGAGGAAGATCAGTGCCGCATCTGCCGTGACCCACGACGCGATAACACCTTGATCTGTGTTGTTGAAGAGAGTAAAGATGTGATTGCAATTGAGCGCACACGCGAATTTCGCGGTAAGTATCACGTGCTAGGTGGTGCAATAAGTCCTATTGATGGAATTGGTCCAGAGCAGTTGCGTATTCGTGAACTCATGGCCCGTCTTGCAGATCCTGGAATCGTTGAAGTCATCTTGGCTACTGATCCCAACCTTGAAGGCGAAGCCACGGCCACCTATTTAGCACGCATGATTAAGCCGTTGGATATAAAGGTCTCTCGCTTAGCTAGTGGTCTGCCAGTAGGTGGGGATCTGGAATATGCCGATGAGGTTACGCTGGGCCGGGCATTTGAAGGCCGTCGCAACGTTTAATCTCGTTATTTGATACGCGTCTTGTCTCATTATTTAAGATTTCCTGAAAAAAGGTTAGCGTCAATTAAATCTATGCGCCACCATTGAGCCATGGGACTCATCGTTCAGAAGTATGGCGGCTCCTCTGTGGCCGATGCCGAGGGCATGAAACGCGTTGCCAATCGCATCGTGGCAGCCAAGCGCGATGGCAATCAGGTCGTAGTCGTTGTTTCAGCGATGGGCGATACAACTGATGAACTCATTGATTTAGCTAAACAGATCACGCCCATTCCATCTGGGCGCGAACTGGATATGTTGTTAACGGCCGGTGAGCGAATTTCAATGGCATTGCTGGCAATGGCAATTACAAATCTTGGACATGAAGCCCGTTCATTTACGGGTTCTCAGGCTGGCGTGATTACAACTTCTGCGCATGGTCGCGCTCGCATTATCGATGTGACACCAGGACGTATTCAAGAAGCGTTAGCAGAAGGTGCAATTGCAATCGTTGCTGGCTTTCAAGGAATTTCACAAGATACAAAAGATGTAACAACTCTTGGTCGAGGCGGCAGTGACACAACTGCTGTTGCATTAGCTGCGGCGTTAGAGGCCGATGTTTGTGAAATCTATACAGATGTTGATGGAATCTTCAGTGCTGATCCACGTGTTGTGCCAAATGCACGTAAGTTAAAAACAGTTACGTATGAAGAAATGCTAGAGCTGGCAGCAAGTGGTGCAAAAGTTCTGCACTTGCGCTGCGTTGAGTATGCCCGCCGTTATGACTTACCAATTCACGTACGTTCATCTTTTACAACTAATGAAGGAACATGGGTGGTCAAAGATCATCCACAAGGAGGAGAAATGGAACAAGCAATCATCTCAGGCATCGCACACGATAAGAGCGAAGCAAAGATCACGATTGTCGGTGTACCGGACCGAACCGGTGTTGCTGCGCGTATCTTCCAAGCCATTGCCGATGCTGACATCAACATCGACATGATTGTCCAAAACGTCTCTGCCGCTGCTACTGGCCTTACTGATATTTCATTTACTTTGCCAAAAGATGAAGGCGCTGATGCAACAGCTATCTTGCAAAAGCTTCAAGGTGAAGTTGGTTATGCCTCCATTCAATACGATGATCAAATCGGTAAATTGTCACTTATTGGCGCTGGAATGCGCTCACACCCAGGTATTACAGCAACCTTCTTTGGCGCAATGTCAGAGGCTGGAATAAACATTGAAATGATTTCAACATCAGAGATCCGTATTTCAATTATCTGCCGCCAAGCAGATCTAGAGCGTGGCGCTAAAGCTGCTCACGCGGCCTTTGGTCTTGATGCTGATAGCAATGAAGCTGTTGTATATGGAGGAACTGGACGATGAGTAAAAAGAAGAGCTCAAAGAAACCATCACTTGCCGTAGTTGGTGCAACTGGCGCCGTTGGCACAGTCATGCTGAGCATCTTGTCCGAGCGCAAAGATGTGTGGGGCGAGATTCGATTAATTGCATCAGAGCGCAGTGCTGGCAAGAAGTTGATGTGCCGCGGAGAAGAACTCACAGTTGTTGCGCTATCACCAGAGGCATTTGATGGTATTGATGTTGCGATGTTTGATGTCCCAGATGAAGTTTCTGAACAATGGGCACCCATTGCAGTTGAGCGTGGGGCAGTTGTAGTTGATAACTCTGGAGCTTTTCGTATGGATCCAAAAGTTCCACTGGTAGTTCCTGAAGTAAATCCAAAAGAGGCCAAGAAGCGTCCTAAGGGAATTATCTCTAATCCCAACTGCACAACACTCTCGATGATTGTTGCGATGGGTGCACTTAATAAGAAGTTTGAATTAAAAGAACTTGTAGTTGCTTCATACCAAGCTGCATCAGGTGCTGGACAACCTGGCATCGACACATTGCGTGAACAAATGAGTCTCGTAGCAGGAACAAATGCGGGTGAAGTGAGCGGGGATGTTCGTAAATTAGTTAAAAACCTAGGGGCTTTCCCAGCTCCACTTGCACTCAATGTCATTCCTTGGGCAGGCTCACTTAAAGCAGATGGTTACTCATCTGAAGAGTTGAAAGTGCGCAATGAATCTCGCAAGATTCTTGGAATGCCAAAACTCAAAGTTTCAACTACTTGCGTGAGAGTTCCAGTTCTAACAACTCACTCATTAGCCGTGCATGCAACATTTAAGAAGGAAGTTACTCGTAAAGGGGCACAAAAGGTTCTTGAAAAAACTGCTGGTGTGACACTTCTAGATGATCCAGAAAATATGAAGTTTCCAACACCTAACGATGCGGTCGGCACAGATGCAACATGGGTAGGAAGAGTGCGCCAATCACTCGATGATAAGAAATCTATTGATTTATTCCTCTGTGGCGACAACCTACGCAAGGGTGCAGCCCTAAACGCTGCGCAGATTGCTGAATTACTAGCAGTAGAGTTCACTGCATGAGCATTAAAGAGCAGCTAAAAAAAGATCTCACGGAAGCTATACGAGGACGCGATGAAATTACTTCAGGCACTATCCGCATGGTTTTAACGGCAATCACTAATGAAGAGGTGGCTGGAAAAGAGGCACGCGTTCTTAGTGATGAAGAAGTAATCACTGTCCTATCTCGCGAAGGTAAAAAGCGTCGTGAAGCCGCTGAAGCTTTTGAAAATGTGGGCCGTGCAGATAAGTCAGCGCTAGAAAAGAGTGAGGGCGAAGTTATTGCAAAGTATCTTCCAGCCCAACTCAGTGAAGCAGATATTGCAGCAATAATCGCTGATGCAATCGCATCAACAGGTGCCCAAGGCCCTGGCGATATGGGCAAAGTAATGGGAGCAGTAAAGCCAAAGATCGCAGGAAAAGCCGATGGTGGCCTTGTTTCTGCCCTAGTGAAAGCAGCGTTAAACAAATGACCAAGTATGAATATGCAACAGTGCCACTTCTTTCACATGCAACTAAGCAGATCCTTGATACATGGGGTTCTGATGGTTGGGAACTCGTACAAGTTATTCCAGCTCCAGGAACCGGTGAACAGCTAGTTGCTTACATGAAAAGAGCAATTGCGTGAATCCAGTTGATGTCCGTGCAAAGCTAAAAGAACTGGGTCTAGAGCTACCAGTTGCTGCAAAGCCAGTTGCTGCTTATGTTCCAGCTATTCGCACAGGAAATATTGTTTTCACTGCTGGACAACTTCCACTTGTGAACGGAGAAATGGCCGGAGTGGGAAAAGTTGATGGTGAAATTACACCTGAGCGCGCTAAAGAGTTAGCTCAGGTTTGTGCACTGAACGCGTTAGCTGCAGTTGAAACTGTTGCAGATGTAAACAAGATTACAAAGATTGTTCGAGTTGTTGGCTACGTCAACGGCGTTCCGGGGTATATCAATGCACCAGTGGTTGTTAATGGTGCAAGTGAGCTGTTCTTAGCAATCTGGGGCGATGGTGCAAAGCATGCACGTAGCGCAGTTGGAATTGCAGAATTACCGTTGAATTCACCTGTTGAAATTGAACTAACAGTAGAAATTACAGACTAACTATTTACCGCGCTTAATCAGGCGATCTAAATCTGTAATCAAAACTGCACGTCCATCAAGCTTTAACCAGTTACGTCCTGCGAAATCTGCAAGGGCTTTATTAACTGTTTCGCGAGATGCACCAACAAGTTGGGCAAGCTCTTCCTGTGTTAGATCATGGTGAACGTATAAACCTTCATCAGTTTTCTTACCAAAGCGCTCACCTAGATCAATTAACGCTTTTGCAACACGGCCTGGAACATCAGAGAAAACAAGATCGCCCACTGCTTCATTGGTGCGACGAAGACGTTGTGCTAAACGCGCTAGCAAGTGAAGTGCGACATCTGGATTTTCACGAAGCCATGGAAGAAGCTTTGCTTGTCCCAGACTTAAAAGTTTTGCATCAGTTACTGCAGTTGCAGTGGATGTGCGTGGGCCTGGATCAAAGAGGCTGAGTTCGCCAAACATTTCGCCGGGTCCAAGAATTGAAAGAAGATTTTCACGTCCATCACCACTAGAAGTACCTAGCTTGAGCTTTCCTTCAACGATTACATATAGGTGATCGCCATCTGCGCCTTCGGCAAATAACACGCTTCCCTTGGATATCTTTACTAAATCCATTTGCGCGAGAAGAGAAGCCGAAGCGGCTTCATCAAGGGCGGTAAAGAGCGGGGCTCTGTTTACGGCATCTAAATCTATGGGCACAGGTAGTACTTTAGCCTTATGCCCGCAGATAGTGAAACCCGAAAAAACGCTCGGGCTGTGTATCGAATATTGAGCAAGACCTACCCGGAGATCCGCTGCGAACTAGATTTCAAGAATCCGTTGGAGTTAATTGTTGCCACCGTTTTGAGCGCACAGTGCACAGATAAGAGAGTGAACACAGTTACTCCAGCCCTGTTTAAGAAATATAAAACTGCTAAAGCCTATGCAGGTGCCGATATTCATCAGCTCGAAGAGTTGGTGTTTCAAACTGGTTTTTACCGTGCAAAGGCCCGGCATATAAAGGGAATAGGGGTTAAATTAGTCGAAGAGTTTAATGGTGAAGTTCCTAGCACGCTTGAAGAGTTAATTACCTTGCCAGGTGTTGGTCGCAAAACTGCAAACGTTGTTTTAGGACATGCTTTTGATATTCCTGGAATTACAGTCGACACACATTTTGGTCGCTTATCTCGTCGCTTTGGTTGGACAAAAGAAATGGATCCAGTAAAAGTAGAACGTATTGTTGGTGAGTTAATCCCTCAAAAGGAATGGACAAATTTGTCACAGCGAATGATTTGGCACGGCCGTCGTATTTGTCATTCTCGTAAACCTGCCTGTGGTGCATGCCCAATCGCGAAATTATGCCCCAGCGTTGGAATTGGTGAAATGGATGTCACAAAGGCTAAGTTGTTAGTAAAGACAGATAAGGATTTTCGATGAAAAGAGTAGCAATAGTATTTGTAGTGTTGCTTCTTGCAGGATGTTCATCGCCTTCAGAAAAAATAGCAGGGCAAGTAGTTTCTTGTGAAAGTATTACGAGTTTTTTAAATAAAACTTCCATAGTTTTGGATTGTTTAGATGGTAGTGAAGGTGCATCAATCAACGGGATCAAAGGCCCAGCAATAATTAATGTGTGGGGATCATGGTGTGGTCCATGCAAAGAGGAGATGCCAATTCTGCGCTCTTTTTATGAAAAGGCTCAAGACAAGTTAGCTCTTATTGGTGTGGATGTTGAAGAAGCATCGATTGAGGATGGCCGAAAATTTGTTGAAAATAATGGGATTACCTGGCCAAATCTCTATGACGCAGATGGAAAATCACGGGCCTACTTTGGAATGGGAGTTCCGGTTACCTGGTTTATTGCCGCCGATGGAAGTGTGGCCTATAAACACATTGGCGTACTCAAAAGTGAAATCGAATTAATTTCAATGACGTCAAAGTACCTCGGCGTAAAGCTTTAATCCTCAGATTTTGCGCTCTGTAGGCCGGCAGAAATCAACTTCATAACATTTGGATCAGCCAAAGTTGTGGCATCTCCCACTGCCCGATCCTCAGCCACATCCTTTAAAAGTCTGCGCATGATTTTGCCACTTCGTGTCTTTGGAAGCTCATTCACAATCAAAATCTGACGAGGCTTAGCGATGGCACCTATTTGTTTAGCAACGTGATCACGCAGGGCTTTATTGAGTTCATCGCCATTGGCATGCTCGATACCTCCGCGCAAAATCACAAAGGCCACAATCCCCTGACCTGTCATTGCATCTGCAGCACCAACTACAGCTGCCTCTGCAACTGATTCATGTGAAACTAAGGCAGATTCCACTTCGGTAGTGGAAATACGGTGACCGGAAACATTCATAACATCATCAACTCGGCCTAATAACCAGATAGCACCTTCATCATCTAGCTTTGCGCCATCGCCTGCAAAGTAAATACCTTTAAATCTTGACCAATATGTTTCTTTATATCGTTCATCTTCGCCCCAAATACCTCGCAGCATGGATGGCCACGGTTGATCAAGAATCAAATACCCACCGCGTCCATTACCTACTGCCACGGCATTATCATCAACAACTTTTGCGCTAATTCCTGGAATTGCATTCATTGCAGAACCTGGTTTAGTTGCAGTAACTCCTGGCAGTGGTGAAATCATGATTGCACCAGTTTCAGTTTGCCACCATGTGTCAACAATTGGACAACGGTTTCCACCGATTACTTCGCGATACCACATCCATGCTTCAGGGTTAATTGGTTCACCTACTGAACCTAGTAAGCGAAGTGATGTCAGATTATGTGCATTTGGAAATTCATCGCCCCACTTCATCCATGTGCGAATAAGAGTTGGTGCTGTGTACAAAATAGTGACGCCATATTTAGCAATTAATTCAAAGATACGTCCCTTATGAGGTGTATCTGGAGTTCCTTCATACATCACCTGTGTTGCACCGTTAATAAGTGGGCCGTAAACAATGTATGAATGACCCGTAATCCAACCAACATCTGCCGTGCACCAATAGACATCGGTCTCAGGTTTTATGTCGAAAACCATTTTGTGGGTGTATGCCACCTGCGTTAAGTAGCCGCCGGTAGTGTGAAAAATACCTTTTGGCTTAGCTGTTGTGCCCGATGTATACAAAATGAAGAGCGGGTGCTCAGAATCAAAGCTTTCTGCGACATGTTCACTCGATTGGCGGGCAACAATCTCATGCCACCAGACATCACGATCGGTCCATGCAGTTTCTTGCTTGGTGCGTTGAACAACTAAAACCTTTTCAACATTGTGTTGACCTTTAAGTGCTTCATCAACTGCAGGCTTTAATGCAAAAGCTGCACCTTTTCTAAATCCGCCATCTGCTGTAATAACTAATTTTGCATCAGCATCTTGAATACGTGATAACAAAGCTTCAGCTGAGAATCCACCAAAGACAACTGAGTGAGGCGCACCAATGCGTGCACATGCCAACATCGCAACTGCAGCTTCAGGAATCATTGGCATGTAGATAGCAACACGATCTCCAGCTTTAATACCTAGTTCAATGAGTGCGTTGGCAGTTTTCTTAACTTCAGTAAGTAACTCGGCATAAGTAATAGTTCGTGTGTCACCAGGTTCGCCCTCAAAGTGAAATGCAACGCGGCTTCCACGTCCTTGACTCACATGTCGATCAAGTGCGTTAACAGAAGCGTTTAACTTTCCACCAATAAACCATTTGGCATAGGGAGATTGCCAATCCAAAGTTTTACTCCACGGTGTATCCCATTGCAAAGATTTAGCTTGTTCATCCCAAAAAGCCAGACGATCTTTATCTGCGCGCGCATATTCATCAGGCTGTGCATTAGCAGCGGCAGCAAACTGTGTGGTTGGAGGAAAGTGGCGATCTTCGCTCAATAAGTTTTCTAAGGACTCATGGTCTTGGCTCATAACACGTGAGATTACCCGCCATAGCCAGTTATCAACAGAGTTTCTGCTGGGGTAGTTCTCACATGTACACGGCGCCCAGAATGCCAAAGGCGAAAGGAGGTCACACACATGGGAATTACGTCAGTCTTTTTGCTGATATTTAAGTTCTTCGGCAATGCCACATTAGTCGCAGCCCTATTCCGTTTTGCGGGCTCGGTATTTAAGACCTATATGTAGTCGGGTCTATGAATTAAGCCCCTGGTCCACCCGAGCCAGGGGCTTTTTCGCGCCTTTTTTGTGGGATTAGCGCCAAAGTGAGAGGATTGGCCGTAAGCCTCTAGACGGTTCAAAGTTGCACTCGCTTTTAGGGATTACACCAAGTAACTAGGAGTCACAGTGCCAATTGCAACCCCAGAAATTTATGCAGATATGTTGGATCGCGCCAAGAAAGGCGCCTTTGCATACCCAGCAATTAACGTTTCATCATCACAAACTCTTATCGCTGCTATTCGTGGTTTCGCCGAAGCAGAATCAGATGGAATCATTCAATTTTCTTGGGGTGGGGCTGAATACGCTTCAGGTTCAACAGTTAAGAACATGGTTGATGGCGCAGTTGGCCTAGCTGAGTACGCACATGTTGTTGCTAAGAACTACAAAGTAAATATTGGTATTCACACAGATCACTGCCCAGCAGAAAAGCTCGATGGCTTCATGCGTCCACTTCTTGTATTTGGTGCAGATCGAATTAAGTCAGGCAAAGCCCCATTATTTAATTCACACATGTGGGATGGCTCTGCAGTTGATATGAAAGAAAACATGCGCATTGCAAAGGAAATGTTGACAATGTCTGTTGCAGCAAAAACAATCCTTGAGATTGAAATCGGTGTTGTTGGTGGAGAAGAAGATGGCATTGAAGCAAAGCATGATGCCAAGCTCTACTCAACTCCAGAAGATGCACTTCTCACCGTTGAAACTCTTGGGACAGATGCCAATGCGCGCTACTTAGTAGCTGCAACATTTGGAAACGTCCATGGTGTTTATAAGCCAGGAAACGTTGTTCTGCAACCAAAGATTTTGGCAACGTTGCAAGAAGCAGTTTCTAAGAAGTTAGGTCTTGCCGCTGGAAGTAAGCCAATGGACTTGGTATTCCACGGTGGTTCTGGCTCACTTCTTTCAGAGATTCGCGAATCCCTTGATTACGGTGTTATTAAGATGAATGTTGATACAGACACTCAATACGCCTTTACTCGCCCAGTCGCTGATCACATGCTTAAGAACTACGACGGCGTGTTAAAGATTGACGGGGAAGTTGGTAACAAGAAGGCTTATGACCCACGTGCGTGGGGTAAGGCTGCTGAAGCTGGCATGGCTGCTCGTGTTGCACGTGCTTGTGAAGATCTTCGCTCAACTGGCACTTCATCACTTAAGTAATAACCTACCTAATCAGAGAGGCTTTACCAATGCCTGCACTTGTTTTGCTTGGAGCTCAATGGGGCGACGAAGGTAAGGGTAAAGCTACCGATTTACTGGGAGATCGCGTTGATTATGTAGTTCGCTATCAAGGCGGCAACAACGCAGGTCACACAGTTGTTATTGGTGATCAAAAGTACGCACTTCACTTATTACCTTCTGGAATTCTTTCACCGAATGTAATTCCAGTAATTGGTAATGGTGTAGTTATTGATCCAGGTGTATTACTTCAAGAAATTGCTGGATTGACTGAACGTGGTATTGATTGCAGCAAATTATTAATTTCAACTAATGCGCACTTGATTACTCCTTATCACCGCACCATCGATAAGGTTTCAGAGCGCTTCTTAGGTAAATCAAAGATTGGAACAACTGGTCGCGGAATTGGGCCGGCTTACGCCGACAAGATCAACCGCATTGGTATTCGTGTTCAAGATCTCTTTGATCCATCCATCTTGCGCCAAAAGATTGAAAGCGCCTTGCGCGATAAGAATCAGGTTCTTATAAAAGTTTTTAACCGTAAAAACATTGAAGTAGATGAAGTTCTTGAAGAGTATTTGGCATATGCCGAGATCCTTCGCCCATATGTTGCCGATACTGTTTTAATCCTCAATGAAGCACTGGCAGCTGGAAAGCGCGTGCTTTTAGAGGGTTCACAGGGCACCTTGCTCGATGTTGACCACGGCACATATCCATTTGTAACGTCAAGTAATCCAACTGCAGGTGGTGCTTGCACTGGTTCAGGTATTGGACCAACAAAGATTGATCGGGTAATTGGAATTATTAAGGCCTACACAACACGCGTTGGTAGCGGGCCTTTCCCAACAGAACTCTTTGATGAAGATGGAGAAGCTCTACGTCGCATCGGTGGTGAGATTGGTGTTACTACTGGCCGTGCTCGTCGCTGTGGCTGGTTTGATGCACCAATAGCTCGTTATGCAGTACGCGTTAATGGTCTAACTGATTTCTTCTTAACTAAGTTGGATGTGTTAACTGGTTGGGAAAAGATTCCTGTATGTGTTGCTTATGAAATTGATGGAAAGCGCGTGGAAGAACTTCCTGCATCGCAATCTGATTTTCACCATGCAAAGCCAATTTATGAATACATGCCAGGTTGGAGCGAAGACATTACTGGTGCTCGTAAACTCAGTGATTTGCCACAAGCTGCACAAAACTACATCGCGTTTTTGGAGAAAATCTCTGGAGCACCGATGAGTGCAATCGGAGTAGGTCCCGGGCGCGATGAAACAATTGTCGTAAAGGATTTCATCTAAAAAATGAAAATCCTCCTAGTCGGAAGTGGCGGTCGTGAACACGCCTTAGGACTAGGACTACAAGCAGATCCAGAGTGCACAGAACTACATGTTGCACCAGGTAATCCAGGAATTGCGCAGTTTGCAACATGTCATCCATTAGAAATAAGCGATAACCAAGCAATTCTTAATCTGGCACAAAAACTTGATGCTGAATTAGTTGTTATTGGCCCTGAAGTTCCATTAGTAAATGGGGCCGCAGATCTTTTGCGGGCCGCTGGAATATCAACCTTTGGCCCATCTAAAGCCGCAGCTCAATTAGAGGGCTCTAAAAACTTTGCAAAAGAGGTGATGGCAGATGCTGGTGTGCCAACTGCGCATAGTTTCACCTGCACAGCGCAAGCAGAGATTGAAAAAGCCCTTGATACCTTTGGTGCGCCATATGTAGTCAAAGATGATGGTTTAGCTGCAGGTAAAGGCGTTGTTGTAACAAGAGATCGCCAAGAAGCCTTAGATCACGCATTATCTTGCAAGCGAGTAGTTATTGAAGAGTTCTTAGATGGTCCAGAAGTTTCCCTCTTTGGAATTAGTGATGGCAAAACAGTTATTGCCATGCAACCAGCACAAGATTTTAAACGCGCACTTAATGGTGATCAGGGACCAAATACTGGGGGAATGGGTGCTTACTCACCGCTTCCTTGGGCGCCATCAGACATTATTGAAGATACACATAAGAAAGTGCTTGCACCCATGATTGCTGAAATGGCAGCACGTGGCACACCATTCGTTGGTTTGCTCTATGCAGGTCTTGCATTAACTGATCATGGAACACGAGTGATTGAATTTAATGCACGCTTTGGCGATCCTGAAACTCAAGTACTGATTCCACTTTTAAAGACACCTTTGGCACAACTTCTCTATAAAGCGGCAACAAGAAATCTAGAAGGCGTTACTTTGCAATGGAGTGATGAATCTGCGGTGAGTGTTGTATTAGCTAGCAATGGTTATCCAACAGCACCACAATTAGGTGGAGTAATTGGGGAGTTTCCAACAATTGAAAAAGTTTCTATTTTTCATGCAGGAACTACTCTCAACGAAAAAGGCTTAGTGTCATCAGGTGGCCGAGTGCTTACTGTGACCGGAACGGGCAGTGACTTAACCGAAGCTCGCGACCGTGCTTATCGAGCAATCAGCCAGATCTCACTTGCTGAATCCTTCTATCGCACCGATATCGCGCTCAATGCGTCGGTGGCAGAGAAGGGCAATTAAATGAAGGATAATTCAGGCGTGAGCCTTCTCGCTAACCGTTATGCATCAGCTGCGATGCGTGAAATCTTCGCACCTGAAGCAAAAATCATCGCGGAAAGAAAGCTCTGGATCGCAGTAATGCGTGCTCAATCAACTTTGGGCCATGCAATCTCCAAGGATGTAATTACAGATTATGAGAAGGTAATTACACAGGTGGATCTTGCATCTATCGATGCCCGTGAAAAGAAAACTCGTCATGATGTGAAAGCCCGTATCGAAGAGTTCAATGCGCTAGCTGGCCATGAAGCAATCCATGCAGGCATGACTAGCCGCGATTTAACTGAAAACATTGAAGTGCTACAAATCCGCAATGGGCTTGATGTTGTTCATGACAAGGTTGTCACTGTTCTTGCAAGGCTGGCAGAGCGCGCAACACAATATGCAGACCAACCAGTTGTAGGACGATCACATAATGTTCCAGCACAGGTTACAACTCTTGGTAAAAGATTTGCTTCAGCTGCAGAAGAATTACTTTTTGCATACGAGCGCTTGACTGCTTTGCAAGATCGTTACCCAATGCGTGGCATAAAGGGTCCAGTTGGAACTGCTCAAGATTCAATTGACTTACTTGGCTCTACTGATGCTCATGCAAAATTAGAAAATATAATTGCAAAAGAGCTGGGCTTTAATCGTGTTCTAGATTCAACAGGTCAGATTTATCCTCGCTCTTTCGACTATGACGTTGTGACAACTCTTGTTCAACTTGCATCATCACCTTCATCCCTTGCCACATCTATTCGCCTTATGGCAGGTGCTGAACTTGTCACTGAAGGATTTAAAGCTGGCCAAGTGGGCAGCAGCGCGATGCCACACAAGATGAACACACGCTCCTGTGAGCGAGTTAATGGTTTAGCCGTTGTGCTTCGCGGATATGCATCAATGGTTAGCGAACTAGCCGGGGATCAATGGAATGAAGGCGATGTTTCCTGTTCTGTAGTTCGCCGAGTAGCTATGCCAGATGCTTTCTATGCCATAGATGGTTTGCTAGAAACAATGCTGACGGTTCTAGATGAGTTCGGAGCATTCCCAGCAGTAATCGCCGCTGAATTAGAGCGTTATTTACCTTTCTTAGCTACAACAAAGATTTTGATGGCAGCTGTTAAGGCCGGCGTTGGTCGCGAAGTTGCCCATGAAGTGATTAAAGAACATGCAGTCAAAGCAGCGTTAGGAATGCGCGAAGGAAAGAAGAACTCACTTCTAGATGATTTAGCTGCAGATGATCGCTTGCCACTTGATCGTGCAGCTTTAGATGTATTAATTAGCACCCCACTTGAATTTACTGGCGAAGCTCGCCAACAAGTTGCTCGAGTTGTTAGTCGCATTGGCGCGATTACTGCCGCGTACCCTGCCGCAGTGCAGTACAAGCCCGGCTCTATTAGGTGAGCGGCTTCGGCCTAGCTGGTCCACCGCCAGCACCGATGATTCCTGGGTGGACACACCTGCGCACCGGAAAAGTCCGTGACTTATATACAAATGATTTAGGAAATATCTTACTTGTTGCATCAGATCGGATTTCGGCATACGACTGGGTAATGCCAACCGAGATTCCTGGAAAAGGTGCGGTGCTCACACAACTTTCTTTGTTTTGGTTTGATTTGCTAGAAGACATAATTCCTAACCATATTATTTCAACTGATGTTCCAGAAATTGTGGAAGACCGCGCAATAATCGTTCAACCGCTAGAAATGTTTGCAATCGAATGTGTTGCCCGTGGCTATCTCACCGGCAGCGGTTGGAGTGAATATAAGGAAAATAGTGCGGTGTGTGGAAATGTATTACCAACTGGATTACTCGATGGCTCTGAGCTTCCACATAGTATTTTCACGCCGGCAACAAAAGCTGGTATTGGTGATCACGATGTAAATATTGATTTTGATAAGGTATCAAAGATTGTTGGTGCTGAAGATGCAGCCGAGCTTCGCGATTTAACTTTAAAGCTCTATGACACTGCTGCAGATTTTGCTAAGAGCCGAGGCATAATTTTGGCTGATACTAAATTTGAATTTGGACGCAACTCAGCTGGGGCGATTGTCTTGGGCGATGAGGCTTTGACCCCTGATTCATCTAGGTTTTGGGATCAATCCACCTGGGCTCCAGGTGGCATGCAGTCCTCATTTGATAAACAGTTTTTACGTGATTACCTCGTAGCCAGCGGATGGGATAGAAATAGCCCACCACCCGAGCTACCAGCAGAGATCGTAGAAAAAACTGCACGTCGCTATGAAGAAGCGTTTTATCGTTTAACTGGCAGCAAGTTCTAACTAAGGGAGAATATGAGAATGGCAAAGATCGTGGTTGATGTGATGTTAAAGCCAGAGATTCTTGACCCACAAGGTAACGCAGTTGCTTCAGCTCTGCCTCGTTTGGGTTTTAGCTTTGCTAAGTCAGTGCGCCAAGGAAAGCGATTTGAAATTGAAGTTGAAGGAGAACCAACAGCTGCGCAGTTAGCTGAAGTTGAAAAAGCTGCTGAAGTTCTACTTTCAAATCCTGTTATTGAAAACTATGTTGTGAAAGTAGAGAAGTAATGCGTGTTGGAGTCATAACTTTTCCAGGCACGTTAGATGATCGAGATGCTGCGCGCGCAGTAGTTGCTGGTGGATCAGAGGCTGTCTCACTCTGGCATGCAGATACTGATTTAAAAAACGTTGATGCAGTTATTTTGCCTGGCGGATTTTCATATGGTGACTATCTACGCTGCGGTGCAATTTCTCGTTTTGCACCAGTAATGCAGTTAGTAATTGAAGCTGCAGGTAAAGGTATGCCAGTTCTGGGTATTTGTAATGGTTTTCAAGTTCTCTGTGAATCACACTTGCTTCCAGGAGCACTGACTCGTAACTCAGATCTTCATTTTCTGTGCAGAGATCAAGAGATTGAAATAGTTAATAACACAACACCGTGGACTTCTTCTTATAAAGCTGATGAAAAGATTGTTATCCCGCTAAAGAACGGTGAAGGTTCTTTTCAATGTGATGACACAACCCTTGCTGAGCTCGAAGGCGAAGGAAGAATCATTGCTAGGTATGTGGGCCAAAACCCAAATGGGTCAAGGAATTTGATTGCTGGAATTACTAATGCGCGGGGCAATGTTGTGGGCCTTATGCCTCACCCAGAGCATGCAATTAATGAGTTAACTGGCCCATCTGCCCAAGGCCTTGGCTTCTTTACATCAATCCTTAATGCGATGGTGAAGTAGTGGCTCTAGATACTGTTCTCATAGCCGAATCAACGCCGGATACCATCCAACCCTTTGCTGAGCTTGGATTAAAGCCTGATGAGTACGCACGTATCAAAGAAATCTTAGGCCGCCGCCCTACATCTTCTGAGTTAGCAATGTATTCAGTGATGTGGTCTGAGCATTGTTCTTATAAATCATCAAAAGTACATTTAAAGCAATTTGGAGAAAAGGCACCAAAGTCTGATGCCTTACTTGTTGGCATTGGTGAAAATGCAGGCGTTGTAGATGTTGGTCAAGGTTATGCAGTTACTTTCAAAATTGAATCACACAACCACCCTTCTTTCATTGAGCCATATCAAGGGGCAGCAACTGGTATTGGTGGAATTGTGAGAGATATTTTGACAATGGGTGCACGACCAATTGCAGTGATGGATCCTTTGCGATTTGGTCCAGCCGATGCTGCCGATACTCGCAGAGTTCTTCCGGGCATTGTTGCTGGAGTTGGTGGTTATGGAAACTGTTTAGGTCTACCAAATATTGGTGGGGAAGTTGTCTTTGATGAGACTTACATTGGTAATCCATTAGTTAATGCACTTTGTGTTGGCGTGATGAAGCACAGCGATATTAAGTTAGCAAAAGCTGCAGGTGCTGGAAACCTTGTGGTTCTCTATGGTGCCAAAACTGGTGGGGATGGAATTGGTGGCGTATCAGTTTTAGCCTCTGAAACTTTTGGTGCTGGTGGTTCTACTAAGCGTCCGAGTGTTCAAGTGGGTGATCCTTTTGTTGAAAAGGTACTAATTGAATGTTCTCTAGAAATCTTTGCAGAAGACTTAGTGGTGGGCATCCAAGATCTTGGCGGAGCAGGCTTATCGTGTGCAACAAGTGAGCTGGCATCAGGCGGCAGTGGGGGTATGAAAGTAGCCCTGGATAAGGTTCCTTTGCGCGATCCATCACTTTCTCCTGAAGAGATTTTGATGTCAGAGTCACAAGAGCGTATGTGTGCAATTGTTGAACCAAGCAAGATTGCTCGATTCTTAGAGATTTGTAAGAAATGGGATGTCACAGTTACCGTCATCGGTGAAGTTACCGATGGAGATAGATTAGAAATTACATGGAACGGCGAAGTAATCGTCAACGTTCCACCACGCACTGTGGCCCATGAAGGTCCTGTCTATAATCGCCCTCTTGCACAACCTGCATATATCGATCAAGTAAATTCACAAAAGGTAAATGTTCCTATGCCAAGTAGTGCCACTGAGATTAAAGTTGCAGTTCTCAAACTAGCTGGGGCTCCAAACTTGGCCGATAAATCCTGGGTTACTGCCCAATACGATAAATATGTTCAGGGAAACACCATTCAAGCCCAACCAGATGATTCAGGGATGGTTCGACTTGATGAGAGAACACATTTAGGTGTTGCAATCTCAACTGATGCAAATGCCAACTGGTCATATTTAAATCCTTACCAGGGTGCAAAGTTAGCCTTAGCTGAAGCCGCACGAAATATCGCAACTGCTGGTGCTAGACCACTTGCTGTAACTAACTGTCTTAACTTTGGTTCACCTGAAGATCCAGGCGTGATGTGGCAGTTTGCAGAATCTGTGCGCGGTTTAGCCGATGGTTGTTTAGAGATGGGACTGCCAGTTACCGGTGGCAATGTTTCTTTCTATAATCAAACAGGTGCAGTTGCTATCTTGCCAACACCTGTCATTGGTGTGCTGGGAGTAATTCAAGATGTTCGCAAGCGAACACCCATGAGCTATAAAACAGGTGGACTTGAACTGTTTTTACTGGGAGAAACTAAAGAAGATCTAGCGGGGAGTGAATGGGCTTTCTTGCATGGTCAACGCGTTGGACAATCTCCTGATGCTGATTTAGCCCGCGAAATGCGTCTTATTGAGCTACTTCTAGAGGGTAACGCCTTCTTTACTGCTGCCCATGATTTGAGCCAAGGTGGCCTATCAGCTGGATTAACTGAAATGGTTTTACGCCATAGCGTTGGCGCCACCATCTCTCTTTCTCATCCAGCCATTGATCTTTTAAGTGAAACCCCGGGTCGGGTGATTGTGGCAGTTGAGGCAAGTAAAGCTTCCCAACTACAAGCTCTGGCGACCAAGTACTCCATTGCTATTTCAAAGCTTGGCACTACAGGTGGAGATTCACTGACTATCAATGATTCTGTTATTTCCTTAGACGAACTGCGCACTGTTCACACTTCTACATTCCCACGATTGTTTGGATAAGAAATATGCGCGATCAAGGGGTCCTAGAAGAAGTCAAGAGCACACTCGCGCTTTTGACTGCTAAGGCTCCTGGTCGCGCCATTGAAGTTCGAGTCCCACCCTATGCCGCTGTGCAGTGCGGTGATGGACCAACACATACTCGTGGGACTCCAGCAAATGTTATTGAGATGAGCGCCCCAACATGGTTGGCGTTAGCTAAAGGTGAAATCATTTGGGCGGATGCGTTAAATAATGGCGACATTATCGCTTCAGGGGTGCGGGCAGATCTTTCAGAGTACTTACCACTTAGGATTCAATCATGAGACGCCCAGATGGATTACTTAACCACAATGTCTTGGGCGAAGATAAAGGGCCACAGGATGCTTGTGGTGTCTTTGGTGTGTGGGCACCTGGAGAAGAAGTTGCAAAATTAACTTTCTACGGTTTATATGCCCTTCAACACCGCGGAACTGAATCTGCTGGAATTGCAACAAGTGATGGAAGTCGAATTCTTGTTTATAAAGACATGGGCCTAGTTTCACAAGTCTTTACTGAAAGTGATTTGGCTACTCTTCCTGGAGATTTAGCTATTGGTCACTGCCGATACAGCACGACAGGGTCGAGTACCTGGGTTAATGCCCAGCCAACGCTGCGCCCAACTAAGTACGGCACACTGGCTTTAGCCCACAATGGAAACCTCACCAACACCGGCGACTTAGCTGAGTTAGTGCAAAAACTTGAGCCAAGTAATGCTCGCGAGGGCGGAGCAACAACAGATACTGAAATTATGACCGCGCTGATTTCATTACAAAATGAGAAAAATGTTGAAGCAAGTGCAATGTCAGTCCTCCCACAACTTGAAGGCGCTTTTTCCCTTGTCTTTATGGATGAACACACCTTGTATGCAGCCCGTGATCGTCACGGTGTTCGCCCATTAGTACTAGGCAAGTTAGAAAACGGTTGGGTAGTTGCATCTGAATCTGCAGCCTTAGACATTGTGGGCGCAGCTTTTGTTCGAGAAATTGAACCGGGTGAGTTTGTTGCAATTGATGCCAACGGTGTTCGTTCCGAGCGTTGGGCACAAGCAGAGCCTAAAGGTTGTTTATTTGAATATGTTTATCTGGCTCGCCCTGACACAACAATTGCAGGTCAAGGAATTCATGCAACCCGTGTTCGCATTGGTGAGCGCCTGGCAAAAGAGGCACCAGTTGAAGCAGATCTAGTTATTCCAGTTCCTGAATCAGGAACACCTGCTGCTATTGGTTATGCAAAGGGCTCTGGTATTCCATTTGGAATGGGCTTAGTTAAGAACTCATATGTTGGTCGCACATTTATCCAACCTTCACAAACAATTCGCCAACTAGGTATTCGCTTAAAACTTAACCCACTTCGAGAAATCATTGAAGGCAAGCGCATTGTGGTTGTCGATGACTCCATTGTTCGTGGAAACACACAGCGGGCGATTGTTCGCATGTTGCGTGAAGCTGGAGCTCGCGAGATTCATGTGCGCATCTCCTCGCCGCCAGTTAAATGGCCATGTTTCTATGGAATCGATTTTGCTACACGCGCTGAATTAGTTGCTAGTGGATTAGAAGTAGAAGAGATTCGTCGCTCTATCGGTGCAGATTCTCTGGGCTATGTCTCTCTTGAAGGTTTAATTGAATCCACCCAAATCGATGAAAATAAGCTATGCGGGGCATGCTTTACGGGCCAATACCCCATCCGAATCCCTGCCGATATGTCTGAGGGCAAGATGCGCCTTGAAATCACAGAAGTACATGGTCATTAAATGAGCACATATAAAGATGCTGGCGTAGATATAGATGCAGGAGATCGCGCAGTTGAATTAATGAAAGCATCGATTGCCAAAGCATCTCGTCCAGAAGTAATGGGTGGTATCGGTGGCTTTGCCGGTTTATTTGATGCAAGTGCGCTGAAGAGTATGAAAAAGCCTTTGCTTGCAACTTCAACAGATGGCGTAGGAACTAAGACTGAAATAGCACGGGCTGTTGGTAAGTACGACACCATCGGTGAAGATTTAGTGGCCATGGTTGTCGATGATTTAGTCGTTTGTGGGGCTGAACCGTTATTTATGACGGACTACATTGCGGTTGGAAAAGTTATCCCAGAGAGAATCGCTGAGATTGTTTCTGGAATTGCACGGGGTTGTGAAAAAGCAGGAACGGCATTAATCGGGGGAGAAACTGCTGAACATCCAGGGTTACTAGCTGAAGACGAATTTGATATTGCAGGTGCTGCAACGGGAGTTGTCGATGCAGATTTACAACTTGGTGCACACCTTGTTAAAAAAGGTGATGTTTTAATTGCAATGCCATCTAGTGGTTTTCACGCTAATGGCTTTTCACTCGTGCGACACATTATTAAAACTGCCAAAATCTCACTTGATGCTCACGTGAGTGAATACGGCAAAACATCAGGGGAAGTGTTTTTAACTCCTACTGAAATCTATGCGCTGGATTGTTTAGCTCTGATCAGAACAATGCAGGGAAAGCTGCGCGGGTTTTCACATATCACCGGCGGTGGAATTGCAGAAAATACTGCCCGCGTTATTCCAGAGCACCTAACTGCAATTTATGATCGCTCTACGTGGTCGATTCCAGTTGAGGTGGAGTACTTATCTAAAGTTGGTGGAGTGCCACAGGCCGATATGGAGCGAACATGGAACTGTGGCATTGGAATGAGCGCGATAGTCGCAGCTGATTCAGCCGATATAGCCCTTCGCTCCCTGGCTGCTCGGGGAATGAAAGCCTGGGTCGCAGGCGTTGTTGAGGAGCGGGAGCCCCCCCAATCACGCTCAACTTTGGAAGGCACCTACAGAGCGCGATAACCTACGTCTCTGAATAACACGTACTCAGTGAAGGAGCTCGCATATGGGTCGCGGCCGAGCCAAAGCAAAACAAACCAAAGTTGCACGTGATTTGAAATATAACTCACAAGATATGGATTTAGATCGTCTCACGAAAGAACTTCATGGCGACGTTGAACCTTCACGCAATCGGGATGACGATGATCCCTTTGCCGAGGGCAATTACATCCCACGTGCGTGAGACCTACACCGTACGTAGCTTCACTGAGAGTTTACGAACCTCTTTCTGCATTTGAACCTGCCGACCGTTTGCGTTGGCAGTCAATTGATATCAGTGAACAGAGTTATGTCAATGAAGAAGCCTTTGCTCTGCATCGCACCGTAGTTCCTGAGCCACCAGCAGGACGACCAGATGGTGTTCATATTTTAGATATTGATGGCGAACGCTACATAGCACCGTGGTCAACAGCGACTCGTTGTTGGGCAGCGCTAGATAACTTTAAAGACTCACTACCAAGTAGCGTTGTTCCATATTTTGTTTCACCTGCAATGGAAGATGTTATTACTGCAGGGGTTGATTTACTAGAAGATAAAGTTCCACATATTTTAAATGAGACGTGGGTTATTCCACCTCGTTGGTTCTTACTGTTTATGCCAGAGGAGCGAACTCGTGGCGAAAATAAAAATGGACTATTCACTACAGCGTGTACCACTATTGCAAATGCAAAAGCCCGCGCAGAAGTTGCACACACCACTGTTGTTAATGCTTTTGGTGAAGGTCCGGTTGAACAGGATCTAGAAAACTTACTGGCTTGGTTGGAAATGTTTCATCCAAAATCATATGTCGAATTAGATTACGGCGGGCTTGCACAGTATTTAAATAAAGCGCTGCGAGATAACAATGAAGATGGTTTGCTCTCCGACACATCTATAGAAGATGTCCTGCAATCTCTCTCTGGCCTTGCTGCAGCCGATGGATCATTGGCGGGTCAGGGATATGAGCGTTTAATGTCGCGCTGGCGCAGGGTTCAAGCCCTTGAATCAGCCAATTAATTCATCTCTTTGATATTGCATCCCAGCGCCTTAATCGGAATACTTCACCACAATACGGAGTAATTTGGACACCGTTGACTAGGTATCAAGGAGATGAACATGGCTCGTTTGCCTGATGCTGAAGTTCTATTAACTCCTAAAGAGGTCGCTGCCCGTTTTCACGTTAATCCAAAGACTGTGACCAGATGGGCAAAGGCAGGCAAGTTAACTGCAATTCGCACCTTGGGCGGACACCGTCGATACCGTGAATCTGAAGTTCTTGAGCGTCTGCGTGAGTACAAAGAGAGTTCAAGTTAACTAGTAAGGTTGTCTCATGAGCGAAAAAAATGATGACATGAAAGCAAGAATGCTTGCTGCCCTTGAAGCTAAGAAAAACAAACCAGGTGGACCAGGTACTCAGGCACATGCTGAAACTGGATCAAAGATTCGCGGCGGACAACGCAGTGGAGGAGCTCCACAAGTACAGCGCAAGGCCGGTCCATCTGGTTCTGGCTCTGCTGGCTAAGTTTTAGTTCAACTTTTAAAACTATAACAAACTGCGACGCTTCAACAGCGGCTCGATTTTTGAATCACGTCCACGGAAATTGCGGAACATCTGCATTGAATCAATAGATCCACCGCGTCCGAGCAATGTGTTTCTAAAGTGTTCACCGTTCTTGCGTTGCAATCCACCGTTTTCTTTAAACCAATCCACGGTGTCCGCGTCTAGTACTTCTGACCAGATGTAGCCGTAGTAGCCAGCTGAATATCCTCCAGCAAAGATGTGTGAGAAATAGGTGGAGCGGTAACGAGTTGGAACGGGGGCAAAATCAAGTCCGTAGTCCTTAATTGCTTGGGCTTCAAAGGCCTCTACATCGCTAACTTTTGCTGCTTCTTCTGTAGTTAGTGAATGCCACGCAAGATCCAAAATAGCTGCAGCTAAGTAACTTGTTGTTGCATGTCCTTCATTAAATGTTGATGCAGCATCGAGGTTATCAATCCACTCTTGTGGCAGCTTCTCTCCAGTTTCAAAGTGACGTGCGTAGTTCTCAACAACTTCAGGCCACAAAATCCACATCTCATTAACTTGAGAAGGAAATTCAACGAAATCACGCTGAACACTTGTGCCTGAAACACGTGGATATTTCACCTGTGAAAGCAGACCATGCAGGGCATGGCCAAACTCATGAAACAGAGTTGTTGTTTCAGAGAAAGTCAGCAAAGTTGGTTTTCCAGCTGGAGGCTTTGGAATATTGAGGTTATTAACAACCACTGGAAGTTGATTGAATAGGAAGTTTTGATCAACCAGATTATTCATCCACGCTCCACCACGCTTTGAATCACGTGTGTAGAAATCACCAATGAAAAGTCCGAGCTTCGAGCCATCTTCATTAAAGACTTCAAAGGCACGAGCTTCTGGGTGATAAGTGACTAAATCAGGGCGTTCTTTAAAAGTGATGCCAAAAAGTTTGTTAGCAGCAAAGAAGATTCCATTGGCAAGTACTGATTCGAGTTCAAAGTAGGGACGCATTTTGGTTGTATCGACATTGTATTTTTCAAGGCGAACTTGTTCGGTATAGAAGCCCCAGTCCCAGCTTTCGATCTCAGTACCTGCAGATTTCTTAAGATCTTCTGCTTCTGCCTGTGCATTTCGCACAGCAGCTGGCGCGATCTTACGAAGCATGGCATGGACGTTGTCTGGACGCTCTGCAGTTTGCACAGCAATTACATGTTCAGCATGTGTATTTTTACCAAACAACTTGGCGCGCTCTGCTCGCAACTTCACCACTTTAAGAATTATTGGCTTATTGTCATTCTCATTAGTGCGATTACCTTTAACTAATGACTCCTGCATGATTTTCTTGCGAAGGGCGCGGTTAGTAAGAGAGTCGAGGACTGGATTTCCAGAGAAATTAACCATTCCTATAAGCCATTTACCGTCATGACCCCGCTCTTTAGCTGCAGCTGCAGCCGACGCAATTTCATTCTCACTTAAACCATCTAGCTCTTCGATGGTTTCAACTAAAACAGCTAAGTCATTTGTGTCAGCTAAAACATTTTTAGAGAACTGGGTTTCTAGCTTTGAGAGCTCTTCATTGAGTTGCTTGAGGCGCTCACGCTCTGATTCTGAGAGATGGGCACCAGCGTGGATGAGATCTTTGTAGTAGCGCTCAAGTAGCCAAGCATCTTCAGTGTTTAAGGCTAAGGACTCACGGTTATCGTATAAAGATTTGATACGGGCATAGAGAGTGGGATTTAAGTTAATAGCATCTTGATGTGCGGCAAGTTTGGGTGCCATCTCTTCTTCAATTTTATCTAGAGCATCGCTGGTATCACTTGATGATTTGTTAAAGAAAACTAATAGCGTGCGCATTAACATCTGACCGCTTTTTTCCAAAGCAACAATGGTGTTCTCAAAAGTGGCAGCACCTGGTGATTCCAGAATTGCTTGGACTTCTACTAATTGTTGTGTGCAGCCCTCATAGAAGGCGGGCAGGTAGCTCTCTTCTTTTATGAGTGCAAAAAGTGGCAACTCAAAATCAAGGGAGCTTCTTTGGGCAAATGGGTTCGCGTTTGTCATGGCGCAAACCCTACCGAGAATTTCTAGTTAACGAGGACGGCGGCGACGCTGACTTGAGTTCGGACGAGGGCGCTTATTGCCACCACTGCGCACGGACTTTTCAACGATTGGCTGGATGTATGGCACACCTGAAGGCTCTTGTGCGCCAGTGATCTTCATTAACTCAGTACTCAATGGGGTGACACCAACAAATTTTGGAGTAACACCAGCACGTGAAGTAAGTCCACCAATTGATTTTTGCTGCTTAGTTGTAGCAATTGTTACAACAGTTCCAGCCTCACCAGCACGGGCTGTGCGGCCTGCGCGGTGTAGATAATCCTTGTGATCTGTTGGTGCATCAACGTGCACAACAAGTGAGATTCCATCAACGTGGATACCACGAGCAGCAACATCTGTTGCTACTAAGGCCGCGTTGGCTGAATCCTTGAAGAGTGCAAGAGTGCGAGTACGAACGGCTTGTGACTTACCACCGTGCAATGCACCAACTGCAACACCTGCATGAGCAAGTTTGTCAGCCAAGCGATCAGCACCGCGTTGAGTCTTAACGAACATAATCGTTTTACCGTTACGTGCAGCGATTTGATTTGTGATGTCATCTTTATCGCCTGGGTTCATAACAAGAACAAAGTGCTCCATAGTTGAAACAGAGGCACGGTCATTTTGTAGTGAGTGAGTCTTTGGGTTCTTTAAGTACTGACGAACCAATGAATCAACACCACGGTCAAGAGTTGCTGAGAACAATAGACGCTGTCCATCGAGCTTTGCTTGATCCAAGATTTCTTTTACTACTGGCAAGAAGCCCATGTCAGCCATTTGATCAGCTTCATCAAGGACAGTGATCTGTAGGTGATCTAGTTGAACTTCACCCTTATCAAGTAGATCGATTAAGCGACCAGGCGTTGCAACCAAGATTGCTGTACCACGGCGCATTGCAGTGATCTGTTTTGCATATGACATTCCACCGGCAACAACAACTGATTCGTGACCAATTGAGCGAGCTAATGGCATTAATACTTCATCAATTTGCTGAGCAAGTTCACGTGTTGGTGTTAATACCAATGCAAGTGGCTTATGTGGCTTTGCAACCTTGCCATTGAGGTTATTAAGAAGTGCTAAACCAAAGGCAAGAGTCTTGCCTGAACCCGTTTGTCCGCGGCCCAAAATGTCATAGCCAGCTAGTGCATCTGGCAATGTGGCAATCTGGATTGGGAATGGATGCATGATTCCCTGTTTTGCAAGGGCGTTTACCAATGGTGCTGCAATTCCAAGATCACTGAAAGTTGTAGTGATTTCAGTCAGTGGAGTTGCATCGACCAAGTTGGCATCAGCTAAATTTGCTGAAATGTAGTTATCGTCTGCACCGAAATCAATGGCGGCGTTGGTATGAGTCTTTGATGAGCGTTTGAAATCATCACGGGCATACGCAGGTGAGTCATTGCGGCGGTCACGGACTGGACGTTCTGCACGAAAGTTCGCTGCGCGCGTATCAGGTGCTTCGCTGCGCTTCTTTGGACGTGTTGGATCGAACTTTTCTACCTTACGAGGAACAAAGTTTGGACGGCCATCATCATTACGTGCAACCTTTGCTTTGGCAGCATCGCGGCGATTAGTTGGACGTGTATCTGAAGTTTTGTATTCAGTTTTTTTGAACTCTGGCTTCTTGTACTCTGATTTTTTGTTCTCTGGCTTAACAAACTCTTTTTTCTTATCAAAATCACGCTTAGTGCGATCATCGCGCTGTGCAACAAACTTCTTAGCTCGGCTTTCAGGGCGTTGAGACTGTTCAATGCGTGCTGCGCGCTCTTCTGGAGCCTCAATCGGACGTGGCTTTGATGCTGTCTTTTCTTGGAAGCGCTTTGCACGAAGCTTTGAGCGATCAGTTAAACGCTCTTGCTTCTTTGACTGTGTTGATGAATCAACATCTGAGTAACGACGAGTAGATGCAGGCTTACCTGATTTAGGAGCAGCTGCAGCGCTCTTACGTTCATTCTTTTGTGCAGTTGTGTGGCGGGCTTTTGGGTCGGCTGCTTTAAAGGCAGCCTTCTTCGCTCGCTTAGGTTTACCAACTGATGCTGCGCGACGGGCTTTTCCGGGCGCTGAAGTACGAGGTGTTAATGACATAGAAAATACATACCAATCGAGACGACAAGCGCGTCTCGGGTGTGATCGGCGCTCAGTGGCCGTCAGGGTGGTTATAAGACTCGCATGTAGCGCTACAGGTGCAGCGCTTAAGGGAAGTTCTTTGATGCGGTTGCACCAACGGGTTAAGTCTACCGTGGATTATTGCTTCTCTTTACCATCACTAATCGATCTTAAATCCATCTGTAATAGGCCCTAAATCAATTCCAGCTGCAGTGTGATTACTTTGTTCACCACGCGCTAATTGAGCTGCATGTGCTTTGTTATGCCAGCGCTCTTCGATTTTGCCGTATTTCCAGAGCAGCAATGCCACGGTCCAGACCACAACAAATGCCCCCACAATGAAGTACCCAGCACTGTTTAAATTAAAGGCCAGTGCATAATCCCAAAAGCCACCAGAAAGATTTAACTGTTGGGCAAAGACTTGGCAGAGTTCTAATCCTCCAACAAATAATGCAACTGCCACAGAGAGTCCAGTAATAATGATGTTGTAGTAAACCTTGCGTACTGGCTTTGAAAATGCCCAACCATAAGCAAAGTTCATAAATGAACCATCGATTGTGTCGAGCAAACTCATTCCACCGGCAAAGAATAATGGCAAGGAGAGAACTGCCCACCACGGCAGTCCGGCAATCACTGATGTTCCAGCGAGGACTAGTAAACCAATTTCTGTTGCGGTGTCAAAACCTAAACCGAAGAGAATACCTAGTGGATACATCTTCCATGATGCATCGATACGACGGGCAATCGGTCCAAAGAAGCGCATAAGTAATCCACGGGAATTCAAATGCTTTTCTAGCTCTTCTTCGTTGTATGTGCCTTTGCGCATTTGGATAAAGACACCAACAATAGAAACTAAAATAATTAGATTAAGAATCGCAATAAGCATTAAGAATGTTCCACTCACAGTCAGACCGATAAGGCTGGTGTAGTGATGGAGTTGTGAGTCTTCGTCTTTAAGTTGTGAACCCAAAGCCTTGATTCCAAAGGTGAGCAGGAGTGCAAGCACTGCAACAACTGAAGAGTGACCTAGCGAGAAAAAGAAACCCACAGCTAAGGGGCGCTTGCCTTCTGACATTAACTTACGAGTCGTGTTATCGATGGCGCTAATGTGGTCGGCATCAAAGGCATGGCGCATACCTAATGTGTATGCAAGGGCTGCTGTTCCCCAACCAAAAAGTGATCCATCGCTTAATTCGTAGTTACCAGAGGTGGCTTGCCACATCAATATCGCACCAGCTACGTGAAGAAAAAGAATGAAACCAAACATGGCGCTCATTCGGCGCCACTCATCGCGGGTGAGCATCTGGGCAAGCGGGACGCGCTCAGCAGGCTTAACTACGACGTTCACGGCGGGCCTCCTAGTTGCGAATGATTTGCAGGTAGAAAGGGTAAGTCACGCTCAGGAGGCTGTCTATTTGAAACGAGTTTAAGGTTGGCAGATGAGATGGAAGCTGGTCTGTGCCCTGGTTCTAGGGCTTATGGCACCCGTAGCTGCCCCAGCCCAGGAGTGCACCTTTCAAGCTGGTTGGGTGAAGGCTGAGAATGCAAAGGCTGGAAATAAAAACTGGGACTCAGATGTCGTGATGCGCTTTAGCGCAGACTTCACACGGCGCAAAGAAGTCAAACGGGTTGAAGGATATTTTGATCAGACAAGTATTGGTTGCGGACAAAGTGCAACGTTAAAGATTGTTGGCGCTAAATCAGCAGCTATCTCGCTCTACCGCATTGGGTACTACAAGGGAGCGGGCGCTCGCCTAATTAAAAGCTTTAAATCTGCAAAGAAAATTACTGCCACGCAATCAACCCCACCAGGTCAGTACTTAGTTAAATTAAAATCGCCGGGCTACCGTTCTACTTTTGTGCCACTAGTTATTACCGGGCAAGTAAGCAGCGATGTAACTTTTATTTCATCGGTCTTAACGTGGCAGGCATATAACCAGTGGGGTGGCGAGTCACTATATAAAGGTGCTGATGGGCTCAGAGAAACACGGGCAACATCAGTTTCACTTGATCGTCC
>JBBAMY010000015.1:0-30594 GCA_040402235.1 Candidatus Planktophila sp. | reverse complement strand
CACCCTTGTTACCGTGGCGACCAGCAAGCTTGTCACCATCTTGAATCTTGCGCTTTTGTGCAACATAAACGCGAACCAATTGGTTAACGCCAGCTGCTAACTCAAAGCCTTCTTCAGATTCGAAGATTTTTACGCCAATAACTTTTCCTGATTCACCGTGTGGAACCTTAAGAGATGTATCGCGAACTTCACGAGCCTTCTCACCAAAGATTGCACGGAGCAAACGCTCTTCCGGAGTTAGCTCTGTTTCTCCCTTAGGAGTTACCTTTCCAACCAAGATATCGCCAGGTACTACATCGGCGCCAACACGGATAATTCCGCGCTCATCTAGATCAGCTAGAACTTCCTCTGAAACGTTAGGAATATCGCGAGTAATTTCTTCGGCACCCAGCTTGGTGTCGCGTGCATCTACTTCGTATTCCTCAATGTGAATTGATGTCAAAACATCGTCTTGAACCAAACGCTGCGACAAGATAATCGCATCTTCGTAGTTGTGGCCTTCCCATGACATAAATGCCACGAGCAAGTTCTTACCAAGAGCCATTTCACCAAGTTCGGTACATGGACCATCAGCAATTACTGAGCCAACTTCAAGGCGCTGTCCTTCAGAAACAATAACCTTTTGGTTATATGAAGTTCCTTGGTTAGAACGTGTGAACTTGTGAAGTGAATATGTTTGGTAAGTGGAGTCATCTGCCATGACCTTTACTTCTTCAGCAGATACTTCAGTAACAACGCCAGCCTTAGTTGCAGTTACAACATCACCAGCATCAACGGCTGCACGGAACTCCATGCCTGTACCGATAAGTGGTGCTTCTGCGCGCATCAGCGGAACTGACTGGCGCATCATGTTAGAACCCATCAACGCACGGTTAGCATCATCGTGCTCAAGGAATGGAATCATTGCTGTTGCAACAGACACCATCTGACGTGGAGAAACATCCATGTAATCAACTTCATCAGCTGGGATGTATTCAACTTCGCCACCACGACGACGTACAAGTACGCGTGCTTCAGCAAAGTGGTTGTCATCTGTTAATGGTGCATTTGCCTGAGCAATAATGTGCTCGTCTTCTTCATCAGCAGTTAAGTAATCAACTTGATCGGTTACGCGACCCTTTGAAACTTTGCGATAAGGAGTTTCGATAAATCCAAATGCAGTTACGCGACCATATGTTGCAAGTGAACCGATAAGACCGATGTTTGGTCCTTCAGGAGTTTCAATTGGGCACATACGTCCGTAGTGAGATGGGTGAACGTCACGAACTTCAAAGCCTGCGCGATCACGTGAAAGACCACCAGGCCCAAGTGCTGAAAGACGGCGCTTGTGTGTTAGTCCTGATAATGGATTTGTTTGGTCCATGAACTGTGACAACTGAGAAGTTCCGAAGAACTCCTTAATTGATGCAACCACTGGACGAATGTTGATCAATGTCTGTGGCGTAATCGCTTCAACATCTTGTGTAGTCATACGTTCACGAACAACACGTTCCATACGTGAAAGACCGATACGAACCTGGTTTTGAATAAGTTCACCAACGGTACGTAGACGACGGTTACCGAAGTGATCGATATCGTCCTTCTCCACGCGAACCTCGCGGCCGTACTCCATCAATACATCACCGCGGTGCAGGGCTACTAAATAGCGCAGCGTTGCAACGATGTCAGAGATAGTAAGCAGTGATGCCTTCAGTTCTAGATCTAGACCTAGCTTCTTATTAACCTTAAAGCGTCCGACCTTGGCCAAGTCATAGCGCTTTGGGTTGAAGTAAAGGTTTTCAATTAAGTTCTGTGCAGCTTCCTTAGTTGGTGGTTCACCTGGACGTAGCTTGCGGTAGATATCTAGCAGCGCCTCATCCTGTGTTTTGACAGTATCTTTTTCAAGAGTTGCACGCATTGATTCGAAATCACCGAACTCTTCAAGAATCTGTTCTTCAGTCCAACCTAATGCCTTCAAGAAGACAGTTACAGACTGCTTACGCTTGCGGTCGATGCGAACACCAACCAAATCTTTCTTATCAACTTCAAATTCAAGCCATGCACCACGACTAGGAATTACCTTAGCTGTGAAAACATCCTTGTCAGATGCTTTTTCAATTGTGCGCTCGAAGTAAACACCAGGTGAGCGAACAAGCTGTGAAACAACAACGCGCTCTGTTCCGTTAATAACGAAAGTTCCGCGTGGAGTCATAACTGGGAAGTCACCCATGAAAACTGTCTGTGACTTAATTTCACCAGTGATGTTGTTTGTAAATTCAGCTGTTACGAATAATGGTTGTGAATATGTCATATCGCGTTCTTTGCACTCACCAATTGAGTACTTAGGTGGCTCGAAGCGGTGATCACGGAATGAGAGAGACATTGATCCCTGGAAATCTTCGATTGGTGAAATCTCTTCAAAGATTTCTTCCAAACCAGAAGTTGTTGGGATTTCTCCGCGATTCATTGAATCGGCTGCAGCGATGCGTGAGCGCCATGCATCGTTGCCCAATAACCAGTCAACGCTTTCAACTTGCAACGCTAATAAGTTAGGAACTTCGAGAGGTTCGCGGATCTTTGCGAAAGAAATTCGACGTGGTGCTACTGATACTTTTTTATTCGCGGCCAAGAGATGTCCTTCCAGACAATAAAGCAGGGACGCACAACTATTAGGTCTCAGCCGCTATATGCCCTGACCATTTGAATTTTGTGCGAAGGTGAAGGGTATCGCGCGCCCCCTCACCCTGTCCAACCCAAGGGTTATACCCCTCAGCAGGGAATTTGTCAGGGCTTTGCCCAATAAATATGAATAAGGGGGCTGGGAATAGAAAAAGCCCCGCCTGGCGTGATGCCAAACGGGGCGATCTCTGACGAATTACTTGATTGTGACTGTTGCGCCAGCTGCCTCTAGTGCTGCCTTTGCCTTGTCTGCTATCTCCTTGGTGACCTTCTCTAGGAGAGTCGCTGGAGTCGCATCTACAAGATCCTTCGCTTCCTTCAAGCCAAGGCTTGAATTTAATCCACGAACTTCCTTGATCACTGCAATCTTTGCTGAGCCAGCGCTTTCCAAGATGACTGTGAAGTCATCCTGTGCTGCAGCTGCTTCGCCGCCGCCTGCTCCGCCTGCTGCTGCAGCTGCTACTGGAGCCGCTGCTGTTACATCGAATTCAGTTTCAAAAGACTTAACGAACTCTGAGAGCTCGACCAATGTCATTTCCTTGAACTGACCCAATAGATCTTCTGTGCTGAGCTTTGCCATATTCGTTATTCCTTCTCTTCTGTTTCTGTGGATGCTTGCGTTGCTTCTGCTGCTGGAACTTCAGCAACTTCAGCCACAACTTCTGGTGCAACAGCTTCTGGCGCTGGTGCTTCTACTACTGCCTCAACTGCTGGTGCAGCTGCTGCTACTGGTGCGGGTGCACCTTGTTCTGATTCAAGCTTGATACGCAATGCATCGAAAATACGAGCTGCCTTAGCAAGCGATCCCTTCATCGCACCAGCAAGCTTTGCCAATAGAACTTCACGAGACTCGAGGTTAGCGAGCTGCATGATTTCTTCTTTGGTTACTGCTTTGCCTTCGTAGATTCCACCCTTGATTACAAGGAATGGATTATCTTTTGCGAAATCGCGCAGGCTCTTAGCCGCATCGATTGGGTCTCCCTTAATGAAGGCAACAGCTGAAGGACCAACGAGAAGATCTGGTGAAAGATCAACTCCGGCATCCTTTGCTGCAATCTTTGTAAGAGTGTTCTTGACTACTGAGTACTTGGTCTTTTCACCAAGTGCACGGCGAAGTTCCTTCATTGAAGTCACGGATAGTCCGCGATATTCAGTAAGGACAGTCGCTGTGGCTGTACGGAAGTCTTCCGTTAGCTCTGCAACTGCTGATGCTTTATCTGGGCGAGCCATTCGGTTCACCTTTCCTGGTACTTAGTGATCACAGGAAATAAAAAAATCCGTAACGCGTAAGCGCCACGGATTAACATGAACACCTACGCGGGCTGAGATTTCCTCATTTATTTAGATCTTCCTTGCGGTTGATCTAGACCTGCGGTCTTTGGTTATGGCCTAAGGCTAAAGGTGGGCAGCCTTCGGGGTCAAATTGAAGGTTTATTCCTGGCCCGTTGCTCTTCAGCGGTTCGCGTGATTATGACCGTCATGTCCCCAACTACCCCAGGCGCACTCGCCTGATCGATGAACTTGTCTCCGAGCGACTCTGCCTTGTTATCGCGCCCGAGATTCTCACCTCGTGCCTCTGCATTCTCTCGAATCAAGGCTTCCCTCTCACGTTGATCAATAGTCACAGGTACTTGATTACGTTTTAATCGTTGAAAGAATTTGCGAAACATCTAACTGGCCACACTCATGATTGCCTCCGACGTTTTAATCTAGATAACAAACTACTAGGTTCCTCTTTTGTCAGTCAATGGCAACCCATGAAAAAGGGCCCCGGCATAATGCCAAGGCCCTTCTCATTAATTCTTATTAGTTGGCTACTGTCTCGCGCACTAGGTTGGGATCAACTGCGATTCCAGGTCCCATAGTTGTTGAAACAACTGCCTTTTGTACGTAGCGACCCTTTGAAGAGTTTGGCTTAGCACGCATAACTTCTTCCATCGCTGCTGCGTAGTTCTCAGCTAGCTGATCGGCAGTAAATGAAACCTTGCCGATAAGAAAGTGAAGGTTTGAGTTCTTATCAACGCGGAACTCAATCTTTCCGCCCTTGATATCTTCAACAGCCTTAGCAACATCTGTTGTCACTGTGCCTGTCTTTGGGTTTGGCATTAAGCCGCGTGGTCCAAGAACCTTTCCAAGGCGACCGACTTTACCCATGAGATCTGGTGTTGCAACAACTGCGTCGTAATCAAGACGACCCTTTGCAACTTCTTCGATCAGCTCATCGCCACCGACGATATCTGCGCCAGCTGCGCGAGCTGCATCTGCTTTTTCTCCATTAGCAAAAACCAAAACGCGAGCAGTCTTACCTGTTCCGTGTGGCAAGTTAACAGTTGAGCGGATCGCTTGATCGGCCTTCTTTGGGTCAACGCCAAGTACCAAGGCAACTTCTACAGATGCGTTGTACTTAACTGTTGATGTTTCTTTGGCAAGTGTTACTGCCTCGAGTGGTGTGTAAAGGTGATCCTTGATTACCTTTGCTGCAGCCTCGTTATATTTCTTTGAGCGCTTCATTTCTTCCTCATTCTTTCTTAGGTTGTGGTTAGCGAACCAGCGCGGTTCTCCCACATCTTCTTCTCACTCTGAGAAGAAGAACTCTTTATTTATCCGTTAGTTGTGATTCCCATTGATCTCGCTGTTCCAGCAATGATCTTTGAAGCTGCATTGATGTCGTTTGCGTTGAGATCTGACATCTTAAGCTTTGCGATTTCAGCAACTTGAGCCATGGTGATGTTTGCAACCTTGGTCTTGTGTGGAACTGCAGATCCCTTGTCAACGCCAGCAGCCTTCAAGATCAAACGTGATGCTGGAGGTGTCTTAGTGATGAAAGTGAATGAGCGATCCTCGTAGACAGTGATCTCTACAGGAATGATCTGGCCCTTTTGAGCTTCAGTCGCAGCGTTGTATGCCTTGACGAACTCCATGATGTTGACACCATGCTGACCGAGTGCAGGACCTACTGGTGGAGCAGGTGTTGCTGCGCCAGCCTGGATCTGCAACTTAATGAATCCGGTTACCTTCTTCTTTGGTGCCATTTCTTTTCCTCTTTTTGTTTTCTAGTAGTTCTTAAATTAAATCTTTTGTACTTGTGCGAATGAAAGCTCAACAGGGGTTTCACGTCCGAAGATAGAGACAAGAACCTTGAGTTTTGCCTGCTCTGGCATGATCTCTGAGATCGATGCTGGAAGGGTTGCAAAAGGACCATCCATAACTGTGACTGATTCGCCAACTTCGAAATCGATAAGGCGAATATCTACCTTGTCAGACTTCTTAACTGGACGTGGTGCAAGAATCTTCTCAACATCATCCATGCTCAGTGGGCTTGGGTGATGTGCATTGCCAACAAAGCCTGTAACACCAGGAGTGTTACGAACTGCTGACCATGACTCATCGGTGAGATCCATGCGAACTAAAACATAGCCAGGGTAGATGTTGCGCTTAACCATCTTGAACTGGCCGTTCTTTAGCTCTTTGACTTCTTCTTCAGGAACTTCAATCTGGAAAATATAATCTTCCATGTTCAGTGACTGAATACGGGTTTGAAGGTTGCCCTTTACTTTCTTTTCGTAGCCCGCATAAGAATGGACTACATACCAATCGCCCAACGCTGTGCGAAGTGTGCGACGGAATTCTGCATTTGGGTCGTTCTCATCTGACTCGATATCGCCATCTTCATCAGATGCCAATGCCAATTCAGGCTCGGTTGATGAAACTACTTCAGCAACGATTTCTTCAACGGCAGGCGTTGCAATCTCGCTAGCTGATGCTGCGAGCGCAGCCTCGAAGGCGTCCGCTTTGATCTCTTCGCTCATCATCTTCCTTTATCCAAATACCCAGAAGACGATCTTTGTAAGTACAAGATCGAGCAATGAAACAACAGCAATAACGAAGGTTACGAAAACCATAACCACGGCTGTATAAGTGGTCAACTGATTACGCGTCGGCCAAACAACTTTGGCAAGTTCACTAACTACTTGGCGATAGAAAAGTCCGACGCGCGCAAATAGACCGAGCTTCTCGGCAACTTGATCGTGTGACTCGCTCATCATCGTTCCTTTCGTTTCGTACTTCAGGTAAAACATCGTGCAGGGCAGGAGGGACTCGAACCCCCAACCGGCCGCTTTGGAGACGGCAACTCTAGCCAATTGAGCTACTGCCCTTCGCGAGAGCATGGCAAAACCATAGGGAAAAGCAAACCCTCGTGAGCGTCGAAGTGTAGGGGCAAGAGGGGGTTCAGGTCTAACTCGCGCTTAAAGATACGGCAGACTTAGGGCCATGACACCACGTATCTCATCGCGCATTGCCGCCATCACTGAATCTGCCACTTTGGCCGTAGATGCCAAGGCTAAAGCGCTCAAAGCTGCCGGGCGACCAGTAATTGGTTTTGGTGCAGGTGAGCCAGATTTTCCAACACCTGCATACGTTGTTGAAGCAGCTGCTGCTGCAACAAAAGTTCTTGCTAACCATCGCTACACACCAACACCAGGTCTTCCAGAGCTACGCGATGCAATCGTTGCAAAGACAAAGCGTGATTCCAACTATGTAATTACTGCAGATCAAGTGCTCGTAACTAACGGTGGCAAGCAGTCGGTGTATCAAGCATTTGCAACGATTATTGATGCAGGTGATGAAGTTCTTCTTCCTTCACCTTTCTGGACAACATATCCAGAGTGCATCAAGTTAGCTGGCGGTAAATCTGTCGAAATCTTTGCTGATGAAACTCAAAACTACTTAGTCACAGTTGAACAGCTTGAAGCTGCTCGCACCCCAAAGACAAAAGCGCTACTTTTCTGTTCTCCATCTAACCCAACTGGTTCTGTGTATTCAGTTGAGCAAGTTAAAGCTATTGGTGAATGGGCAGTAAAAAACAATATCTGGATTATCAGCGATGAAATCTATGAGCACTTGCTCTATGACGGTGCTACTGCGCCGTCACTTCCAGTTCTAGTTCCAGCTCTTGCTGATACTTGCATCATTATTAACGGAGTTGCAAAGACATATGCAATGACTGGTTGGCGCGTGGGCTGGATGATTGGACCAAAAGATGTCATCAAAGCTGCAACAAATCTGCAATCACACATGACTTCCAATGTTTCAAATATTTCTCAGCGTGCAGCAATTGCAGCGCTAACAGGAAATCTTGATGCAGTCCATGAGATGGGTGTGGCATTTGATCGTCGCCGCAAGTTAATCGTTGGTTTAATCAATGAAATCCCTGGCTTCGTCTGCCCAATGCCTAAAGGTGCTTTCTATGTCTATCCATCGGTTAAGGGTGTGCTTGGAAAAACTATTCGTGGAAAAACCCCGAAGACTTCAGCAGAGTTAGCCACGTTGATTCTGGAAGAAGTAGAAGTCGCAGCTGTACCAGGTGAGGCTTTTGGTCCTTCTGGATACCTGCGTTTTTCATATGCAACAAGTGATGCTGACATTGTTGAAGGTATCGGGCGTATCAAGAAGCTAATAACTGAAGGTTAAATCTCAATACCGATCAGATTTACTTCAGCTTCTAAGGTAATTCCAAAAGTATTTTGCACTTGATCACGTGCTTTGCGCGCTAGCGTTGCGATATCTAAAGCTGTAGCAGTTCCTGCATTAGTAAGTGCCAGCACGTGCTTTGAAGAAATCCTTGCACCGCCCACTTCATCACCTTTATGAATTCCAGAGTTTTCAATGAGCCATGCTGCTGAAATCTTCACGCGACCATCAGTGAGTGGCCACTTAGGTGCAGCGTTGGGAAGCCCGTCAGCTGCTTGCTGAGAAATAATAGGATTAGTAAAAAAAGATCCTGCTGACCAAGAGTCTTTATCTTGTGAATTAATCAACATTCCCTTTGCCCCACGAAGTTCTAACACCGCTTTTCTCACATCAACTACTGATGCCTTATCCCCCATATCAACGCCGAGTTTTTTCGAAAGTTCAGCATAAGTAATGGGATCACTCATCTCGCCACGTCGTATTTGGAATTGAACTTCCAAAACAACATAGCGACCGGGATGAGATTTAAAGTGTGAACTACGATAAGAAAACTCACACTCACTGTTAGTAAAGGTACGAATCTCTTTCTTTTCACGATCATATGTGCGCACTCTGGTTATGAACTCACTTACTTCATGGCCATAAGCACCTATATTTTGAATAGGTGCAGCGCCAACAGTTCCTGGAATTCCACTTAATGTCTCTAACCCAGCAAATCCTCGATCGATTGTGGTTGCAACTAACTCATCCCAGTTCTCACCGGCACCAATGGTTAATGTTGCTCCGCTGCATGCATCAACTTCAGATTCCACGGAGTTATTTGAAATTCTTATCACTGTGCCTTCAAAGCCTGAATCTGAAACTAAAACATTTGTTCCGCCACCTAAAATCAAAATAGGTGAATCCCCAGCTTCTTGGATTGCGGCGATGATTTCTTCCTGGGTTGAAACTTGAAGGATTTTTCCCGCCGGGCCACCAACGTGAAAACTGGTGTAATTAGATAGCTCGGTCATGGGTTAAGGCTACCGACGTGGAGACAAAATCGCTTCTTTACCTCTGTACTTCTCCAGGATACGGTCGTAATTCTTCTTGGACTGCACATCGCGGTATTCAGGATCTGCATCGTGATATCCATGATGCCTTTCCTGAATAAGTGGAAGCTCCATCTGCAGCAACTTGCCACCTGCTTGGCGAATCTTTAAGGAATATTCCATATCTGCATTTCGATAATAAAGAGCGCGAGGATTGAATCCACCTACTTCTATCATTGCTGCACGGTTAAAAGCCATGAAGTATGAAAATAGAACATCGACTTCACCCGGACCTTTGTCATCAACGCTGCGCCATTCATCAGCTATGTTCACTAATCCCCCACGCCAACCAACTGCAACGTATTCACCTTTATCAAGTTCTTGCATAACTGGTGTGACGGCATCGCCAATAAAACGTGTTGACGGATCCATGATAATTACATACTTACTTTGAACTTTTTCTAATAAGACATTTGCACAATCACCCCAGGCAGCACCCGGATTAACAGAAATTAAGTACGTTCGCTTATCCATTTGTTCAAACAAAGGGCCAGCATCACCAATGGAAATTATCGCAACAGCGCAATCACTATTGGCTTTGATTGTCTTGACTGTCTCTAGAGCATCATCTGTAAAGCCATCAACGATAATTCCCACTGTTACATCATTTTCAAGATCTATTAGACGGATATCTCGTGGATAAGCCAGAGTGATATATGGCTTCTTTGGCTTTAATTCATAGCCACCTGCAACATCTATAACTTCATATCCCGCATGCAAGAGATCATCGCGATATTTATCGGCTAATTTAAAATCCTTAGCAGCACGCGCATCCATACGCGCTTGCGCTAACTGGGTTACTGAATCTGGAATGCTCATTTAACTACTACGGCCTTTGCCATTCCTAGGACTTTAACTCCAGCAGAGGTTGCAGTGATATCTAACTTAACGCTGTTTCCATCAACTTCACTAACCGTTGCAACCACAGTTAAATCAACCTTTTCCCCCGCTGGAACTATCACTGGCTTGATAAAGCGAGCCGAGAACTCACGGACATTGGCGCTACCGCCAGCCCACTCTGTTACATATTTTCCTGCAAGGGCCATAGTGAGCATGCCGTGAGAAATAACATTAGGAAGGCCAACAGAGAGTGCAAACTCTTCATTTTGGTGAATTGGATTTTGATCCCCACTTGCATCGGCATAAGCCTTGAGCAAAGCGCGATCAATATAGAAAACCTTTTCTGGCAAAGCCATTCCTACTTCAATCATCCGCGCACCACCAAAGTTGACCATGATGTGACAACTAGCTCAGTGCCATTGTGTAGATCAGATCGCACAGAGACAATTTCATTTCCAGCTGCAACCCTTAAGGTTTCAATCGTTGCAGAACACGTGAACACATCACCGGCAACTATCGGGCGAAAGATTTCAAACTTTTGATCTCCATGAACTAACCGAGTCCAGTCAACGCCGATTTCAGGTTGAGTCAGGATTGATTCATATTGAGAAAGGGAAATGCGGATTGAAAATGTTGGAGGTGCAACGCTTGTGTCAGTTTCGCCAATGACAGCAGCAAAGGCATCAATTTGTGATTGTGTGACCGTAACGTGTTCCACACCCTTAAAGGTGCGCCCGACCGAATCGGGATTGATCATTAGCGAGTTTCGCGGTGAAGAGTTGAAGACTTGCAACGTGGACAGAACTTCTTAAGTTCCATGCGGTCTGGATCGTTGCGGCGGTTCTTCTTTGTAATGTAGTTACGCTCTTTGCAATCAACGCATGCCATGGTGATCTTTGGACGTACGTCCGAGCTCTTACTTGCCATGGTCTTACTCCTTCTATCGATTACGAGGGGCACAGGTTACCCGAGCCATCTCGTAGCGCGAAATTCACGCTTGTTGAACTAGTAGCGGAGGCGGGATTTGAACCCACGACACAGCGATTATGAGCCGCTTGCTCTACCAAGCTGAGCTACCCCGCCAAGGGTTGTGCTTGTAAAAAGATCTTCATTTAGTGAAGAACTCTTTCGAGCCCCCCACCGGAATCGGACCGGTGACCTTTTCCTTACCATGGAAACGCTCTACCAACTGAGCTAGGGGGGCAGATCGAATGCTGAGCGTACAGGCAATTAACTACTTTGGAAAAATGACCTATTTATAGGGCTGGATTTAGCGTGATTTTGCCCGTTGTTTCGCGGGCCAACATCGCTTGGTGTGCAGCAGTTGCCTGGCTCAAGCCAAATGTTGCACCGATTACTGGTTTTAACTTTCCATCAATAACTAATGAAAATAGTTCAGTGATTACATCGTTAAGAAGTTCTTTCTTACCAAAGCAATGTGCCAACCAAAATCCTGTAACTGTCTTTGTTCCACCCAGTAATACACCCGGATGAATGGGTGTTGGAGCAGTTCGTGATGCCATTCCAAAAGTAACTAAGCGACCAAATGGTGCTAACACTTCAAGGCTTACATCAAAAGTTTTACCGCCAACCATTTCAAGAACTAAGTTAATTGGCTTTCCGCCATTAGCCTCAAGAATCGCATCTTTAAGTTTGTCTTGATTTGCATCGATAACAAAATCTGCGCCAAGGGATGTAGCAAGAGCTCGCTTGCCCTCACTTGATGCAACTGCAATTACCTTTGCTCCCCACATCTTTGCTAATTGAATTGCAATAGTTCCAACGCCACCAGCTGCTGCATGGATAACTACGCTTTCACTCTTTTGAAGATGGCCAACAGTTTTCAAGATATGCCAAGCGGTGCTTCCTTGCACCAACATACACAGTGCTTGTTCATCACTTACACCCACTGGAATCTCAATCATTGCGGCAGAATGTGCTAGCGCTTTCTGTGCATATCCACCGCTATCAACAGGTGCTAAAACACGGCGACCGTTAGCAATTCCAACTACTTCAATGCCTGGAATTAGTGGAAGTTTTTGTGGAGAAAGATAAGAGTTTTCAGTTTGATGAGTATCGGCATAGTTAATTCCGATTGAACTTACTTCTATTAACTCTTGTCCAGGACCAGGAACTGGCTCTACAAGATCAACTAAGTGCATGGATTCTGGACCGCCGAATGCGGTAATTTGTATTGCCTTCATTTTTTTATCCCTTTGTTGCGCCTAGAGTTAAGCCTGAAACGAACTGCTTACGTAGAACAAGGAAAAGAATGATGGTTGGCGCAGCAACAATGCTGGCACCTGCGGCAAGCAGATTAAAGTCTGTTACATACTGGCCCTGAAGTTGGCGCAGAGCAGAAGTGACTGGACGCTTGGAATCCTCGGACATCAAAATCAAAGCCCAGAAGAAGTCGTTGTAAATCCAGCAACTCATTAACACACCAAGGGCTGCTAGAGGTGGACGCAACAATGGCAACATAACGTTCCAATAATGCCTAAATACTGAACAGCCATCAAGAATCGCTGACTCTGAAATTTCCTTTGGAACAGTCTTCATGTATGAAGAGAGAACGAAGGTAGCAAAACCAACTTGGAATGCAACGTGGATAAGAATGATGCCAAAATAGTTGTTATATAACAATGATCGGTTTCCGAAAAGATCACCAATTTTGATGTATAGCCAGAACACTGGAATATATGTTGCAATAGTTGGCAACATATTGCCAGCGGTAAAGAAGAGTAGAAGAGTGAGATTAAATCTAAATGAGTAGCGTGATACTACGAAGGCTATGAGTGAACCCAAAAATAAAATCAAAATAACACTAGGTACCATCACATAGAGAGTATTCAAGAAGTATTTCGTTAAACCCATTACTCGAAAAGCTTGGAAGTAGTTATCTAGGTTTAAATGGCGTGGCCAGGAAAATACGCCGTAGGAAATAATGTCGTTGTACGGACGAAGTGAGGTCCACAACGTCCAAAGGATTGGGAAAATCCAAACAAAAGCAAAAAAGCCAATGATGGCAGAGATGAAGTTATCTTTAACCTTTTGCTTATTCTTATACTCTTTAGTTTGGACGATTGTTGCACTCACTGGAGGTCCTCCTTAAAGACATTGCGCAGATAAACCAGGATTGGCACAACGCAGAGCACCAGGGCTATAACCGAATAAGCCGCACCCTTCATTGAAATACCCTGCCCCGCAAAGTTCTGGAAGGCCAAAATATTGAGCAACGGCCAGGCCGTTGAGGTTCCATAAATAATGTAAACAAGGTCAAAAGCACGCAGAGAATCGATGATTGTTATCACCAAGATGATGACATTGACCGGGCGCATTGTAGGAAAAATTATTTTTCTAAAGGTCTGCCACTCGGTCGCGCCATCGATTGCAGATGCCTCGCGAAGCGATGAATCAAAGGCCTTTAAGCCAGCTAAATAAAGCAGCATGATGTAACCGATATGGCGCCAAGAGGCTATAGCCATAATCACATAGCTATTGATGTCGTAGTTACCCCAGATAGAAATAGCGTTTCCAATATCTCTACCCATTATCCCTTGCACAAAGCCACCAGGCTGGAGCATAAAGTTCCAGATAATTCCGATAATAGCTAGCGAGAGAACTACTGGGATATAAAAAATAGTTTCATAAATCTGGTGACCCTTAATTTTGCGATCAAATTGATAAGCCAACAGAATTCCAAGTGGAGTTGCAATAAATGTAAACCACAGTAACCAGACGACGTTGTTTTTTAGCGCATCATAAAAAACTGGTGAATCAAAAAATATGTTTTTGTAGTTTGCAAGGCCTGCCCATTTAATGTCACCGACATTAATACCGTTCCAGTAAGTAAAAGAAAGAACGACTGTGATGAGTGTAGGTGCCCATAAGAAAACTATCTGTAACATAGTTGGAATACCTACGAATGCACCGAGTGTAAACCGATCATTGCGGGAAAGGGAACGGCGGCTGCGAACATTTTTGTCCACAGCCGCCGTTTTCATTTCTTTACCTTAGTCTAAATCATTTAATTTAACGAATTAGAGTGCAGGTAGTGCATCCCATTGTGCTTGAGTACTATCAAGAATCTTTGTGAGATCTTTTGGATTCTTAAGGAAACTCTGAATTGCTGGACCAACAACTGGACCAGCAAAGTCACCGCGAGTATCGCGGTCTAGGAAGAAGCCGATGTTCGAAGCTGCACCAAGAACTGCAAGCTTCTGCTTGTTGAATGCATCGTATGTAGATGTATCAAAATCGCTGCTGATGTAGATATTTGTATCTCCAGCGGCAACTGCTGCATCAATACCTTCCTTTGATCCCAAGAATCCTGCAAGGTCTGCTCCGCCTTCGACGTTGTTACCATTTGCGGCAACTGAAATACCGTCAAGTGGTGCATCGATTGAGTCAATACCGTGCTCTGGATTGATTTCTGGGAATGGAACGATCCATAGATCGTCATAGTCTTCTTGTGACTTAGCCTTAAAGTCATTAGCAAACCATGAACCCATCATCATGGCGCCGCACTTCTTCTGTAGTAGAAGATCGCGCATGCCATCCCATGAGATATCAAGAACGTTCTTGTTCATGTATGGAGCCAACTGGCCCATGTAATTGAAAACTTCTACAACCTTGGCATCTGTCCACTGCTCTTTGCCGTTAAGCAAGTCAATGTGGAATTGGTATCCGTTAAGACGCATGTTGAGAATGTCGAAAGTTCCCATTGCTTCCCAGCCGCCCTTGTCGCCAAGTGCGTAACCAACTAGACCTTTCTTCTGTGTAGCTTCACACAGTTTGATTAGGTCATCCCATGTTGCAATGCTCTCTGGGTTCAGACCCAATTCCTGCATTGTTGACTTACGGTAGTGAAGTCCCCATGGGTAGTAGGTAGTAGGAATGATGTACTGCTTACCATCTGTAGGATTTGTTGCACCTTGGATTGCAGCAGCTGAAAGTGAACTTCCAAGAGCCTTTACCTGATCTGAAACATCAGCTAGCAGGCCAGCATCAGCACGTGCATTGGTACGCCATCCGGCCATCCAACCAAATGCATCATCTGGTGTTCCTTGCAAAATCTGAACGAAGTTATTCTGGAAGTCATCTGAGTTAACTGCCTGTGAAATAACTTTGTTGCCGGTCTTTGCTGTGTATGCATCATTTGCTGCGATCGCAATCTTTGCACCAGCATCACTTAGATTTCCACGAATTGTGAAGCGAACATCTCCAGTGACTTGCTTCTTTCCACAACCAGCAAGAAGTGATCCACCAGCAACTAGTCCAGCTCCACCGATTGCAGCACCCTTAAGTACTGAACGACGGGAAATGCCATTGTTTACATCTGACATTATTTTCCTTTTCTCTAGAGTTGAGCCTTTCGAAAGGTCATCAGGTTTTGAAGGGGTCAACCCCTGGTAACAGGCCAAACCTAGAGGTCTTACCACGGTACTGACAGGCCTTGGCGGTAACGAATTGATTACATTTACGCGTAAATTGCCGTTTTCTGGCTACTTTTTAGCGCCAAAGAGACGTGAGAACAAGCCAGGCTCTTTTGGGTCATTTTCATGGCCCTGGCAGCGATCTTTGAGGGCCACACCAACTAAAGCCTGCTCAATATGCTCACCGCAACCTGACCAGGTTGGCTTTTTGCACTTATTACACATCACTTTTGAACACATATTTACACCCTATAGCCCTGTAACACGAACAGCAACCAGTGCAACTCCAGCAACGATTACCCAAGCAATCAAACCCATAATCATTGGCCGTGCACCTATCGCACGAATTGCTCTCCAACGCACACCCGATCCAAGTGCAACTAATCCAGCGCCCAGTAATAGCTTGCTAGTGAGCACTATATAACCATGAATACCAGTAGGAATTTCAAAAACATTTTGAATTACTGCAACAGCAATAAATCCAAGAACAAAGAATGGAATCAATGGGACCTTAGCAGACTCTTTAGCGTTCTGACCCTGAGCCTTTAAGTACTTGCGGTGGCGAAGTGTAAGAATCAAAACAATTGGTGCAAGCAAACACACACGTGAGAGCTTTATGACGATTGCAGACTTAACTGCATCATCACTCCAAACAGAAGCTGTTGCAATAACTTGACCAACATCATGCACTGCAGCACCAGCCCAAGAACCAAATGTTTGATCACTTAATCCCATTAAGTTACCAAAGAATGGCAAAACAAAAATTGAGAGAGTTCCACACAATGAAATCAGGGCAATTGCATAAGAGGTTTCTTCTTCGGTCGCACGAGTTTGAGGTCGAATTGCTGCAACTGCAGTTGCACCACAAACACCAAAACCAACTCCAATAAGTAGACCTAAATCCCCACTCATTTTGAATAATTTAGAAAGTCCTAATATTCCAAAAATTGTGATGCTAACTACTAAAATAACCGTGATGACACCTTCTAAGCCAATGGCCTTGAGTGAAACAACACTGACTTGGGCACCTAGAAGTGCAACACCAATGCGCATCAATTTCTTACTAGATAGTGCCGTACCAGCTGCGGCAAAGCTTGGCCATGTAGCAAAATTTGCGATCAAGAATCCAAATCCCACACACAGAGCTAGCGGGCTAATCGCCGGTTGAAAGTTATGAATTTGGAATGCCACAGCCACTACCGCTGCGATTAAACCAAGGCCTGGGAGTGTTTTAGTCATTTAGATACCGAGCTTTGTGGACCAGGTACTCAACTGCTCTGAGACTTGATCAGTAATCGTGATTTCATCACCATCATTGAGTTTTTCTGGGTTCACACGATTAGAACCTGGAAGGCGACCCCCAGCGCTATTTACTTCTTGGGTAAACTCTTTAGTTCTATCGTTGCTTCCATCAACAGATAACTTTGAAGCATCAATTGCAATAACAAAATGTGAAATCTGTTGAGGCAGCGCATCTTGGCTAGCTGCAAACATATCAGGAATATTCTTAGCCAAAGTTGGACCAATCAACATTCCAGTTAACGATTCAACTAAAACTGCAATTGCATAACCCTTAACGCCGCCCAGTGGAGCAAGCATTCCAGCTAAAGCTTCCTTGGCATCTGTTGTTGGTGCACCATCTTTTGTAAAGGCCCACCCTGGTTCAAGTTCGGCGCCTGCTTGAGCCTTTGCTTGAATCTTTCCACGAGCAACCGCACTCGTTGCTAAATCAACAACAGTAGGTGGATTGGTTGGAATACCGGCTGCAATGGGAGATGTTGAAAGCAATGGTTGATTACCACCCCACGGTGGCATAACAGCTGGACCTGTACTAAATGCAATTCCAACTAATCCACGATTAATCATTGGCCATACATAGATACCTAGGGCACCACAGTGGTTAGAACGTCCAACACCAACTGCAGCAATTCCATTAACCATTGCACGCTCAGATGCAATTTCAGATGCTTTTTGTAACTGCCAATGGCCCAATCCATCATCGCCATCAAAGACAACCAAACTTGGCAAATCTGTAACAGTTTTTAACTCTGCTTTTGGATTGATTCCACCTGCTTGAAGACGTGAAAGATAAAAAGGAAGGCGCATCAGACCATGACTGCCAATTCCCCATCGATCACTAGCAACCATGCAGCGAGCAGTCGTTGCCGCTTCCTGAGTAGGAACTCCAGCTGCTTCTAATAGTGATGTAGCTGTAGCAATTGCTGAACCAACGTTTAACGTAGGCATTAGTTACTACTTTCCGCTAAAGCACCAACGGCATGAGTGGCTGGTTTAGAGCCTAGGACTAAAGCGATGTTTGATGTAAGAATTTCATTAATGCGTAGCTGACTTTGACTCGTTATTCCAGCAACGTGGGGCGTAAGGATGAGATTAGGAATACCTTCCATCTCACCTTTACTGGGTGGCTCTTGGGCTCGAACATCGAGTGCTGCCCCAGCAATAGTTTTTGCTTTTAGGGCAGCGATGAGATCTGCTTCATTAATCACTTCTCCGCGACCAACATTGACCACAATTGCATCAGGCTTCATCAATGCAAGAGTTGTTGCATTAATGGTGCCGTTGGTTTCTGGCGTAGAAGGCATATGAATACTTACTACATCGCTGCGCTTTAAAACATTTTCAAAAGTAGTTAACTCAATTCCAGCAAGGTTTTTTGCATATGGGTCATATCCAAGAACTTTGCAGTTAAAACCTTGAATGAGTTTGGCTGTTGCAACTCCCGTAGCACCACAACCCAATAAGCCCCATGTCAGACCTGAGAGTTCACGGCCAGGTGTTCGCACCCAACCACCAGCACGAGTTGCAACATCATGGCCTGGAATGTTTCGAAGTAGCGCAAGTGCTAAACCAAGAGTTAATTCACCAACGCTATCGGCATTTGCACCAAGTCCTGCAACAACTACGACGCCTGCAGCATCTGCGGCTTTAATATCAATATTATCTAGTCCAACACCGGCCCTGGCAATCACCTTTAGTTTTGGAGCTGCTGCAATTACATCAGCAGTAACCTTCGTGCGATTACGAACTACTAATGCTGTTACATCTTTAAGAGAAGCTTTAAGTTTTTCAGGATCATTCCACAAATCATCATTTCGGATAATGGGAAAACTCCCTTCCAGCTTTTGGAAGGGAGCTCCCCATACATCTTCAGAGATGAGAATCATTATGCAGAGATATACAACTTCGTGAATGTGAACTCGCGGTGGCCCATAACTTCAGCCTTGCATAGGCGACCATTAACAGTGTCATAAATGACATCCATCATCATGTCGCCAGCCTTTGTCATGTCGTATTCGTAGCGAAGGACTCCAGAAACATCAAGATCGATGTGTTCAGACATTGACTTTGCAGTCTTGATATTTGCAGTGAGCTTTAAAACCGGAACGATTGGGTTACCAATAACGTTTCCTTGTCCTGTTGGGAACAAGTGGATTACAGCGCCACCTGCAGCCATCAGAGTTACGCACTCTGCTGCAGCAGATGATGAGTCCATGAAGTACAAGCCAGGCTTTGCAGGATCAGGCATTTGTGCAGGTGTTAGAACACCAACGACAGGGACGGAACCTGTCTTTGCAATGTTTCCAAGTGCCTTCTCTTCAATAGTAGTGAGGCCACCAGCAATATTTCCTTGTGTTGGCTGTGAGCCAAGAAGGTTTGCACCAGTTGCTTCAATAACCTTGATGTAGTTGTCATATGTGAGCTGGAATAGGTCACGTGTAGCAGCATCAATGCAACGCTCTGCAATGAGGTGCTCGCCACCTGTTAGCTCTGAAGTTTCTCCAAAGAAAACAGTTCCGCCAGCATCAACCCAACGGTCAACTGCCTCAGATGTTGTTGGGCAAGAGCCGAGACCAGAAGTTGTGTCTGACTCTCCGCACTTGATTGACATAATCATGTCGCCCATTTCAGTTTCAGTGCGAACAAGACCAGATGCATCTTGTAAGAACATTGCTGCAACACGGCTGGCTTCTTGAATAACTTGTAGGTCACCCTTGCCTTCAATTGAAAAAGCTGCAACTGGCTTTCCAGTCTTTGCAATTCCATCAGCGACACGTTGTGTCCACTTTGGCTCAATTCCAATAACAACAACTGCAGCAACGTTGGCATTAACGCCAGTACCGATGAGAGTGTCAAAAGTAAGTTGTAGATCTTCACCAAACTGCAAGCGCCCAAAGGCGTGCGGTAGTGCCATCGTGCCTGGAATAACTTTTGCTACAGCTTCTGCAGCTGCATTTGAAAGGTCATCGAGAGGCAAAATAATGACGTGATTGCGGATACCCATAGTGCCGTTTTCGCGGCGGTATCCAGTTAAGCGCGGCTTGCTTCCCATCGATAACTCCTCATGTTGTGTGTGTGAATGTAATCGCCCTTTTTGATGGCAGCTGATGCAAGTCCGACTTTGATGCCGTACTTAATAATTGCGTCACCCTCAGCAAGATCTGTGAGTGCAAATTTGTGTCCAAGAGGAAGCGCGTGATTTAACACCGCAGTGCTCTCAGTTCCTTCTTTTACCGAACGCCCTTGAAGGGTTCCAGGTTGCAGATCTGTCATCGCAACGGCAACGTTGTCGCCATCATGGTGAAGCAGGAACTGCGGTGGTGTTATTGCCATATCTACACACGCCTCTCATCGCTTAAATTGGGTAGTGGTCTGACCTCTTGCGGGAGTCTAGGACAGTTGAGCGTGTTCCGTCTAGCCCCCTGCCCAAATATCTTGAAGTGGTCTAACCTGTTGCCATGAAAAGCGAGCTTCGGTACGGAATTATCGGCGCAGGCAGCATGGGCCGCGAGCATATTGAGAACATCAAGGTCATGGGTGGGGCCACCGTGAGCGCGATCAGCGACCCCCATAAGCCTTCTCAAGATGCTGCCCTTGCCATGGCCCCTGGTGCCAAAGTTTTCAGCGATCACCGAGCCCTGATCGATTCTGGACTCGTTGATGCAATTATCGTTGCAACGCCTAATGACACTCATGCAGCCGTTCTTAAGGATTGTCTTGCCAGTGAATCGGCCGTCTTCGTTGAAAAGCCTCTAGCAACAACGGTTGAAGATTTGAAATCAATTCTGGCTTGGGATGAGAAGCGAAGTGCGATGACATGGATGGGCCTTGAATATCGTTTCATGCCTCCAGTTGCTGAAGCTATTGCTCGTGCGAAAGAGGGCGAAGCTGGAAAAATTCACCAGGTAACTATTCGTGAGCACCGTGAACCTTTCTATCCAAAGGTTGATGACTGGAATCGCTTTGCCGAGCGCACAGGTGGAACTCTGGTTGAAAAATGTTGTCACTACTTTAATTTGATGGATTTAGTAATTGGCCAACAACCTATTCGAGTCTTTGCATCAGGTGGGCAAAGCGTGAACCATCTAGATGAGAAATATGATGGCAAGCAAGCTGACATGTTAGATAACGCTTATGTTGTTTTGGAATATGCCAATGGAGCACGTGCCATGTTGGATCTGTGCATGTTTGGTGAAGGCTCATTTGATAAAGAAATCCTGACAATTGTGGGTGATGAAGGAAAGATTGAATCCTTCTTACCTTCTCAAGTTGTCCGCGCTTCACGACGTGAAACTATTGGAAAGCTCTCTGGTTGGAAGCAGGGAGCCAGCCGTGGAAGTGGCAGCGAGCAAAAGATTGTTCACAACTACGATGTGAAATACATGGGCCATCATTACGGTGCCTCTTATATTGAACACACTAGGTTCCGTGATGCTATTTTGAATTCAACCCCAGCTGAAGTAACGCTAAAAGATGGTGTAACAAGCGTGGTAACAGGCCTTGCTGCTCATAAGAGCATTAAAGAAGGCCGAGTTGTTGAAATTAAAGAGCTGTGGAGCTAGTTACCAGCTAGTCCATGGCTTTGCATGAGCATCAACAATTTCGGCCAACTGTTCTAGGCGTGGAATAGAAACATCTCGCAGCGCTTGAGGAATATCTGCTGCGCCAACAATGTCAGCCCAAACCGCACGGCCTGCAAGGAATCCACTTGCACCACCCATTGCGCACGCCTTCACTGCATCATTAAAGAATGGCTGCTTAACGCCATTTGAAAGAACCACCCATGGTGATCCAATTGCTTCAGAGATTCTTTCGGCATTTTTGGTTATTAGCTGCAAATCACCCTCGCCATGAAAAGGAACTTCAGCTTTATATAGGTCAGGCTTCCAATTGGCTGCTTCCTTGGCCGCGATAATCAACTCTTCTTCACGGTTGAAAGCTTTAGAAGTATCAGTTGGTGGTTTGACGATAATTTCAATAATTGAAGGTAGGCCAGAGATCTGACAAAGCTTATTAAAATCTTCAACTAACTTAGCGCGTGAATCAGGTGACTCATCATTGCGCCATAAAATCAAAAACTTTAACCCAACACTTCCGATGTCGCGCATGCGAATGGGATCTACATCTAGATCAATTGCAGTATCTGTTGCAGCTCCTCCTGCTGGACCAACTAATAGGTCAGCTGCTGCAATAAGTCCACAATTGCCCTTGAGAGCTTTCTGATTAATAATCTCATCTATACCAAACTCTTGATCCACTAGTAGAGCTGAAGCAAATGGTGATAGTTCACGGGCAACATCTACTTTAAACTGTGTGAGTTGGGAATCAGGCACTGGAGTTGATTGGTGGGCAGCAAACATTCCACGTAATGCTTCGCGTTGATCAACTGCAACCATTGCAAGAGCCCCAGACGCTCTTGCTAACTTAGTTAGTGGTGCTCTCATTTGTTTGCCTCCAAAAATGAATTGAGTTCAACAGTTGTTGGAATCATTGATTGGCCATCTAGGCTGCGACAGGAAAGTGCAGCTACGGCGTTGGCTCTGCGCAGGGCAACTGAGAGTTCAAAGCCTTGAATTACCTGAGCAATAAGGGCCCCATGGAAAACGTCTCCAGCTCCTAAAGTGCTTATTACTTCAACTTTAAAACCACTAGCAGTCACTAAACCTGTTTCAGGTGAATAACCAGAACTGCCAGCCGAACCTTGAGTGGCAACGACGGTGTTGCCTGCCTTAGTTGAATCATTTTCAAGTGCAACTGAAAGTGCCACACCTGGATAACGAAGTGCCATTTGCCGATCTGTGGGAACAAATAGGTCCACAAGAGAAGGATCGAATTTTTCAACGTCATAGCCTGCATCAAAAGAAATCTGCGGACCTTTGCCTCGAGTAATACCTGCTTCATTGAGCCTAGTTACTCCAACATGATCAACATGAAGCCACTCTGAAACTGAAATCATTTTCTTAACGCTCTCATTGAGTGGTGATTGAGTAACCGGCTGTCTTGTGCTGATTGCGCGAGCGTTATTTTTCTTTGATGCAACTATGACGCTACCTGCAGTTGCAGTATTGCCAATTGAAATTCCAGAAGTATCGACTTTTTCTTTTTCAAAAATACGTAAAACTTCTTTGCCGTCGGCATCATCACCAATAGTCCCAACAATTGCACTTCTCACACCTAGGCGGCTCAGTGCTACAGCTGCAACAGCTGCTGGTCCTCCACCTGCACGTGAAATCTGTTGGGCCACAACTCGTTGATCTTCTTGCGGATATTGATCCACAAGGGCAATTGTGTCAACGGTAATGACACCCATACAAACTACTTGAATTTCACTCAAGGCTTGTTCTTCTCTTTTGCATCAGCAAGGGCAACAACGCGAGCACCTGTTATGTGTTGCAATGTCAGTTTTGCAGCCAATTCCCCGTTTCCAGATTCAATAGCAGCCAATATTGCATTGTGTTCCGACTTTGAAACATCTGATCTGCCTGGAAGTCTGAGTGTTGTCTCCATAGACATTTTCATTACATCCTGCAAAACATTGAGTGTTTGATTAATAAAGCGGTTACCTACTATTCCAACAATAGTTAAGTGAAATTTGGCATCTAGCAGCTGTAATTGATCAAAATCAATGGGCGTTGTTGCGGTCACTGTCTCAATTTGATTCAAGGTTGCTCGCAGCAAGCGAATATCTTCCTTCGTTGCTTTGTCTGCAGCCCATTTAGATGCTGGAACTTCAAGTACTTCACGGGCATCAAATAATTCATTTAGGCCATGAGTAGTTGCCATCATGGATGCGCGAAGTTCTTGAGCCACTTTAGGTTCTTGAACAAAAGTCCCTTGACCATGTCTTATTTGCACGACACCTTGCGCCTGCAAAATATGAAGGGCTTCGCGAAGACTTGGTCGACTAACTTCAAGTAAGTCTGCTAGTTGACGCTCGGGTGGTAGCTTGTCACCGGGTACTAATTTCTGAAGTTCAATTAACTCAGTCAACTGTGTTGCGATACGTGCAGCTCTTTGTGTAGATATAGGGGTTATGGCACTCACGACTATCCCTTCACCGCGCCAGCGGTTAAGCCGGCGATAAATGAGCGTTGCATAAACAAGTACATAATAACCATAGGAAGTGAAGCAACCATTACTGCGGTAAATAGCATAGAAAAACTCACAAAATATTCACCACGATAAGCAAGCATGGCTAAAGGTAGTGTCTTTTTACCAGATTCCTGAATCAATAAGAGTGGCCACAATAGATCATTCCAATTGATGACGAATAAAAATATGGCAGTTGCACCCATGGCAGGCCTTGAAAGCGGTAGTGCTATGGCGCGATAAATTCGGAAAGGTGATGCTCCGTCAACTTCAGAGGCTTCATACATTTCCTTGGAAACTTGTCTGAAAAACGCACTGAGAATAAATATTGATATTGGCAATGTTGTTGTGACATTTATCAGAATCAAACCAACAAAAGAATTAGTTAGACCTAAATCTTTAAAGATGTAATAAATCGGAACAAGATTAATTTGTGCAGGAATTGCCAATCCGAGTGCAAAAAGACCCGCTAACACCTTTCCTGAAACGGTAATCATTCTTGCTATTGCAAATGAGGCCAGACTGGCCAGAATTAGAGTTAAAACAACAGAAGTAAACGTGACAAATACACTGTTTCTAAAGCTAACGTCGAGATCGCTGTCAGATAACAAGCGACGATAATTGTCCAGACTCCAGACATCAGGGAGAGAGAGTGGCTTGTTATAGACCTCGGCATCGGTCTTAAAGGAGCCCATCACCACAATAAGTGATGGCAAAAGAATCATGGCGGCGAAGGTGACTAGTGCTATGACTCTGGACACTCTATACATTTTGAGTCCTTCTCACTTTTCATACCTCTTGCCAAAAGCTTGACGTTGCAACCACGTAATTAGAATCATCACAATAACCATAAATATAGTTTGGGCAGCTGCATATCCCAATCTCAATTCATTAAAGAGGGTGAGATAGATAAGAGTACTAAAAATGTTAGTCGAATTATTTGGTCCTACTGTTGAATTTGTCATCACCATTATCAAATCGAATGCACGGAATGATTGAATTGTTGTATATGCCATCACCACTAGGGTGGTGGGCATGGACATTGGCCAGGTGACATTTCTAAATTGCTTCCAACGCGAAGCGCCATCTACCTCTGCTGCTTCATACAATTCCTTTGGAATTTGCTGAAGTCCTGCAATATATACAACCATCATTTGCCCTGTGTGGAACCAGACCTGAGTAAAAGCAATGGCATACAAAGCACTCTTCTCATCACCCAGCCAATTAAGAGCAAAGAAATTAAGTCCAACTTTATTGAAAAATAAATTTAGAGCTCCAAAATTTGGATCATATAGAAAGAGCCAAATCATTCCTACAGAAACAGAACTGAGAATTGTTGGAAAGAAGTAGAGAGTTCGTAGAGCAATATTAGTCTTCGAGTTATTTACTAAATAAACTGCAAATAATAATGCAAACATTGTTTGAAAAATGACCACAAGGAAAGTGAATTCAAGATTATTGCCTAGGGTTTTGTAAAAGAGATCATCATTGGTAAGAAGGTTAGTGAAGTTTCTAAAACCAACAAATTCAGGTTCTGTGATGCCATCCCAGCGGCGTGTGGCAAATTGTAAGTTTTGCAATGCTGGGTACAAATAAAAGCCTAGAAACAACAGTAGTGCTGGAAGCCCCATCAAATAGTAGGTAAGGGAATCCTTTTTCCGCTTTTTTGGGGAACCCAAAGAACCGCTCCTACTTTGCGTAGGAGCGGTTCTTGTGAGGATTGCTTTATTGATTATCCGCCCAGCTTTTGCTTGATCTGTTTGGAGAAGTCGGCAAGAACTTCATCTGTATTTTTTCCACCGACGATTTGAATGAGTGCATCTTGAGTCAAATCTGAGACTGCTGTGTTCAGAATCAAGAATCGAGGTGCAAGCATTGTGTTCTTTCCTTGGAAAGGAGAGGTGTTGAGCAAATCGATGTTTGTGTATTCAACATCAAGCACGTTTACGTGCTGTGTTGTCGCATTTCCATAGATTGCTGCAACTGGACCAGTCGCTAGATATGACAAGAACGACAACGCAATCTTCTGATTGGTGGATGTCGATTTAGCATTCACGCTGAGGTTAAATGTGTTGTTCATAATTCCCTCGGCAACTACCTTGCCATCCGTTAGAACCATGCTCATCAAATTCATCTTTCCAGTGAGTGCTGGATTTAGAGCTTTAACTGCTCCCATTGAGAAAGTACCTGTTGGAAGAATTGGTGACTTTCCAGTTGCGAACAAGTTAAGAGCAGAAGCTTCTGTAACTCCTGTTGGGCTATCTGGGAAGCAACCAGCTGTACGTAGCTTCACATAGATATCTGCAACACCCTTGAACCATGGTGAGGTCAAGTCAATCTTTCCAGCGTTGAGATCTGCAAGGTTCTTAGAAAGTTCAACATAACTTCCCGCAGAGTTCATCAAAGCAGAGTTAGAGATTTGTGCAGCTTGTCCACGAGTAGCTCCTGGCCATGCAAGTGGAACATATCCCTTGGCCTTTGCATCCTTACACCAAGCTGTCCATTGAGTCAGGTTCTTTGGAAAAGCCCACTTCTCTTTAGCCCAGATTTCAGTGTTATAGACAGGGTTGTTGAATAGATAATGGTAAGGAACACCTAGAACTTTTCCATCAACAGTTCCTGCGGCAAGACCCTTTGCTACCAAGTTTTGCTTTACGAAACGTTGACCAGAAATATCTAGAGTCAAACCACTATTGACGAAATCATTGAAAATCGAGCCACGAGCGGTTGCAAACAAGGCAGCACGAGGATTCGCCAAAATCTGCACGCGAGCAGTTGCGTTGTAATCAGTTGTTGTCTTGATTACCTGAGTAATTTTTGTACCTGGGTACTTTGCTTCGTAGTTTGAAATGATTAACTCGAAGTGTGCTTTATCTTCTGGGCGATAGTGCCAGAACTCAATTGATCCCTTTGGTGGCGTTGAAGATCCCACTGGATTTGCTCTAGTTGCAGCTAGACGTACACGCTGCCAAGTTAGCTTTCCATTTGAGCCCACTGCGCAAATCAGAGACTTTGAGCTTGTTCCTGTGCTTACACCGTCTGTTGTACATGCCTTGCCGAAAGTTGGAGCATCAGCAGCGTGTGCAACCGCAAGTGGAGTAATTACAAGCGCCGTAGCAACTAATGCAACTACACCAGCACGGAGTGAAGCAAAGGTACTTAGTCCTTTAGTTTTCATTTTTATCCTTGCTTTCCGAGGGTTAGATTATTGTTTACCATTCTGTGAGGGGTATCCCTAACTTCTTTGCCAGTTGACGAATACCTGGTCGCACATCGATCCATGAAATGACCAAGTGGTGCGGATATCCGCCAGTGACGATTCCATTCACTAAAGCAGCTGCATCAGGTTCAGTGATAACAGTTGCTGTATTGCCTTGGAAGTGATTGGGAGCAGGGATTGATTCCCCTCGGCTCACAACCATGCGTAGACCCGTGCGGTTGCTCGGATCCACATCCCGATCAATACGAAACAGTGTTACTGCTCCGGTCTTGAGCGGAAAATTACCTGCAACGCCTAATTTGCGATTGCAGTGAGTTGATTGAGTGGCATTAGTTGGATCGGCCGCAAGTTTTGTTGCAGCTGAACCACAGTGCCATAAACGAACTAAACCTTGTGATGCATCAAGATCAACGATGTCTACCAAGTAGTTTTCATCTGAACCTAGTGATTCACAAACCATCATTGTTACAGCGCCTAAAACATCGCGCTCACATGTTGTGACAGTTCCACGATCTGAAAGGCGACCCAGAGATGAACAAATGCAGGCACCTAAATCAGTTGGAAACTCTGGCCAGCAACGAATAGCGATGGCATCTAATACTTCTTCTTTGCGCCATTCATCCAACGCAACTTCTACTCCATAAACTTTCTTGGCTTCTTCCACATTCACTGAAGCTAATGAAGGCTGAGCAGCAACTGCGTTGGCATAGGCAAGTTCGCAAGCCTCTTGCTTTACTTCTGAAATTCTGCCAAAAGCATCATCGATTGTGATTTGGCGAATATCTAAACCAAATGTTGAAAATATTTGTTTTGCATCATAAACGCATGGTGTGAAACCAATGGGTGCATCTCCAACAGCGCCTATTTTTTTACCACGCAGCCAGTCCAAAGCCTTTTGTGCATCAGCTTCAGATCCAAACTCACCTGTAACAGTTTTTGGAGCTGTTGCCTCAGGAAGTTTTCCTGCGAGCGCATCTTTAATTGCAGTTCTGACTTGTGGTTCATCAGCATTGCCATGAATGTGGCGAATAGATTGTCCGGCGTTCATTAATGCATGTGCTGCAAGGTTCACGCCACACATTGAATTTAATTTGAGGCGATCACCAACTGCGCCAGGTTCACGCATAGACCAACCAAGAACTGGGCCCTTAACTTTTCCAAGCAGTTCAACGGCAGGTGATGCATCTGAAAATGAGGCCATGAACAAGATGTGTAGGTCAGCGTGTGGAAGTTGAACTGCTGCAACATCTTCTACGGTCATTACTAACTCTGATGGGCCGACCACAGTGGCGCCAAGCTCGGTGAGTAATGCTCGTGCGCTATCAAAATTTGCTTGGGCACATGCGAGGTCAAAGGTTGGGCGCGCGAGTGCAACGAGAGCAACAGTGCTCATTAAACCTCCAGTGGTAAGACCTCTTGGCAGAGCGTGCCACTGGAGAGGGTGCGAGTCAATGCCAGAAACCTGGTTTTGCGCCTTGTTATAGGACTGTGATGATCTTTAAGGGGTGAGTAAAAAAGGTCTGGTCCGACCATTGACCTCAAAAAAGGGCCAATCAGGGTCCATGGAGAGGATTTTCACGCCTGAGTTCGTGGCAAGAATGGTGTCTTCTGCTTTAAAGCCTTTACCTGTTGGATTCCAGGCAATCGGTTGGTTATTAGATATCGAACGCGCACTACCCGTATGAGCTGGCCAATCACGAGGCAAGAAACCAGTTGGACCACCTTGGTGATGCTTAGTCCATTCATCGGCATCAAAACCATTGGCTGGGTATGCAGCAATCGCAGCGTTAATGGGTTCTGAAAAGGGCTTGCCCACAACTGTGGCATCAAGCATCGCTGCTTCAACTTTAAAGATTGATTCATAATCTTTTGCTATCACATCTGAGATTGGTTCAAAACTGACAATACGAGTAACGGAGGCAATTAATCCTTTGCGCTTTGCGCAAATGGATGCAGATATCCGATTCCCAACAACTGCATCAGTTGGTAGTGGATGTCTAAATTTATGCACACGCTCTTGGCCTGCTACTCCTAAAAATGCAATTTCAAGATTTGCTTGCCACAGTGCATGTGTGATTAAACCAGCAACATCTATTTCACGATCACTACTTACCACTTGCTTCATCGCATTTCCTAATGCAATCGCTGCATCTGAACAAATCTCTTTATAGCGCGCTACATCTGACTCAATAAGTGAAGCTCGAATAATCTCAATCTCTATTCCCAAATCAATGCGATCTGCGCCAGGTTGATCACTTCCAACTTTGGCTCCTGTTGGAAGTTGTGGGTCACGACCTTCTGACCACTTAATCGCCTTGACCATTACTTCACTTGGAAGCTCTTCTGCAATCAAACGTGGCGCTTCAACGACATTTATTATTGCTATAGCAGAGTCCTGAGTAATGATGAGATCAAAACAAGCTGCATCAATAGTTGTTGGGACGTGAGCCCGTCCTGCTATTGCCCAAGCCAGATTGGGATTGCGGCGTAAAACTATTGACTCAAGCCCCTTTTGCTTCATTAGCTCTCTCAGAGGCGCTATTCGCTCATTAAATGCGTTCATTACTAAAACCTTAAAGCCTTCCAGCTTGGTGCACGCGCTTTAAGAACTCTTGAGTCTTTGGGTTCTTTGGTGCATGCAAAACTTCTTGGGCTGAACCTCGCTCCAGGATGTTTCCAGATTCAAGAAAACACACCTCATCGGCTACTTGTGTTGCAAAACCCATCTCATGTGTTGCAAGGACCATAGTCATTCCATCGGACTTTAAATCACGCACAATACTCAATACCTCATTAACCAAAACTGGATCAAGAGCTGAAGTAATTTCATCGAGTAACAGTAGACGTGGGTTAAGTGCAAGTGAGCGAATGATTGCAACTCGCTGTTGCTGTCCTCCACTTAAACGATCTGGATATTGATCAGCCTTATCTGCTAAGTCAAAGCGCTTAAGGAGAGCAAGGGCTGCGGTAGTTGCCTCATCCTTAGTCTTTCCTTGCACTTTTATCGGGGCAAGTGTGATGTTTTCAAGAACTGTTTTATGTGGAAAGAGATTAAAAGATTGGAAAACCATTCCTAGCTTGCGGCGAACCTCATCAACGTTGATGAGTGGATCTGAAATCTCTTCTCCATCGAGAAAAATCTGTCCATCATCAATTGATTCAAGCAAGTTAATGCAGCGAAGCAATGTTGACTTACCTGAACCTGAAGCACCAATTAACACTGTGGCAGTGTGCTCAGGAACTGAAAGTGATAAGTCATCTAATACGAGCTCAGCTCCAAAGGATTTACGGATCTTGTTTAGCTCTAGCACATTGCTCATTAGATGGCACCTTCTGAGTTCTGTGCACTGGTGCGCTGCCTAATTGCTCGATCTGTGTAGCGAGTCATTGGAATTGTGATCAACAAAAACATGATTGCTGCTACAACATAGGGGGTGTAATTAAAGGTTCGGGAGGCATTTATCTGGGCCGCTCTCACCGCATCTGTCAC
>JBBAMY010000014.1:0-30852 GCA_040402235.1 Candidatus Planktophila sp. | reverse complement strand
GATGATTGGCGCGATGGCGTTGCATCTGGTGAAATTACTGAAATCTTTGCGTGTGGTACGGCAGCTGTTGTTTCACCAGTTGGTACTGCTAAATCAAACATGGGTACTTGGGTAACTGGTGATGGACAACCTGGTGTGATAACCATGCAGATCCGCAATCACTTACTTGCAATTCAACATGGAACAACCCCTGATATACACGGTTGGGTACGTAAGGTCTGCTAATGCCAGTCTCTGACGCATTTCATATCTATGACACCACGTTGCGCGATGGTGCGCAGCAAGAGGGATTAAATCTCTCTGTCCATGACAAGTTGACTATTGCGCGGCACTTAGATGATCTAGGTGTTGGATTTATTGAAGGTGGGTGGCCAGGTGCAAACCCTAAGGACACTGAGTTTTTTGCACGTGCTAAAAAAGAGTTAGTTCTAAAGAACGCAACTTTTGTCGCCTTTGGTGCCACACGTCGTCCCAACGCAAAAGCTGCTGATGATGTATTACTTGGCGCTCTACGTGATTCAGGTGCACCAGCTGTTACTTTGGTAGCAAAGGCTTTTGATCGCCATGTTGATTTAGCACTCAAGACATCTCTGGATGAAAACCTAGAGATGATCCGTGACTCTGTTAGCCATTTAATTGCTGAAGGACAACGTGTATTTCTTGATGCTGAGCACTTCTTTGATGGCTATCGCAGCAACCGTGCCTATGCGCTAGAGGTTGTGCGTGTGGCCGCTGAAGCAGGGGCAGATGTCATTGCGTTGTGCGATACCAATGGTGGAATGTTGCCGGATGAGCTTTCACAAGTTGTCCATGATGTTTTAACTGCTAGCTCTGCACGTCTTGGTATTCACTGCCACAATGACACAGGATGCGCAGTTGCTAACTCAATGGCAGCAGTTGCAGCAGGTGCTACACATGTTCAAGGAACTCTTAATGGATATGGTGAGCGCACAGGTAACGCCGACCTTGTGACAATCATTGCAAACCTTGAGTTAAAGAAGCATCAATTAGTTTTACCTAAGAACGCACTGCGTGAAGCTTTCAGAATTTCACACGCTGTAGCAGAAGTAACAAACGTCTCTTCAAGTGCGCGCCAGCCATATGTTGGCGTTTCAGCATTTGCCCATAAAGCTGGCCTGCACGCCAGCGCAATCAAAGTTGACCCATCTCTCTACCAACATGAAGATCCTGAATCTGTTGGAAACGATATGCGCATGTTGGTCTCTGATATGGCCGGGCGTGCCTCCATTGAATTAAAATCACAAGAACTTGGCGTTGACCTTGGTGGGGATAAGGAACTCATCGGGCGCATCGTTGGTCGTGTTAAAGAGATGGAATCACGCGGATTTACCTTTGAAGCAGCAGATGCCTCTTTTGAACTTCTAGTTCATGAAGAAATGAATGGCAAGCGACCATCTTTCTTCACTATTGATCATTGGTTAACAACAGTTGAGCGCTCTGAAGATCAAAGCATTCTTACAAAGGCTGAAGTTAAAGTAACCGCAAAGGGCAAGCAGATTTCTTGTTCTGGTACTGGAAATGGTCCTGTTAACGCATTTGATAATGCTTTGCGTACTGGGCTAAAGGAGCTTTATCCAGAGTTGGAAGTTCTAGAGCTCACTGATTACAAGGTGCGAATCCTTGAAGGACGTCTGGGTACTGGCGCTGTTACTCGCGTATTAGTTGAAACAAGTGATGGCCAGGGTGAATGGAACACCGTCGGTGTTCATGAAAACGTTATTGCAGCCTCTGCAATGGCACTTGAGGACGCAGTTACCTTCGGCCTTATGCGTCAGGGACGCAAACCCGAGTAAAGTTGGCACGTGAGCAAAGATTTTAAAAAGTTACTGACTACTTTTGCCCGCCATTTAGAAGTTGAACGCAACCTCTCAGTTCACACTGTTCGTGCATATATGGGGGACTTGACCTCATTACTTGAACATTTAGAAAACATAGGCCTAGCAGATATTTCACAGCTGCAGTTAGTACACCTACGCTCATGGCTGGCTAATCAGCAAGTCAAAGGTGCTTCGCGCACAACTATTTCACGCAGAGCAGTCTCAGTGCGCTTATTTACTAAGTGGGCCCTAAAGAACAAATACATTTCAAGTGATGTGGGTGCATCTCTTGCAACACCTAAGGGCCATCGCACTCTGCCTGAAGTCTTAGGTATTGAGGATGCAAAAACTGCAATGGATTCAATGGCAACTAGGGCAGCAGAGGATGAAACCCCCATGACATTGCGCGATGTTGCGATGGTGGAACTGTTGTATGCAACAGGTGCTCGAGTGGCAGAACTGTGTGGTTTAGATCTAGGCGATATTGATTACAACCGTCAGACAATTCAAGTGCTGGGTAAAGGAAATAAAGAGCGAGTTATTCCACTGGGCAACCCAGCGATGCGGGCATTAAAGAAGTGGCTAGATGATGGACGCCAACTACTTCTTAATGAGAAATCAGAAAAGGCAGTTTTTCTTGGAGCCCGTGGAAAGAGAATTGATCAGCGCGCTGTGCGCACGGTTGTCTATGAAGCACTCTCTGCCATTGAAGGAATAGAGCGCATGGGGCCACATGCCTTGCGCCATTCTGCAGCAACACATCTATTAGAAGGCGGTGCAGATTTGCGCACAGTGCAAGAGATTTTGGGCCATGCATCACTTGCTACAACACAGATTTATACACACGTCTCCACTGAGCGTTTACAAAAAGCTTTCAAACAGGCCCATCCTCGCGCATGAGTAAATCAATCGTAGTAATTCCAACATATAACGAAGTTGAGAGTATTGGTTCATTGCTAGACGAGTTAGCCACACTCGATCTTGATGTTTTAGTCATTGATGACGGCTCACCTGATGGCACGGCTCAAATCTGCAAAGCCCATAGGGTTGAAGTAATTGAGCGAAGCGGGAAGCAAGGATTAGGAAGCGCCTATCGCGTTGGTTTCCAGATCGCACTCGATCGTGGTTATGAAAACATTATTGAGATGGATGCTGATGGTTCCCACCAAGTAAGTGATTTAGTGGCGATGATGCAGTGGATTGGTTCAGCTGATCTACTCATTGGTTCACGCTGGGTGGCCGATGGTCAGATTCGTAACTGGAGCAAGTTTCGTGAACTACTTTCAAAGGCCGCCAATAAGTATGCAAACACTGTTTTATCCCTTGGAGTGGCTGATACAACTGCTGGTTTTCGAATCTATTCAGCCTCATTACTAAAGAAGATGGAGATCCAAACTATTGCTAGTGAGGGATATTGCTTTCAAATCGAGATGACTCGAAGGGCCCTTGCCAGAGGCGGATCTATCGCTGAAGTTCCCATTACTTTTATCGAGCGCGAACACGGGGTCAGCAAAATGAGCTTTGATATTGCCCTAGAAGCCGTGCTGCGCATCAGCGCTTGGGGGCTTTTACGCATAGTCCGGCGGTAATTGCACGCTCACAGCTCAGGTAAGATTTGCCTCGCACCAGTTGAAGTAATTCAGCCGGTGACATCTCAGCACTGCCTCACTTTTAGTGGGTGAATCATCTCGGTCCGTTAAATCGGTAGATGACTTTCAGTGCGACGGGCCTAACAAATTGTTTGGCCAAAACCGAGCGGGTTTTTTTATTGTGCTGCGCACGTAAATAAACCTAAGAAGGAGTATGCCGTCATGGCAGTAGTAACAATGCGAGAACTTCTCGACAGCGGAGTCCACTTCGGACACCAGACTCGTCGATGGAACCCAAAGATGAAGCGTTTTATTTTCACAGAGCGCAATGGCATCTACATCATCGATATCCAGCAATCACTGGCGCTAATCGATAATGCATATGAGTTCGTTAAGGACACAGTTGCAAAGGGCGGTCACGTTTTATTCGTTGGAACAAAGAAGCAAGCACAGGAACCAATCCTTGAGCAAGCAGCACGCGTTGGCATGCCAACAGTGACTGAGCGCTGGTTAGGTGGAATGCTTACAAACTTCCCAACTGTCTACAAGCGTATTCAGCGTCTGAAGGAGCTAGAAGCTCTAGAAGAGAAGAACGATCTTCTTCTAACAAAGAAGGAACTTCTTGTTCTTCGCCGCGAACGCGAAAAACTATTTAAGAACCTCAACGGTATCCGTAACATGACTAAGTTGCCTTCAGCGATTTGGGTTGTTGACACTAAGAAGGAGCACCTTGCTGTGCAGGAAGCCAAGAAGCTTGGTATTCCAGTTATCGCAATCTTGGACACTAACTGTGATCCTGATGAAGTTGATTACAAGATTCCTGGTAACGACGATGCAATCCGTTCAATCGGTTTACTAACTCGAGTTATCACAGATGCAATCGCTGCTGGTCTTGCTGCACGTTCAGCACAGGCTAAGAGCGAAGTTAAGGATGAAGCCCCTGCAGTTGCAGCTGGTGAGCCTTTAGCTGATTGGGAAAAAGAAATAGCTGGAACAACTGAAGTGTCACCAGAAGCAATCACTGTCACAGAAGGAGCTTAATTATATGGCTGCATATACAGCGCAAGACGTTAAGAATCTTCGTGAGGCAACAGCTGCTGGAATGCTTGATTGCAAGAAGGCTTTGGATGAGGCAGAAGGCGATTACAACAAGGCGATTGACATTATTCGCGTTAAGGGACTCAAGGGAGTTACCAAGCGTGAAGGTCGTTTAACTTCAAATGGCGCAGTAGTTGCAAAGGTTGAAGGAAATCTTGGTGTGATGCTTGAACTTAACTGCGAAACAGATTTCGTAGCTAAGGGTGAGCGTTTCATTGCATTAGCTGATGAGCTTCTTGTTCACCTACAAAATTCACAATCAGATTCTCTAGAAGCATTCCTTGCAACATCAATGTCTAGCGGCAAAACCGTGCAGGCAACTGTTGATGAGGCAAATGCAACTCTGGGTGAAAAGATTGAAGTTCGCCGAATTGCAGTGTTGAAGGATTCTCCAGTTGGAATCTACTTGCACCGCACTAGCCCAGATTTGCCACCACAGGTTGGCGTCCTAGTTCAATTAACTAAGGATGCAGCTGAGGTTGGTAAGGACATTGCACAGCACATCGCAGCCTTTGCACCACAGTTTGTCAATCGCGAAGATGTTCCTGCAGAACTCATTGAAAACGAACGTCGCATTGCTGAAGAAACTGCACGCGAAGAAGGTAAGCCAGAAGCTTCCCTCACCAAGATCATTGAAGGTCGCGTAACAGGCTTCGTCAAGGAAGTTTCTTTGATTGAGCAATCTTTTGCAAAGGATGCGAAGAAGACTGTGAAGCAGATCCTCGATGAGGCGGGAACAGCCGTTAAGGCGTTCAATCGCTTCCGCGTGGGTCAATAAGTTCAAAGGCGACATCGCTTAGAATTTAGATATTCCAACTAGAAGTAAAAGGAGCACTCATGCCCGGTACAAGAGGAACGTATCGTCGAGTGCTCCTTAAACTTTCTGGAGAAGTTTTTGGTGGAGAAAAGGGCATCGGTGTTGATCCCGATGTTGTGCAAGATATTGCTAAACAAATCGCAGACGTAGCTCGAAGTGGTGTTCAAGTAGCCATCGTTGTTGGCGGCGGTAACTATTTCCGTGGCGCTGAGCTTTCTCAGCGCGGTATGGATCGCTCACGCGCTGACTACATGGGAATGCTCGGAACAGTGATGAACTGTTTAGCTCTGCAAGATTTTCTGGAAAAAGAAGGGGTGCAAACCCGTGTTCAAACGGCAATCACTATGGGCCAAGTTGCAGAGCCATACATTCCACTTCGCGCAATTCGCCACCTTGAAAAGGGTCGCGTAGTAATTTTCGGTGCAGGTGCAGGAATGCCATTCTTCACAACCGATACCGTTTCAGCCCAGCGCGCACTTGAAATCGGAGCCGAAGCTCTACTTCTTGCAAAGAGTGGTGTTGATGGCGTTTATAGTGCGGATCCAAAGAAGGATAAAGGCGCAACTAAGTACGATTCAATTTCTTACAGCGAAGTATTGAGTAAATCTCTGGCCGTGGCTGATGCCGCCGCTTTTGCCCTGTGTCGTGAAAATCAACTTCCGATAGTCATCTTTGACTTGATGAAGAACGGCAATATCGCTCGTGCGGTACGCGGTGAAATAATAGGAACGCTAGTTTCATAGTTCAAGATTTTATGGAGCCAGCTCGGGTATTGCCGATAGAATCAAAGAGTAAAGAACCCCAAGGGAGAAGTCATGGCAGATGTAGCAAGCGCCCTCAAGGACGCTGACACGAAGATGAGCAAAGCTGTTGAAGTTGCAAAGGATGATTTTGCTTCTATTCGAACAGGCCGTGCACACCCATCCATGTTTAATAAAATTATGGTCGATTACTACGGTACCTACACAGCGCTCTCACAACTAGCCTCCATCCAAGTTCCTGAAGCCCGTATGGCTACGATTGCACCTTTTGATAAAGGCTCCATGGCTGCCATCGAAAAAGCTATCCGTGAATCAGATTTAGGTGTTAACCCGGGCAATGATGGTGTTGTTATTCGTATCAATTTTCCTCAATTAACTGAAGAGCGCCGTAAAGAATTTATTAAGGTCGCAAAGGGAAAGGCTGAAGATTCAAAGATCTCTATGCGAAACATCCGTCGTGCTGCAAAAGAGGCGATGGAGAAGATGGAAAAAGATGGAGATATCGGAAAAGATGATTTAGCACGCGGTGAGAAAGAGTTAGAGAAAGTAACATCTGATCACGTTGCAAAAATTGATGAACTCTTAAAGCACAAGGAGGCCGAACTCCTAGAAGTCTAAGGAGTTAGTCACTGATGTCTGACTTTCAATCAATAAACGAGGCAATTAATAAAAGGGCCGGGCGTAAGCTGGGCTCTTCAATTATTGTCTCGCTATCCCTTGTAGCTCTCATTTGGTTTGCCCTTGTTTATCGACGTGAAGTTTTTGCAGTTGTAGTTACAGTGGCAGTGCTCTTAGGAATTCGTGAAATTGTTCGAGCTTTTAGCGTGCGCGGAATTTATATCTCAGTTGTTTCACTTGCGCTGGGGGCCGTGGTCCTTACCTATGCAACCTGGAACGGTGGGGCAGCAGGCTTAGCTATTGCTACGGCGATTGCAATTCCGCTTTTGCTTATTCAACTTTTAACTAAAGGCCCAGATGGCTTTGTGCAAAGTGCAACGGCAACTACGTTTTCACTTCTCTATCTGCCATTTCTAGGTGGCTTCCTTATTCTTCTAGCCAAGCCAAGTACAGGCTTAGAGCGTGTGATGACTTTTGTTGTCTTAGTTGGCTGTAATGACACTTTTGGTTACATCGTGGGAGTTCTATTTGGAAAGCATCCGCTCGTTCCAGTTATTAGCCCAAAGAAGAGCTGGGAAGGCTTAATCGGTTCACTAGTCTTCACAGTAATTGGTGGCTCCCTTGCTTTTGAATACATCATGGAAATGCACTGGTGGATTGGCGCCATTGTTGGATTGATGATTGTTTTCACGGCTACCTGCGGTGATTTGATTGAAAGTGCAATGAAGCGCGACCTTCACTTAAAAGATATGGGAACTCTGCTTCCAGGCCATGGCGGAATCTTGGATCGTCTTGATTCAGTATTGATTTCAGCCCCAGCTCTATGGCTTGCACTAGAGCTAGTGAAGCGCTGGTTATGACAATTCCTGAGATTAAATTAGTTTTCGATGAACCAGTTCAGCGCAAGAAAACCCCTAAGCATTTAGCTGACTATTCACCCGAAGAGCGCCGCGAACTTGCAAAATCTTTAGGTTTGCCGGCTTTTCGTGCCAACCAAGTTGCAACCCACTACTTCACACATCTCTCGAATGATCCAGAGAATTGGACAGATATCCCGGCAGAGATGCGTCAAAACATTTCAGAACAATTCACTCCTAAACTCATTGAACTCGTGCGCTCTGTTGAGTGTGATGGGGGAATGACACGTAAAGATCTCTGGAAACTCCATGATGGAGTTTTAGTGGAGTCAGTTTTAATGCGTTATACCGATCGAGTAACAGTGTGTATTTCATCCCAAGCAGGATGTGGAATGAACTGTCCATTCTGTGCAACTGGGCAGGCAGGACTTACTCGAAACTTAAGTGCCGGTGAAATTACAGAACAAATTGTTGCAGCAGCAAGAGCATGCGCAAATGGCGAACTACCTGGGGGAGAAGCCCGTCTTTCAAATATCGTCTTTATGGGTATGGGGGAGCCATTAGCCAACTACAACGCAGTAATACGCACACTGCGAAATATCACTGACCCAAACCCAGATGGACTCGGAATTAGTGCACGGTCTGTAGTGGTTTCAACTGTTGGTCTTGTTAATGGAATTGAAAAACTTACTGAAGAAGGTCTTTCAGTCACTTTAGCAGTCTCTCTTCACACACCAGATGATGAACTTCGTGACACATTAGTTCCTATCAATTCACGGTGGAAAATTAAGGAAGTACTCGCGGCAGCCGATGCTTATGAGAAGAAGACGGGCCGCCGTTATTCAATTGAATATGCCATGATCCGAGATATCAATGATCAATCCTGGAGATCCGATTTGCTTGGCCGGTTGCTGAAAAACCGTAATGCTCACGTTAATTTAATTCCCCTCAATCCCACCCCAGGTTCCAAGTGGACTGCTTCTCGTCGCGAAGATGAAGCTGAGTTTGTCCGCATCTTGGAGAGTTACGGGGTTCCGGTCACAGTGCGCGATACCAGAGGCCGTGAAATTGATGGGGCCTGTGGTCAGTTAGCGGCTGGCGAAAAAGGTAATAGCCCTACTGGTTAGCCAAGGGTGGAATTGGTAGGCTCAATTCTATGGAAAAGTTAACTAACTTCATTAATGGCAAGGCCGTCGACTCAACATCCGGAGAAACTTCGCCACTTATCAACCCAGCAACTGGCAAAGAGTATGCCCGTGCACCTAAATCTAATGGGGCAGATGTTGATTTAGCCTTTAAAGCTGCAAGTGATGCATTTCCAGGTTGGCGCGATTCCACTCCATCACAGCGTCAAAAAGCTTTGTTAAAGATCGCAGATGCTATCGAGTCTCGCGCCGATGAAATCATTGCAATTGAAACAACAAACACAGGTAAGCCAATCTCTTTAACTACTTCTGAAGAAGTACCACCTATGGTTGATCAGATTCGATTCTTCGCAGGTGCTGCACGAAACCTCGAAGGTAAGTCTGCTGGTGAATACATGCCAGGTATGACTTCAATGATTCGCCGCGAACCTGTGGGAGTTATTGGACAAGTAACACCATGGAACTATCCAATGATGATGGCTGTGTGGAAGTGGGCTCCAGCAATTGCTGCAGGTAACACTGTTGTTTTAAAGCCAAGTGATACAACTCCTGCATCAACTGTGTGGATGGCAAAAGTCATGTCAGAGTTTTTACCAGCTGGTGTTTTCAATGTTGTCTGTGGTGAACGTGAAACTGGACGCATGCTTGTTGAACACAAACGCCCTGACATGGTTTCAATTACAGGTTCAGTTGGTGCAGGTATTCAAGTTGCTCAATCTGCAGCCACACAACTCAAGCGTGTTCACCTTGAACTAGGTGGCAAAGCCCCAGTAGTTGTTTTTGCCGATGCAGATCTTTCAGCTGCAGCTGAAGGCATTGCCATTGCTGGTTATTTTAACGCCGGCCAAGACTGCACAGCTGCAACACGAGTCATGGTTGAAGCCAGCGCTTATGATGATTTCGTTGCTCTTTTGACCGAGCAAGCTAAGGGCATTGCTATTGGCTCTCCGACAGAAGATGTTTTCTTGGGGCCAGTGAACAACGCTAATCAGTTAGCTCGTGTCAGCGCCTTCTTTGATCGTCTGCCTTCCCACGCCAAAGTTATGACCGGTGGAAAAGCTTTGGATAAGCCAGGTTTCTTCTTCCCAGCAACTGTTGTTGCAGATTTGAAGCAAGATGACGAGATGATCCAGAGTGAAATCTTTGGTCCAGTCATTACTGTTCAAAGATTTAGCGATGAGGCCGATGCAATCTCTAAGGCCAATGGGGTCGAGTATGGCTTGGCCTCTAGCATTTGGACCAAGGACCATGGCCGTGCGATGAGAATGGCAAAGGCCTTTGACTTTGGATGCGTCTGGATCAATACCCATATTCCTGTAGTTGCCGAGATGCCACACGGCGGATTTAAGCGCTCGGGATATGGCAAGGATCTTTCTGCCTATGGATTTGAAGATTACACACGAATCAAACACGTTATGACCAACCTTGGGGCGTAGTATTTCGCCCAAGGACCCAACACAATAAGGAGCACATCAATGGCAAAAGAGCGTTCACTTTCACCTGAAGCACGTTCAATACTTGGAACGCAAGTTTCACGTCGTGCTGTTTTAGCAGGAGCAGGCGGTATTGGTGCAGCAGGACTCCTAGCTGCATGCGGTGGTGGTGGAGATGGTGCATCTGCAGAAAACACTGTGCGCTGGGGTAACTGGCCTTTGTATCTAGATTTTGATGAAGAATCAAAGACATATCCAACTCTTGTTAAGTTCTCAGAACAAAGCGGAATTGAAGCAAAGTATTTTGAAGATTACAACGACAACGATGAGTTCTACGGAAAAGTTCAGGCTCAATTGAAGCTTGGCGAAGATATTGGTTATGACGTTGTTACACCAACTGACTGGATGGCAGCTCGTTGGATTCGCTTGGGATATGCACAAAAGTATGACACTGCAAATATTCCAAACAAGGTAAATATTCTTGATTCACTTGCATCACCTTCATATGATCCAATGCGTGAGTCCACTCTTACATGGCAGGGCATCATGGGCGGTTTTGGATGGAACGTTGAAAAGAATCCAAAGGGAATTCGCACACTTGATGATCTTTTTGCGCCTCAGAACAAGGGAAAAATCGTTGTTCTAACTGAAATGCGCGACACAATCGGTGTTATTTTGCTGGGTCAAGGAATTGATATTACAAAGGTCACTGAAGATCAATTTATGAACGCAGTTGATTTCATGGCTAAGAAGATCTCTGATGGATGGATTCGTGGCGTTAAGGGTAATGAATACGCAGAAGACCTCACTTCAGGTGATGCAACAGCTGTTATTGGCTGGTCTGGCGATATGTTCATTCTTGCCTCTGAAAATGAAGGAAAGTTTGACTTCACAATTCCAGAGTCAGGTGGAACTATCTCAGGTGATAACTTGATGATTCCATCGACTGCATCTGCTGCCGGTAAGGCAAATGGCGAGAAAATGATCAATTACTACTACGAGCCAGCTGTTGCGGCAGAAGTTGCTGCTTATGTGAACTATGTGTGTCCGGTAAAGGGCGCCCAAGCTGAGATGGAAAAGATTGCTCCAGAGCTTGCAACAAGTGAGTACATCTTCCCAACTGAAAAGACATCATCTCGTCTCAATGTTTTCCGCTCTCTCACACCAGATGAAGAGACAAAGTGGGCTGAAGCGTTCCAACAAGCTCAAGGAAACTAGTGTCGAAAGACCCAATAACTGCAAGGGGAGATCTTCGTCTAACTCGCATTACGAAGTCATACGGTGACTTCACTGCGGTAGATGATTTAACTCTTACGATTCCAAAAGGATCTTTCTTTGCATTGCTTGGCCCTTCAGGTTGTGGCAAAACTACAACGCTTCGTATGGTTGCAGGATTAGAAGAGCCAACAGTTGGAAGTATTCACTTGGGCGATACGGACATTACAACCACGCGTCCGTATCAGCGTCCCATTAATACTGTTTTTCAAAACTATGCGCTATTTCCACATTTGACTATCTTTGAAAATATCGCTTTCGGTCTTCGACGTCGTGGAATCAAAGATGTGAAGGAGCAGGTCGATAAGGTTCTCAACCTTGTGGAGCTCCCACATTTAGCAGAGCGCAAACCAACCCAGCTATCAGGTGGTCAACAACAGCGCATCGCACTTGCTCGCGCAATTGTTAACCGTCCTGCGCTGCTGCTTCTTGATGAGCCATTGGGCGCACTTGATCTCAAATTGCGTAGACAGATGCAGATTGAACTCAAGTGGATTCAGCGTGAAGTTGGCTTAACTTTCGTTCACGTAACACACGATCAAGAAGAAGCTATGACTATGGCTGACACGATCGCAGTTATGAATGAGGGCAAGATTGAGCAGATGGGCTCTCCAGCAGATCTCTATGACGATCCTGAAACAGCTTTTGTTGCCAACTTCCTTGGTCAATCCAATTTAATTAAAGGCAAAATCGATGGCAATGATGGGGATAATTTAGTTGTTGATCTCTATGGCCAAAAGATTTCTATGCCCAAAAAGCGAAGCCACGCAGTTGATAACTCACTCTATGCAGGAATTCGTCCAGAAAAATTTAGAATCTCGCGCCTTGGAACTGCTGTGAGAGGCAATACTTTAACTGGCGGACACATCGAAGATGTTTCATACATTGGCGTGAGCACGCAATATGTAGTTGCCATGCCTTGGGGCCAGGAAGTAATGGTCTTTGAGCAAAATGATGATGGTGTTGCACCATTTGATAAAGGCGATGAAGTAAATATCTCATGGGAGCCAACCTTCACATTTGGTCTGCGTGGTGATGAGGATGTTGACGCTGGTACAGAAGTTAATCCTGAGGAATTAGAGGAGGAATAACGTGTCCTTTCCAAAGGTACGTGTTCCTTACCTGCTTCTCCTTCCAGGTTTTGCTTTTCTCTTTACTTTTTTCATCCTGCCAATTATCAACCTTGCCCAAACTTCAACACAGACACCAGTAGCTGGTGGCGATACAGGTGAATACGAACAAACTCTTGCCTTCGGTAACTACATTCAGGCATTTGTTGAAAACAAGGAACAGTTTGGTCGATCATTTCTATATGCAAGTTTGGCTACGGTATTTGCTTTAGCAATTGCATATCCATTGGCCTATGCAATCGCCTTTAAATCAGGAAAATTCAAAAACATTCTTCTTGTATTAGTCGTTGCTCCTTTCTTTACTTCCTTCCTGCTACGTACTATTGCTTGGAAGCAGATTCTTGGTGAAGAGGGCTTCGTTGTTCCAGGACTTCGCAGTCTGAACATCATTGGGGAGCAGACCACGCTGACTTCAACTTCAATAGCAGTAGTGGCGGGTATGACCTATAACTTCTTACCTTTTATGACATTGCCGCTCTATGCATCACTAGAGCGCATTGACCCTCGCACAATTGAGGCAGCTGGGGATCTCTATGCCAATGGAATAACAGCATTTCGTCGGGTGACTGTTCCACTTTCTTTGCCAGGTGTAGTTGCTGGAACTCTTCTTACATTTATTCCAGCTGCTGGTGACTATGTGAACGCTGCAATTTTGGGAAGTCCTAACACAAAGATGATTGGCAATGTAATTGAGTCTCGTTACTTCAAGATTGTTGACTATCCAACCGCAGCCGCGCTTTCCTTCACGCTGATGGCAGCAATTTTGATTCTTGTTACTTTATATATTCGCAAAGCAGGAACGGAGGAGTTGGTATGAGCCAAAAGATTAAGGACGCCTCCATCCCAACCATTCCAGCTAAGGCTCGATTCTCCCGTTGGTTTGGGCGCAACTTGCTGCGTATATATATGATCTTTGGTTTCACTTATCTCTTTATTCCAGTTGCTTACACATTTGTCTTCTCATTTAATGACTCAGGCAAGAGCAATTTGATCTGGAAGGGCTTCACATTAAGTAATTGGCAAAACCCTTGCGGAGCACCGGAGGTATGTAACGCTCTCGGTAACTCAATCAAAATTGGCTTACTCGCCACAATATTTTCAACACTTCTAGGCACAATGATTGCTTTTGCTATTGGGCGATATAAGTTTAGGGGCCGCTCTAGTTCAAACCTGCTTATCTTTCTACCAATGGCAACACCTGAGATTGTTCTCGGTGCTTCACTACTCTCATTATTTTTAGTGTTCAAGATTAATCCGGGCTTCTGGCCAACTGTTATTGCACACGTAGTATTTTGTATCTCCTTTGTTGTGGTCACAGTAAAGGCCCGTATTGCATCCCTTGATCCACGTCTTGAACAGGCTGCCATGGATCTTTATGCCAATGAACTTGAAACTTTCCGCAGAGTCACTTTGCCATTAGTAGCACCAGGAATTGCAGGAGCTGCATTACTAGCCTTTAGCCTGTCTTTTGATGATTTTATTATTACTAATTTCAACTCAGGAACCCTGATTACATTCCCTAAATTTGTATATGTTTCTGCCGCACGGGGAATTCCCGCACAAGCTAACGTGATTGGTTCTGCGATGTTTTTCTTGGCATTAGCCATAGTTATTGCGAGTCAACTAGTAAAACGCAAGAAAACCCGCTAATATTTAGCTAGTCCACGACGAACTACAGGTTGTTTAAGAAAATCTGCGCTGTGGGGTTAGGTTCCGGAGGACCCGGGCCAACTACGAGTAGTGATTGAAGGGGTGATTCCGGTCAAGGCCGGATAGCGCGATGGCAACCATCGACCCTTACGTTCTCAAGCATCTTTCACATATGCAGCCGGCTTTGTATTGGCTGGATGAAGATCCCCTTGAACCACAACCAAATCCAACATTAATTGGTGATGTCACCACAGATTTATGTGTGGTGGGTGCTGGCTATACCGGTTTATGGACTGCATTAATTGCAAAAGAACAAAATCCCGAGCGCGAAGTAATCATTGTTGAGCAACGTGAAACTGGCGCGGGTGCCTCAGGGCGAAATGGTGGATTTTGTAGCTACTCATTGACCCACGGCTTTATGAATGGATACAGCAGATTTAAAGATGAGATGGCTGTTATTGAACGTTTGGGCCGAGAGAATTTAGATCTCATTGAAGAAACCATCAAGCGCTACGGCATTGACTGCCAATTTGAATGGACTGGCGAGCTACGTATTGCCAATGAAGAGTGGCAGATTCAAGGCTTAGTAGATGAGGCAAATCTTCGAAACTCTTTTGGAGACAACGTTGAAGTTCTGAATCAAGATGAGATACAGGCACGGGTGCACTCACCGTTATCCAAGGCAGCACTATGGGATCCAGATGGAACTGCTTTAGTGGATCCAGCCAGATTGGTCTGGGGATTAGAAAGAGCATGTTTGAAATTGGGTGTGAAGATATTTGAAAATACCCATGTGGAGTGGCTAGAGCACACAAGTGGCGCAATGATTGTGCACACACCTTATGGTTCTGTTTATGCACAAAAAGTTGCACTTGCAACGAATATATTTAAATCCCTAGTTAAACGTGTTCAGAAATATGTTGTGCCGGTATATGACTTTCAATTAGTCACAGAACCTTTGACTAAAGAACAGATGAAATCTATTGGTTGGGATGGCCGTGAAGGTCTGTCAGAGGCCGGAAACCAATTCCATTATTACCGTTTAACTAAAGATAATGAGATTTTATGGGGCGGATATGATGCTATTTATAACTTCCGTGGCAAAGTACGCCAAGAGTATGAAACAGATGCTGAAACGTATGCGCACTTGGCACAAGCATTCTTAGAAACTTTCCCGCAGTTGAAGGGTATTAAGTTCACACATGGTTGGGGTGGAGCAATTGATACATGTTCACGATTCTCACCATTTTGGGGTAAAGCCCATGGCGGACGCGTGGCATATGTATTGGGCTTTACCGGCTTAGGAGTTGGCTCGACTAGATTTGGTGCACAAGTGATGTTAGATCTTCTGGATAAGGTTGATAACGAACGCACTCATTTAAAGATGGTTAGAAGGAAGCCATTCCCATTTCCCCCTGAGCCATTGAAGTTTATTTTTATCCGCTTTACGCAGTGGTCAATCAACAGGGCCGATCAAAATCAGGGCAAGCGCAATTTATGGCTGAGATTGCTTGATGTTTTGGGCTTGGGCTTTGATTCTTAAGCTTTACCTCTATTCTTAAGCCATGGTTAATCACGGCAATATGTATGGCCCCGATTTCACATTTCTTGGAATCGAGCGCTGTGATTTAGATGTTCCTTCCTCGTATGCCGATGCTGATGTCGTCATTGTTGGTGCTCCTATTGATAGTGGAACATCACATCGATCAGGTGCAAAGTTTGGTCCGCAGGCAATACGTGGAGGTGACTATTTGCCCCATGATGCTGAGCGCCCACATTTAGCTTTGCGCATTGATGCATTAAAGGAGATGAAAGTTGTTGATGCTGGAGATTTATTAATGCCCGGTAGTGATTTACTTGCATCGCTAGAAGTATTGGCTCAAGCAACAGAGAAGATTTCACGAGCTGGTGCAATTCCAGTAATTCTTGGTGGAGATCATTCAATTGCATCTGCCGACGTTGCAGGAATCGCACGTCATCGAGGTATGGGCAAGATTTCAATGATTCACTTTGATGCACATGCTGACACAGGCGAAGATCAATGGGGAGCATTAGTTGGTCATGGCACACCTATGCGTCGTTTAATTGACACAGGAACAGTGCGCGGAGATCGTTTCTTACAGTTAGGTTTGCGCGGATATTGGCCAGATGCAAAAACTCTGGATTGGATGCGCGATCAGGGTATGCGCTCCTATGAAATGACAGAGATTCACCACCGTGGACTCAATACTGTTCTAGATGAATCATTTGGAATTCTCACAGATGGCTGCGATGGTGTCTTTCTATCGGTAGATATAGATGTCGTTGATCCAGGAATGGCTCCAGGAACGGGAACTCCTGAACCAGGGGGAATGACTAGCCGTGAGCTTTTAGAGTCTGTGCGCAGAATCTGTCTTGAGCTACCTATTGTGGGCATTGATGTTGTTGAAGTTGCACCTGCTTTTGATAGCGCAGATATAACTGCAATCTTGGCTAATCGCGTTGTTTTAGAGGCGCTAAGTGCGATTGCAAAACGTCGTTCAGGAACTAAGTACTCACCAACACAAAATCTTCTGGATCGATAAATGCGTGATGTAGTTATTTTGGGCTCAACAGGCTCAATTGGTGTTCAGGCCCTTGAAGTCATTGCAAGTAATCCGCAGCTATTTAGAGTTGTCGCAATTTCATCGGCAGGAAGTAACCCAGAATTAGTTATTGCCCAGGCTAAGCAATTTAAGGTTTCACATGTTGGGGTTGTAAATAATGCAGATTTGGTGGGCAAAGCATTACCGGGGATCACAGTCATTGATGGAGCCAACGCTTCTACGGAAATCGCAGCAATAAACTGTGATGTTGTACTCAATGGAATAACAGGTTCAATTGGTCTTGGCCCAACCCTTGCCGCTTTAGATGCCGGTAACACCCTAGCTCTTGCCAATAAAGAATCACTAGTCGCTGCTGGCGATTTGGTTATGTCTAAGGCTAGAGAACACCAGATTATTCCTGTTGACTCTGAGCACAGTGCGATTTTTCAGTCTGCCTTAGCTGGCAAGCAATCTGAAATAAAGAAGATTGTTTTAACAGCTAGCGGGGGAGCATTTAGAGATCGCTCCAATCTTGATGGAATTACTGTGGAAGAAGCACTTAAGCATCCAACATGGTCAATGGGGGCCGTTGTTACGATTAACTCAGCAACCCTTGTTAACAAAGGCCTTGAAATCATTGAGGCGCATTACTTATTTGGTTTGCCATACTCAAGCATCGAAGCTGTGATTCATCCACAATCTGTTGTTCACTCACTTGTTGAATTCAATGATGGCTCAACTATTGCCCAGGCCAGTCCTCCAAATATGAGAGGTGCCATTGCATATGCAATAAACTGGCCAGATAGATTGAGTGATTCAACTCCGCCGATTGATTGGTCAACCCCACATTCATGGAGCTTTGCACCTATTGATGTCAGACAATTCCCAAGCATTGATTTAGCGCGCCACTGTGGTGAAATTGGTGGAGGATTGCCTGCGATATTCAATGCTGCTAACGAGGCGGCAGTTGCTGCATTTATATCAAAGAAGCTGGAATTTAAATCTATTGTGGAAGTTATTGCCGCCGTTGTGCAAGATCTTGAGAAAGATTCACCAAAAACTCTCAGAGATTTAGCTGATGTCAGTACCCTAGAAGATGATACTCGCACGCGTGCACAAGCACATCTACTACGATTGGCCCCATAATGCAGATCATCGGAATTCTTGGCTTTGTTGTCGCCTTACTTCTCTCTGTCATGATTCATGAGTTTGGCCATTACCTCACGGCTAAACGCTATGGAATGAAGGTCAGTGAGTTTTTCTTAGGCTTCGGTTCACGGATTTGGTCAACACAGCGCGGTGAAACTGAGTTTGGGCTCAAAGCGATTCCTGCAGGTGGATATTGCAAGATTGAAGGTATGACTCCGGGTGATGCTATGCCCGAAGGTGAAGAGTCACGTGCTTTCTATACTGCAAAATCTTCACATAAGTTAATTGTGCTTGGCGCTGGTTCTTTCCTTCATTTTGTTATTGGCTACATTCTTCTCTTTGTTCTATTTGCTGGCGTGGGTACTAATCAACTGCTTCCAACTATTAATGAAGTGGTCAAAGGATCAGCTGCGCAATCTGCAGGCATCCTTGCAGGAGATGAGGTCCTATCTATTAATGGCAAGCAAATTGAGAATTGGTATAAGGATGTGCAAATTATCCGTAACTCCAATGGCGCTCCTCTGACTTTATTGATTGAGCGTGGTGGAGAGCAAGTCACAATCACTGCTTCGGCTAAGCTGGAAACTATTGATGGCACAGAGCGCTATGTGCTTGGAATTATTAATGACGTTGGTATTAAGCGCTCTGACCTTGCTACTGCAGCCAAAAATTCAGCAATCGTTACCAAGGATTTCTTAGTTCAAAGCGTTAAATCACTCATAAAGCTTCCTTCAAAGATCCCTGCACTGTGGGGACAAACCGTGTCTGGGGAGACCCGCGATCCAAATGGTTTAGTTGGTGTTGTTGGTGTTGCACGGGTATCTGGGCAAGCAGTGGGTAGTGATGCGCTTTCGATAACTGAGCGTCTATCAACATTTATTTTAATTATTGCTAGTTTAAATATCTTCGTTGGTCTATTTAATCTCTTGCCGATATTGCCACTCGACGGTGGCCATATGGCAGTTGCTATAGCCGATGAGTTTCGTGCATTTATTGCACGCCTTCGTGGCCGAGCACGCCCGGCAGCAATTGATGTGACTTTGCTGACCCCAATAACCATGGTGGTCTTCGTTATCCTGGCAGCCCTTACGGTTCTGCTCCTGATTGCAGACATCGTTAATCCAGTCATACTTAATCTTTAGCACAACTTGTATTCTTACGGCACAATAGCGCCATGGTTGATTTAGGAATTCCAAGCGCACCACCTCCAACGTTGAGCCCTCGCCGAAAGACGCGTCAGATGATGGTGGGCAAAGTTGGAGTTGGAAGTGATTTTCCGGTCAGCGTGCAATCAATGTGCACAACTCTTACAGCAGATGTGAATGCAACTTTGCAGCAGATTGCAGAGTTAACCGCTTCAGGATGTCAGATCGTGCGCGTTGCCGTGCCAAGTCAAGATGATGCTGATGCGTTAGCCCAGATTGCTAAGAAATCACAGATTCCAGTTATTGCAGATATTCACTTTCAACCTAAATATATTTTTGCGGCAATTGATGCCGGCTGCGCCGCAGTTCGAGTAAATCCTGGCAACATCAAGCAATTTGATGACAAAGTAAAAGAAGTTGCAAAAGCTGCAGGAGATGCTGGAATTCCAATTCGTATTGGCGTTAATGCTGGTTCATTAGATCCACGCCTTCTTGCAAAGTATGGCAAAGCAACACCAGAAGCTTTAGCTGAATCAGCTCTATGGGAAGCATCGCTATTTGAGGAGCATGGTTTTTCAGATATTAAAATCTCCGTTAAGCACCATGACCCTGTAACTATGGTCAATGCTTATCGCATCCTTGCTGCAAAGTGTGACTATCCATTGCACTTAGGTGTGACTGAAGCGGGTCCAATTTTCCAAGGAACAATTAAGTCAGCAACTGCTTTTGGAATTTTGTTAGCAGAAGGAATCGGCGACACAATTCGTGTTTCCCTTTCAGCCCCACCAGTTGAAGAAGTAAAGGTCGGAATTTCAATTCTAGAATCGCTCAATCTTCGTCAGCGCAAACTAGAAATTGTTTCTTGTCCTTCATGTGGTCGTGCTCAAGTTGATGTGTATTCATTGGCAGAAAAGGTTCAAGCTGGATTGGAAGGAATGACAGTTCCTTTGCGCGTTGCTGTTATGGGCTGTGTTGTTAATGGCCCAGGAGAGGCACGGGAAGCAGATCTTGGAGTTGCATCAGGAAATGGCAAGGGTCAGATATTTGTTAAGGGCCAAGTTATTAAAACTGTTCCGGAAGCTCAAATCGTTGAAACTTTAATTGAAGAAGCGATGCGATTAGCCGAAGAAATGGAAGCCGCAGGCGTTGCTTCAGGGCAACCCTCTGTTGATGTTCGGTAGGCTCTCTGCATGCTAAAAATGTCTACGCTCTTTTTGCGTACATTGCGTGATGACCCAGCAGATGCTGAAGTTGCCAGCCATCGCTTATTAGTAAGAGCGGGATATATTCGTAGAATTGCAGCTGGAATTTACTCCTGGTTACCTCTTGGAGTTATTACTCTTCGCAACGTTGAAAACGTTATTCGACAAGAGATGGATAAAGCAGGATTTCAAGAAGTTCATTTCCCAGCGCTTTTGCCCCGTGAGGCATATGAGACAACAAATCGTTGGGAAGAGTACGGTCCATCCCTGTTTCGCCTTCAAGATCGCAAAGGCGCAGATTATTTACTAGGACCAACACATGAAGAGATGTTTACCTTGATGGTTAAAGGTGAGTATTCATCCTATAAAGATCTTCCACTTTCTATCTATCAAATTCAAACTAAGTATCGCGATGAGGCACGTCCTCGTAGTGGAATCATCCGCGGGCGTGAGTTTGTGATGAAGGATTCTTATTCATTTGATATCGATGATGCAGGTTTAGAGATTTCCTATCAAAAGCATCGTGATGCCTATGTCAGTTGCTTTAATCGCCTAGGAATGAAATACAACATTGTTAAAGCTGTCTCTGGAGCCATGGGTGGATCTAAATCTGAAGAGTTCTTAGCTCCATGTCCAACTGGTGAAGACACATACGTTCTTTGTCCAAAGTGCGGCTTTGCTGCAAATGTTGAAGCCATGGTTACTAAGGTTCCAGCCGGAGATGCCTCTGGCACACCAGCACTTGAAGTTTTAAACACACCAAACACTCCAACTATTGATTCACTTGTTGATTTCATGAATGCTCAATTTGGTGGGGGATATACCGCAGCTCATACTTTGAAAAACATTATGTTGATTGCCGACGGTAAGCCACTGGCAGTTTTGGTCCCGGGTGATCGTGAAGTTGATTTGAAGCGCTTGCAAGAAAATCTTGGTGGGGTTCATGAGCTTCGAGTATTTGAAGAAGCTGACTTCGCTAAACATCCCTCTCTCGTTAAGGGATATATCGGGCCACAGGATGCAGCTAAATCTGGAATTAAAGTTCTTGCTGATCCGCGCGTTGCACCAGGAACATCATGGATTAGTGGTGCCAATAAGAAGGATCATCACGCACGCTATGTTGTCAATGGCCGTGACTTCACCCCTGATGCATACGTTGAGGCAGCTGAAGTTCGCGCTGGTGATAGCTGTCCCCAGTGCAACACTGAAATTATTATTGACCGTGCTATTGAAATCGGTCATATTTTCCAACTTGGTCGAAAGTATGCAGAGGCATTGAGCCTTACAGTCTTAGATCACAACGGTAAATCCCAAGTAGTAACAATGGGTTCCTACGGAATCGGTGTTTCACGTGCTGTTGCAGCTATTGCCGAACAAACTAGTGATGAAATTGGGCTTAACTGGCCAGCAGAAATTGCTCCAGCCAAAGTGCATATTGTTGCCACGGGTAAAGAAGATCTTCCATTTGATACGGCCCTTGAAATTGGTCAAAAGCTAGAAGCTGCAGGGATCTCTGTCATGCTCGATGATCGCCGTGATGCAAGTGCGGGTGTGAAGTTTAAAGACGCTGAGCTGATTGGTAATCCAATAATTGTTGTGGTTGGTAAAGCGCTAGCTGAAGGAAAAGTCGAAGTCCGTGTCCGTAAGAGCGGGGATAAGAGCGAAGTTGTAGTTGCCGATGCAGTGTCAGCTATTGCCAAGTTGTTAGCCTAGAAAAGTGTTTGCTGACTTAACCCTTGCTACTGGGCTCTTTTTAATCTCTGCCTCATTTTTCGCTGGATTTGTTGATTCCATCGCAGGCGGCGGGGGATTAATTCAACTGCCAGCACTTCTCATTGGATTGCCCAAAACAGATACGGTCACAGTTCTTGGAACTAATAAATTGGGATCTGTCTTTGGAACTACAACGGCTGCAGCCCTTTATCGCAGGCAAATTAAGCCTGACCTAAGAGTTCTTGCGGCGATGGCGTTGCCAGCATTTATTGGTTCGGCTATTGGGGCATCTCTAGCTTCGCGTATTCCTACGCAATCTATGCGCCCGATTGTTTTGGTTCTTCTTATCGTTGTCGCCATATACACATGGCTTAAGCCAGATTTAGGAAAAATCGAGTTACTGCGCCACGCACCAAAGCAGCGCATCCAGATATCTATTGCAGCTGGATTAATTATTGGTTTCTATGATGGAATCTTTGGCCCTGGCACTGGTTCATTCCTAATGTTGATATTGGTGGTATCTCTGGGATATGCCTTCATTACTGCATCTGCGATTGCTAAAGTAGTAAATGTTTCTACGAATGTTGGTGCCATTATGATTTTTGGTTTAAATGGAGCAATCATTTGGCAGCTCGGATTAATCTTGGGGGCAGCAAATGTCACGGGTGCTGTTATTGGTTCACGCCTTGCTATTCGGGGCGGCTCAGTCCTTGTGCGCAAGGTTTTCCTCATTGTTACGCTGGCTTTAATCCTCAAGGTAGGAATTGATACTTTCGCATCTTTCTAGTTACAATTGTTCCTACAACTTAATAAGAAAGCAGAAATACTCATGGCGCTCAAGGATTCATTGACCGAACTTCTCACCCCAGCTGTTGAAAACGCGGGATTTTTCTTAGAAGAAGTTCAAATACAAAAAGCCGGTAATCACAGCACGCTTATCTGTGTTGTTGATGGATTAAAGCCTTTAAACATGGATGAAGTCACTTCAGTTTCGCGCGTGATCTCAGAGCTTTTAGACAATGAAGCGATATTGGGGGATAGCCCTTTCACATTAGAGGTCACCTCACCTGGCGTTGATCGCCCACTCACATTGCCTCGTCACTGGACTAAAAACCTCACTCGACTGATCAAGATGACGCTCAATGATGGAACCGTCGTCACTGCCAGACTCGGTGAATTTAACGATACTCATGCCCAGTTAGTTGAAAACATCAAGGGGCGCATGAAAAACCATGAGATTGCTTTTGCAGATATTAAGCGAGCAGTAGTTGAAATTGAATTTAATCGAAAGGATGACAACTAATGCATGTTGAGATGTCAGCCTTAGTTGAGCTCACCAATGAAAAAGGCATTCCACTAGAGCAGTTGATTCAAGCCATTGAAGTCGGCGTTCTTACTGCCTATAACCAGACCGATGAAGCAAAGCGTCATGCCCATGCAGTACTTGATCGTGAGTCGGGTGAGATTCAAATATTGATTCCTCAGTTCAATGAAATTGGGGAGAAAATTGGTGATGAGCACGACATGCCTCTAGGTTTCTCACGCGTTGCCACATCAACAGCCCGACAAGTAATCAAGATGAAGATGCGTGAAACAAATGACGCATCAATCGTTGCAGAGTTCACAGCCAATGTTGGAGATGTTATCTCTGGTGTTGTTCAGCAGGGACGCGATCCAAAAATGATTCTTGTCAATCTTGGTCGATTTGAGGGACGAATCCCGCCACAAGAACAAGTACCGGGTGAGCTTTATAACCACGGTGATCGTATTAAGTGTTTTGTTGTTGAAGTAAAACAGGGATTAAAAGGACCAGAGATCATGTTATCTCGCAGCCACCCAGCACTTGTTAAGCAGTTATTTGCTCTAGAAGTTCCAGAAATTAATGATCGCATCGTTGAAATTATGGCAGTTGCACGCGAAGCCGGACATCGCACCAAGATTGCAGTTCGCTCCCACCGTGCTGGTGTGAGTCCAAAAGGTTCATTAATCGGACCCATGGGTGCTCGTGCTCGCGCAGTGATGGATGAATTACATGGAGAGAAAATCGATATTGTGGATTGGTCAGAAGATCCTGCAACATTTGTTGGGCATTCACTTGCACCTGCCAAAGTTACATCCGTGCAAATTACTGACCTAGCTGGGCGCTCTGCCAAGGTGGTTGTGCCTGATTACCAACTCTCACTTGCCATTGGAAAAGATGGGCAAAATGCACGCTTAGCGGCCCGCTTAACTGGCTGGCGAATCGATATTCACCCAGACAATCCAACTGAGGCCTAAGGCCATTATGTAATCAGGCCCAAGGTTAGATACCATGGGGCATTGCTTGAACCTAAGAAATGGATAAGAAAGATATGAAACTCAAATGAGCTCGCTAGAACTATGAGGTCGTACAACTAGGGCTTGCATGTGAAGTTTCATGCGGGCCAAGACAGGGGAAAAAGTGTCAAAGGTCCGCGTACACGAGTTAGCAAAGCAACTCGGTATGGAGAGCAAGGTCATCCTTGCAAAGCTCCAAGAAATGGGCGAATTCGTCCGATCAGCATCATCGACAGTAGAAGCGCCAGTTGTGCGCAAGCTCATCGAGATGTATCCCGATGCAAAACCTGCAGAGGAAAAAAAGCCTGTCAAAAAGGCTGCCGCTAAAAAAGCCGCCGCAAAACCTAAGGGCGAAGTAACTGCTGAACAAGCAGCAGAGTTAGCTGCAGAACTTGGCGTTGATATCAATGCCCTTAAGGCACAACAAGAGCGGGTTGAAGCAGCAAAGGCAGAATCTGCAAAGACACATGCTGCAGAAGTAGTCGCTGAAGAGAAATCTGCGCTTCCAAAACCTGCACCCCGTCCAGGTAATAATCCATTCTCAACTGGTGGTGTAGTTCCGCGCCCACCACGTCCAGGAAATAATCCATTTTCAACTGGTGGTGTGACTCCACGTCCACCACAACGTCCAACAGGTGCACCGCAACGTCCAACAGGTGCACCACAACGACCTGGAATGTCTGGACCACGTCCAGGTTCAGTTCGTCCAGGATTTGCTGCACGTCCACCAGGATCTCGTCCACCAGCAGGTGCTGGTTTTCCTCCACGTACTGGAGCGCCATCAACTGGTGCACCAGCATCTCCATATAAATCAAATGCAGGTGGAGCACCAGCAGGTGGTCCACAGCGTCCAGGTGGCGGTCGTCCACCACAACGTGGCGGTGCAGGCGGAGCATTTGGAAAAAATGCGAGTAAGAAATCAGGACGTAAATCTAAATCTAGAAAAGCATTACGCGATGAATTCGACAATATGCAGGCACCGCAACTTGGTGGAGCAGTTGTTCCACACGGTGATGGCAAAACTCCTGTTCGTATGCGTCGCGGTGCTTCATTGGCAGATTTCGCAGACAAGATCAATGCAGATCCAGCAGCGCTAGTTGCAGCACTCTTTCACTTAGGTGAAATGGTCACAGCAACACAATCTGTTGATGCAGATACTTTTGAAATTCTTGGTGTTCAACTTGGGTATGACATTCAAATTGTTAGCCCAGAAGATGAAGATCGTGAGCTTCTTCAAGGCTTTGATATTGATTTAACTGATGAACTCAGTGATATCGATGCTGATTTATTAGTTGCACGTCCTCCAGTTGTGACTGTAATGGGACACGTTGACCACGGTAAAACTTCGCTTTTGGATGCAGTTCGAAAGAGTGAAGTAATGAAGTCAGAAGCCGGCGGAATTACTCAGCACATTGGTGCCTATCAGATTCACCACGATCATCATGGCGTTAATCGCGCAATTACATTTATTGATACACCTGGACACGAAGCTTTCACAGCTATGCGTGCACGTGGTGCCAAGGTAACTGACATTGCAGTTCTTGTAGTTGCTGCCGATGATGGAATCATGCCTCAGACAATTGAAGCGTTAAACCACGCTCAAGCAGCTGATGTTCCAATCGTTGTGGCCGTTAACAAGATGGATAAAGAGGGTGCGAACCCAGACAAGGTCCGTCAGCAGTTAACTGAATATAACTTGATCGCAGAAGAGTATGGCGGAGAAACAATCTTCGTAAACGTTTCTGCTAAATCAGGCCAAGGTGTTCAAGATTTGATTGATTCAATTCTTCTTACCGCCGATGCTGCTATTGATCTACGCGCTATTGCTGATGATTCTGCTCGTGGTGTTGCTATTGAAGCTCACCTTGATCGTGGTCGTGGCCCAGTCACAACAGTTCTTGTGCAACGTGGAACTCTTAAAATTGGTGATCCAATTGTTGCTGGCGGTGCATTTGGTCGCGTTCGTGCGATGTTGGATGAGAATGGTGATGCAGTTGAAACAGCTGGTCCGTCACGCCCAGTTCAGGTTCTTGGTTTCACATCAGTTCCAAGTGCTGGAGATACATTCTTAGTAGCCGATGAAGATCGCACAGCTCGTCAGATCGCTGAAAAGCGCCAAGCCGCAGAGCGAAATGCCCAACTTGCCAAGGCACGCAAGAAGGTCTCACTTGAAGACTTTATGGAGCAATCCAAGATCACTACTCTTAATTTGATTCTTAAGGGTGACGTGAGTGGATCTGTGGAAGCTCTAGAAGAGGCGTTGATGCAGCTAGATGTTGGCGCAGAAGTTGATCTTCGCGTTATTCACCGTGGTGTTGGTGCAATTACTAAGAGTGATATTACGTTGGCATCAGCATCGACGGCAGTAGTGATTGGCTTTAACGTTAAGCCAGAGCCACAGACTGCAATCTTTGCTGACCAAGAAGGTGTTGAAGTTCGCTTCTACTCAGTTATCTATCAAGCAATTGATGAGATTGAGCTTTCACTTAAGGGTCTACTTAAGCCAATCTATGAAGAAGTTATTGTTGGTAACGCTGAAGTTCGCGAGATCTTCAAATCTTCTAAGGCTGGAAACATTGCTGGTTCCCTTGTTAAGGATGGAACTATCCGACGTAATGCAAAGGCACGTATCTTGCGTGGTGAAACCCTGATCCTTGATGACCTCACAATCGATTCACTGAAGCGCTTTAAAGATGATGCAAATGAAGTCAAAGAAGGCTTCGAGTGCGGAATTGGTCTTGGCAATATGAAGGATCTTCAAATTGGCGACACCATTCAAGTCTTTGAGATGCGCGAGAAAAAGCGGGTATAACAATGGCAGCATCACACCGCAGCCAAAAGGTTGCAGACCGAATCAAAGTAATTGTGGCCCAGTTGCTTGAGACAAAGATCAAAGATCCACGTCTTGGCTTCGTCACGGTTACTGATGCACGCGTGACTGGAGATCTACAACAAGCTTCAGTCTTCTATACCGTGCTGGGCGATAACGACCAACGCGCAGCAACAACTGCGGCCCTAGAGAGTGCTAATGGCGCAATCAGATCAGCGTTGGGGCGTGAATTAGGTTTGCGTATCACGCCAACACTTGCCTTCTTTGAAGATGGTTTGCCAGAGAGTGCCAAAGCACTTGATTCATTGCTCACAAAAGTACATGAATTAGATGCAGAGGTAGCTGCACTTCGTGCAAATGCAACATATGCCGGGGAAGAAGATCCATATAAAGCCCCTCGCGTTATTGACGAGGTCTAATCATCGAGCACGGATTTCTGGTTGTAGATAAAGAACCAGGCATGACAAGCCACGATGTTGTGGCTATCGCGCGGCGTGCACTTGGTACACGCAAGGTTGGCCATGCAGGAACCCTTGATCCTATGGCTACAGGTATCTTGGTTTTAGGTTTTAATAACGGCACACGTTTACTTCAATACATTACTAATGGTGATAAGACCTATGAAGCAACTGTTGTTTTAGGCGCTGCAACGGTCACAGATGATGTTGAAGGTGAAGTTATTTCACGTGGTGATGTCTCAGCAGTCACTGATTCACATATTGAAACAGAGCTAGCAAAAATGCGTGGCACGATTATGCAACGTCCAAGTTCGGTATCGGCTGTGAAAGTTGATGGTGAGCGTGCCTATGATCGTGTTCGCGCGGGGGAGACTGTTGAACTTGCTGCCCGTGAAGTCACCATTTCACAGTTAGATATAAAAGAAATACGCCATATCGAAAATGCAATAGAAGTTGATATTGAAGTGACGTGTTCTGCTGGAACATTTATTCGAGCAATTGCCCGAGATTGTGGTGATGAACTAAAGGTAGGCGGGCACTTGAACTCTCTGCGCCGCACGCGCGTTGCCGGTTTTGGTTTAGACAAGTCCATCTCGCTAACATCCCTAAAGGCGGGGGAGTTTTCAACTCTTGGATTAGTAGATGTCGCACGAACAGTTTTTAGCCCGCGAGAGCTTGCACTTGATGAAGTCAATGAACTGTCCTTTGGGCGACCACTGAGCCCAAATCCAGATGAAGCGATCTATGCAGCGATTTCCGGTGAAGAGCTCATTGCCTTGCTGTGTAACAAGGATGGCTTAGCCAAGCCAATTGCTGTATTCGCGGCAGCTAACTAGGTCTGAGACAATAGACACATGAGCGTTGTAGTCATTGGAGTCTTTGACGGTGTCCATAAGGGCCACCAAGAAGTACTCAATCGTGCCAAAAAGATTGCTGGTGATGAAAAGATAATTGCACTGACCTTTGACCCACACCCAACAACTGTTTTTGCACCTGATCGTGCTCCCACTTTGCTCACGATTTTGACTGATCGAATTGAACTGCTCAAGATTCATAATGCAGACCAAGTTGCTGTAATGAAATTTACGCCAGAGTTTGCAGCCATGTCGCCTGAGGATTTCGTCAATCGTGTTCTAGTTGACCAGCTGGGTGCAACAAAGGTTGTGGTGGGCAAGAACTTTACCTATGGATCAAAGGCTGCGGGAAATGTTAATTCATTAAAGGCTCATTCTGGCTTTGAAACGATTGTGCTAGATCTTGAGCCATCTGATGGTGATGTTGTTTCTTCCACGCGAATTCGCAAATTAATTGTTGAAGGCAATGTTGAACAGGCACGGGCGTTGTTGACTAGACCTCATCGCTTAGATGGCATTGTGGTTCATGGCGAAAAGCGTGGTCGTGAGATTGGTTATCCCACTGCAAATCTGGGAGATCTTGAAAATCAAACAATTCCTGCCGATGGCGTGTATGCAGGATGGTTAAGTGTTGGTATTGATAGATGGCCAGCGGCGATTTCAATTGGAACTAATCCAACTTTTGATGGCTATCGCGGCCGTCAAGTTGAGGCATATGCCATTGATCAAGTGGGTCTTGAACTCTATTCACAGCGGGCAACAATTGAATTTGGTTGGCGATTACGTGAGACTTTAAAATTTGATGGTCTTCAACCCTTGCTCGATCAGATGGCGAAAGATTGCGCAAAAGCCCGTGAATTAACCGAGCTTTAGGCTCAGGATTTCACCTTATTCGCCCCCGCTGGTAATCTTGCCCAGTCCAACGAGAAAGCGAGCTTTCGTGAGGCAAACCGAAAGCCCTCGTGATCAGAAACCAAGGAGTACTAAAGAATGGCATTAACACCAGAAGTAACAAAGCAAATTGTCGCGCAGTTCGGATCTACTCCTACTGACACGGGAAGTCCTGAAGCTCAGGTCGCTTTGCTATCTAAGCGCATTGAAGAAATCACATTACATTTAAAAACCAACCCACATGATCACCACAACCGTCGTGGTCTGTTGTTGCTAGTTGGTCGTCGTCGTCGCATTCTTCAATATCTTGCTAAGACAGATATCAACCGTTACCGCGTGATTATCGAGAAGCTCGGTATTCGCCGCTAATTAAGTAATACCTACACCACTTGAGGGCAAATGGTCCTCGGTAGTGGTTTCCGCACAAAATTATGTGCGTGAACTTCGATCGAAGATTCATTCTCCTTTAAGTGGGTAGTAACCACGATGTGACTTGCAATGAGTCGCGTCCATAGTAATAAAGGAGGACCCATGGAGGGTCAAGAGGTTCAGTCAGCCGTTGCAGTTATTGATAACGGAAAATTCGGAAAACGAGAAATTCGTTTTGAAACAGGACGCCTAGCGCGCCAAGCAGCAGGAGCTGCAGCAGTTTATCTAGATGATCAAACAATGATCTTCTCAGCAACAACTGCATCAAAAACGCCAAAGGATCAATTTGATTTCTTTCCTTTAACAGTTGATGTTGAAGAGAAGATGTATGCAGTTGGTCGTATTCCAGGATCATTCTTCCGTCGTGAAGGTCGTCCATCAGAGGATGCGATTCTTACTTGCCGTTTGATCGACCGTCCATTACGTCCATCATTTGTTAAGGGACTTCGTAACGAAGTTCAGATCGTTGTGACAGTAATGGCACTAGATCCAGATCATATGTATGACGTCATTGCGATTAATGCTGCATCAATATCTACACAACTTGCAGGTCTTCCATTCTCTGGTCCAATCGGTGGCGTTCGCGTTGCTTTGATTGATGGTCAGTGGGTTGCATTCCCTAACCACTCACAGGTTGCTAACGCAGTCTTTGACATGGTTGTTGCTGGTCGCATTAGCGATGATGGCGATGTTGCAATCATGATGGTTGAAGCAGAAGCTACATCTCGCACAATTGAATTAATCAAGGGTGGCGCACCAACTCCTAATGAAGAAGTTGTTGCACAAGGCCTAGATGCTGCAAAGCCATTCATCAAGATTCTCTGTGAGGCACAAGCCAAGCTTGCAAAGGTTGCCGCAAAGCCGACTGCAGATTTCCCAGTCTTCTTGGATTACCAGGATGATGTATTTGCAGCTGTTGAAGAGGCAGCTAGTGCAGATCTTGCCAAGGCGCTAACTATTGTTGGCAAGCAAGAGCGCGAAACAAAGCTCGATGAAATCAGTGCAGCGACAAAGGAATCTGTAAGCGCCAAGTTTGAAGGTCGCGAGAAGGAAGTTCCTGCAGCATTCCGTTCATTGACAAAGAAGCTTG
>JBBAMY010000013.1:11998-31355 GCA_040402235.1 Candidatus Planktophila sp. | reverse complement strand
GTTACTGAAAATAAGATGTCACTTGGACTGAAAATAGGATGGCAATTCACAGCTAGAATAAGCACGTTGTTTCCGGGGTCGATGTAATTTCGAACCGGCGGTTATAGTCCGCGACCCGATGCCAGCCAGGTATCGGTTGACTCAGTGAAATTCTGGGACCGACGGTTAAAGTCCGGATGAGAGGAAACCAACAAAGGGTAGGTTCTTGCCTACCTTCTTTGTGCATTTCTTTTTGCACAGCCCACCCCGGTTACTCGTTTCTCGAGTCGGGGGTTTTTTTATGGAGCACACAGTTGCAATGCAACGTGCCATTGCCCTTGCCGAAAAAGGCCTCGGTAAAACCGCACCCAACCCTATTGTTGGCGCAGTAATTATTGATGGCGCAGGAAATGTTGTGGGCGAAGGTTTTCACGATCGTGTGAACTCCCCAGATCACGCAGAAGTTGTTGCTATTAAAGCAGCCGGTGCAAAAGCTAAAGGTGCAACGATTGTTGTCAGTCTTGAACCATGTAATCACACGGGCAGCACAGGGGCCTGTGTTCAAGCCATTATCGATGCAGGCATTACAACTGTTGTCTTTGCAGTGAACGACCCCAACGCAGTTGCTGCAGGTGGGGCACAAGCGTTAAAGGCTGCTGGAATAAATGTTGTTAGTGGAGTTCTTGAAGAAGAGGCTTCATATTCAAACCGTGCCTGGCTCATGAAGATTAAAAAGAACCGTCCATTTTTCACATGGAAGGTTGCAGCAACTCTAGATGGCAAAGTTGCAGCAGCTGATGGAACTTCCAAGTGGATTACAAATGAGACATCACGGGGCGATGTGCAGAAGCTGCGTCGCCAAGCTGATGCAATCCTTGTTGGAACCAACACTGTTGTTGCAGATAATCCACGTTTGATTCCACGGGGAGATTTTGCAGGATATGCAGGCAACCCCATTCGCGTTGTTTGCGGCGAACAAGATTTGCCTAAAGATTCTTTGGTTTTTGACTCTGCTGCCCAGACTGTTGTCGTTAAGTCGAAAGACTTGGATGTTTTGGTTGATAAATTGAATGAACTAGGTGTTAATCACGTCTTTGTTGAAGCTGGGCCAACTCTGGCTAGTGCCATGGTGGATCACTGCTTGATGGATGAGCTGGTTATCTATCAGGCACCAACGTTTTTAGGCTCAGGCAAGCACTTCTTTGCCTTTGATTACCCAACGACGATTACCGACCAAATGCGCCTTGATCACATCAGCACCCAAGTTCTAGATGGCGATGTTAAATCCATTTATCGCATTAGGAACGGTGAGTGATGTTTACAGGACTCATTGGCGAACTAGGTTCAATTACCTCAATTGAAAAGAGCGAGAGCTCTGCTGTTTTCACAATCGATGCACCAAAACTGATTGGTGAGATTGCAGTGGGGGATTCGGTGGCTGTGAACGGCGTGTGTTTGACCGCTACAGCCATCTCTGGCACCACTTTCACGGCAGATGTCATGGTGCAAACCCTTTCTCTTACATCACTTGCACAACTTAACGCTGCGAGCCCGGTCAACCTTGAACTAGCTGCGCAGTTAAATGCGCGCATGGGTGGTCATATGGTTCAGGGACATGTTGATGGTGTGGCAAGCGTTGTCGGGTTAACACCGGGGGATAAATGGGCGCAGTTTGATATCACGGTTCCCTCCCACCTTTCAAAATACATCGTTAACCAGGGCTCCATCTGCCTCGATGGTGTTTCTTTAACTGTTGGAAGCATTGATGATGCAAGCAATCTTGTCACTGTGTGGTTGATTCCAGAGACTTTAGAGGCGACCAATCTTTCAAGCAAAAAAGTTGGAGATTTAGTGAATGTGGAAGTTGATGTTCTTGCAAAGTACGTTGAACGATTATTAGCAAAGGGGGATAAGTGATGAGTAATCTACAAGTAGCCCTAGATGCTTTTAAAAATGGTGATTTGATTATTGTTACAGATGATGCTGATCGTGAAAACGAGGGTGACTTATTTGTGCTGGCTGAGAAAGCAACGGCCGAAAAGGTGGCCTTTATGGTGCGCCACACAACTGGAATTTTATGTGTTGCAATGACACAAGAGCGTGCGCGTCAGCTGCGTCTGCCACTGATGGTTGAAGAAAATCAAGATTCAAAAAAGACAGCCTTTACGGTCACCGTTGATTACAAGGTGGGGCTAACAACAGGAGTCAGTGCCACAGAGCGCGCTAATACCGCCCGTGCATTGGCTGATAAGAGTGCTGTGCACTCAGATTTCATCCGTCCAGGACATGTTTTCCCGCTCATTGCAGATAAGGGTGGCTTAGCAGCGCGCAAGGGTCATACAGAGGCAGGAGTGGCGCTAGCGCAGTTAGTAGGGGCTGCACCTCTTACCTTGCTATCAGAAATTGTTGCTGAAGATGGATCTATGGCCCGTGGTCAATCCTTAATCGATTTCGCTACGCAGTACTCAATTCCTATGGTTTCTATCCAAGAGCTGATTGGAATTGCACCTGCTGTTGAAGAAGTGCGATCTGAGTATGAGTTCCTTTGGGCCGATCTACCTTTGCGCAGTGGCATGTGGAAGATTGCAACGTTTCCGGGCTTGCGACAAAGAGAGCATGCAGTGCTCTCTTTTGGCCAAGCCACCACAACGCCTTTGGTTCGAATCCATAGTGAGTGCTTCACAGGCGATGTTATACATTCAATGCGCTGTGATTGCGGTGAACAGTTAGAACAATCCATCTCATTGATTCAAAAACATGGCTATGGCTTCATTGTTTATCTGCGCGATCATGAGGGCCGTGGAATTGGTCTAACTGAAAAGATCATGGCTTATCAACTACAAGATAAAGGCATGGATACTATTGAGGCTAACTTGCATTTAGGCCATGAAATCGATGCCCGGGATTGGTCTGATGCAATTGCAATCCTTCAATCACTTGGTCTTTCACATCTTCAACTGCTCACTAACAACCCTAAAAAGGTTGCTGCCCTTCAAGAGGCAGGAATTGCAGTTATTCAGAATCCATTAGTGATTGCTAGCAATGAATTTAATGAAAAGTATTTAGCAACCAAGCAAGAAAAACTAGGCCACACTCGAGGAGGCAAATAAATGGCAGGACATGCACCCACTATCGGTATTAAGCCACTACCAGGGGCCAAGGTCGCCATCATTTCTTCCTCATGGCATCTAGATATTTGTAATGACTTGATTGCAGGAGCCAAGCGCGCATTAGCCGAAGCTCAAGTTGGCACAATTGAAGTCCAGTTCGTTCCTGGCTCTTTTGAGATTCCACTTGCTGCTCAGTATGCATTTGAGGCTGGTTTTGATGCTGTTGTGGCGCTGGGCTTGGTTTTAAAGGGTGACACTCCACATTTTGATTATGTCTGCCAAGGTGTGACACAGGGAGTTATTGATGTTTCACTTAAATTCTCTAAGCCCATTGGTTATGGCGTCTTGATGTGTAATGATCTTGATCAAGCTATTGATAGATGTGGTCGTGCAACGAGCAAAGAAGATAAAGGCTATGACAGCGCAGTTGCTGCACTAGAGCTTCTGCACCTGCGCAAGAAGAGCTAGGCGTTTCCTTCACTTCATTAAAATGCCTATTTACCATAGCCACTAAGGTTGGCCCATGAGCGATATGTCCAAGAAAGTGCGCGAAGCACTAGACGTCGCCGTTGATGCAATTGGTGGATCAGCACGCGAAGGCCAGATTGAAATGGCTGAAGCAGTTGCTAACGCCCTAACTGATCGTCATCACTTAATGGTGCAAGCAGGCACGGGCACAGGAAAATCACTTGCCTATTTAATTCCAGGAATTGTGCACGGGCGAAAAGTATTAGTAGCAACTGCCACATTGGCACTGCAGCGCCAGTTAGTAGATAGAGATCTACCTGCCGTTGTTCCAGCCCTTGAAAAGCTATTGGGGCGCGAAGTTACCTATGCAATCTATAAAGGCGTGGGTAACTACGTTTGCCTGCAAAAGATGAATAGTGAAGATGTTGATCCTGATGGTGAGTTGGTTATGGAAGTCTCATCATTAGAAAAAGATGCCAAGAGATTAATTGCCTGGGCTAAGACGCCTGGAGTAACAGGAGATAGAGATGATGCCCCTGATGTAGATAGGCGAGTGTGGGCTGCAAATAGTGTTTCAGGACGTGAGTGCGTGGGCGCAGATGTCTGTGCTTTTGGTTCTCAGTGCTTTGCCGCAAATGCAAAGGCAAAAGCACAAACGGCAGATGTGGTTGTTACAAACCACACCCTGCTTGCAATTGAGATTATGGATCTGCACCCCATATTGCCTGAGCGAGATTGCATTATTTTGGATGAAGCACATGAGTTTATGGATCGGGCAACACAGGCTGTTACAGATGAACTTACTTCTGGCCGAGTTCTTCGCGCAGCAGCCATGGCCCGCAAATTCATGCCAGGCAAGCTGGCAGATGCTTTTCATAAAGCTGCCAATGATTTTCATGAATCCATGGTTGATTACGGGGAATCTGTGCGCAGTGAGCTGGGTTCACAGGGGCGCCTAGAGGAGATCCCGCAATCTTTGGAATCACCGATTCGAAAGGTGAGAGAAAGCGCCCAGGCAATTACGCAATATCTCTCTGCCGATGATGAGATTATCGATACTGATGTGATGGCAGAGCGGGCACGGGTAAAAGGTGCGGTGAATGAAGTATCAACCACTGCTGCCACGCTATTAAAACTCGGAGATGGTTTAGTGCTTTGGTATGAACCAACGTTTTCCACTCTGCACTTAGCACCATTGTCAGTCTCTGATGTCTTGCGCGAGAACATGCTTAAGCAAACTCCGGTTATTGCCACCTCTGCCACATTAACTGTGGGCAACTCTTTTAACTCACTGGCCAAAAGCATTGGTTTTATTGTGGGAGAGGATTTAAATGCCGAGCTCTCTGAAGGTGAATTAGATCCAGGCAATGTGCAGATGTTAGATGTGGGTTCTCCTTTTGATTTTGCTAATCAAGGCGTTCTCTATATGCCAAAGCACTTGCCAGAACCTGGGCGAGATGGTCCCAGTATTGAAGTACTAACAGAGTTAGGTGAGCTCATTGATGCTGCAGGTGGGCGCACATTGGCCCTGTTTTCTTCTTGGCGCGGGGTGGAGGCAGCAGATGCGCATTTGCGCAAAGTGTTAGCTGAACTTCCTATCAAAATCATCACGCAAAAGCGCGGTGATGCAGTCGGACCATTAGTTGCCCGCTTTGCAAAGGATGAAACATCAGTTCTACTTGGCACGATGTCACTCTGGCAAGGTGTGGATGTTCCAGGAAATAGTTGCATTTTGGTTGCAATTGATCGCATTCCTTTCCCTAGGCCAGATGAACCGGTGATGTCAGCGCGCGCATCTCAAGCAGATGCCGCTGGCGGAAGTGGTTTTATGCAGGTTTCACTTCCACGTGCTGCATTGCTTTTGGCACAGGGCACAGGACGCCTGATTCGATCTGTTGATGATCGGGGAGTAGTGGCGATTTTGGATTCTAGAATTGTCACCAAGCGATATGGAAGTGTCCTACTTAACTCAATGCCACCCCTGTGGCGCACATCTGATACGGCCGTTGTCCGAGACTCACTGAGACGGCTTGCAGAAAGCGTGAAAGAATGAGGCTATGCCTCGCATTGAAACCGAAACACTGGCTCAGCACCGTGATTGGCGCCGTAATCAGTTAATCGATGCTGCCGCCAGCATTGCCATGGAGTCAGGCGGCGCAGCAGTAACAGTTGCAGCAGTTGCCCAACGTGCCGGATTGTCTCGCACCTCGGTCTATGAATACTTCGGCAGCGGGTCAGAGCTTGTGGCAGATCTAGTCATTGATGAGTTAAAAAATTTTGGCGACACTTTAAATATCGCTGTCTCTAAGTGTTCAGATTCCACATGTGTTGTCACATGCTGGATAAAAGGGGCGTTGGAATACATCGCCGATGGTCGACATTTATTGGCAAAGGCGCTTAACTCAGCTGCAATGCCACAATCTCGATCCCAACACATCGGTATGGCTCACCGAGCTTTAATGGCACCACTTGTCACAGCAGTTGCAGAGTTAGGTGTGAAAGATACTCAACGTGCACTCGTGTTTATACAGGCGATTACAGATGCATCAACAAAGCGAATTGAATCAGGCCACAATGCACAAGATGAGATTGCTTACGCAACTACCTTCTGCATTAATGGCCTGATGTCTAATTAATTACTTTCCTATAATAACTAACTTTTCATTTAATCCTTCGTACAGAGCCTTTTTACCGATTGCACTTGCACTAATTTCACACTTTCCACGGCGCATAGTTAACACTGACTTGACTACTGAACATGCTCCAGTGGCCTTGTACTTAACCTTTTCACCAAAGTTACTGGTGGAAGGCAGAACGCTCTTGCTAAAGGCTTTTGCGGTTTCAGGTAGGGCAAATCCACCTAAGCTCTGAACCCCAAGGCTCAAGCGAATAGGCAAGATAACGGTGATAGGTGAAGCAGTTGAATTACCAGCACTTGTTACTGCAATGGCACATTCTCCTGTTCCACTCAATGGTGTGATCTGCAGACCATTTAATGAACACGCTGGTGCAAGCGAACGATACGTTAATGTCGCACCAGCTTTTGATACCGCAGCAACAGTTGAAACCTGTCGGTAGCCAAGAGTTATTGGTGTGCGAGTTGTAACGCTTACTCCATTAATAGTTGCACTTACCTCATCGGCAGCAAGTGTTGTTGAGCCTGCCACAGCTGCCTTAAAGGTAATTGGGAAGAATTGATCCTCTGAAAAATCTGCTGGCACTGTGTGATCAAAGCGCATAAAGACGCCACACTTTGAGACTATGCAATCAACGGTAGTTGTGCCGGCTAGGTAACTACCGGTTGGCTTAAAGGCAATGGCAGCTGTTGGCAGAAATGAGGCACCTCGCGCCGTTGAGATCCATAGCTCAGCGGCCTTGTTACATAGTGCAGATCGTGTTCCTGCGGCAGCTTCTACACATTGCTGAATGTATAAGCCACCCTTTGTAGGAACATCAGTGAGAACGATATTTATCGTCGCACTTTGGTAATCAAGATTTGTTAACGGCCCACCCACAAACTTTGTTTGTGCAGCCTGGGCTGATATGGGTGTCATTAATGTGGCGATGAGAGCAACTAGAACTAACTTTTTCACTTTTCTCCTTATTTGATGATGATTGGGATAAACAGATCTGAGGTTCGGTCATTACTACGTAGATGATCGGCACGAACAGTGATTGCACACTTGACCTTGGTGCAATCAAACTTTCCAATCTTCTTTGAAACTTTCACTTTTTGTGTAAAGCGTCCACCTGGTAAATACTCTTGCGTCAGACCAACTGCATAGGCAGGGGGATTAGATGAGATCCAGAAAGAGGCTTCGCCTAAACCAGCTTTATTGACTCCGCCACCACAGGGTGTTGGTGGCATGCCCCTCTTAGGGACAACACAAAAGGCGAGATAGATACCAACAGTTTCATCAAAGTACTCACCACTTACGGTCAAAACAGATCCGTTTTTGGCAGTAGTTTTTGAGACAGAAAGAGTTTGGCCCTGTGAGCCTTTTACAGAGACTGCATTTGCTGAAGGCATTGCGCTCAAAGCAATCACCACGAGTGCGCTCAGTATCTTCTTCATGCTCTGACCTTAAATTAAATAAGTAAATGACTTATCCGACAGGACACGGCAACCTGTCGTTTAAAGATTTGGCACACTAGCGCCGTGAAGAAATTAGGGATTTTTACCCTTGTATTACTGCTTGCAGGCTGCGCTAGCGCAAGTAACTCTTCAACGTACACAATTTCTCAGGATGATGTGAGATCGATTTCACTTGAGACTCCAGGCACATTCTCTGTTTCTCGGGTCGTGGTCTTAGCTAATGGTGTTGCCGAAATTATGGAATCACTCAACGCCAGATCCATCTTGGTGGGTCGAGATATTTCGAGCACTGAAAAATCACTTGATTTAGTTCCTATCGTCACTTCTGGACATCAGGTAATTCCTGAAAAGATTTTAAGTTTAAAACCTGATCTGGTCATCATCGATGCATCCTCTGGGCCACGCGCTGCAATTGATCAGATTAGATCAGCGGGTATAAAAGTCATTCAAACACCGGAGAGCTGGAATCTGGCTGACATCAAGGTAAAAATACGGGCAGTGGGTGCAGCCATAGGTGCTAACAAGAGCGCAGAGGCGTTGATTGCCATAATGGAGCAAGGCTCATCTGCCGCATCAGTATCAAATAAACCGCGGGTAGCTTTTCTTTATCTGCGCGGAACATCATCGGTCTATTTAATTGGCGGCCCAGGATCGGGAGCAGACTCTTTGCTGCAATCACTTGGCGCAGTCGATGTTGGTGCTCAAACTCTTGATCGACCCTTTAATACATTAACCGCTGAGAGCTTGGCCACTCTCAACCCCGATGTCATCTTGGTGATGAGTAAAGGCCTGGAATCAGTGGGTGGTGTGCAAGGTTTAATTAAGCTTCCAGGTGTTGCCCAAACTAATGCGGGAAAGAACTCTGCCGTTATCGATGTTGATGATTCTTTGCTGCTCTCATTTGGCCCTCGTACTCCTTCACTATTAGATCAATTGGCTAAAGCACTTAAACAGGTTGCACCGTGAAAAAAACTGCTCCCATAGTTCTTCTTATAGTTGCAGCGGTAGCGGCAATCTCTGTTGGCTCAAGTCAGGTTGATGGTTTTTGGTCTGTACTTCTGAACCCTGGAAGCAATGAGATTGTGTGGCAGATTCGATTCCCACGCGTCATGGCAGCGCTGATTGTGGGAGCTGCGCTGGGTATCGCCGGGTTAATGGCACAAGGTGCCTGCAATAACGCTATAGCAGAGCCTGCCATTTTAGGAACAGCGGCAGGTGCATCCTTTGGCGCAGTCATAGGCATTGCGACAGGTGTTGTTCAGGTTGGTTCATTAGGAGCACTTGCGTGCGGAGCAGCAGGAGCCCTACTTGCGACATCGATAACATTTAGGTTGGCAGCCTTTCGTGGGGCTTTGTCCTCATTTAATTTAATCATTGTTGGAATCGCAGTCTCTGCAATATTTACGTCACTTGTCGGAATCACATCGGCAGTTCTTAATCGGGCAGATGCTCGCTCAATTTCTTTTTGGAGTTTGGGTTCATTGGCACTGGTAACAAATGAGAACCTTCTTGGCATAATGATTACGACATTAGTCGGAGGAGTAATTGCTTGGTTCATCGCACCAATGCTGGATCGCCTTTCCTTAGGAGATCAAAGCGCATTTCATTTAGGAGTCAACGTCTCTAGAGTTCGATTCCTTGCTTTGGTTTCTCTATCCCTATTGGCAGGTGGTGCGGTCAGCACTGTTGGAGTGATTGCCTTTATTGGATTAGCCGCTCCTCATATTGCACGCTTTATCTATGGGCCTTCACATAGAGCTCTGACTATTCATAGTGCATTAATCGGGGCATTTATTGTTTTGGTGGCTGACACATTATCTAGAACTATCGCCCAACCCAATGAGCTGCCTATAGGACTGGCAACTGCATTAATTGGTGCACCAATCTTGATCACGCTAGTCACAGTTAAAAATAATGTGTGGAGAACTCAGTGATTACTATCAATGACATTACTGTCGTCCGTGATGGGCGAGAGATTATTTATGACTACAGCGAACAAATTCCAGCTGGTTCAATCACAGTCATTGTCGGCCCTAATGGTTGTGGCAAGTCAACCCTGCTAGCTGCCATTGCTGGAGATATCGCCCCTATCAAAGGCACAATAACAATTGATGATCATCATCCGATCCTGACATCACCAGCCAAACTGGCACAGATCCGTGCTGTGGCAGTTCAAAATCAGAGTTACACGCTCGGCTTTACCGTCCAGCAGGTCATCGAAATGGCTGGAGCCTCGGCGCAAGTAATGGAGGCTCTTGAATTAACATCATTGGCCGATCGCCAAGTCACGGCCTTATCTGGCGGGCAATCTCAAAGAGTTTCAATTGCTACTGCAATCGCACAAAAAACCCCAGTTTTACTTTTAGATGAGCCACTTGCAGCCCAAGATGTTCATAGCCGAAAAAGGATTATTGAACTGCTACAGAAGTTGGCTGAGGCCGGTGTGACAGTTGTAGTTGTAGTCCATAGCAGTGAGTCGGAGTTAGCGTGGGCCGACAAGATCATTAAGGATTTGTTGTAGCGCTGGCCAAGATTTTTCAAAACTAGGGTGAAGCGTTAATTTATTCACCTCATCCATCTCTACCCAGCGCACTTCATGGGATTCATCATTTACTTCGTGAGCAACTAATCCCTCCTCCGCCCGAGCAATGACAGTTTCGTACTTCCAGCTTCCATGGTCATCACAAAAAACATGCAAAGGTGTTAGTAACGCTGTATCTATTCCTGTTTCTTCTACCGCTTCCCGAAAAGCGCCCTCGATGGTGCTTTCATGACTATCCCTGGCACCTCCTGGGATTCCCCAAGTGTCACCGTTGTGAACCCACGGGGCGCGATGTTGCAAAAGGATTTGTGTGCCACGCACTAAAAGGATTCCAGCGGCGCCGTTGAGGCCCCAGTGCTTATTGCCACAGGCACATTGGACCCAACCATCTCCATCGCGTGCGCTCATGAACTAAGAGTGTCACAACTATCCACAGTTAGCCCAGCGAGCATAGGCATTAGTCCCAGCACACACTTATCGTGCCTGCACATGAAGCGCTTATTAGTTCTCATACTTTTCATATCTCTTTCCACCCCCACTGCGGCAATTGCCGATTGCAAAACAACGGCCTGCGTTGATGTTTTTACACAAAATAACCAGATCATCATTACGGCTCAAAAAGGCGATGGCGGGGCAGTAATTAAAAAGCGCACGGTAGTTGCGCCAACTCCCAAGCCAACGCTGTGGTTTCCTCCCAAACCTAAAGCTGTACCAACGGTGAAGCGCACGAATAAACCACGGGTTGGTCTGAAAAAAGTAGTAACTACCAGCGTGAATTTAAGTGATCGTTTAATCAAAATGGTTCCAACGGCCACCATCGCATATCAACCAGAGTTTGAACCGCTGGTGCATGTGCCAGTTATTTTCTGGTGCGATCTGCCGACTCTCTTTCAATCTCGGGTCGACATCATTGGTGAAGTAATTGATGTTGCCCTGCGTCCTGGCTTTGCTTGGCAGTGGGGGGATGGGCAAGTTTTTCAAACAACTGAACCTGGTGCTCCTTATCCCAATCAAAAAGTCACGCATACCTATAAGCGACCTGGTACTTACACCATCACTTTGATTGCAACGTGGAACGGTAACTTCAAACACAACGGTGCCACGCGTGCAATTACCGGAACTATCAAAATCCCTTCTTTTGCAGTTATCACCGTGGTATCTGCTAACTCAACTTTTACGAAATGAGTGTCCAATGACTACCGATTATGAAGAGCTAGAAATTGCTTCCCTTCCACTTGCAAGTGATAGCGATTTCATCGCACTCGTTACCAGCTTTAGCGTTGACCCAGATAGTCCTGATCTTTGCTTCCTGCAGCGAGATGGGGCAACGGCGGTGATTGATTTAGCAACAGAGTTTGAAAGATATGGTGTGGCCAGTAATCCAGATTTGATTGCACGGGTCATAGGGCGCCTGAGTGATATTCAAGTGCGAGATTTTGCACTTGGCACCCACAGCGGTGAGAGCTTTGAAACCTACTGGAGTATGTGGCATTACTTGCTACAAATTGCACCTGTGGGCTTTGTGGCACCCGTTGCCACATTGTTTGCAACCCTTGCCTATGAGCGCTCTGATACTCCACTTGCTTATCGCTCCCTGGATCGCGCTAGCGCCGATGCCCCGGGCTACTCCTTAACGATTTTGCTGCGCAGAGTCTTTGGCTCTGGCTGGCCGGCCAGCGCCTTTGCAGCCATGCGCATAGAGCTGCACCCCAAGGTCACCGCTGGGATTTTTGAGTAAGTCAGATCCTCTGTTATATTTCCCCCAGGTCACGAGTTCTAGTGTTTAGCCCCGGCTTACTAGACGGCAACCCTCCACCACGGTGGGGTGCTCCGGGTGAAGACCAGATCGACCAGCACAACGCTGTCGATAAGCGTGGAACACCTAATTCCACTAGTTATGCCCCTTGTTGGCATATCTATTTTTAGGTGTTCCCCATAACTGGGAGGAATTACTTACATGTCAACCTTTTCACTTGAAGAAGCAGCTTTCGAAACGCGTCAAATACACACCGGACAAGTTGCTGATCCAACAACAGGAGCACGTGCACTTCCTCTGTATCAAACCACTGCATATCAATTTCGCGATACAAAGCATGCAGCAGATCTTTTTGGTTTGGCAGAGCTAGGCAATATCTATACGCGCATCATGAACCCAACCCAAGATGTCGTTGAAAAGCGCATCGCATCACTAGAAGGTGGCGTTGCTGCACTTCTTCTGGCTTCAGGTTCTGCTGCAACAACTTTTGCAGTCTTAGCCGTTGCAACTGCCGGAGATCACATCGTTTCATCAAAGTATCTCTATGGTGGAACATATAACTTGTTCCATTACACATTGCCAACATTTGGTGTGGAAGTTACTTTTGTTGATAATCCTAATGATCCTGCTGAATGGCAAAAGGCAGTTCGCCCTAATACCAAGGCGTTTTTTGGCGAGACAATCTCAAATCCAAATAACGATATTTTAGATATTGCAGCAGTTGCAAAGGTTGCCCATGAAAATCATGTGCCATTAATTGTTGATAACACTGTGGCAACTCCATATGTTATTAAGCCAATCGAATTCGGTGCAGATGTAGTTATTCACTCGGCAACTAAGTTTCTGGCCGGTCATGGAAATGCAGTAGTGGGTGCCATTGTTGATTCAGGTAATTTTGATTATGCACTGTACCCAGAGAAGTTCAAAAGCTTTAATACTCCAGATCCTTCCTATCACGGCCTTGTTTATGCCCAAGCCCTAGGAGTTGGCAGTGCATTTGGTGCCAACTTGGCCTATATCTTCAAGATTCGCCTGACTTTGCTGCGCGATATTGGAGCTGCAGTGAGTCCATTTAATGCATGGTTGCTGGCTCAAGGACTAGAGACTCTGACACTTCGCATGAAACAACATTTAGAAAATGCCAAGGCCGTTGCAACATGGCTGGAGAGCCACCCACAGGTTGAGAAAGTTCATTTCTCTTCCCTTCCTAGCAACTCCTATAACAAACTGGCCACAAAGTATGCACCTAAGGGTTCAGGCTCAGTCTTCTCCTTTGAAATCAAGGGTGGGATAGAGGCTGGAAAGAAGTTTGTTGAAGGCTTGAGCTTGCACTCACACGTTGCAAATATCGGCGATGTGAGATCACTTGTTATTCATCCAGCATCGACGACCCATTCACAACTATCGGCAGAAGAGTTACTCAATGCCGGTGTGAAGCCTGGCTTAATCCGTTTATCTGTTGGTCTTGAGGATATTGACGATATCAAGGCAGATCTCACAGATGGTTTTGCTGCCGCCAAGTAAATGTCACAAATAAGCGCTCCGGTTACCGGGGCATGGCTTGAAGACCATGCACCCGGTGATCGGCGCTTTATAAAAATTGGTGATGTTGGACTTGAAGATGGCGAAGTACTCGCAGATGTGACTATCGCCTATCAAAGCTGGGGCGAGTTAAATAAGAATAAAGATAATGCGATTTTAGTTAACCACGCCATGACTGGTTGGTCAGATGTTGCTGGCTGGTGGCCATCAATGGTGGGGCCAGGATTACCATTTGATACGGATAAATATTTTGTTGTCTGTCCCAATGTTATCGGTGGGTGTCAGGGATCAACGGGAGCATCTTCTATCGCCCCTGATGGCAAAAGATATGGCTCTCGTTTTCCATCACTGACAATTCGCGACATGGTCAATGCTGAAATTCAATTTAGTGATGCGCTGGGAATTGATAAATATCGCTTAGCCGTTGGGCCATCCTTAGGGGGAATGCGTTCACTGGAGTGGGCGGTGCAGTTGCCACACCGTGTTGGTGCCATCTGCACGATTGGTTCATCAGCAGTTGCCACAGGAGATCAGATCGGCACATGGTCCATTGAGATACGTGCAATAAAAACCGATCCCAACTTCAATGACGGTGATTACTACGAACAAGAGCGTGGTCCGATTGAAGGAATGGGAATTGCTAGACGTATTGCCCATCTGACGTATAGAACTGAAGCTGAGATGGATATTCGCTTTGGTAGAGAACTCCAAGGTGATGACACGGGCCGCTATGCCGTGGAGTCATATCTTGATCATCAGGCCGATAAGTTGGCACATCGCTTCGATGCCAATACCTATATAGCCCTGACTGAGGCGATGATTTCCCATGACATTGGCCGAGGACGCGGAGGAGTCGTTGCCGCCCTTGAATCCATCACTATTCCTGTCGTTGCCGTCTCTATCGACACTGATCGCCTCTTTCCTGTGCGCCTGCAGGCTGAGATCGCCGACTTTGCACCTACAGCTTCGCCCCTTGTGAGGATTTCATCTCCATTTGGCCATGATGGCTTCCTGGTGGAAGTCGAATCCGTTGGAAATGTGATTAGGCAGGCCCTGGAATTATCTAAATAGGGGGCAAATTATCGCTTTTGGATGTGCATTTACCCCTGTGGACAAATTATAATATGGCCATCGCATCAGCGCGCTCGCTGAGAAAACCAAAGGATAATTGTGGCTGTATTTAGTGCGCTCAAAAACAAGGTGTTAAAGAAAGCTGTTACAAAAAAAGCTGCACCTGCGAAGAAAGCCGCTACTAAAAAAGTGGCACCTGCTAAAAAGAGCGCGCCAGATAAGAAAGCTGCTGCTAAAAAGAGCACATCAGTAAAGAAAGTGGCTACGAAGAAGGCAGCTCCTGCGAAAAAGGTAGCCCCTGCAAAAATTTCATTAAAGAAAGATTTAACGGCTAAAGATGTTCAAGCAATTGTTGATGCTAAAACAGCCGTATTGCGCCAGCATGAAGTTCTAGTAGAGCTAGAAAAGCGTGGTGTCACATCAATTAATCGTATTCCAAAGAAGACCGATAAAGATTTAGTAGATGAAGCCCGTGCATTAGCAACTGATGTGCCAGTCATTGTTGAAAAACTACGCAAAGCTGGCCTAGGTGCACCTTCACGTATTTTGAAAAAGAGTGAGTACGTACTTATTGAACAAAAGGCCACTTCAGTTGGTGCACCAAAGATCGATGCTAAGACTGGTAAGGCTATCAAGGTTAAGATCGATGGCGAAGAAGTAGAGCTAGAAGAAGTAGAGCTTGAAGATGTTGAGGTTTTGATTAAAGAAGCCGTCGAGATTATCGATGGCGAAGAAGAAGATAAGGGCAACCAACCACGCGTTGTTAACTTAGCTGAAGATACTTCTGGAAATGAAGAAAATGCCTTCACATTAAAGGCCTCTGAAGAAGATGACGCGCCTGCCCAGACAGTTATGACCGCTGGTGCAACAGCTGATCCTGTGAAGGATTACCTCAAGCAGATTGGCCGCGTTGCACTATTGAACGCAGAGCTTGAAGTGGAGCTTGCTACACGTGTTGAAGCAGGTCTTTTTGCTGAGGCAAAGATTAAAGATGAGAAGAAGATTGAAAAGAAGTTAAAGCGCGAACTTGAATGGCTCGTTGAAGATGGAAAGCGCGCAAAGAATCACTTGCTCGAAGCTAACCTTCGCCTTGTTGTTTCACTTGCAAAGCGCTACACCGGTCGTGGAATGCTTTTCCTTGACCTTATTCAAGAAGGTAACTTAGGTTTGATCCGCGCCGTTGAGAAGTTTGACTACACAAAGGGCTATAAGTTCTCCACCTATGCCACATGGTGGATTCGCCAGGCTATTACCCGTGCGATGGCTGATCAGGCCCGCACCATCCGTATTCCTGTGCACATGGTGGAAGTTATTAATAAGTTGGCACGTGTTCAACGCCAGATGCTTCAAGATCTTGGCCGTGAACCGACCCCAGAAGAGTTAGCTAAAGAGCTAGATATGACACCTGAAAAGGTTGTCGAAGTTCAAAAGTATGGCCGCGAACCAATTTCACTTCACACACCACTAGGTGAAGAAGGTGATAGCGAGTTCGGAGATCTCATTGAAGACTCTGAAGCTGTTGTTCCAGCTGATGCGGTTTCATTTACATTGCTACAAGAGCAGTTGCACTCAGTTCTAGATACTCTCTCAGAGCGTGAAGCTGGTGTGGTTGCAATGCGATTTGGTTTAACTGATGGTCAACCAAAGACTTTGGATGAAATTGGAAAGGTCTATGGCGTTACACGTGAGCGTATTCGCCAGATTGAATCCAAGACAATGTCAAAGCTTCGTCACCCATCACGCAGCCAGGTTCTGCGCGACTACCTCGACTAATCCATGACTAACGCACGCATCTTTATTAACCCAGTCAGTGGCTCAATTAAGATTATTGGTGCAGTTGATTTCGTTGACCGTGAAGGCAACATTCTTGAAACTCAAGAGAATGTGAAGTTTTGTGGCTGCGGTTTATCAAAAGATAAACCTAACTGCGATGGATCACACAGAGATAAAGTAGTTAAGAGAGATTAAATAGAAGAAGTCTCGACGAGCTTTTCGCTCTCATCGATAATCTTTGCCGCAACGGTCTTTAGCTTTTCAGCATATTCCTTGCCATGGTGGGCACAGAACGTGAGTTCTCCGCCGTTTAAAAGCACAGCGCGAACATAAGCCTGGGCGCCGCATCGGTCGCATCGGTCAAGGGCGTTAAGAGGTACTGATTCAAGCATCACTTGTTCTGACATATCTCTCTCCGTTCGTGCGTTGTGCCTTACTTCCTATGGAACATCAAACCATGTCTGGATATTCCCCGCTCGTTATAATTAAATTATTTTCGTTAAATTGATGTTAATTTGCTGTGAAAATATCGATATTTCCAGTATCTGAGACGTAATCGGCGCGCTTACGGCTGATACGGGGTAGTGGGCGATAACCTTTCGCCCCGTGGTCGAAAAAGATATTACGACAAATGTGCAGGATAGCTATACCGCAAAAGATCTAGCGGTTTTAGAGGGTCTCGATGCCGTTCGCAAACGCCCAGGTATGTATATCGGCTCCACTGATTCACGTGGACTCATGCACTGCTTGTGGGAAATCATTGATAACTCAGTAGATGAGTCACTAGCTGGGCATTGTAAGAAAATTGAAATTAATCTTGAATCAGATGGCTCGGTGGAAGTCCATGATGATGGTCGCGGAATTCCAGTTGATAAAGAGGTCAAGACTGGCTTAACTGGTGTTGAAGTTGTTTTAACTAAACTACATGCCGGTGGAAAATTTGGCGGCGGTTCATACGCCGCATCCGGTGGTTTGCACGGCGTGGGTGCATCAGTTGTGAACGCACTTGCATCTCGTCTAGATGCTGAAGTTGATCGTGATGGCAAGATTTACTGGATGTCATTCCAACGCGGAGTTGCAGGAATATTTGACGGTGATGGACCAAAAGCTCCATTTGAACCAAAATCAGGATTACGTGTTATTGGAAAGATCTCTAGCAAAGTTACCGGAACACGCATTAAGTGGTGGAGTGATCGCCAGATTTTCCTCAAAGAGGCAGAGCTGGATTTAGAAGAGGTTTATGCACGTGCTCGCCAGACTTCCTACCTAGTTCCAGGCTTAACGCTCATTGTTAATGACAATCGCACAAAAACAAAAACAACAGAGACTTTCTTCCACAAAAGTGGAATCACTGAATACTGTAATTTCTTACAGCCCGATGAAGCCGTTGGCGATGTCATTCGCATCTATGGCACCGGGCATTATCAAGAAACCGTGCCTGTTTTAGATGACAAGGGCCATATGGTGTCAACTGAAGTAGAGCGGGATATGGAAGTAGATATCGCCATGAAGTGGGGTAATGGCTTTGAAACCACCCAGCGCTCTTTCGTCAACATTATTGCAACTCCTAAGGGTGGAACCCACATGCTGGGCTTTGAGCGCGCTCTGGTCAAGGTTGTTAACGAAGCACTTCGCTCAACCAAAACTCTTGCTAATAAAGAGATCGATGTCATTAAAGACGATGTCATTGAAGGTTTAACTGCCGTTGTCACCGTGCGCATGTCTGAACCACAGTTTGAAGGTCAGACGAAGGAAGTTCTAGGAACGGCAGCTGCCACACGAATCGTTTCAGCGGTTGTGGCAGATAAAATGAAAGAGTATTTCAATACTTCAAAGCGCATTGATAAAGCCAATGGACGCTTAGTACTTGAAAAGATCGCTGCCGCATCTCGCACACGAATAAGTGCCCGTGCACATAAAGATCTCCAGCGCCGCAAGAACGCTTTGGAATCATCCTCTCTTCCAACGAAGTTATCTGATTGTCGTTCAGAGGATGTAACACGCACTGAGCTCTTTATTGTTGAAGGTGACTCAGCCCTTGGCACAACCAAGGCAGCACGTAACTCTGAGTTCCAGGCGATTTTGCCTATTCGTGGAAAGATTCTTAACGTTCAGAAAGCTTCACTTTCACAGATGCTAGAAGATAAAGAGTGTGGATCAATTATTCAGGTAATTGGCGCTGGCTCTGGCAAGTCTTTTGAGCTAGATGAAGCTAGATATGGCCGCGTAATCTTGATGTCAGATGCTGATGTTGATGGTGCGCATATCCGCTGCTTATTACTTACTTTGATGTATCGCTATATGCGCCCGCTCATTGATGCTGGCCGTGTGTTTGCTGCAATCCCACCTCTCCACCGCATTGAAGTAATGGGCGGGGGAGGCAAGAAGGGTGAATACATCTACACCTATAGCGATGATGAGATGAAGAAGATAACTGCAGATTTAAAGAAGAGTGGAAAGCGCTGGAAAGAGCCTATTCAGCGCTATAAAGGTCTGGGCGAAATGGATGCAGATCAGCTGCGCGAAACAACCATGGATCCTGATGCCCGCACACTTCGTCGCATCACAGTCTCAGATGCCACAGCAGCCGAGGCGATGTTTGAACTATTGATGGGCAGTGATGTTGCCCCACGCAAGGAATTTATTGCTAACGCTGAGATTGATCGCGAACATATCGACGCTTAGATAGTAGGGATATACAACCGCCTCCCTTGTTATTCTTGAAATTAAGCCTATTCTCATTAGGTGCGCAAAAGACTAATCATCCTTCTTACTGCAGTGATCCTTGGCGTTCTTGTTGCCCCGGCGAGTACTGCAGCCGCACCCGTTACTGGTAAAGCTTGTAGCAAGCTAGGTCAAACTCAACTTTATAAATTTAAGAACTACACATGCATTAAATCTGGAAAAAAACTTGTATGGAGTAAACCAGTTGCGGTGGTTCCAAAAGCAAAAGTAACTCCAACACCCACACCCACACCGACTCCAACACCCACACCGACTCCAACACCCACACCGACTCC
>JBBAMY010000013.1:0-11898 GCA_040402235.1 Candidatus Planktophila sp. | reverse complement strand
CCACACCCACACCGACTCCAACACCCACACCGACTCCAACACCCACACCGACTCCAACACCCACACCCACACCAAGTGGTTTTGTTTCTGCACCGGTTAAAGGGATAAATGTTTATACCGGTGGTCCTGGTGGAACCCCGGCAAATCTTGAACTGAGCTTTGAGCTTCCTGTTTCAGTGCAAGCGGCCCCTGTTGGAACGAATGTGAAACTGTGGGTATATAACCCCAGCGATAAGAAAACTAAAGCTGGTTCACCGGGTGTGTATTTGCAAATATCTGGTGGGGAGTGGAAGTTCTATTCCGGCAATGCCGATGGCAGTTTTTATGCGAATTTAGTTTCAGGTTCTTATCTATTCGATATTGTCGAACCAAATCCAACGCAATATGTTCGAAAGCGCTACACAGCTTCAATTAGTAGTTCTGGAACCCTCTCGATTTCAGGTATGCGCGCTAATAGTGCTGGCTTTTATACGGTTACCGTGGATTTGCCTACGACAGCATCTTCCAATAAATATGTACCCACCACGCAGTGCCAGCTATTGGATCAGACGAATAACTTGCAGATGGAAGTTGGCTTTCCCAAAGCCCCAGGGCGTTTACCGAGTTTTGGCACCATAAAAGCGCTCATAATTCCTGTTGATTTCGCAGATGTTGTCGGGCAAAGACCTCCAGCTGAAGAGTTCACTCCTATGACTGATGGTATGAATGATTTCTTTTACAAAATGTCAGGTAACAAAGTCAAGTTTGATTACCAAGTACTTAAGAACTGGGTGCGTATGCCAGTTAGTTCCGCTTTCCATAAGTTAGGTGTTTGGGGCCAAGGAGATGCTTGGGCTTACTGGAAGTTAGCCGTTGAAACAGCTGATTCATTGGTCGACTATTCACAGTTTGATGTCGTTTATGTTTTAAGTCCTCGCGAGATTCCATGGAGTTCAATTGCATATGGACCTGCAGGTCCACTTAATGCAACTGGTATCGCAACAGATGATGGGCCAATAACAAACATCACTTTATCTGGAGCAGATGCGTGGCAGAGTCTTGCACGAGGCTCTGCCTGGCGTTGGATTTCACACGAGACTGGTCATCTATTTGGGTTACATGATTTGTATGTAAGCCCAGGTACGGCCGTCTATGGAACTTGGGATCTCATGTCCAATAACTGGTCCATAGGTGCGATAGAACTAAATGCGTGGAATCGTTATTTGTTAGGGTGGCTAGCAGATTCCCAAATTAACTGCCTCAATGCCGCCGACATTAATTCAGCTGGGGTAACTCAGTTGATAAATCCGATTGAGCGAATAAATGATCTTACGAAGGCAGTGGTCGTCCGGCTTTCTAGTTCAAAGATTTTGGTAATCGAGTCACGAAGAAATGAAGGCTTGGATGTCTTAACTTCAGCCCAAGAGGGTTCACTTGTTTACACCGTTGATATGACGATTCAATCGATCAAGGGTGGCTGGCAGGTTCAACGTCGCCCAGGCTCAACTAATCCAGAATTTACTGATGCAGCTCTCCACCTTGGTGATGTGATTACGGTTGAAGGCTTAAGAATTGAAGTTGTTGGCCATGATCAAAACGGTGATACGGTAAAAATAAGTAAGCCTTAGTCGATAGACACTAAGTCGAAATACTCTTCTTTCCACAGATCCTCATCGCCATCTGGCAACAAAATAACGCGCTCAGGCTTAAGTGATTGCACAGCGCCTTCATCGTGAGAAACCATGATCACTGATCCTTGATATTCAGCTAGCGCTCCAAGGATCTCAGCACGAGATGCTGGATCTAAGTTATTTGTTGGCTCATCTAGGAGCAATACGTTTGCTGCAGAGACAACTAGAACAGCTAGAGCAAGGCGTGTTCGCTCACCACCGGAGAGAACTTTGACGGGTTTGTGAACATCATCGCCGATGAAAAGGAAAGAACCTAGGGTGTTACGAGCCTCTGGTTCACGCAGATCTGGTGTTGCAGACATCATGTTCTCTAAAACAGTGCGCTCAAAGTCCAGGGATTCATGTTCCTGGGCGTAGTAACCAATCTTTAGGCCGTGGCCTTGTTCAACTTTTCCAGTATCAGATTCAAGTTCACCAGCCAGAATTCTAAGAAGTGTAGTTTTTCCAGCACCGTTAAGTCCAAGGATTACAACGCGAGAGCCCTTATCGATTACACATGAAACATCGGTAAAGATTTCAAGTGAACCATAAGACTTTGAAAGCTCTTCTCCCGATAGGGGAGTCTTGCCACATGGGGCAGGGGTTGGAAAGCGAAGGCGTGCAACTTTGTCATTGACGCGCACATCTTCTAAACCACTGCGAAGCTTTTCAGCACGACGTAACATTCCCTGGGCAGCTGTTGCCTTTGATGCCTTCGCACGCATCTTCTCGCCCTGCTTCTGCAAAATCTCTGCACGTTTTTCAGCGTTAGCGCGCTCTTTCTTGCGGCGGTGCTCATCTTGTTCGCGCTGTAATAGATAAGCCTTCCAGCCCAAGTTATAGACATCGATAACGTTTCGGTTGGCATCAAGGTAAAAAACCTTGTTAACAACGGTTTCAATCAAGTTCACATCGTGGGAGATAATGACAAGGCCGCCGGAGTATTTAGCTAAAAACTCGCGTAGCCACACGATTGAGTCAGCATCTAAGTGGTTGGTTGGCTCATCGAGTAGCAATGTTTCGGCGCCACTAAAGAGAATACGAGCTAACTCAATACGACGGCGTTGACCACCAGAGAGTGTGGAAAGCTCATGTGCAAAGACAGCCTCTGTCACACCAAGGGATGTTGCGATCGCTTCTGCCTCAGCAGTTGCTGCATAACCACCGGCAGCACTGAACTCATGTTCAACGCGGGTATAGCGATCCATTGCTTTTTCTAGAGCTTCACCTTGGGCCGTTGCCATCTCTTCTTCAACTGCCCTCATACGATGTGAAATCTGATCTAAGTCGCGGGCCGAGAGAATACGTTCGATGACTGTGCCAGGTTGATCACCTGTGCGGGGATCTTGCGGCAAGTAGCCAATTTTTCCGGTGCGATTGACGACGCCTCCTGCAGGCATAGTTTCTCCCGCTAATACTTTTGCCAGAGTTGATTTACCAGCACCGTTTCGGCCAACAAAGCCAATGCGGTCACCGCTATTAATACGCACAGTTACGCCCTTAACGAGCAGGCGAGCACCTGCTCGAAGTTCTAGCGCTTGGGTTGAAATCACGCCGTAGTTTAACGCTTAGAGCTTAGGCAGCGCCAATTCGAGTTTTTCTAGGTGTAGCAAATGACTTACCAACAGCAGTTAACTCATCTGAAACCTGTGCTTTTATCGCATCTTCGCTTTTTAGCAGTTTTGTCAGTTCTGCAATAGTTGTTTTTAACTCTTTTTGCTCTGTTTCAAGTTCTAGCTTGCTCATTTTAGTTAAACGACGAAGTGGCATATCCAAGATATAGGTAGTTTGCTCATCGTTTAATTTAAAGTCCTTCATTAACTTCTCTTTAGCAGCAGCTGCATCATCACTGCCGCGGATAATCTTGATGACCTTATCGATATCGATAATCGCCTTCAAGAGTCCATCTACAAGAGTTAAACGCCCCTCTGCCTTTGCTTTACGGAACTCACTGCGACGACGAACAACTTCAATGCGGTGTTCGATGAATACTTTAAGAAGCTCTTTTATCCCAAGGGTCTGTGGCTTGCCCTTCACCAATGCCACGGCATTGATAGAAAAAGCATCTTCCATGGGGGTTAATGCATAGAGCTGTTCTAGAACTGCCTCTGGTTCAAAGCCATTCTTGATCTCAATAACCACGTTGGTACCAGTCTGACCATCAGTTAAATCGATGATGTCGCTGATGCCGGCAATTTTTTTGGCCTTAACAAGGGCTGCGATGCGTTCAACAACTTTCTCAGGTCCGATTGTGAAGGGAAGTTCTTTAATAACAATTCCCATTTTGCGAGAGGAAACTTTTTCGATCTCAACGCTGGCACGGACTTTAAAGGAGCCTTTGCCGGTTGCATATGCCTCGCGCACGCCATCTAGACCAACGAGTTCCCCGCCCGTTGGAAAATCTGGACCGGGAACGAATTTCATTAACTGCTTGACTGTGGCAGTTGGGTTTTCAATCAAAAACTTTGTTGCAGCGATAACCTCGCCCAAGTTATGGGGAGCCATGTTGGTGGCCATACCCACGGCAATTCCAGAACCGCCGTTAACGAGCAAGTTGGGATAGGCAGCAGGAAGCACAAGCGGCTCTGATAACTGGCCGTCATAATTTGGACCAAAGTCAACGGTGTTCTCATCGGCTTCTGCAACCATGGCCATTGCAGCAGATGCAAGGCGGGCTTCGGTATAGCGCATAGCTGCAGGGCCCGCGTCCAGTGAACCAAAGTTTCCGTGGCCATCAATGAGTGGCAAGCGCATAGAAAAAGATTGCGCCATACGAACTAGCGCGTCATAAATTGCGCCATCACCGTGAGGGTGCAATTTACCCATTACTTCACCCACTACACGAGCACTCTTCACATGTCCGCGCTCTGGACGAAGACCCATATCTGCCATCTGATGCAAGATGCGACGATGAACTGGTTTTAAACCATCACGCGCATCAGGAAGTGCACGTGAATAAATTACTGAGTATGCATACTCAAGAAAAGATTCAGAAACTTCCTTTGAAACATCGATATCAACGATCTTGCCTGGGTATTCACCAGGTTTTGGACCGACGGGTTTCTTACCCTTTGCCGCAGCTTTCGCGGGAGTCTTCGCAGTTGCCATTGGAGCATTGTGCCAAGAGAGTTGCTTAATCTAGGGGAGGGCGCGCCCCAACAGTTGCTACACACTTTGCGGCCAACGCCGTTCCGGCTGAAAGGGCTGCTTCTAAATCATTTGTTTCAAGCCACTTTGGAATAAATCCAGCGGCAAATGAATCTCCAGCACCTGTTGTGTCGACCACATTGGTAGTGACGGCTGACACCTTTGCAACAATCTCTTTATGAATAGCCATGGCTCCACGAGAACCTAATTTGATGACGACAAGAGGTGTGTAAGCAGTTAAATTCTTTTCTGCCGTTTCAACATCTTTTGAATCGCCAAGATAGAGAGCTTCTTCAGAGTTGAGCAGAATTCCATCCATGAGGCTGACCCAGGATAAAACTTCAACGCGAGAAACTATCTTCATCGCTCCAGTTGTCGTTGGATCAAAATAAATTGGCTTTCCAGCAGCTTTTATCTTTGCAATCATAGAAAGGACCGCCTCGCGGCTGCGAAAATCTAGTAATGCATAGCCACTCACATACACACCATCGACATCATCTAGCGGTGGCAGATCACTTACTTCAAGGTCTGCGTTAGCACCGTTATCTGGAAACATCGTGCGCTCTCCATTGGAATCAACCAAGATAACGACAACTCCAGTGGGGCGTCCTGAGTGCATCAAATTCATGTGTTCGACGCCGTATTTATCTAAATCAGAGATAAGAGCAAAACCAACGGGATCATTGCCAACACGGGCTACTAACTGAGATTTGGAGTGTGTGCGAGTAATCCACGTTGCAACATTTGCAGCTTGTCCACCTGGGTGACTTGAAATTCTGCTGGCAGTGTCATTGCCATAGTTAATAGGCTCTTTTAACTGTGAAATAACATCCAGGGCTAAATCGCCAATACACAGGATTTTTTTCATTTAAGCGCCATCGCAATATCTGCAGCTAGTGCGCAGTTGGACTTAATGATTTCAGTGTTGATGGCAAGTGATTCACCTTTGCTGGCGGTGTGGAAATGTTCCAGTAAATATGGTGTCACATACTTTCCATCAATTCCATCACGGGCAGCATGTGCAAGACCTGATGCTAAAATCTCATCATGACGGGCTTTATCCATCTGCTTTTCAACTGGGTTAGTAACGATCAAGGCATGACTTGCAGTTGAAACCTGACTACGGGCTTTAATGATTGCGGCAACCTCTTGGGCTGAATCAACGCGATGTTCAATCTCAAAGCCTGAATCAGTTAAGTAGAAACCAGGGAAGCGGTTGGTTTTATAACCCACGATGCCAATTGCTAGCGTTTCAAGGCGCTCTAAAGTGGCATGAACATCCAGAATTGATTTCACCCCAGCACAGACAACGGTCATATCTAACTGTGAAAGTGCAGTGAGGTCGGCAGATTCATCAAATGATTCATTGGCCCCTCGATGAACCCCGCCAAGACCACCAGTTGCAAATACTTTGATTCCAGCAATTGCTGCGATGTGAGCAGTGGCTGCAACTGTTGTTGCTGCACTCTTGCCCTGGGCAATGATGATTGCTAAATCTCGGCTAGATGCTTTTGAAATATCATCACGATTTGCTATGGCATCTAATTCATTGGCTTCAAGACCGATATGAACAACGCCATCAAGGAGTGCGATCGTGGCCGGGACGGCGCCGCGCTGGCGAATAATGCGTTCGCACTCTTGGGCAACTGCCAAATTGGATGGCCGTGGCAATCCATGGCTAATAATCGTGGATTCGAGTGCAACGATGGGGGTGCCCGCTGCAATTGCAGCAGAAACCTCAGTTGAATACTTAATTGCACTCTTCATGGGTCAACCTTAGCCGATGTAATGAGAAGATATGAACGTGCATTTGTCCCAGATAACTCCATCGATCTTTACATCCCTGGGGCTATCGACTTCCGAAGACCTTTTAGGGATTGGGCCTTCACCCAGTGGGCGAGAACTTCTATTTCTTATCGATGGTTTTGGCGCAGATGTCATTGAAAAATATGGTGATGCCATGCCCACTATCTCGCGCCTAACTAAGTTTTCAACCATACAAACTTCTTTTCCATCAACTACCGCAACATCGCTAGCAACACTTATGACTGGCGAATTGCCTGGTGTGCACGGAATGTTGGGTTACACCGTGCAAGTCCCACGCAGCGGTGGTCGCATCCTTAACGCTCTTAAGTGGGATGAGCGCGTTGATCCTATGAACTGGCAGCCAGTGCCAACGCTATTTGAGCGTGCAGTTGCGCAAAACATTAACGTCACACATGTTGCAGCTAAGCGCTATGAGAACTCAGGGTTTACACGAGCAGTCTTTCGCGGTGCTAACTACAAAGGTGCAAATGTCACAGCAGATTTAATTGCCGAGACTAAAGCTGCGCTGCAAAAGACACCATCTTTTGTTTATCTCTATGTCAATGATTTAGATGCAGCTGGACACAGTGATGGTGTCGGAAGTGATAAGTGGTTAGCGGCGCTTTCTGTCATTGATCAGATGTTTTCAAACCTGATGAAAGAGATGCCGCATGGCACCCGCATTTGGCTCACTTCAGATCACGGAATGGTTAATGCCAGCGAGAAAATAGTTATCGGACAAGATAATCCGTTACTAGAGGGTGTAGCCGTCATTGCGGGTGAACCTAGAGCTAGACATCTTTATTTATCTCCAGAAAATGACAGCGTGAGCGCACGAAGTGAATTAGCTAGCAGGTGGAAAGAGTTTTTAGGTTCCAAGGTAACAGTGCTAACGCGCGAAGAAGTCATTGCTACAAAGCTTTTTGGTAGTCAGATAGGTCCTGATGCACTTGATCGCATGGGCGAAGTTATTGCTATTGCCCAGGGTGGAGTCGTTTTACTTGATCCAGAGCGCGCTGAAAAGGAAGGCGCCATGGTTGGCCATCATGGTGGCGATAGCCAGATTGAATCTCAGGTGGGGTTGTTTACTACAGCTTTGAGTTAAAGCCACTCGGATTTTCTAAATTTGTAGAATAAGAAGGCACTTAAGGATGTAATCCCCACCAAGAGAAGTGGGTAGCTAAATTTCCAGCGAAGTTCAGGCATGAAATCAAAGTTCATCCCATAAATTCCAGCAATCATTGTGGGCCCGGCAGCAAGTGCTACCCAGGCAGAGATTCGTCGAACATCTTCATTTTGACGTACTTGGATATGAGCTAAGTCTGCCTGTAGCGCTGAGGAGAGGAGCGAATCCATACCAGATGCGTGCTCGCATGCTCGTTGCAAATGATCGAGGGTATCTCTAAAGAAGGGTTTGAGTAGATGGGGAGTTGGTTGGTAAGTTTCTGAAACTAATTTTTGAAGTGGAATGACGAGTGGTTCTATAGCATGCCGATACTCAATTATTTCGCGCTTAAGGAAGTAGATTTCTTGAGAAAAAGTTTGTCGCGTTCCACCAAAGACTTTATTTTCGAGTTGAATAACATCATTTTCTAACTCAGTAGCAATTGTTGTGTAACCATCGATTACTCGATCAACCACGGCGTGCAAGACAGCAAAAGGACCTTGAGTAAGAAAATCAGGCCGTGCCTCTATTTCATGGCGAACTGAGGCCAGAGGTGAACCTTCACCGTGGCGGACAATGACGATGAAATGGGGATCAACAAAACACATTAATTCACCAGTCGTGATTTCACTTCGAGATTCATTGTAAAAAACTGTTTTTAACACAAAGAAAGTTAGCCCGCCGTACTCTTCAATTTTGGGGCGCTGCTGAGCGGAAACTGCATCTTCCACAGCTAGTTGGTGGAAGTTGAGCTCACCAACTACGTGGTCAAACTCTTCTTGTGTGGGACTAGATAGGCCAACCCAAACAAAGCCTCCATCTTTACGGGCTTCATCTACAAAATCGGAGATATCCCCAGAATCTTTTACGCGGATTCCATTTTGATAGAGGGCGGAATCAACAATCATTTCTTACTGATCTTCAGTAGGTTTGATGCCGAACATAATTTCATCCCAACTTGGAACCTTTGCACGTGCAACGACACCATCACGTGCTGCCTCATCATCTGGCAGTTCGCGAATCACGGCTAAGCGTGGAACTTCTGGCATAGGGGTGAAGTCTTCACGCAAGGAAGGGTGATTTGCATCTGAATAAACAAGTCCAGGCGTTGGAATCTGTCGTGCTGGTGGCTCATCGCCCATCATCCAACGCGCATTTTCATCCATAGATGTCAGGACGCGACGAGTGGTGTCAAAGTTCCATTGCGCAATTCCAACACCGCTGGTGTTTGGATAATGCAGTTCAACAGTCCATGTTGAATCTTCATGGCGCCATGTGTTCCATGAAAGATCTGAAAGATCAATATTGCGCGGTGCAAGACGCGAAACAACAACGCCTAACAAGTTAACTGGGTCGCGACTTCCTTCTTTACGAACAGAGACTTGTTGAGCTTGATCAATGATGTAGATGCGCTCTTGCAAGATTGGGCCAGAGAAACGTTCGATCTTTTCTAGTGGAATATTATTTTCGCGAGCTAACTCTTCTGCTAACTCACCAGCACGCAAGCGACGCTGAATCTCTCTAATAGAAATTGTGTCGCTTTCTTGTTCTGGAACTGCTGAAAGACGAGGTTGATTAACTGTGGCGCGCAGAGTGTCGCTAATGCGAACAGTGAACTCATTGCCATCATTATCATGAAGGGACAAGTGAGTACCGTCCTCACTCTTGCCATTTAATCGAAGCTCAGTCACGGTTCAGAGAGTAATGGATGAGCCCCTTATAAACACGAAAGTAGGGCAGTGTGGCTAATAATGCTGCACACATAAATCCCAGAGGCACCCAGAAAGCGTTTTGTGCCCCATAGGTTTCGATGACCCATCCGCCAAGGGCGCTAGAAATTGCACCACCTAATGGCATGCCTGCCACCACCCAGGTAAATGATTCAGTGATTTGTGCACTCGGCACCGCTTCCTGCACAACACCATAGGCATTTACTATTAAAGGCGCGATAGCAAAGCCGTTAAAGAAGAGCGCGATAGCTAACCAGAATATTGAATCCACAAATATAAATGGAATTGATAGAACGGTCAGCGCCGTTAAAAAGAGGAGGAAGCGCCCCACATATGAAGTTTTCCATTTTATTAAGCCATTGATAATGGCCATGACTGCGCTGCCTGATGCCCACAAACCCAGTAGTAAACCCGAATGTGATTTCTGCCCTTGGCTTTCGGCAAATCCAACGACAGTAATTGCGATTGCACCAAAGAATCCACCGGTGAAAGTTGTGGCAAGTGCAATTGCCTGAACGATGGGTATTCCAATAACTGGGGGATGCGGATCCTTTATGCGAACTGGTGATGGGGGTGGCTCGGTGGCCCGTTGCATTGCAAAAAGTGGTAATCCAATAGACATCAAAATCATTCCCGCAATTAATCCGGCAGCAGGTGCAATTGAAGTTGCACATGCCGTGGCAGTAATGGGACCAACGATAAAAACAATCTCATCCATCAAAGCTTCATAAGAATAAGCAGTATTGACCACATGCTTATCTGCCTCATCTTCAGCAGTTGTTGATTTATCTGGACTCAAAACATGTAACCAACGGCGGCGCACCAGGCCGCCAGTGTTGATTGCAGCAAGTTCAGCCAAAATAATTGACACAAACCAGCTCCAGACCGGTGATTCATTCATTACTAAGGCGATAAAGAGTGAGAGACCTAGTATTTTGAGCGGGACAACCCGCAGCAACATCTTTCGTTGCCCAATGCGATCCGCAAGCCTGGACCAAAATGGTGTTGCGATAGAGATAACTATGGATGCAACCGCACTCAGCGCCCCAGCTAATGCATAGGAATCACTAACGGCAACAACGATGAAAATAAGCGCTAATGAATCCATCGATATCGGCATTCGGCCAATCAGGGCTGGAATTGAAAATTTCATCGCTCCCGGTGTGCGAAACAGGGTTGTATATGCCGAGAACATGTCGCTTATCCTATGACACGGTTAAGATAAGTGCGTGAGCATAAATGATGAACTCTTAGTTCTGGCCTTGGATATCGCAGGGCAAGCCGGGCGTTTACTGGTTGATCGCCCAGCCTCTTGGGAGTTAACTGCTAAATCAACGGCCATAGATATTGCAACACAGATGGATCTTGCAAGTGAAAAACTTATAGTTAATGCCATTCTTGCTGTGCGGCCAGATGATGGAATCATTGGTGAGGAAGGTGCTGACAGGACGAGCAAATCTGGATATACCTGGGTTATAGATCCGGTTGATGGAACCGTTAATTATTTCTATGGACTTCCAGCATGGAATATCAGTATTGCCGTCAAAGATGCTCAAGGTGCGGTGGTAGGAGTGGTGCATGCACCAACTATTGATTCAACATGGCATGCAACCCGTGGCGGTGGTGCGTTCTTAAATAATTTGCCGATAACTTGCAATGAGCCCATTGAATTAAATCGAGCCCTAATTTCAACTGGCTTTGCATACGATGTAAAAGATCGCATAAATCAACTGGATTTAGTGAACAAACTTCTTCCGAAAGTTCGTGACTTCAGGCGTATAGGAGCAGCGGCGGTGGATATATGTTGTGTGGCAACTGGGATGGTGGATGGCTATATAGAAACCGGGTTAAAAGAGTGGGACTTAGCTGCAGCGGCATTAGTTGCCACAGAAGCTGGGGCAATAGTGACTACCCATGCATGGCGGGGGATGGAGTTAACTGTGGCTGGTGGAGCCCACCTGCATGCCGCGCTCATGCGGGAGATTCCCGCCTAGATCTACCCGATTTAGGCTCAAGGCCCCTTCTGTGGCAAGATACGCAGTCTGCACCTGCCACAGCCGGTGCTTCATAGATAAAGATAAAAAAGGACGAATTCCATGAACATTCTTGACGCCGTAGATGCAGCATCGCTGCGCAAAGACATCCCACAGTTTCGTGCTGGTGATGAGCTCAAGATTCACGTTCGTGTTATCGAAGGCAGCAAGAGTCGTCTTCAGGTATTCCAAGGAATCGTTATCCGTCGTCAAGGCGATGGCGTTCGTGAAACATTTACAGTTCGTAAAGTTTCTTACGGCGTTGGCGTAGAGCGCACATTCCCAGTTCACACACCAGTTATTGAAAAGATTGAATTAGTAAAGAAGGGCGAAGTTCGTCGCGCCAAGCTTTACTACCTACGCGATCT
>JBBAMY010000012.1:27009-31450 GCA_040402235.1 Candidatus Planktophila sp. | reverse complement strand
TGCTTGACCTTGAGCCATACCTAGAGCGCAAGCCAAAAGCTCTTTCAGGTGGACAGCGTCAGCGCGTTGCAATGGGTCGCGCAATTGTTCGCGAACCACAGGTTTTCCTTATGGATGAACCACTATCAAACCTTGATGCGAAGTTGCGTGTAGCAACTCGTACACAGATCGCTGCATTGCAGCGTCGTCTAGGAATCACAACTGTTTATGTAACACACGACCAGGTTGAAGCTATGACTATGGGCGATCGAGTTGCAGTACTTAAGGATGGCTTGCTCCAGCAAGTAGACACACCTCGTAATCTCTATGACAACCCAGCAAATGCTTTCGTTGCAGGATTTATTGGCTCACCTGCGATGAACTTGCTCAACGCTCCAATCGTGGGCGGTAAGGCAATGCTTGGAAATCTTGGCCTCGCAGTTCCAGCATCTGCTGGCAATGAAATCACAGTTGGTGTTCGCCCAGAAGGTTTCACACCATCTACTGAAGGATTCCACGTCTTGGTTGAAGTAGTTGAAGAACTTGGTTCAGATGCTTTCGTTTATGGAAAGCCAGCTGACACAAACGTTAAATTCGCTAACGCAACAGATGAAGGTGCACAGATTATTGTTCGCTGGGATCCAAAGAATCCTCCAAAGGCTGGTCAAACAATTACTGTTACTGCAAATCCAAATGCAGTTCACTTGTTTAACTCAACAACTGGAGAGCGTATTTAAAGTATTAAATAAAAAAACCTGCCGTATCCATGCGGCGGGTTTTTTATTGGAATTTTTAGGCCATAGCTTTTTTTAGGTTTTCATCGATTGAATTGAGGAACTCCTGAGTAGTTTGATACGGAGCTTGCTTTGAGATCAGAAGGGATAGGTCCTTGGTCATCTTGCCTTGCTCAACAGTTTCAATACAAACGCGCTCTAGAGTGTCGCAAAACTTAGCTAGATCAGAGTTGTTATCAAGCTTTGCACGGTGGGCAAGTCCACGAGTCCACGCAAAGATTGAAGCGATCGGATTAGTAGAAGTCGCTTTACCCTTTTGGTGATCACGGTAGTGACGAGTAACAGTTCCATGTGCTGCCTCTGATTCAACAATCTTTCCATCTGGTGTCATCAGTACTGAAGTCATTAATCCAAGTGAGCCATAGCCTTGTGCCACAGTGTCTGATTGAACATCACCGTCATAGTTCTTACATGCCCAGACATAGCCACCCTCCATGCGAAGTGACATTGCAACCATGTCATCGATAAGGCGGTGCTCATACCAAATACCTGCAGCATCAAAGGCTGCCTTGAACTCTGCTTGAAAAATCTCTTCAAAGATATCTTTGAAGCGGCCGTCATAGGCCTTCAAGATTGTGTTCTTAGTTGAAAGGTAAACCGGGAATTTACGATTAAGGCCATAGTTCAAAGAAGCACGGGCAAAGTCGCGGATTGATTCATCCAAGTTATACATACCCATTGCAACACCTGATGATTTGAAATCAAAGACTGTGTATTGCGTTGGGGCTGAGCCATCTTCTGGAACAAATGACATGGTTAGCTTTCCAGCACCTGGAACCTTGAAATCTGTTGCTCGGTATTGATCACCAAATGCGTGACGGCCAATAACAATTGGCTTGGTCCAGTGTGGAACTAAACGTGGAACGTTACTGATGATGATTGGCTCACGGAAAATAACTCCACCCAAGATATTACGCACAGTTCCATTGGGAGACTTCCACATCTTCTTAAGACCAAATTCTTCAACGCGGGCCTCATCAGGAGTAATAGTTGCGCACTTAATTCCAACGCCATGCTTTTGGATGGCATGAGCTGAATCAATAGTTACTTGATCATCTGTGGCATCACGGTTTTCCATACCAAGGTCGTAGTACTCAAGATTGACGTCTAAATAAGGAAGGATTAATGAGTCTTTGATGAACTGCCAGATGATGCGCGTCATCTCATCACCGTCTAGTTCAACAACGGTGCCTTCAACTTTAATCTTGGCCATGTAGCGCGCTCCCTTAGAGTGTTTGTACGTCTGCTTGCTTTGCACGAACTGCTTCAGCTGCCGCCTTGAGAGCTTCAACTTCAGAGTCCGTCAACTTGCTTTCAACAACTTTTTTAATTCCATTGCGACCAATCTCGGCTTCAACACCTAGATAGACACCTGAGATTCCGTATTCGCCATCAACCCATGCACAGACTGGCATTACTGCACCTGAATCCTCGATTACAGCTTTTGCCATTCTGGCAGCGGCTGCAGATGGTGCGTAGTAAGCAGAGCCAGTCTTAAGGAGAGCAACTACTTCAGCACCGCCATTGCGTGTGCGATCAACTAATTCATCGATTTCAACCTGTGAAAGCAAATCACTGAGTGGCTTGCCATCTACTGTGCAGCGACTTGGAACTGGAACCATGGTGTCTCCATGTGAACCAAGAGTCAGAGTCTTAACTGAACCAACCTTTACGCCAAGCTTTTCTGCTACAAAGTTAGTAAAGCGGGCAGTATCAAGCATTCCTGCCTGACCCATGACACGGTTTTTTGGAAAGTTAGTTGCAAGTTGAGCAAGGGCAGTCATTTCATCCAATGGATTTGAAACCACAATGATTACTGCATTAGGTGAGTGCTTAGCAATATTTTCTGCAACTCCGCGAACAATTCCTGCGTTAACGCCGATGAGATCCATACGGCTCATGCCGGGCTTGCGTGGAAGTCCTGCAGTAATAACTACTACATCAGAGTTGGCTGTTGCTTCATAGCCGGCACCTTCAGGAGATGTTGTTGCGCCAATTATCTTTGTCTCAAAACCTTCGATTGAACGTGATTGATTCATATCAAGGGCTAGACCTTCAGGCTTACCTTCAAGGATGTCAGTTAAAACGACGGTGTCGAAGATGTTGTATTCAGCTAAACGAAGCGCAGTTGTTGAACCGTAAAAACCTGCACCAACTACTGTGACTTTTCCGCCCATGGCGTACTCCTTACATTCGACAATACGCCCAACTCTACCGCCCGCGAGGAAGTGCAATTGCCAGAGCAAAGAGGGCAATTGCGATAAGAAGTGGGAAATAAAAGTCAAATTTACGTTGATGCCGAGCCTTAATTGCCATCCCTGCCGTGCCCACGGCAATAAAGAGTGATGCAACTCGCACTGCTCCAAAGATGCCCAGTGCAATTCCAATCAGGATTACGACGTTACTGGCTAACGTTAAAAACCGGTCATTTATCCGCATGCATCAACAACATTCTTCACTAGCATCGCTCGAGTCATTGGCCCAACACCGCCAGGCATTGGTGCAACCCATGAAGCCACATTCATAACTGATGGATCAACATCACCAAGTAAGCCTTTATCAGTACGTGAAATACCAACATCAATGACAACAGCACCTGGTTTAATCATCTCAGCTTTGAGGAAATGTGCTTGTCCCACAGCAGCAACAATAATGTCGGCTCTCTTAGTGTGCATTAATAAATCTTTTGTTCCGGTATGTGTCAGAGTAACAGTTGCATTTTCTTGTTTGCGAGTAAGCAACAAGCCAAGTGGGCGGCCAACAGTTAACCCACGACCAATAACGGTAACTTCGGCGCCTTTGGTGCTAATTCCATAGTGAGTGAGTAGTTCAACAATTCCATGTGGCGTGCAAGGAAGTGGTGCGTCATAACCTGAAACTAATCGACCTAAATTCATGGGATGTAAACCATCAGCATCTTTGCCTGGGTCAATTGCTTCTAGAACTCTTTGTGTGTTTATTCCCTTAGGCAATGGAAGCTGCACGATGTAGCCAGTGCATTCTGGGGATGAATTCAAATCTTTAATTGCTGCCATTACATCGGCTTCACTTGCACTCTCTGGCAGGTCCACACGAATTGAAGTGATACCAATTTCTTGGCAGTCGCGGTGTTTTCCACCAACGTACGAATGTGATCCTGGATCATCACCCACGAGAACAGTTCCAAGACCTGGAGTGATTCCACGTGATTTAAGTTCGGCAACACGGATAGCTAATTCGCCCTTGATTTTTGACGCTAATGCTTTTCCATCCAGAATTTGTGCACTCATAGCGCTCATCCTAATAGCCTCTTAGGCGTGAGAGAAATGACGTACGCCTGTGAAGAACATCGCAATGCCAGCCTTTTGCGCTGCTGCGATGACCTCTTCATCTCGAACACTTCCACCTGGTTGCACTATTGCAACCACACCAGCATTGATCAAAATCTCGAGCCCATCAGCAAATGGGAAGAATGCATCACTTGCAGCAACAGAGCCTTTGACTCTTTCCCCTGCACGATCAACAGCTAACTTTGCAGAATCAACACGATTTACTTGACCCATTCCAATTCCAATAGACGCAGTATTTTTTGCTAACAAAATTGCATTGCTCTTAACACTTCTCACGCTGCGCCATGCGAATTCAAGATCTTTCATAGTTTGGTTATTAACTTTTGCGCCACTGACTTG
>JBBAMY010000012.1:0-26909 GCA_040402235.1 Candidatus Planktophila sp. | reverse complement strand
GAAACTGGATCGCACTCATGTGCGCTCTGATAAGCAACTGCTACACCCAGAGCACTGACTGCAATGCCACATGGATTGGCATGTTTCATGATTGCAACGGCTGGATCTCGATGATCCAGCACAGTCCGCCATGCAGATTCGGCATCGGTATAATTATTAAAAGACATCTCTTTTCCATGCAACTGCACTGCATTCACGATTCCAACTGGGCCACCGGCGTAAATTGCTGCGCTTTGATGTGGATTTTCCCCATAGCGCAAAACATTCTCGCGGTGCCAAATGCGTCCAAACCACTCAGGCAGCTCATCGTTTTGCCCTAACCAGTTGGCAATCGTTAAATCGTATTCAGCGGTAGTTCTAAATACTTCTAGAGCTAGCTCTTTGCGCTGCACTTGTGTGAAGCCGCCAGCTTTAATCGCAGATAACAACTGGTCGTATTGCGAAGTCTTGCAAATAACAGCCACAGAACCATGGTTTTTAGCCGCCCCACGCAACATAGAAGGCCCACCAATATCTATCTGCTCGATGCATTCAGCAAAATCTGCTCCAGAAGCGATAGTGGCTGCAAAGGGATAGAGATTGATAATTACTAAATCAAAAGGTTCGATATCTAATTCTTTAATCGCAGCTACATGTTCTGGGTTATTTTGATCGGCCAAGATCCCTGAGTGAACGCGAGGATGCAAAGTCTTGACTCGCCCACCCATGATCTCTGGAAAACCCGTATATGCACTTACTTCTGTCACTGCTATTCCAGCAGCTTGTAAAACCTTTGCTGTGGAACCGGTTGCGAGAATTTCAACGCCAGCACCATTGAGGGCATTTCCAATTTCAAGCAAGCGATCTTTGTCATAGACACTTACCAGTGCTCGACGAATAGATTTGTGATCAGACATTGCGCTCCAAAGTTGGGAGAATCAGGGCGATGGTCGCAACAATGAGACCGCGTTCAACTTTCTTAATTCTCTCATGAAGTGTGGCCTCATCATCTCCTGGCAACACGGGTACTTCCATCTGGGTAATGACGGGACCAGTGTCCACGCCATCATCAACCCAGTGAACTGTCGTGCCGGTGAGTGAAACTCCTGCAGCCAGCGCATCTCGCACGGCATGAGCCCCAGGAAATTGAGGTAGGAGTGCGGGGTGAGAATTGATCGTTGGAAAGCGGTTTACAAAATCTGTAGGAAGAATTCGCATAAAACCAGCGCTTACAACTAGATCAGCTGAAAGTGAAACAACTGTTTGAATGATTCCTTGGTTCCACTCATCGCGTGAATCCTTCATAGGCAAGACAAAAGTTTGGATATTTGATTCTTGGGCACGCTTTAATGCTTGTGCACCTGGCTTATCACTAATGAGTGCAACGATTTCAATATCAAGTTCTTTGGCATCGATTATTGCTTGGGCAAGAGTTCCTGAACCTGAGGCCAGCAACACAACACGATGGCTCATTAGCGCTTTCCAAGGCGAGGCAGGTACAGAGCTAAAAAAGCACCCAGGGATAGTTCAGCTGCCAATGAAAGTGTGAACTTCCAAGGCGATACTCCCACTGCAGACATTGCATCCGTTAGAAGTGCTCCGCTGCCTGCGATTCCAATTACTGCACACATGATTGCGCTAACAACCAAACTTTGAACCAAAATCTTCATATTCAAATCAATTGTCCAACTTGCAAGAAGTGCCCCAGTCAAAATAACTACAACAATTCCAAATAGTGCAAATAAGGACGTGCCTGATGGCATTGCACCTAGCAATGGAAAGGCTGGAATCGAGTTGAGGTCAAATCTCCATGGTGCAACTAATGTGCCCGAGCCAACTGCAAAACCTGCGCCAGAGAAATATCCAAGGGTTGCCACTACCGCATTTGGTAAATAAAGAATGTTAAGTAGTAGTAGAAGCAGACCACCCAAAATTCCTGGCTCTAAAACAGTTGTTAGGTTTTTAACTGTTGAGAGGTGAGTAAAAATTGAGATTCCAAGAATGATTGATGAAATACCTAGTAATAGCGCCAAAGCCCTGGAACCATATAAAACTGCCTGAGCAAAAACTAGTCGACGCCCAACCGTTGCTGCACTGATGAGAACGAGTGGAAAAATAAAAAGCGGTGCTAGATACCAAACCGGCTTAACGGTTTGATTGGATGAAAAATAGGAAAGAAGCATTGCTGCAATGCTGTACTCAACCGCAAAGAGAAGTCGAGCTAATGGCAGTATAGAAGTGTTGTGGTCTAAGCGATCTATAACTCGGTTAAACCCACTTCGGATTGCAAAAATCGGCAGCACTACTGCGCCTAAAGGTAAGTAGGAAAGATATCCAGCAATATTTGCTGGAGGAAGTGCTAATGAAAATGGAACTTGATGTGCGCCCAGCCAGATCCATAACGCTGCACGCAGCGGATCTCCCGTATTTCCAGTTGCACTTCCCGCAGTTGCCCACGCTAGAAGTGCAATAAATGAGATAGGGAATAGAACAAAGGCAATACTGCGCGCAACTTGGGCCGAAGTGGTTCCAAGTACGCGGCCGAACATGGTCTTAGCGGCCTAGGATCGCGCGCAATAAACGCGCGGTTTCACTTGGAGTTTGGCCAACTTTCACACCAGCTGCTTCAAGAGCATCTTTCTTTCCTTGAGCAGTTCCTGAAGAACCAGAAACAATCGCACCAGCGTGACCCATTGTCTTTCCTTCAGGTGCGGTGAAGCCTGCAACATAGCCAACAACTGGCTTAGTTACATACTCTGCAATAAATGCAGCTGCACGCTCTTCAGCATCGCCACCAATTTCACCAATCATGACGATTGCTTTTGTATCAGGATCATCTTGGAATGCACGAAGGCAATCGATATGTGTAGTTCCAATAACTGGATCTCCACCAATACCTACTGCTGTACTAAAACCGATATCTCGAAGCTCATACATCATTTGATATGTAAGAGTTCCTGATTTAGAGACCAAACCAATCGGACCTGCGCCTGTGATATCTGCCGGAATAATTCCAATGTTTGATTTACCGGGGCTAATAAGACCTGGGCAGTTAGGACCAACAATGCGAGTGGTTCCCTTGGTTAATGAATAAGCATAGAAACTTGCAGAGTCATGAACTGGAATTCCTTCAGTAATAACAACAACTAAAGGCATTGCAGCATCAATTGCATCAATAACTGCAGCTTTTGCAAACTTGGGTGGAACGAAAACTACTGAGGCATTAGCACCAGTTGTACTCATTGCTTCGGCAACAGTATTAAAGACTGGAAGTTGGTGGCCATCGATATCGACTACCTGTCCACCTTTACCAGGAGTAACTCCACCAACAATCTTTGTGCCAGAGGCCAACATGCGGCGGGTGTGCTTAGTTCCTTCAGAACCAGTCATACCTTGAACAATTACCTTGGTATCTTCATTTAAAAATATAGACATTTACTTTGCCGCCAATTCTGCAGCACGATTAGCCGCGCCATCCATTGTGTCTAGCTGCTGCACCAATGGGTGTGCTGCTTTATTCAAAATTGCTCGGCCTTCCATCACGTTATTGCCATCAAGGCGCACAACGATTGGCTTAGTAGCCTTTGGGCCAAGTAATTCAAGGGCTTGAACAATTCCGGTTGCCACAGCATCACATGCAGTGATTCCACCAAATACGTTAACAAAAACGCTCTTCACATCTTTATCACCCAAAATGATTGAAAGCCCATCAGCCATCACTTGAGCCGAAGCACCCCCACCAATATCTAAGAAGTTTGCAGGGCGTACTCCCCCATGCTTTTCGCCAGCATAAGCAACGACATCAAGTGTGCTCATAACAAGACCAGCACCATTACCAATGATTCCAACTTCACCTTCAAGCTTTACGTAGTTAAGACCCTTTTCCTTGGCTGCTGCCTCAAGTGGGTTCTCAGCAGCTTGATCAATAAGTGCCCCATGATCTGGTTGGCGAAAATCGGCATTGTCATCAAGAGTAACTTTTCCATCGAGTGCAATAACTTTGCCATCTTTGGTCTTTACTAGTGGGTTAACTTCAACCAAAGTTGCATCTTCAGACTGGAATACTTCCCATAATTTCACAAGCACGTCCGTAACTTGATCGACAACATCTGTTGGAAAATTAGCGGCAGTAACAATCTCTTTAGCCTTTGCTGCGCTAATTCCATCAACAGCAGATACTGGAATCTTTGCAAGCTTTTCAGGAGCGGTGTGGGCAACTTCTTCGATATCCATACCACCAGATACTGATGCCATAACAAGAAACGTGCGGTTGGAGCGATCAAGCAATATTGCTAAGTAGTACTCAGATTCAATCGGGGCAGCTGCAGCAATCATTACTGTGCGAACAACGTGACCTTTGATATCCATTCCAAGAATTGCGCCAGCTTTTTCACGGGCATCTGCTGGATTTTCTGCAAGCTTTACGCCACCTGCTTTTCCTCGGCCGCCAACTTTTACTTGGGCCTTAACGATTACTTTGCCACCAATCTTTGTTGCTACAACCTGGGCTTCGTCGGCAGTAGTTGCAATTGCAGCTGCCAAAACAGGTACGCCATGTTTTTCAAAGAGATCGCGAGCTTGATATTCAAAGAGATCCACTGGTGCTCCACATTCTAATTAGGCCCTAATCCTAGAGCTTCTCAACGGGTGCATAACGCAGCAGTAAACGCTTCTCACCGTACTGACCAAAGTTAATTGTGGCCTCAGCCTTATCTGCCTCACCAGCAACTGCAACAACAGAGCCCAAGCCAAATGTGTCATGTGACACACGATCACCAATCTTGAGTTCCATCACTGAAATCTTCTTACCCGTTGCTCGTGGTTGCGGCGGAGTTGATACACGTGATTTGCGAACCAGTGATGGTGTTAAAGATGCTCCACCTTGATTGCGCCACTCAATTACATCTTCTGGAATCTCATCAAGAAAGCGTGATGGTGGATTGTAATTTGGTGCACCCCATGTTGAGCGATATTCAGCTCGTGAAATATAGAGACGTTGACGTGCCCGAGTTAAGCCAACGTATGCAAGTCGACGCTCCTCCTCTATCTCCTCTTTTTCACCAAGAGTTCGCGAGTGAGGAAAAATTCCATCTTCCATTCCAGTTAAGAAAACTGTTGGAAACTCAAGTCCCTTAGCAGTATGCAAAGTCATCATTGTTACAACACCTCCATGATCTTCACCTTCTGGAATCTCATCGGCATCTGCGACTAAAGAAACCTTTTCTAGAAAGCCCGCTAAAGAGACCTCTTCATCTTCGCCTAATTCTTCAATTGGTCGCTCTTCGTACTCCATCGAAACTGCTACTAACTCCTTTAAGTTTTCAACTCGTACTTCATCTTGAGGATCAGTGCTATCGGCTAACTCTTTTAATAAACCAGATTGTTCAAGTGCTGCTTCAACAATGACAGATGGTCTGGTCTTGGCTTCAACCAAGACACTTAGAGCGCTAATCATGGAAGTAAAGTCATTAATCCCTTGAGCTGCACGCGAAGGCAATCCAGGAGCCTCAGCGCAGCGAAGCAAACCCTGCCAAAAAGAAATTGAGTTCTCGTTAGCAAATGCATCCACATAATCTAAAGATGTATCGCCAATACCCCGCTTTGGGACATTGATAATTCGTCGTAGAGAGATCTCATCTTCTAAGTTGGCTAATACCCGTAAATAGGCAAGCAAGTCCTTAACTTCTCGGCGCTCATAGAAGCGCAAACCGCCTACGACCTTATAGGGCAGGGCATTACGCATGAATACTTCTTCAAAAACACGGGACTGGGCATTTGTGCGATAGAAAATTGCCGTATCACCAGGTTGAGATTTTGATTCCTTCTGTAACTGTCGAATTTCATCAGCAATGAAAGTTGCTTCATCGTGTTCGCTTTCGGCCACATAGCCAACAAGTGGTGCACCTGATCCGGCATCGGACCATAAGTTCTTTTCTTTACGGCTTTCATTGCGAGTAATGACAGCGTTAGCGGCATTTAAAATATTTTGAGTGGAACGATAGTTTTGTTCAAGCAAGACAGTGCTGGCATTTGGATAGTCGAGTTCAAACTGCAAGATATTGCGAATAGTGGCACCGCGGAAACCATAGATACTCTGATCAGCATCACCCACAACACATAGCTCGGCTAGAGGAATACCTTCGGCCTCTATGCCAACTAACTCTTTAACCAGCATGTACTGGGCATGATTTGTGTCCTGATACTCATCTACTAACACATGGCGAAAGCGAGATCTAAAGCGTGCTTTAGCTTCTGGAAAACGCTGGAGCACTTCAACGGTCTTTAGAATCAAATCATCAAAATCCATAGCGTTAGCGCGCTGTAGACGTTGTTGATAGACCGTATAGACATCAGCCACTACTTGCTCAAATTGGTTACTTGCAGCATTTATATAATCTTGCGGACCTAGGAGTTCATTTTTAGCATTAGAGATCATTGCTTGAAATTGCCGAGCTGGATAGCGCTTGGCATCTAAATTGAGTTCTTTGGCAACAATCGTAATAAGGCGCAGCGAATCTGCTGAGTCATAAATAGAGAAAGAGTTGCTATAACCAAGGCGCATTGCCTCTTGTCGCAAGATTCGAACGCATGCTGAGTGGAAAGTGGATACCCACATTGATTTAGCGATGGGTCCTACTAATTCAGCAACACGCTCCTTCATTTCTCCAGCAGCTTTATTTGTAAAAGTGATTGCAAGAATTTGGTACGGAGCAACATTTCGCCGTGACATTAAATAAGCAATTCGACGCGTTAAAACGCGAGTTTTACCTGAACCTGCACCTGCCACAACAAGTAATGGGCCACCTGCATGAGTAACTGCTTCTGCTTGCTGAGGGTTGAGCCCAGCTAGCAGCGGATCAGTACTCGTCATGGTGGTGAGTCTATTAGGCTAAGTGACATGGAACCCATCGCCGATAGTGAGATCAAGCGCGTCTTGGTCGTTAGTGCCCACCCCGATGATTCAGATTTTGGAGCATCAGGAACCATTGCCCAATGGGTTAAGAAGGGCATTGAAGTTGCCTATGTGTTTTGCACTAATGGTGATCAAGGTGGCGAGGAATCTGGTTTCACAAAAGAAGAGATGCCTGCAATTCGTCAACGTGAACAACGTGCAGCTGGTGCGGCAATCGGAGTTACAGACATTACTTTTCTTAATTACGTTGATGGTCATCTTGAACCCACCATTGGTCTTCGAAAAGATTTAGTTCGACAAATTCGCAAATCTCAACCAGATCGTATGGTGTGTCAAAGTCCTGAAAGAAACTGGGATCGCATTGGTGCAAGTCACCCAGATCATTTAGCTGCAGGTGAAGCAGCAATTCAAGCCGTGTATCCAGATGCACGAAATCCTTTTGCATTTACAGATTTGCTTGATAAAGAAGGTTTACAGCCATGGCGTGTTAAAGAAGTGTGGGTGAGCGCATTTTCAACCCCTGATCACTTTGTAGACATTACTGATACTTTTGATTTGAAGATAAAGGCATTGCAAGCACATGCATCTCAAACTGCTCATAACCCAGAATTAGAGAATATGGTCCGCGAATGGGGTCAGCGAAATGCTGGACTTGGTGGGTTACCTGAAGGTCGTATTGCTGAAGCTTTTAAAATAGTTAATACGAATTAATTATTTAACGCTTACTTTTCTAATCTCAATAGTTTGAATTGGGAAACCATCTGTAGCGTAGTAAGGCTGATTATCACTGGCATTAAGTTTGTACGCACCGACTGCGCCAATCTTCTTAACCAGATCTAAGCCCTTAGTTACCTTGCCCCAGATTGTGTAATTTGGGCCAAGGGTTGTGTCTGCATAAATAATGAAAAATTGTGAACCATTTGTGCCTGGACCAGAGTTAGCCATGGCAACTGTGCCTATTGGATAGTTGTTTGCTTTGTTGGCTGGAAGATTTTCATCTTTGTATCCTTTCCACCCAGTTGGGTTTCCAGAACCAGAAGCCGTTGGATCTCCGCACTGCAATACAAATAAACCTTCAGTTGTAAGTCTGTGACAAAACGATAAATCAAAATACTTAGCCTTTGCAAGAGCTGTTATCTTAGTAATCGTTAAAGGCGCTTTAGTTGTGAGCAGTGATATGACTATTGCTCCGCAGTTGGTATCAATAGTCATTGTCTTAGGAAGCGACTTTGCAACTGCCATCGGCTCTTTAATAGTTGCCGGAGCGTGTGCCTTAGCTGTGGGGGTCTTGCACCCGGCAACTTTTGTTGGCTTCTCTGCTGCTTGTATCGGTGCAATTGAGAAAACTGACACTAATACAACGGCTAATACTAAAGATAACTTCTTCACGTTTATTCCCATTCAATCGTTCCTGGCGGTTTACTTGTCACATCTAAAACGACTCTATTAACTTCACGCACTTCGTTGGTTATACGAGTCGAAATCTTCTCAAGAACTTCATATGGTACGCGAGACCAATCAGCTGTCATCGCATCTTCGCTAGATACTGGGCGCAAAACTATTGGATGACCGTATGTGCGACCATCCCCCTGCACGCCAACACTTCGAACTTCGGCCAAAAGAACAACCGGGCACTGCCAAATATCGCGATCAAGTCCAGCAGCTTTTAACTCAAAGCGGGCAATTGCATCAGCTTCGCGCAATAAATCTAAGCGCTCCTGAGTCACTTCACCGACAATGCGAATTCCAAGACCTGGTCCTGGGAATGGTTGGCGCCACACAATCTCTTCAGGTAGACCTAACTCCAGCCCCACCTGTCGAACTTCATCTTTGAACAAAGTTCTAAGCGGTTCAACTAAAGTAAATTTCAGATCATCTGGCAATCCACCAACATTGTGGTGGGATTTAATGTTGGCAGTTCCGCTGCCGCCACCAGATTCAACAACATCTGGATACAACGTGCCCTGCACTAAGAATTCAACATCGCCACCTGCTGCGATATCGCGTGCTGCTGCTTCAAATGATCGAATGAACTCTCGCCCAATAATCTTTCGCTTCTCTTCCGGATCAGTCACGCCTTTAAGCGCATCTAAAAACTGCTTCTTTGCATCGATAACAACTAACTGAACTCCAGTTGAAGCAACAAAGTCTCGCTCTACTTGCTCAGCCTCACCTTTGCGCAATAACCCATGATCTACAAACACACATGTTAACTGCTTACCAACAGCTTTCTGAATAATGGCTGCAGCCACTGCTGAATCAACGCCGCCAGATAGACCGCAAATCACTCTTTTATCACCAATAACTTGCTTGGCTTTGGCTACTTCAGTCTGTGCAATGTTTCCAGTTGTCCATGTTGCATCGCACTTTGCGGTGTTGATTAACCAGTTACGCAATATCACTTGGCCATGCTCACTATGCAAAACCTCTGGGTGAAATTGAACTCCAGCCATTTGACCTGATGAATCTTCAAAGGCTGCGATGGGTGTGTCAGCAGTGACAGCACAGATGCTAAATCCTGCAGGTGCAGTAGTTACTGCATCCCCGTGTGACATCCATACTTTTTGCTGGGCTGGAAGACCGTTAAAAATCTTTGAAGCCGATTGGGCGTTAATGTCTGTGCGACCGAACTCTGATTTACCAGTCTGACTTACAACACCCCCAAGGGCTGCAGCCATTACTTGAAAGCCGTAACAGATTCCAAAAACTGGGATTCCTAATTTAAGAATTGCAGCATCAAATTGCGGGGCATTTTCGGCGTAAACACTTGAAGGCCCGCCAGATAAAATAATTGCAGAAGGATTCTTTTCACGAACTTGTGCTGCCGTAATTGTTGAAGGAACAATTTCACTATAAACGTGGGCTTCACGAACACGACGGGCAATCAACTGGGCATACTGCGCCCCGAAATCGACTACAAGTACGCCGCGAACATTAGGCACGGTGAATAAGTACCTCTACGCGCTGGAACTCCTTCACATCTGAATACCCACATGTAGCCATCGCACGGCGAAGAGCACCAAACAAATTCATTGATCCATCAGATGTGTGTGATGGTCCAAGCAAAATCTCTTCTAGCGTTCCAACAGTGCCAACGTTGACGCGCTCTCCACGTGGGAGAACTTGGTGATGCGCCTCTGATCCCCAGTGCCAACCAAGTCCTGGGGCTTCAGTCGCTTTAGCAAGTGGAGAACCCATCATGACCGCATCTGCGCCGCATGCAATTGCCTTAGCAATATCACCGCTGCGGCCAACTGCTCCGTCTGCAATCACATGAACGTAGCGTCCACCAGATTCATCAAGATATTCACGGCGTGCAGATGCAACTTCAGCTACAGCCGATGCCATTGGTACTTCAATACCTAAAACTTTACGTGTTGTGTGTGCCGCCCCGCCACCAAAGCCGACCAGGACTCCTGCGGCACCAGCACGCATGAGGTGCAGCGCAGCAGTTGCCGTTGCAACTCCACCAACAATTACTGGCACATCTAGCTCATAAATAAACTTCTTTAAATTAAGCGCTTCTTCTTCTGAAGCAACATGTTCAGCGCTCACAGTTGTTCCACGAATAACGAAAATATCAACACCGGCATCAATTACTGCTTTGTGAAGCTCTGCTGTGCGAGCAGGTGAGAGTGATGCAGCAACTGTCACGCCAGCATCACGGATTTGTGCAATACGAGCCTTGATTAATGCTGGCTTAATGGGTTCGTTGTAGATTTCTTGCATACGCTTCGTTGCATTCTTATCTGGCATTGAAGCGATTTCACCCAGGGGAATACGTGGATCCTCGTATCGAGTCCATAGTCCTTCAAGATTGAGAACACCGAGTCCACCAAGTCGCCCAATTTCAATTGCAGTCTCTGGAGAAACAACAGAGTCCATTGGGGCTGCCATCATTGGTAGTGCAAATTTATACGCATCGATTTGCCAACTTGTTGAAACATTTTCAGGATCGCGTGTACGGCGACTTGGCACGATTGCTATGTCATCAAATGAATAGGCACTTCTCGCGCGCTTACCTGGTGCTAACTCGATCTCTTTCATGAGCGGCCTTTCCCTTGATAATTAGGCGCATCAGCAATGTGTGCAACATCGTGTGGGTGACTTTCTTGCAAACCTGCAGCAGTAATTTGAATCAGGTGTCCATCTCGTCGCAAAGTTTCAATATCTGGAGCTCCTGCATAACCCATTCCAGAGCGAAGTCCACCTACGAGTTGGTGGACTACTTCAGCAACCGTTCCGCGGAAAACAACTTTGCCTTCGATGCCCTCTGGAACAAGCTTGTCTTCAGATAAAACATCATCCTGCATATAACGATCTTTAGAATAAGACTTCTTTTCACCACGTGATTGCATCGCGCCTAATGAGCCCATGCCGCGATATGTCTTGTATTTAATGCCATTAATTTCAACAAGTTCTCCTGGTGCTTCTTCGCATCCAGCAAGTAAGGATCCGAGCATTACTGCATTTGCTCCAGCAACTAAGGCTTTAACGATGTCACCTGAATATTGAAGTCCACCATCGGCGATTAAAGGAATTCCTGCTTTGTTGCACGCCTTTGAGGCTTCCATGATTGCTGTAATTTGTGGAACTCCAACTCCGGCAACAACGCGTGTTGTGCAAATAGAACCAGGTCCAACTCCAACTTTTACTGCATCAGCACCAGCATTGATTAGAGCTTGTGCACCTGCGCGAGTAGCAACATTGCCACCAATAACTTCAGTTGTTGGAGAAAACTTCTTAATGCGTGAAATCGCATCTAAAACAGCGCGATGATGACCATGTGCAGTATCAACAACTACAACATCAACACCAGCTTCAATCAGTGCCTTGGCGCGAGCAAAACCATCGTCACCAACACCAACTGCAGCTCCTGCAAGTCCAACATTTTTTACTAACTTCATATGTGTTACTTGCTCATCGATTGGCAGGTTGCGGTGAATAATTCCAATTCCGCCGGCCTTTGCCATCGCAATTGCCATCGCAGATTCAGTAACGGTGTCCATTGCTGAAGAAACCAGTGGAACGGCGATAGTGATGTTTCTAGTTAATCGCGTGGATGTATCAACTTCAGATGGCACAACTTCTGATGCATCTGGCAAGAGAAGGACATCGTCATAAGTCAGGCCGAGCATCGCGACTTTATCGTTCTCGCTCATGTGCCCTCCCGCCTTAGGTGAGTGTCCTTAAGAAGTCGGGAGTCTATCGGGAATAGCCCGTAAGACTGAAACCACCGTTACAACGGCCAGAATAAAGAGTGGAATTGCGACTATGTAGAGGCCGGCGTCGAATTGATATTTAGAAACACCAATTGCAATCAAATTTGCAAGAAAAGCCGGCGCACGGCCGAAGTATTTTCCCCTGCGATAACCAACTGCTGCCACAAATAATCCACCAGATCCCAGAACAATAAAAATCAGTTCTCCTAGAAGTGGGCGGATTTCTACGCTATCGGCAGTTACGGTCAAAACAATGAGCCATACACCTAATGATGCAATCACAACTGATTCGAAAATCAGTAGGGATGCCACTAGTGCGCGGGCCTTAGCAGCTTTGGCAGAATCTTGTTTCATGGAAGAGAGATTAACTTATCGTGGCCACGAAAACACTCTTTTCTCACACGATGGGATACATGATTCTCAAACGCATCTTGCAGCTCCCACGTACTTCTACCAACAACTTAAACAAGAGATTGCCCTGAGCGATCGAACGGGTGAAATGTTTTCCTTGATACGAATAATCTTCAATCGATCAAACTACAAGGGTGAATCTAAAGAGGCAAAAATAGGCGCGGCAGATATCTTGTATTTTTCACAAGCTCTAAAAGACCTCACTCGAAAGCAGGACTGCGTTGCCAGAGTGGGCATTAATGAATGTGTGATCTTGGTACGTGCGAGGCGAAGTAGTGTGGAATCTCTCCTTAGCAGGCTTTTGCTATCACCTAATTTAACTGTGGAAAACTCCTTGCAGATTTCTTGTTCAACAGTTGAATTCACCCCGGGAGAAAAAGCTCTCACAATTCTCAACCGGCTAGATGCTATGAGTTTATCCACTCACTAATCAGCACCTCAAAAAGAATGTCAGTAGCGCTCATACATTCCCATGCATGGACCTGGACCTAAATATTACTTTTGGAGCAATAGCTCCCTATATGAGTGACCCAACTATTGAAGAGGTATGGATTAACTCTCCAGAACGTATCTTCATTGCACGCGCTGGTAAGAGTGAACTCACAAACTTGCTGCTAACTGCTGATGAAGTGCGAAATATTGTGGAGCGAGCATTGATGTGGGGTGGGCGTCGTCTTGATCTCTCACACCCATTTGTAGATGCTCGCTTGCCCGATGGCAGTCGTTTGCACGTGGCAATCCCAGAAATCACTGCACAACACTGGGCGGTGAATATTCGCAAGCACCTTATGAGAAACATGAGTGTTGAAGATCTTATAAATCTAGAAGTAATGAGCCCTTTAATTGGAACAACGCTGATTAACTCAGTGCGTGCAGGACTTAACATTCTTGTTAGTGGCGGCACACAAGCTGGCAAAACCACATTACTTAATGCTTTAGCTGGCGCTATTCCACGCAGTGAACGGTTAGTAACAATTGAGGAAGTTTTTGAACTTTCACCACAGTTGCCTGATGTCGTGCAAATGCAAACACGAAGTGCAAATCTGCAAGGAGAAGGTGAAATTCCACTCCGCCGTTTGATTAAAGAGTCCCTACGTATGAGGCCCTCTCGGATAATTGTGGGCGAAGTCCGTGAGGCAGAGGCTTTAGATCTACTTATTGCCCTGAATTCAGGCCTGCCTGGTATGGGTACTTTGCATGCAAATTCACCCCGGGATGCTGTCATCAAACTTCAAACACTTCCCCTGTTAGCTGGTGAAAACATTTCTCATAAGTTCATAGCTCCAACAGTTGCATCTGCCATTGATCTGATTGTTCATGTGTCACTAGATATTCATGGAATCAGAAGAATTAAAGAAGTGGCTTCTCTCACTGGTCGGTATGAAAATGATCGAGCAGAGATAGAAACTTTGTGGCAGTGGAATGGAACTGAGTATGAAAGAGGAATTGGCAGTTTGCCTCATCCTGAAAAATTTGCAGCTATCGGTCTTCCATTGACAACTTGGTTTAGACCATGAAAAACAGCATCCGTGTATTTGCTTCAGCAAGTGCTACTACTGGACTAGTTCTTCTTGTGACTTCTTCATTCACGATTGCAATAGCTTTTGGTTCCCTTGTTGCAGGAGCAGTGTTTATTACGCTAAAAAATAGAAGCGCTCACAGCGAATCCCATCTAATCGCTGCCTGGCCTGAAGTCATTGACCATCTCATGTCAGGAATTCAATCTGGCTTATCACTTTCAGAGTCCTTGGTAGGTCTAGCCACTCGAGGACCTGAGATTCTGCGCCCAGCCTTTACAGAGTTTAGAGACTCTCTTTTTCGTCATGCAGATTTAGAACTAGCTTTACAGGAATTAAAATCACTCTTTCACCACCATGGAAGTGATCAGATCTTTGAAGCCCTGCTGATTTCTAAGGCACTTGGTGGGAGTGAGCTGATGTCTATTCTTAGAACTCTAGGAGATTTCCTTCGCCAAGATTTAGCTCTACGTCGTGAAATCGAAGTTAAACATGGATGGATCAAAAACTCTGCACATATGTCAGCTGTAGCACCGTGGATCTTGTTGTTATTGCTCTCAACTCAACCCAGCACTGCCATTGCTTTTTCAACACCAACAGGAGGAATGATTTTACTTGCAGGATTATTTATGACTGCAGTTGCATATCTATGGATGAACCGCCTTGGCCGACTTCCCCAAACTCCACGAGTGTTTACACAGCAATCCAGTGCCAAACACATGAGCCAACAACGAGTAATGCGATGATGATTCAAATAATTCTCGTGTCCATGCTCTTTGCTATTCCCGGTGCTCTACTAATTGCCTTTAACGATATTGATCCACTTACTGAATTGGAATCAAGGGGCCGTAAAGCAGCAGTTAGCAGTAGGGATCGAACTGATATTCATGCTCGATTAGAAGAACTCGGTAAGTCAAACGAGCGGGACTATCAGAACTTTCGTATTCGCCAGTTTGGATACTGCGCTTCAGGGGTAGTTCTAGTAATGGCCCTACTTCTTATGACAGGTAAATCGTTCGTATTTACTTTCATCTTTTCTGTAATCACTGCGGTAATCATCTTTGTAATCATTGATCGTGAGCTCACTTCTCACATTAAGAAGCACCGTGAAGCAATCGAGGCAGAGTTCCCAGCAATAATTGAAATGATGACGTTGGCTATAGCAGCCGGTGAAACGCCAATGCAGGCGATGTTGAGAATTGCTGATTCAGCACAAGGCGAATTATCGCGAGAATTTGCAGTTGTAATTGATGAGATTCGCACAGGTCAACCGCTCCACGTGGCCCTTGATTCGATGGGGCGAAGAGTAAAGTCCGTAATGATTCGACGATTCGTTGATGCAGTTATTACTGCAACCTTGCGCGGGGCACCACTAATTGAAGTCCTATCACGCCATGCAGTTGAAGCTAGAGGTAATCAGCGAAATCGAGTTCTGAGTGCGGCAGGTAAGGCTGAAATCTCCATGATGATTCCAGTTGTATTCCTTATCCTGCCGATCTCAATTCTCTTTGCCTTGTGGCCATCACTAACAAATTTGAATTTGTTTGCAAGTTAAGCAGCAACTTCCTCGCGGGCAGCAACTTCACTCAGTGACGGACGACCAGCCTTGCGCTTCTTTGCAATCACTTGTCCATCCTCAAAGAGTTCGCCGCCCCACACACCTGCAGGCTCTTGTCGTGATAACGCACCTTCAAGACATTGTGCGCGCACAGGACATCCACCACAGAGGGACTTAGCTTCTGCAATAGCAAGATCTGCTTCAGAGAAGAAGAGTTCTGGATCTGCTGTATGGCATGGCAAATTAAATGATGAACCATCGGAATAGGTGCCCGTTACTGCATCTAAACCAATCTTTTCATCTGCCCAGCCTGGTACTAGTAGTTCGCTGAAGAGAACGCTCATAGTTCTCACCTCTTCTTCCTGTTAGGTCTTGCTCTGGTTTCTTTTGTTGGGGAAATAAAAAAGGCCCGAATCCTTGTGGATTCGAGGCCTTTGGCTTCTAGTTCTTATTCGATGTTATCGAGTAGAACCACCAGTGGCCTCGTATCCGGCATAAAACGCTGCGTAAAACGCAGGCTTTGTTGTATGCCAAGCAGCAGGCTTATTGGTTGTATGAGCAGAAGGGATTACAGCAGAACGCATTGCGTTTGCTGGAACGAATGAGCTTTTAGACATATTCGCTTCCCCTCTATTCACTTCGTTTCCGCCATGAAAACGATGAAAGGCAAGGGTAAAGCATGGGTCTAGCTTCGTGCAAGTTAATTAAATCCCGCATACTCACGGGTAATTAAGGGGTGGTTAGGCCAGCTTCTGCCAAGAACCGTGAGGCCTTCTTGGAATAGCTCATATGCAGATCCACTTTCGCCCGTGTGATTCCAACATAAAACAAGCGGCGCTCTTCATCAATAGATGCTTGGTCCCCTGTAGTTGAGTTATTTTCAAGTGGAAGTAAGCCTTCACTTACGCCCATCAAAAACACGCGCTCCCATTCAAGGCCCTTTGCTGCATGCAACGTGGCAAGGGTTGTAACAGGCATTGTTGGTGGGTTGTTTTGCTGCACGCGATCTTCTAACTCACGCAAATATGTGCGCAGATTCTTAGGTGTAAAGCCACTATCTGCGTCAAGTTCACGAGCTAAGTGCAACAACGCTGCAATGCCATCAATGTGAGCTCCAGTTAAAAACGGTTGTGCAAGTGTGCGCAGCTCATCTAGCCATGAAACTCCTTGGGTAGGAATAACCGAGGCGTTGCGAACAAGTTTAAGAAATTCGCGAACATCTGGGCGATCAAAGAATCTCTCGCTGTTGCGCACTTGGTAAGGAACTTTTGCTGCATTCATTGCCCGTTCAACAGAGTTGAGTTGGCTGTTAGTGCGAGCCAAGACTGCTATTTCCTGTGGAGCCGTTCCTTGAGAAATCAACTGTGTGATTGAGCTAATGATTCCTGCAATCTCTGATGACTCATCGTTATATGCATCTACCGATGGTTTATCGCCATGATCATTGAGGGCAACTAACTCTTGGCCCATCTGAGCTTTGCGCAAAACAGAGTTAGCCATAAAAGTAATTTCAGGAGTTGATCGATACCCAGTTGTCAGGCGGACTACTTCGGCTTCTGGAAAGCGCTGTGTAAATGAGTTGAGGAAAACAGGAGTCGCACCAGCAAATGAATAGATAGTTTGTGCAGGATCGCCAACAACACAAATCTCTTGGCGCGATCCTAACCAAGCATTAATCAAACGTTGCTGAAGTGGTGAAATATCCTGATATTCATCCACGGTAAAGAAGCGGTATTGATCTTGCACCCGCTCTCTTACTTCACGCTCTTGCTCAATCATGGCCGTAGTAAGTAGCAATACATCCTCAAAATCCATTGCTCGCTCTTGATGTTTAACTGATTCATAGGCCGTGTAGACCTTGGCCATTTGTTCAGGATTAATTCGTGGCTTTACCGTGCGCTTTCCAAGTTCCGATAAGTAATCAACTGGTGCAACTTCACTCACCTTTGACCACTCAATCTCAGAGGCGATATCTCGCATCAAATCACGTGAAGTAATCGATAACTCTCCCGTTAACTCAGCGCGCTTGATTGCCTCGGTGATGAAGGCGCTCTTTGAAGTGATGAGATCTGGTGTGCGACCACCAAATACTTGTGGCCAAAAAAAGGTGAGCTGCTTAAGGGCAGCTGCGTGAATAGTGCGGGCAGCAACCGATGGCACACCGAGGGAGCGAAGGCGCATGCGCATCTCCCCAGCAGCACGGGCAGTGAAGGTAAGAGCTAATACTTTGTGTGGATCCATCACATTAATTGCTGCGGCATATGCAATGCGGTGAGTAATTGCTCTAGTTTTTCCAGTTCCAGCACCGGCAATAACACAGACCGGACCACGTGTAGCAAGAGCAACGGCTCTTTGTTCGTTGTCGAGAGATTCTAGAATCTCTTCTGCGCGAAGATCTGACATTAACGCCAGGATTCCCCACCAGTTAAATCACTAACAACATAACCTTCTTTTCCAACATACCAAGCCGTAATCATTTTGCGAGCAACAGAAATTGATGGTGGCAACAAAATATCATTACTTGCCACAGCCTTTTTTATTTCATCTCGTGATAACCAACGCACTTCAGTGATCTCTTCACCATCAGGTCTGGCATTTTCGGGGTGATCTGTAATTGCTTCAAAAGCAATCATGATGGATGCTGGGAAAGGCCAGGCCTGTGAGCGCAAGTAATTTATATCGTTGCAATACACACCAGCTTCTTCAAAAACTTCACGTGAAACACACTCTTCAAATGATTCACCCGGTTCAACAAAGCCAGCAAAAGTCGAGAAACGCTTTTCTGGCCATACTGGTTGATGACCTAACAAGATTCGATCTGATGAATCTTTTACTAAGACAATTACTGCTGGATCTGTGCGGGGATGATGTTGTGTGGAATCTTCAAGGCAAACACGTACTGATCCCCCTAAATCACTGACAGTTGCAGCACCGCACCGTGCACAACACGGATGTGTTGCATGCCAGTTAGCAAGACCAACTGCATGCATTGCTAAGGAAATTTCAACCTCATCCAGGCTACTCCCAAGTTCGCGAAGAGTTGCAAAACCTTCATACTTTTCTTCTTCACTTAAAGGCTCATTGATCCAAGAGGTTCGCCATGCGAAATATGGTGTGTTGTCATCACGGCCAAGGCCTAAGAAAAAGCGATCACCTTCTATAAATGAATCCATCTGTGCAGAAACTGTGGCTGCATCACAAAAAACAAGAGCATCATCAGTTGCACTGATTCGCCCATCGATGATCTGCACGATCATTGCCTTTTTCCAGAGCTCTTCTAAGGCCTTGGCATCTGTGCGCAGGTGGCTAGCGCGATTAATCGGGGATAAGGATTGATTGCGCGCGCTCATAGGGGTGAACGCTACTAGCATCGCCCCATGCGCATAACATCGTGGAATCTGCTGCACGGGCTGCCCATTCCCCCCGATGAAGAAGCCGATCCGCAGGCTCTGCTCTCTGCCGCCCTTAGCCAGCTAGCAACTGATGTCATAGGCCTGCAAGAAGTCGACTACTTCCTTGAGCGATCAGGTAATCACAATCAAACAGGCAATGTTGCATCAATTGTGGGCGCAAAAGATTGGGCCTTTGCTCCATCTCTTATGGGATCACCAGATGAAGATTACCGAAATCCAACTGAGAGTGATAACAAACTCATTACAAATAAAAGTGACGTAGCACCAGGATCTTATGGAATTGGAATGGCTTCTAAGATTCCAGTTCAATCGTGGCACCGTTTAGATCTGAAAGGTTCACCCGTTGGTGTCTTAATGGCATTTCCAGTTAATGGAAAGTTAAAACGTGTCTATGTCAGAGACCACCCACGAAGTGCACTTGCTGCCAAATTAGATAATGGTTGGCTCATCATTAATACTCATCTTTCATTTGTTCCAGGATTTTCTCTAGCCCAGTTAATAAAGATTAAGCGTTGGGCAAATACTTTAGGTGTAACAGATAAATCTAAGATATTGATTATGGGAGATCTCAATCTTCCTTTTTCCATATTTGTCCGCGATTTTAAATGGAGATCTCTGGCAGCTATGCGCACATTTCCAAGTTGGTATCCAAAGGTGCAGATAGATTATTTTCTTTCCCAAGGTCTAAAGGCAAAAGATGTTCGTCATATTCCATACCCTCACTCAGGAATGAGTGATCACTTACCGCTACAGATTGAAGTTGATTAAGCCGATTCTTTACTTGCATTTGTAATTAATGCAATTAAGGCGCTTTCATCGAGTAAATCTGCTGGGCGATCAGTAACAGAAGTAGGAACATAGTGAAAAGCTGCACTGATCTTCGAAATATCTGTGCCTGAAAGCTTTGCCCAAGCCAATCGATACATCGCCAGCTGCACGGCAGCTGATGCATCCAACTTCGTTGATCCAGTTTTCCAGTCCACTACTTCAAAACCATCAGCTGTTGCATAGACGGCATCGATGCGACCACGCACCAAAATGCCACCGATTGTTGTTTCAAATGGGACTTCAACGCGGGCAGGTGTGCGATTGGCATATTCACTACCCAGCCATGCTTTCTTCAAATCTTCTAGCTTTGAATCTTCTTCCAACGGATCTAAGTAATCCAAGTACTCATCACCAAAGAGCGTTGCAGCATCAGTGAATTGGCGTTCAACCCATAAGTGGAAAGCAGTACCACGACGTGAGTATTGATCTTGCCCTCGCGGCATTGGACGGCGAATATTGAGCGCAAGTTCTTGTGGATGCTTATGCAAGGCAACGAGGGTGGAAGTGGAAAGACGTGGAGGCAGCGCAACACGAATGGTTTGATCTTTCACCTTACGTTGCTCATTAATCAAAGCCTGAGCATCACCAATCCACGAGTTAACCTCATCAGAATTAGATTCCTGGAGTGAATGTATAGGCGCAGATTTCACTAATTCAATGGCAGCATCAAATGCTTGACGACGATTTCCTAATGGGTCACGTGGCCACTGTGCAGAGATTGGATTTTCAATCGTTGGGTTTTCTGCGCCATCTTCAGGTGCTGCAACATCACTTACTAGCAAGCCACCTAACCCGCTTGCCGCTGCTGCAATCATTGTGAAGATCTCACTTGGTGCTACAGATTGCGTGCCATCTCGCCACCACGATGTTGTACAGAGTAGATGCGACTTAGCGCGCGTAATAGCAACGTATGCAAGGCGCATCTCTTCACGCATCTTGATGTTATTGGTGCAATCCTTACCAAAGGCTTTGATTGCCTTTGCCGCATCGCTGTTCTTTTCTATGCCATGCAAAGAAAAATGTGGAAGCTCATGAGCATCCCCGCGCAGTTCAAAAGGAATATGCTTTTCATTCTTAATCCAATTATCAGAATCCCCCGTATTGCCGCCAGGAAATGTGCCCTCAGCCAATCCGGGCACAACAACAACATCCCACTCAGCACCTTTTGCCATGTGAATCGTCAATATCTGCACGACATCACTGCGAATTTCAGGTGCTCCTGCCTTTAGCCCGCCTTCAGCATCGGCTGCTATATCTAGCCATACTAAGAAGGCCGCCACAGTTCCACCTGTGCGCTGGAACTTTGCTGCTTCATCAAGGAAGCGATCTAAATGTCTGCGACCAGATTGATTGCCATCACGCAGAGTTATCTCACTTTCAAGTGTTAAGTAGTTTTCAATTTCACTAATCAGATCAGTTATCTGACCACCTGCGCGTGCACGTAATCGACGTAAATCACTGACAAATCGGACCAGGCGTTGATATCCAATATCGCTAAAGCCTAACTTCTTTGCATCGGCAATTTCATCTAAGGCATCGATGATTGATCCTGCAAATTGATCATCGGCCTCTAGCTGTTCTGGGTTGCCGGCAGCAATCTTTTTAATAAATGTCTTTGAATCAGCATGCATAGCTTTAGCGCGATCACGTGAGAATGTGCCTAACGCTGCAATATCACGTGGGCCTAAGTTAATTCTTGGTCCCGTTAAATGACGCATCAGTGCCGAACCTGCATCAGGATCGGTAATTATCTTTAACATTGTCACAACATCGGCCACCTCTGGAACGTGAATCAATCCACCGATTCCAATTACTTCCACTGCAATTCCAGCCTCATGCAACGCTGCTTCTATTGCGCTTATCTGACTGCGCTTTCGAACAAGCACGGCGCACGTCTTGCCAGTTGAAGGAGCCCAGTTCTTTTGAACGTATTCGGTAATTGCCTGTGCTTCAGCATCAATAGTTTCAAAAATTCCATAGGCAACTTCACCCTTGCCAGCTTTTGGTCGCGCCTCTAGTTCAACGACTTGTTGCCCGCCCGCTAACTTGATTTCACCACTAATACGGTTTGCAACCGACAAAATCATTTCATCATTGCGAAACGTTGTTGGAAGAGAGAATTGAGCTTTGCCAACTTGATCAACGTTCTTAGGGAAATAGGTAGCAAAAGATGCCATGGTGCCGGCAGAGGCTCCGCGCCATGTATAAATGGCTTGCGATGGGTCTCCCACAGCCATTACTGGATGACCGCCTCCATAGAGAGATGAAAGCATTCGCACCTGTGATTGGGATGTGTCTTGATACTCATCGAGTAAAACAACTTTATATTTACCACGCTCTAACACACCAACATCTTCAAAGTTCTGAGCAATATCTGCAGCTAGTGACATCTGATCATCAAAGGAGAACTCCCCCGCAGCTTTGCGACACTGCATAAAGGATTCAACCATAGGGAGCAATGAGTTTCGCTGACGCATGGCCTTGGCAACATCTCGGACTTCAGCGTTACTGCTTCCGGTAAGAGGTTGCAAGGATGCTAAAACTTCATTGCCGATGCGCTCAATATCTTCAGCTTTTACTTGATGCTCTAGCATTAATTTAGATAGCCCCAACAAATCTTTGATCACAGTACTAACTGCGCTTTGATTTCGATATGAATCATCTGACCAGTTGCGCACAACATCTGAAGCAATCTGCCAAATTGCAGCCTCACCCAATGGCTCTGCATCTGCATCAATGCCATAGCGAATTGCATGCTCACTCAGGAGCTTGCCTGCATAGGAGTGATAGGTAGTAACAGATGTAGAAGTAGAAGTGATGTGTTTGAAGTCTTTATCCGCAGCTAATTGACGTAGGCGCTTTCGAATACGTACCGATAGTTCTCCGGCAGCTTTGCGTGTGAAAGTAAGACCCAGGATTTGATCAGGTGTAACAAAGCCGTTTGCTACCAAATACAACACACGGTTCGACATCGTTTCAGTCTTACCTGAACCCGCACCAGCAATTACTACTGAAGGCTCTAGTGGACTACTAATGATTTCGGATTGATATGGTGTTACAGGCTTGAGCCCAAGCTTTGCAACTATCTCCTCCGGTGAATATTTCGCTTCGCTCATTTTTCAATCACCGTCCGTCCATCATTTTGAACGGGGCAGGATTTGCGCACTGGGCAGCCTTTACAGCGCTTATTTACGGTGGCAAAGAAAGTAGCAGCTCCCATGCCATCTGCAATCTCATTCAATTTCTCTTTTGTCGCCTCAACATCAATAACATGTTGTGGTCTAAGAGTTGCACCTGCAGTGCTTGTGCCCAGATACACCAACTCTGCTCCAGCGCTGACATTGCCTTGAGTAAAGCCACCTTCGGCAATACCCACTTGGTAACTAGCAAGCTGCAGATTCTCCTTTGCATCCTTGAGTGAGATTGCAGCTCCACCAGTCTTGAAATCAATAATGAAAAGAGAACCATTGGCTTCAACCTCTAATCGATCCACACTTCCTCGAATTCGAGCACGACCTAATTTCACATCAAATCTAATTTCAGCATCTACAACTTCTCGTTTGGATTCATTGTGGTAAGTAACAAACTTCTCAAGCATTGTTACAGCGTTCTCTAGATGTGAAGCACTGACCCAACCTGAATCTGGATCGATGAGCTTCCATGAACTCTCTAGATTAGCAATCAAATCTTGCTTAGATGTTCCTGGTTCTTGCACCATCTTGGCGGCAAATGCGTGAATAGCAGAACCTAAAACTTGCGCGGTGCTATCACCATCGGTGCCACCATTATTTTGCAGGAACCATTTAACTCCGCATTCAACAAATGATTCAGCGCCACTGGGAGAAACAACAACTTCTAGGTCTGCATTAATAACTGGTGCATCCGTGCTCAGTGGCACAGATCCAATCCAGTTCGCAGGCTCAGCTAAATAGATTCCTTCAGCTGCCATTGCACTGAGCAAAGAAGCGGCTTCTTTTGCATTTTTGCCATCTAGTTGGCCACGAAGTTCTGCAACTAAGGCAGGTGCGGTAATCGGCCTTGGTACTTCGGTTAACTCGGGCTCTAGCGCTTCATCAATCTTCTTTACTAGAACTTCAACAGATTCAAAGAACTGTGATGGTTCTTCATCATCTGCCTGCACGGCAGTAACAAATAGTGATTGTTTGGCGCGGGTGAGGGCCACATGAAACAACCGCTCCTCATCTTGCAAAAGACCGCTGGCAGCAATGACATCTAGCTGATCACGGGCAATATCAGGGTTGCGTTGGCGCTCAACTAAACGCTCTGCTCCAAGTAGTGAGGAGCGTTGTTTAAGGTTTGGCCAAGAACCCTCTTGTAATCCTGCAATTGCAACTAAATCCCACTCACGTCCCTTGGCACTGTGAACTGTAAGAATCTCAACAAAATCAGCTCGCACGCCTTTGGCAGTAATAACATCGCCAGCGATATCTTCCGTTGCAATCTCAGTAATGAAGGCACCTGGCCCAGAGAGTGGGAAGCGCTCTGAATATCTAGCCGCACTTTCAAACAACTGCATCATTGCATCAAGATCACGATCTGCTGCTGCCCCGCGAACTCCAGGACGCAAAGCTTGATTGCGCCAAGCATTGGCCAATTTTGCTCCATCACTTGTAACTGCGTTATCCCAAATTACCCAAAGCAGTTCATCGGCTGTTGCTTTCTTGTTTCTAGCAACTGCTCGAGCTTTCTCAAGCAGCTCATGCACACGAGTTATTTCAGCAGCACCTTCAATAAACAACTCACCAGAATCTAGGGCGGCAATGAGCAGCTGTGTTCCTGTGCGATCATCACCATCAACGCGAGTGGCAATGAGTGCTCTGCGAATACGACGTAATGAAATCGAATCTGCTCCACCAAATTCACTCATCAGTAATCGCTCAGCAGTATCAAAGTTAAGCGGTTGTTGTTTAAGTGCAACGCGAGCTAAAAGCAAGAATGGTGCAATTGCGGGATTGCCAGCTAGCGCCTGTAGTTCAGATGCAACTGGAATACCAACCTGTGAAAATGCTCGTCGCAGTGAGGATGCTTGTATTCCAGGGCTGCGCAAAATAACTGCCATGTTGCTATAAGAAATACCTTCACGCAGATGCGCACTACGGAACTGATGGGCGATAAAGGCTGCTTCTTCTGCCCCTGATCTAAAGCGGTGGACCTGTACTTGGCCCGTATTTTCATTGCCACAGCTGCGTTTGCGTGTGGTCTGCGATCCCTTCATACTCTTAGCAAAACTCAATCCCACATCAAAAATGCTCGACGAATTTCTAAAGCCTGTGTTTAAAATAATCTCTTTTGCGCGATAAGGATCAAGAGCGGCTGATAATCCATCAGGATCTGCTCCGCGAAAGCGACCAACAGCAGAGTCTGCATCAGCAGCGATGATGACATCATTGCCGGTGAGCATGGCAAGCAGTGCACGCTGTGCTGGATCTGACTCTTGGAATTCATCAACCATGATTGTCGTAAAGCGTGCTCTCAGAGCTGATAGAACATCTGAGTTGTTGTGAAGATGAATTGCGGCGCGTGAGACTAATTCAGATGGGTCAATACGCAGCTTTGCATCGGTTGCACTGATCTCTCGCATCACCATTGAATTCAAGTAACGTTTCCAAAACTTAGCAGCAGCTGACCAATACTTCTCGCCTTCACTTGCGCCAAGCTTTTCTAACTCATCAGGACCAATACCTCGCTCAGAGGCACGCAAGATTAAATCGCGAAGCTCGCGAGCAAAACCATTAGTGGTTAGCGCTGCATGTAAATCTTCTGGCCACTCTTTATAGCCATCTGCAATGTCACCTTGCAAGAGCTCTTTGATATAGCTCTCTTGTTCTGGACCACTGAGCAGAATTGGTTCAGGATCATCCTTTGCTTTCATCTTAATAATTGAAAAAGCAAGTGAGTGAAATGTTCTAGCTAAAGGTTCAAACATTGTTTTAGTCGTGCGAAGTGCGATGGCATCACGTAATTCAGAAGCGCGTTCGCGTCCAAATGTAAGCAGCAGAATTGAATCTGGGTTTTGGCCCTGCGCAATACGCGATAGCGCAGCTTCGATTAAAACCGTTGTTTTACCTGTGCCAGGACCACCGTGAATGACTAAAGGGCTACCGCGATGTTGAATCGCAGCTGCCTGATCAGGGGTAAGTGCAGGCGTAGATTTCGGTGCATTAGGTGCAATAAGGGAAAAGCTCTGCTTACTCACAGTGGTTATCTTGCCTGACCGCTATGACAAAACAGCCCTTTTCCCTATTGGGAGGTTTAATTGTGGTACCACTCTGGTACCATTTCTTCATGGCAATGAACTTACGACTTACCCCCGAGCAAAGCGCTGGTCTTCGAGCAGCTGCAGAACAAGATGGCATCTCAATGCAGGAAGCTGCACTGGCTGCCGTAAACGCCTACATCTCTCGCAGACCGCAACGTTTGACCAGTGCAATCGCGCGCGTAGCAGAAGAGGATGCAGAGCTCCTTGATCGCTTGTCTCAGTGAATGATCAATTTGATTATTTAAATCTTCAAGATCTTCTTGAAATGGGAAAATCTCTTATTGCAGATTTTCGAGTTCGCGATGTAGGTCTTCTTGAGTCTGCAGCAATGCGACCACAGACCACTATCTATGGCGAGGATGCATATTCTTCATTTGAAGAGAAAACTGCTTCCCTCATTCATTCTCTAGCTCGCAACCATGCTCTTATTGATGGCAACAAGAGAATTGCCTGGTCTGCTGGTCGCATCTTCTGCTTAATGAATGATCGTGATCTAAAGATGGATATTGACGATGCCGAAAAAATGATTCTCGACATCGCTAAAGGTGAAATAGATATTGCCGAAATTGCCGCAATCTTAAGTAAGGTGATTAAGAAAAACTAAACGTTCAGGTTCGCCTTCTTCTGGCGCGCAGTAGTACGGGCACGCTCGTCACCATCAAGAACAACCTTGCGGATACGAACTACAGCTGGCGTCACTTCAACGCACTCATCTTCACGGCAGAACTCAAGAGCACCTTCCATGTTGAGCTTCTTAGGCGGAATCAAACGCTCTGATTCATCTGTGC
>JBBAMY010000011.1:2436-31597 GCA_040402235.1 Candidatus Planktophila sp. | reverse complement strand
GTTTATGCCAAAAATGGCGGAGCTGCTGCAAGCCAGCCATTGGCCGTGAGCGCTGCGATTTCAATACTAAAACAAGGTGGAAGCTTTATTGATGCTGCCATTGCACTGAGTGCGGTGATCTGTGTTGTAGAGCCAGGTGCTTCGCATTTAGGTGGAGATGCTTTTTTAGTTACTCACCATGCAAGCTCAAAGACAAACCTTGCATTTAACGGCAGTGGTGAAGCACCACACGCTGCAACTGCTGCTGCTTATGGCACAGATATTCCTTTGCATGGATATAAATCAGGAACTGTTCCAGGTTTAGTTTCAACCTGGTTTGAAGCACATCAGCGCTATGGCAAGTTACCTATGGCCACATTGCTAGAACAAGCCATTGATTATGCAGACAATGGTTTTCCAGCAAATACTGGCTTTGTTCGCAGAATTGCTAATCACTTAGCTACAACTCCTGATACTTTCCTCTTTAAAGATATGGGTATTGACGTGAACGTCCAGGTGGGCGACTTAGTTATTCAAAAAGATCTAGCGCAATCACTGCGCGAGATTGCAGCAGGTGGTCGCAGCGTATTTTATGAGGAGCGAATTGCCCAGCAACTCATCAGTGGCTCTGATGGTTGGTTTAATGCCCAAGATCTAAAGGCTCACACCACCAGAGTTCTAGATCCCCTATCAATTAAGTATCGCGATTTAACAATTTATGGCCAACCGCCTCCCACTCAAGGAATGATCTTGATGGAAGAGCTGCTTATTAATGAGCGCTTTGATGTGGCATCTATGAGTGAAGCAGATCGCATTCATATTGGTGTGGAATCTAAAAAGGCTGGTTTTGCTGATCGCAATGCGATTCTGGGAGATCCTGAATTTATTGAGGTCAATGTTGCAAAGATTTTTTCGAAAGAAAACATTGATAAGAGATGCACCCAGATATCTATGGATAAAGCCGCCACAGACATTGCCCCTGTTAGTGAAGGCAGTGACACCACCTACTTTTTAGTGGCAGATAAGGATGGCAACGCAGTTTCGTGGATTCAATCTGTTTTCCATGGCTTTGGTAGTTCTTGGGTAATACCTGGAACTGGAATCATTTTAAATAATCGCTTAACTGGATTCTCATTAGATCCAGCCTCTCCCAACATTATTGAGCCAGGAAAGCGCCCAGCACACACCCTCAATGCCTTTACTGCAGTTAATGCTGATGGAACTTTGCATTTAGTAGGAGGAACACCTGGTGCAAATATTCAGGTGCAGACCAATCTGCAGTTAATCACCAATGTTGTTGATTTGAAGATGAACGTGCAAGAAGCAACTGAGGCTCCTAGATGGCAACATCTCAACGCTCCTGGGCAAAGCTCTGCTGAAGAGAATGGCAGTGGTGTGCTTGAGATTGAAAATCGTGTGCCAACTGCAGTACTCGATGAACTTCGAGCCAAGGGCCATGATGTGAAAGAACTTGCTGCTTGGGGACATGGTTCATCTGTGCAGTTAATGCAGGTTTTGCCTAATGCAACCTATGCATTTGGTTCAGATCCTCGTTGTGAAGGCCACGCTGCAGGCATTTAATCTCGTGCACAAAGCCCCTACGATTAACCCATGATGAGTGCGCAACTACCAGATGATCCACAGTGGAAGCGCGCTCATACTCTTCTTTCAACTACTAACACCTCTGCGGATTTAGCCTTAATTGGTGTTCCAGCTCATCAAGGTTCAATCTCACCAACGAACGCGAACCAAACTCCTGATGCAATCCGCAACGCTTTAGCTAGATATTCAACGTATTCCACATCAGAAGGCATTGATCTTGCAGATAATCCAATTGCAGATTTAGGTAATGTGCAATCCCCAGATGGCGCTGAGGGAATTGAGCGTGTGCACAGCGCAGTTAAAGGGTTATTAGGTAAGCACAAACTCCTTATTGCCCTTGGCGGAGATAACTCCATTACTTACAGCGTTGCATCAGGTTTGTGGTCTGATTTATCCAACGTTGGCCTGATTACTTTTGATGCCCACCACGATCTGCGAGATGGCCATAGCAATGGTTCACCAGTCTGGGAGTTAATTCAGGCGGGGCTGCCAGGCAAAAACATTGTTCAAATCGGTATTGCAGATTTTGCTAATAGCGCCCAATACAGTGCACGTGCTAAAGAAAATGGAATCACGGTAATTCCACGGTGCGATCTTCGCACGCGCTCAATCTCAGATGTTGTTAAACAAGCACTAGATATTGCAGGTGCTGGTGGGCGCGAAATCTATGTTGATTTAGATGTTGATGTCTGTGATAGAAGCGTTGTCCCAGCTTGTCCTGCAGCAATGCCAGGTGGAATATCTGCCGATGAACTACGCCAAGGCGCATTTTTCTTAGCTGCAGATAAGCGCGTGAGAGCAATTGATATCACTGAAATTGATGCATCCATTGATACTGATGATCAGCGCACTGTGCGCTTAGCCGCCCTGCTTGTTCTTGAAGCAGCTGCAGGCTTAGCCTCTAGATAAGCTGCTTAACAACTTCTTTAGCTGCAGCAACTATTGCTCCTGAATTAACAAGGGCAGTTGCAGCTTCTAATTCAGGAGATAGGAATCGATCAGGTCCTACTCCCCCCACTACTGTGCGAAGCTCTTTCACCACGCGCGCAGTTGCAGGTGCTGGAGTTAATCCGGTGCGAAATTCAATTGCTCTGGCAGCTGTTACTAACTCAATTGCCAGGATGCGTGCCAAGTTATCAACTACTTTGCGTAGCTTTCTGGCAGCAGACCAACCCATAGAAACATGATCTTCTTGCATGGCAGAGGAAGGAATTGAATCAACACTTGCAGGAGTGGAAAGTCGTTTGTTTTCACTGACTAACCCAGCTTGTGTGTATTGGGCGATCATCAGGCCAGAATCAACGCCTGGATCGTGGGCTAAGAAGGGAGGCAGGCCAGCAGAGCGGTATTGATCTAGTGCACGGTCTGTGCGGCGCTCTGCCATAGAACCTAAATCAGTTGCAGCAATTGCAAGGAAATCTAGAACATAACCAACTGGTGCTCCATGAAAGTTTCCATTGGATTCCACGCGACCATCTGGCATAACAACTGGATTATCAATTGATGATGCCAGTTCTCGCTGGGCAATCGTTGAGGCGTATGCAATCGTGTCACGGACCGCTCCTGCAACTTGCGGAGCACAGCGCAGTGAATAAGCATCTTGGACACGTGAATCATTTTCACGGTGTGATGCAACGATTCCTGAATCCTTTAATAACGCAAAGATATTTGCAGCACTTATTGCTTGGCCAATTTGTGGGCGAAGTGGAGCATGTAGATCTGGGGCAAAAACACGATCCGTACCGAGAAGACCTTCAATACTCATTGCCGTAGTTATATCTGCAACCATGCATAGCTGTTCTAAATCAGCACAGGCCATAATCAACATGCCCAGCATTCCATCTGTGCCATTAATGAGGGCAAGACCTTCTTTGGCCTCTAACTCGATTGGTTTAATGCCTACAGCGTTAAGCGCTTGCATTGTTTCTATCTCAACACCATTGGCATCGTGCACGTGGCCCTCACCCATCAAGGCAAGTGCGCAATGTGAAAGCGGTGCTAAATCTCCACTACAACCAAGGGATCCAAACTCTGGAACTACTGGTGTTATGCCCTTATTTAAGAATTCAACGTATGACTGAGCTAATGCCACGCGCACGCCCGTGCGACCAGATGCCATGGTGCGAAGGCGCAAGAACATCAGTGCGCGCACTACTTCACGCTCAATTGCAGGGCCAACACCTGCAGCATGAGAGCGAATAAGAGATTTCTGTAGTTGTGAGCGATCTTTAACATCGATGTGGCGATTGGCGAGTGCTCCAAAGCCAGTTGAAACACCATAAACAGGTACTCCGCCTGCGGCATAGCCTTCAATGTATTTTCTAGATGCATTCATTGCATCAATTGCGGCCCTTGAAAGTTCAACCTGTGCACCATGGCGGGCAACATCTATAACATCGGTGAAAGTTGTGCCAGATGTTGAGAGCGTTACGGTCTTATTTGATTTGGAGGCCATCTCGCCACACCTGTCCTATTAATTGAACACCTGGACGATATGCCAAGTGAATATATGAATCTGCATTAAGAATAGAAAAATCAGCTCGCGCTCCTTCAAAGAGATGGCCAATGTCATCGCGGCGTAGCGCTTTTGCCCCGCCCATCGTTGCTGACCAGAGCGCTTGTTCAGGAGAGAAATGCATCTCACGAACTGCAATCGCCATGATGAAGGCCATGTTGGTTGTGTAAGAAGAACCTGGATTGCAATCAGAGGCAAGGGCCACAGTGATGCTGGCCTCAAGGAGTGGGCGAACATCAGGATAAGCAGAGCGAGTGGAGAACTCAGCACCTGGCAAAAGCGTTGCAACAGTCTTTGACTTTGATAGCGCTTCTATATCTTTCTCACTCAAGTGAGATACATGATCTACTGATGCAGCATCGAGCTCAACACCTAAGCGAACCCCTTGGCCTTCTTGTAGTTGATTGGCATGAATGCGCGGCAATAACCCCTTAGCCATTCCAGCTTTAAGGATCGTGCGGGCATCCTCGGGTGAAAAAGCGCCTTTGTCACAAAAAACATCTATCCACTTTGAAAAAGGAAGGACTGCACCCAGCATTGGGCCTGTAACTAGATCAACGTAATCTTTTGGATTCTTTTTATACTCCACTGGCACAACATGGGCACCTAGAAATGTAGTTTCATCGGTCAGGCCCTGTGCAATTTCAAGTGATCTGCGCTCATCAACAACGGTTAATCCATAGCCAGACTTAATTTCAACTGTTGTTGTTCCGGTGGAATAAGCCTCATTTAATAGGCTTTGCGCGTTTGAGCGCAGTAGATCATCACTGGCAGCTCTTGTTTTCTCAACAGTGTGGGCAATGCCGCCAGCGCTATAGCTCTCCCCCAACATGCGTGCACGAAACTCTTTGCTGCGATCACCTGCAAAGATTATATGTGTGTGGCTATCTACAAAACCTGGAATTACTGCGCGGCCCTTTGCATCTAATTTGCGCTTAATGTGATGTGTCGGTGCGTCAGAATCTGGGCCGGCCCAAGCAACAACTCCATCTTCGATGAGCAGCGCTGCTTTTTCAATTACACCTAGCTTTGTTCCATCGTGGGCTGGATCATTGGTGACTAACTGGCCAATATTGTGAACAAGCGTGCTTGTCATTCAGTATCCAACATAGGAACATGCACGTGACGTTGCTTTGCTGTGTCCACAGCTATGTCATAACCAGCATCAGCATGTCGAATAACTCCCATGCCTGGATCATTTGTTAGTACTCGCTCTAACTTTTGTGCAGCTAGCTTGGTGCCATCTGCAACTGAAACCTGGCCTGCGTGAATTGAACGGCCCATACCCACACCACCACCATGGTGAATCGAAACCCATGAAGCACCTGAAGAAATATTGACCATGGCGTTGAGTAATGGCCAGTCCGCAATTGCATCAGAGCCATCGAGCATTGCTTCAGTTTCACGGTAAGGAGATGCAACTGAGCCACAATCTAGGTGGTCGCGACCAATAACAATTGGAGCTGATACTTCACCGCGTGCTACTAAATCATTAAATGCAAGACCAGCTTTGTCTCGCTCTCCATAACCTAACCAACAGATGCGTGCAGGAAGTCCCTGGAAGGCAACCTTCTCTTGGGCCATAGTGATCCAGCGATGTAGTCCTTCATTTTCTGGGAACAAATCAAGAACTGCTTTATCTGTGCGATAAATATCTTTAGGATCTCCAGATAACGCCACCCAACGAAATGGCCCTTTTCCTTCACAAAACAGTGGACGAATATAGGCTGGAACAAAGCCTGGAAAGGCAAAAGCACGTGAAAAGCCACCTTGGCGGGCTTCATCACGAATTGAATTACCGTAATCAAATACTTCAGCACCTTTATCCATAAAGCCCACCATTGCTTCAACATGTTTAGCCATAGATGCCTGTGAGCGCTTAGTGAAATCTGCTGGATCATCTTTTGCCATCTGCGCCGCTTCATGAACGCTCACACCAATTGGAACATAGGAGAAAGGATCGTGGGCTGACGTTTGATCAGTGACAATATCGATGGGAACATCCATAGAGAGCAGTAGTGGGAAGAGCTCTGCAGCATTTCCCTCAAGCCCAACCGAGAGTGGAACCTTGGCAGCTTTTGCTTTCAGCACACGCTCAACGGCATCATCAACGTTATCTGCAATCTCATCTAGGTATCTAGTTGTAATGCGCTTTTCTAATCTGGTCTTATCAATATCGATAACCAAACACACTCCACCATTCATAGTCACAGCAAGAGGTTGTGCTCCGCCCATGCCGCCGCATCCACCTGTGAGTGTCAGAGTTCCTTGAAGAGTTCCGTTAAAGCGCTTTTGTGCAACTGCTGCAAAAGTCTCATAGGTTCCTTGCAAGATTCCTTGTGTGCCGATGTAGATCCAAGAACCAGCAGTCATCTGTCCATACATCGTTAAACCCAGTTGTTCTAACCTGCGAAACTCTGGCCAGTTAGCCCAATCCCCCACAAGGTTAGAGTTTGCGATTAATACGCGTGGTGCCCATTCATGAGTTTGAAAAACTCCCACAGGCTTGCCTGATTGAACGAGAAGAGTTTCATCATCTTTTAAGTTAGTAAGGCTCTTAACAATTGCATCAAAGGAAGGCCAGTTACGTGCAGCTTTGCCCGTGCCACCATAGACAACAAGGTTTTCTGGGTGCTCTGCAACGGCTGGGTCTAAGTTGTTGTGGAGCATGCGGATCGCTGCCTCTTGTGCCCAACCTTTGGCAATCAGGTTTGAACCGGTGGCCGCATGTAAAATACGAGATGCAGAGTTCATGCGGGTAAGCGTATCGGCCATGTGGCTAGCAATGTAACCTGTTCATCAAAATACTAAATTTCAGGATAATGGCAGGCGACCTGTGCTGTGCCAATCTGCATTAACTGCGGAGTATCGCTTTTGCATTTCTGGGTTGCTTTCCAGCATCTGGTATTAAAGACACAACCCGATGGTGGATTTACAGGACTCGGTAGATCGCCCGAGAGAATAATCCGCTCTCGCGTTTTTTCCGTGCGCGGATCAGGCTGAGGAACAGCAGATAATAAAGCCTTCGTATATGGATGGTGCGGAGCGGCATACAGTGCATTTGTCTCACCGATCTCCATGATTTTACCTAAATACATCACAGCTACTCGATCTGAAATATGTTGTACAACAGATAAATTGTGCGCAATGAAGACCATGCTGATTCCATCTTCTTTCTGCAAATCTTCAAGCAAGTTAATTACTTGTGCTTGGATTGAGACATCTAGAGCGCTCACTGGTTCGTCAGCGATTATAAAACGCGGCTTTAATGCTATCGCTCGTGCTATACCGATACGTTGGCGTTGTCCACCTGAAAACTCATGAGGATAGCGATTGTAATGTTCCGGGTTTAATCCAACTCGCTCCATGAGTGAGGCAACAGCGCTCTTGAGACCTTCTTTCGGTTCGATACCTTGAATTTCAAAAGGCGCAGCGATTATTTTTCCAATAGTTTGACGAGGATTTAATGCGGTGTAAGGATCTTGAAAAATTATCTGCATCTGCGAACGCAGCGGGCGCATTTTTCGCGGGTTAAAATCGGTGATGTCCTGGCCTTCAAAAATTAAAGTTCCAGAGGTTGGTTCATTTAACTTTAATATGGTGCGACCCGCCGTGGTCTTGCCACAGCCTGATTCGCCAACTAATCCAAGAGTTTCTCCCGCCCGTAAATCAAAGGAGATTCCATCGACTGCTTTAACGGTGTTGCCTATGCGCTTACTACCAGAGGGGAAATGCTTAGTCAGATTCTCTACCTTTAAAATAATATCGTTACTCATGGGCGCACCTGCTTGAGTTCCTTTGCAAAGATTGAATCGCGCGTAGATTCATCGACGTGACAGCGCGATAAATGTGAGGGGCTCTGGCCAAGAAGCTGTGGACGTAGCGTTGCACAAGCATCTGCGGGTGCGTGAGAGGAGTACTCACAGCGAGGTGCAAATGCGCAACCTGTAGGTAAGTTAATGAGTGATGGTGGTTGTCCTGCAATAGCTTTTAAGCGATCAGAGCCATGTGTTGAGATACGCGGAACGGATTTAAGTAACCCCAATGTATAGGGGGCTTTGGGTTGATAAAAGACACCATCGGCTGTACCAGTTTCAACTATTTTCCCGCCATACATCACACTCACATCATCGGCCACCTGTGCGACAACGCCAAGATCATGAGTGATGAGCAAAATCCCCATATGAAACTCTTTTTGTAGAGATTTCAGCAGTATAAGAATCTGAGCTTGCACAGTTACATCAAGGGCCGTTGTGGGTTCATCGGCGATTAGTACGCGAGGTGAGTTCATGAGCGCCATTGCAATCATCACACGCTGGCGCATTCCTCCTGAAAACTGGTGAGGATATTCATCGGCCCGTACCGCAGGCTCTGAGATTCCAACTAGATCCAGCATCTCGATAGCGCGTGCTCGCGCCTGCTTCTTTTTCCCTGGATTATGCACCAAAAAGGCCTCGGCCAGTTGATTGCCGATTCGATAATAGGGATGCAGAGATGACATGGGATCTTGAAAAATCATCGCCACAGTTCCTCCGCGAAGCATGCGAATCTCTTCTTCACTACTAGAGACGATATCAATCTCACGATCGCCATCTTTGATTAGGATTGAACCTGAAATCTGAGTTGCACCTCTTTTATGCAGTCCCATGATTGAAAGTCCAGTCACTGTCTTACCTGAGCCGGATTCACCTACTATCGCAAGGGTTTGGCCTTCATTAAGTGAGAGTGATACTCCATCAACGGCGCGCACCAGACCATCATCGGTTGGAAATGTGACGTGAAGATCATTAATTGCCAAAATGTGAGCCATCAGATCCTCACTCGCGGATCTAACACAGCGTAGAGCATGTCAATAATTAAGTTCATTATGATGACAACCGCGGCCGCTAAAATTGTTGTGGCAAGCACAATTGGTAAATCAAACTCAAAGGTTGAGCGAAGAGTAAGGCGACCTAAACCTGGAAGATTAAAGATGGTTTCAGTAATAATTGCACCACCAATTAACCCTGCAAAATCAAGACCCGCTAAGGTAATAATGGGAGCAAAGACTGCGCGCATCGTGTGCTTTAAGAGAACTGTGCGCTCTTTAACGCCTTTAGCTCGCGCCGTCCGGATGTAATCCTCGCCTAAAGTTTCAAGGACTGCAGCACGGGTGAAACGGGTATAGAGAGCTGCATATGCAATTGCCAAGGTAATCCAGGGCAAGATAAAGAATTGAAAAAACTTAACTGGATTTTCATACAGTGGCGTATAACCAATAACAGATAGTGGGACTAGCTTCCACTTAATCGTTACCCAGATTAAGAGCGCCAGACCTGTAACAAATGTTGGAAGTGACGTACCAAGTAATACAAAGATAGAACTGGTTGTATCTGGCCATCTTCCCTTGAAACGGGCGGCAATTAATCCTAGGCTCACACCGGCAATGAGCCAGATAATGAGAGCTCCTAGAGCAAGGTTGACAGTCACTGGAAGTGCCTCGGCTAATAGTGAGGACACACAGCGATTTTCATTAAATGAATATCCAAAGGATGGTGCTGGGCATGAAAAGGCGGCCGAGCCCGTGCCATACGAGCGACCGAGGAAGATTCCACTTAAAAACAACAAGTACTGGATATAGAGCGGTTTATCATATCCAAGCTTGATTCGATTGCCCTCGATGATCTGATCTGTACAGCGCTGTCCACATGAGAGAGCGGCTGGGTCAAAGGGCAAGAGCGAGAAGATTGTAAATACAACGGCAGAGACTGCTAAGAGAGTGATGATTGCAAAGAGTATGCGGCGGCCAACAAAATTAAACACCTGCACTCCTATCACTAGTTACTGATTGCCTCTGGCAGCTATAGCCGGCTTTAAGTAAATACTCCTGGCACAGATTGGGATCTGAGCCAGGAGTACCTTACTTCCTACTACTTATTTTTTATTGCATTCTTCTTAGGTGAGATTAGTTATTAATCCACATCTTGCCGAATGCAGGGTTGCCCTGAGGTACCCAGAAGAACACACCGCCTACTTGTGATCCCCAGACGAACTGAGCCTTACCAAAGATTGTTGGCAGGACCCAGAAGTTCTTCATGGCTTCTACATCCAATGCCTTCCACATCTTTGACTGTGCGGCGCGATCTGTGGTCTTCATTGCGATGTTGACCTTATCTTCAAAGGCCTTGTGTGTTGGATCGCCTAAGTTCTGGGAGATATTAAATCCACCATAGGAGGCGAAGAGCTCTGGAATAACTGTTGAAGCATTTGCCCAGTCGGCGCCCCAGCCTGATGCTGAGAGGTCGTTCTGCTTATCTGGGTTCATAACTGTTGGGTAATAGCCTGAGCTAATTGGGTTAAAGGAGACCTTAATTCCAGCACGTGCATATGCTGCAGTATCTATTGGAATTGTGTCGTTCAGAGTAACTGATTGGCGTACGTCAATCTTGAGTCCAGTCTCTGTTGCCTTTTTGTAGTCGGCAGGACACTTTGTCTTTGCAGTCTCCATAAGCGCCTTAGCCTTAGGAATATTTCCTTCAGGAATAAAGTCGGCAGATCCTGGTCCTACAACCTTAGTTGGTGCATAGTCAGTTGCAAGCAACGGGCTAATAACACCAGTTGCATATGAACCTGCATATGTTGATCCACCAGCATAATCAAGCAGCGCTTTTGCATCACGTGAGTAATACATCGCCTGGCGGATTTCCAAACAAGGCATCGCCTTGACGTTAAAGGCAAAATAACGAGCATAAGGATCTGGATTATTCATACGACGGTTCTTCATAGAAGAATCTGAGAAGAACTTATCGTTGTTGGTTGAGAGTGGCTCACCAAAGCTCACAGCAGTTGGAATTGTATCTCCCAAAATAATCTGGTCGATTACTTCTTCGTCGTAACCAAACAAAATGACAACCTCATCAGGATATGGAGTACGTACTGGATCTGAAGCCTTTGACCACTTTGTATTGCGGACGAGCTTCATCTGAGTAGCGTTATTCTCGGCAATCTTGTAAGGACCTGTTGATTGTGGACGAAGGTCGTACTTGTCGCCTGTGTCTTTGCTTGCTTGAATAGGAGAGATAACTCCGTATGTTGCAAGGTAGTTAAAGTCGGCAACTGATTTATTGAGTTGGAAAGTAATTGTGCGGTTGTCTTTTGAGCAAGAGACAGCCTTCTTAAATGCGGCAAGTCCTGCTGCATCCTTCTTGTATGGACCCTTAAATACAGAGTTTCCATCGGCATCTTTTGGAATGTCCAACCAGGCCTGAAGGTAGCCAGGGCCATCGGTAATGACATCAGTTGCAAAGACACGAGAAACACCGTACTGAACATTCTCGCAGGTAACCTTTACACCATCTTCAAAAGTTGAACCTGGGCGGAGTGTGAACTTCCAAGTCTTAGCAGCGTTACTTGGTACACCTGTATTAGTTGCAAGGTCTGGGACAAGGTTTGCACCAGCGGCCCCTGGGACTGGATTATAGGCAACGAGAGTACGTGTCATGAATGAGTTCATAAACGCTAAATCGCGGCCAGTATAGATACGTGATGGATCGTAGTGATCTAATCGTGGAGTGTGCTCAAGGAAGGTGAGAATTCCACCAGTCTTTGGCTTAACTGCAGCTGAGGCAGATGTTGCACCAGCGACCATTACGGTACTGACGGCAAGTGCGCTTGCAGCTGTAATTACAACGGCACGACGAAGAGCAGAGAGATTGCTCATTGACGTATTTCCTTTCATTAGGGGCGCGAATTCAACGCCATTGAGGCAATCCAATCAGAAACCCATAGATATATGTAAGGCCTTGGATAACGAAAACGTAACGAAGGCCGTGAACTCCCTGGTTTTAGCGCTCTGCCTTGGGATCTAAGGCATCACGTAAAGCATCGCCTACAAGGTTAAATGCCAAAACCACTAGCACCAATGAGCCAGCGGCGATGAGGAAGAAGCTGGGCATTACCGTCACATAGCGCGTTGCGTTAGAGAGCAGAATTCCCCATGTAGATGCAGGGGGTTGAACTCCAAGGCCTAAAAATGAGTAGACCGCTTCGGCAGCCAGATAGCCCGGTAGAGAGAGTGAGACAACAACGATGACTGGCGCCCAGAGATTAGGTATGAGCTCCTTAGTAATTACTCGCCAACGCGTAGCCCCCATTGCGGCTGCAGCCGTTACAAACTCGCGCTCGCGAAGAGAGAGTACTTGTGAACGCACAAGTCGTGAAAAGCCTGGCCAGCCAAAGAAAGAGAGAAAGAAAACTAAAAAGATGATGCGTGCATTGTTGCCTTCTGCGATTCCAGACTCTTCAATGCGGGCGACCATAGGTTGATTGAGTGCAACGATCATGAAAAAAGCTGGAAATGCGAGGAGGAAATCGGTAAAGCGCCCTAGGTAGTTATCAATACGTCCTCTGAAATATCCTCCAATGATTCCGACAAATAAACCAATGGTGAGCGCAGTCATTGTTGTGAGAATTGCAATTAAGAATGAGATTCGCGAGCCATAGAGAAGTTGTGCTAAGAAATCACGACCAGTACCTGGAATCAATCCCAGTGGGTGATCCCAACTCATGCCTACCGTTGGGATTCCGCTAACATCTAATACATCTAAGTTAAGAGTATCGGGATCAACACCTATCACCTTGGCAACTATTGGAGCACAGAGAGAAAGCATCAGGATTGCAATACTCATCATGGCTGCGCCAACTCCGACCTTATTGCGTTTAAAGCGCATCCATGCAATTTGGCGGGGAGAGCGCCCCACAATTGCCCCAACACTTATCGGTTCTAGGCTTTGGGGAGATTTAGGAGTCACAGCGCGTACTCTATACTCGCTCTATTGATTCTGACACCCTGGTGCGGTGCAGGCGAGTTCTAAGGAGTTTCATTCAATGACAAGTATCTACTCCAGTTCCAAGGTGATTGCTTCAATCTGCACCGTGCTTCTACTTACCTCCTGCGGTGGTGGTCAAACACAATCCTCATTAACTCCCGAAGAGGGTCAAGCACTTGTGGAGCCTACCCAGGCCGCACCTCAAGCAACGGGTGGCTTTGATAACCCAGTAATTACTCCCGATAAAGTCAGTTATACGCTCTCATCTCCATCAAAGTTTACTCCTGGAAAGTTTGCATCGGGTCACTTGCCTGGTCAACTCAATCAAAAATTCACAGTTTCGATTAGCAATAATTCAGCTGCAGAACTAGACCTAGCAACGTTGATAGTTAAGGGCAGCACCGTTGCCGGTGAGTGCGTCGACATTTTCGATGGCGATAACATTATGGAAGGTGCACCGACCGAGCCACTTACAATCGGCGCCAGCACCACATTTGGCTGGGGTTTATCCTGCCCAGGAAAAGCCGGTGATCAGTTCTCAGTCACGCTCTCAAATGCAGGAGTTACTTTCGTAAAAGTTGAGGGCAAACTCTCTTAACTCTTTACCTTCAATAACTGCGAGATGTGGCTAGCTACGAAGGCTTTGGGCCCACTCGTGGTACTTGCCTGATAATTCTTTCACTGCGGCTATCTCTTCTACTTTTAATCGCTCACCGTTTTTTGCTGCATATAAATCTGCAATTGAGATCTGATGATTTGGTTTTGAAATAACTGTAATTTCATCACCTGCACTGATGTGACCCTCTTGAATAATACGAAGATATGTTCCTGGTTTACCTGCTGCCATAAACTCTTTAATCAAAGTTGGTCGTTGCCAAAATCCAGCAAAAACACGACATGGAATTCGAGGTTGTGAGACTTCAAGAATTGTTGTGCCAATCTTCCAACGCTCTCCCACAAATGCGCCATTAACATCAATTCCTGATGTCGTTAAGTTTTCACCAAATCGTCCGTTTGCAATTGATTGACCGAGCTCTTTTTCCCACCAATCAGCATCTTCTCTTGCATAGGCATAGACCGCTTGGTCATATCCCCCATGGTGATTGCGATCTACGACAACATCGCCTGTGACTTCTTCATGAGCAAACTCCACTGGACCTAGCGCTGGGCGTTTATCGATTCCAGTTTTGCCTTCACTGCCAGTCCATTCACCTTCATGCACAATGCTAGTGATGTTGACTGTAAGAATTTTCATTCAAGAATTATACTTGAAATGGTTTTATTGGTGTGAGTTCGCCTGTATTTCTTGAGCTTTGACTCTTACAATTCAGTGTTGACTAGCGTAAATGAGCCTGCTCATTAAGAGTTCTAAGGGCCCGCAATCCATCGCTTGGCCAGATAGACACTGTGGTGATTGAACATGGTGAAATATCAATATGAAAGATTGATTCAGCTGGTGCGCCAACAACAACTTTAGCTGCAGATTTAATTGTTCCGTTGTGCGTAACGACGACTACGCGCTGTCCTGGATATTGCGCTGCAATCTGTAAAAGCGCTGCTTCCACACGCAATGCAACTGAGTCATATGACTCACCTTCTGGTGGTGCATAGGAAGTTGAACACACCCATGAGTTGTAATCAGCTGGGTAGCGCTCTTTGACTTCATCTATAGACATGCCATCCCAAATTCCAAATGAGCATTCAATCCAAGCATCTTCAAAAACTATTGGTAACCCAGTTGCTTTAGAAATAGCCTCAGCCGTTTGAGTTGTGCGCTTGAGAGGTGAAGCAATGATTACCTCTGGGTTGAGTTTCGCAATTGCTTGCGCAACTTTCTCAGCTTGTCCTAAACCAATATCGGTCAGCTCTGGATTTAATGGACCATCACCTGAAAACTTCTTCATAGGAGTTAAAGCGGTCTCACCATGTCGAATTAAGTAAATTGTTGTTGACTCTTCAGGGTTAAGCAAGCGATCAGTCAAGTAGTTCTGGCGGATGGAGATGACTTCTCCCCCACCACTTTGCTCATCTAAGGCTTTATTTGCCAAGCGATCAGCATGTGAGTTTTCATCACGTGGGATCCAGGTGTAAGTAACAAGGGCTGCGGTGTGGGCAGAACGGGCATCACTGGCTAGTTTTCGCATATCTGCATGCTTAATCTGCCAGCGCCCAGACATCTGTTCTACTACCAATTTGCTATCCATTTTCGCATCAACAGTTGCCTCAGGATCCATCGCATTAATGGCAGTTAATCCAGCAATGAGTCCGCAGTATTCAGCAACGTTATTAGTTGCAATTCCGATGTAGTCATAGAGCTCTGCAATGATCTTGCCGTTTTCTGTAATGACCGTTCCATAGCCAGCAGGACCAGGATTGCCGCGTGAACCACCATCTGCGGTTAATGAAAAATGACGGGCCAACTCTTTACGCTCCGCGCACCAAGATGCAACGGCACTCTTCACAGCGCACCACTTCATCATCGGCTAACTCAGCAATTCGCTTGAGCTCAACTGTATTAATTGAAAGGTGACATCCCGTGCATGCACCTGCAACAAGGGCAGCAGCACCATTTCCATTATTTGATGCTCTCACTTTTTCATAGAGGGCAACAAATTCAGCAGAAACTGATGCAAGAGTTTCACTTCGCTCTTTGGCAATACTCTCTAGCTCTCCATTTATCTTTGCGAGCGCATTTTCTTTGCCAATATTAAGATTATTTATCTGTGCCATAAAATCAGCTTCCTGTGTTTGAAGATCTGTGATGCGAGCTTTGATTTCATCTACGCGCATCATGATTTCTAGCTCTACTTCTTCAAGTTCGGCGCGACGTGCATTAAGGGTTCCCACTTCATGTTGAAGTTGTTCAAGCTCTTTAGGAGAGGCTGAGCCACCAGAGAGACGGGCTTCATCACGGGTAATGCGAGTAACAATCTGCTCAACATCAGCCTCTGCGCGCAAGAGCTCGCGCTTGACATCATTGAGTTCAGTCTCTGCGCCAATGCGAAGATCGCGAGCGTTATGAGATTTTGTAGTGGTACTTACTAACTCCGCTAGTTCTGGAAGGATTGAAGCGCTGTGGTTAAGTGAAGTGGTTTTCTGGTCAAAAGCTGCCACATCAATAATCTGACGTTGATCACTTGGGCTGGCTTTCATTCTCTGCAATCAACCCCTTCGTAAAGATCTGGTGGGCGCTGAGGGTTTCGAACCCCCGACATTCTCGGTGTAAACGAGACGCTCTACCACTGAGCTAAGCACCCTTTGTACTGCCATGACTACTGGTGAATCTTACTTCACCATAGTTAAATCGCTAAATCCCGCGCTTAGAGCGCAGCGATTGCAGCCTTGTAGTCGGCGATATTGCGCGCATCTCCAAGACCATTGACTACCTGCCAGCGCAAGATGCCTGCTTTATCAATTACAAAAGTTCCACGTGTTGAACAACCACGTGATTCTTCAAATACTCCGTATGCCTTTCCTACTGCGCCATGTGGCCAGAAATCAGCAAGCACTGGGAATTTGTAGCCTTCTGCCTCAGCAAATGCACGCTGTGCATACATAGGATCACATGAGATTGCTAGTAATTGAACGTTATCGTTTTGAAACGCCGCTAGATCATCACGCAATGCACACAGCTCACCGGTGCAGATTCCTGAGAATGCAAAAGGATAGAAAAGAAGGACTACATTCTTTTCACCCTTAAATGATGAAAGTGATGTTTTCTCACCATGTTGGTTAAGAACTTCAAAATCTGGAGCGGCTTGGCCAATTGTTAGAGTCATAGCCTAAATCTACCGTTTACCAGCTTTACGTGCCACCAGATGCGTAGCACTCCAATCAGCTGCAATTGAGAAAGATGATGTCTGACTTAAGCCAGCTGTTGGCGCTGCATCTTGAATATCACTGGGTTCAACATGGCCATCACGGCCCACCTTGGGAGTTAATACCCAGATTGGGCCAGTTTCACTTAAATAAGTAAGTGCATCCATTAATTCATCAACGAGATCGCCATCACCATCGCGCCACCAGATAATTACACCGTCAACGACTTCATGTGCTGCACTATCTACAAACTCTGTTTTAGTAATAGCGCTGATTTGTTTCCGCAGGCTTTCATCACAGCCACCAGAACGGCCGACCTCTAGAACTAGGTCACCCTCCTTGAACCCCATACGCGCTGGCACAGGCTAATTCCACACAATCTGCGCCCCTTACACAAGAGGTATGGCAGTTCCATTTCGACTTACTGGTCAGTTCGCGCAAGAATAGGCACCATGAGCGAAACCTTTGAGGCGCCCGATCAGATTATCGACCAGTTAGTTGATACCGACCCTTCAGAGACCGCCGAATGGCACGCCTCTTTTGATGCCGCTCTAGCAAATGCCGGACCAGTACGCGCTCGCTATTTAATGCTCAGCCTTTTAAAGCGTGCTCATGAGAAAAAAATTGGGGTTTCTGACCTTCGCACAACCGACTACATGAACACTATTTCACCAGAGCATGAACCAGCTTTTCCTGGAGATGAAGGTATTGAACGCAATATCCGCGCAATAAATCGTTGGAATGCGGCGATGATGGTTCATCGTGCACAACGTCCAGGTGTTGGCGTTGGTGGACATATTTCAACGTATGCATCATCTGCTGCACTCTATGAAGTTGGTTTTAATCACTTCTTCCGTGGACAAGATCATCCAGGCGGCGGAGATCAAATCTTTTTCCAAGGACATGCAAGCCCAGGAATGTATGCACGTGCCTATCTTGAAGGAAGACTAACTGAAGATCAGCTCGATGGTTTCCGCCAAGAGCTTTCACACCCAGCTGGTGGACTTTCCTCTTACCCTCACCCACGTTTGATGCCAGATTTCTGGCAGTTCCCAACAGTGTCAATGGGAATTGGACCAATTAATGCTATTTATCAGGCACGCTTTAATCGTTACTTACATAACCGCGGAATCAAAGACACCAGTGATCAACGCGTCTGGGCTTTCATTGGTGATGGTGAAGTAGATGAAGTGGACACATTAGGTGCTATTGGTTTAGCAACACGTGAAAAACTCGACAACCTCACTTTTGTTGTGAACTGTAACTTGCAGCGCCTGGATGGTCCGGTTCGTGGAAATGGCAAAATCATTCAAGAGCTTGAATCAATCTTTGGTGGCGCTGGATGGAATGTTATTAAGGTTGTTTGGGGCCGCGAATGGGATCCCCTCTTGGCACAAGATCGTGAAGGCGCTCTAGTTAACTTAATGAATAAGACTCTAGATGGCGATTACCAGACCTTTAAAGCTGAATCTGGTGCATATGTTCGTGAAAACTTCTTCGGTCGCGATCCTCGCACTGCAGCAATGGTTGCAGATTGGTCTGATGAAAAGATCTGGGGCTTAAAGCGCGGTGGACATGACTATAAGAAGTTATTTGCCGCATACACCGCAGCAACTCAAGACAACGGCCGCCCAACAGTTATTTTGGCTAAGACCATTAAGGGTTGGACTCTTGGTTCAAGTTTTGAAGGTCGTAACTCAACTCACCAGATGAAGAAGATGTCACTAGAGGACATCATGCAGTTCCGCGACACATTGCACCTAGATATTCCAGATGAGAAGTTAGATAAGTACTTACCTCCGTACCTTAAGCCAGCAGCTGATTCACCTGAAGCTATGTATGTAGCTGAACGTCGTGCTGCCCTTGGCGGATCTATTCCTCGCCGCCGTGCGATCTCACGCCCACTTCCACAACCAGATGACTCTGTCTATGAGTCAGTCAAGCGTGGTTCTGGGCATCAAGAAATTGCAACAACAATGGCTTTTGTGCGCATGCTCAAAGACTTAGTTAAAGACCCAGGACTTGGTGCACGTATTGTTCCCATCATTCCTGATGAGGCCCGCACATTTGGTATGGATTCATTGTTCCCAACGTTAAAGATTTACTCTCCTAGTGGCCAGCAATATGCAGCAGTTGACCGTGAATTGATGTTGTCATATAAGGAATCAACTACTGGTGTGATCCTTCATGAAGGAATTAACGAAGCAGGATCTGTTGCATCATTTACTGCCGTAGGTTCTTCTTACTCCACACACGATGAGCCAATGATTCCTATCTACATCTTCTACTCAATGTTTGGTTTCCAGCGCACAGGAGATGCTTTCTGGGCTGCAGCTGATCAATTGGTGCGTGGCTTCGTAGTCGGAGCAACAGCTGGTCGTACCACACTCAACGGTGAAGGTTTACAGCATGAAGATGGTCATTCACCACTTCTTGCATCTACTAACCCAGCCGTAGTTGCTTACGATCCAGCCTTTGCATTTGAACTTGGACATATTGTGAAAGATGGTTTGCGCCGTATGTATGGGGAAAACAGCGAAAATATTTATTACTACGTAACTGTTTATAACGAGCCATATGTTCACCCAGCTGAGCCTGAAAACCTGGATGTGGATGGTCTGCTCAAGGGTATTTATCTCTACTCCCCTGCAGCTAAATCACGCAAAAAATCTGCACAGATTTTGGCATCAGGTGTTGGAGTGAACTGGGCACTTAAGGCTCAGCAACTTCTTGCCGATGACTGGGGCGTTAAAGCATCTGTCTGGTCAGTTACATCATGGAATGAACTTCGCCGTGATGGACTTGAAACTGATCGTCATAATCTGCTTAATCCAAAAGATAAGCGACGTGCATACATTTCAAAGAAGCTAGATGGACATAAGGGTCCAGTTATTGCTGTCAGTGATTACATGCGCTCAGTGCAAGATCAAGTAGCACCATGGGTTGATGCACCGTTCTATTCACTTGGAACAGATGGCTTTGGATTATCAGACACACGTGGCGCCCTGCGTCGTCACTTTAAAGTCGATGCCGAATCGATTGCAGTTGCTGTGTTGCAGCAGTTAAGTAATCAAGGTGACATCAGAGCAAGCGTTGTTACTAAGGCGATGGAAAAGTATCGTATCGATGATGTCTCAGCTGCAGATGCTGGCAATACCGAAGGTTCAGGTTGATCTCAAAAATTGTAAGGAGCAATGTCTCCCCCGCTTGCAACTCTTTGTTTTAAACGCTCTTAAGGGCTTTTGCGAAAAAGGGAACGGTTAGTAAGAGAATTCCTGGAATCAATAGACCAATTGATAAAGATGTCGCTTCGGCCGTCCACGCAACAACCCACTTTAAAATAAAGGCCAAAATTATATTTGCAACACCCATATGGCCAATAACCACGCTAGCAGGGTGTTTTGAGCGGGCATTAGCTGCAGCCATAAATGTTGGTCCTATGAACGAGCTTCCAAGACCAGCAAGTGAGAACCCAATGCAGATAACTAGAAATGCCATCTCTTGATCTGAAGCAAAAAGCGTTCTGGCTAGAAAAATACTTACAAGAAAAGAAGTACCAGCGAGCAGTGATGCATGAACTGCTAAACGCTCTAACGTGAATCGTGGCACTAAATAATGAACAGTGAATCTTCCAAAAATCATCCACATAGTGAAGAGAATAAATGGCAAAGTATTAAAACCGCTCTTAATCCCAATTTCTTCCTTTGTATAGATAGTTGCCCAGTCGCTCAATGCGAACTCTAGAAAAATTGCACTGATAAGACCCAATGAAATCAATCGATCAAAGGAGAATCCTGCAAAAAGCTCCTTAAGCTTATATTCAATGTCTGCATCATGATTAGCTTTGAGAAGTTCTGGGGCAAGAGCCTCAATCACTATCGTTTGAACAAGAAATATAATTACAGTTAAAACTCCAATATGAATCTGCAGCGAAACACGGTCGACTAAAAATCCCGATATAAAAGCAGTGATTAAGGCACCTGCACCCCACACCCCACTCATCTGCGTAATAATGAATTTTCCTATGCGATCTTGGTAGTTAAAGCCTTGAGCATTGATTGAAATATGAAATGCCGAAATAGCCGCGCCAAAGATAATATTTGCAAAGAAAAATATGAGAGATGATTCAACGGTAGTAAGAATTATCAACGTTGCCATAAGAAAGAAGGAAGCAGCGTGCAGAACTCTTTTAACGCCGATTCTGTGAACAACATGTCCCACAGTCAGCAGTGAAATGAGTGAACCTAAAGCGCCAGTACTAATCAATGAACCAAAGCCACCATTTGTTAGGTTGAGTGCATCTTTAACCTCTGGAAAGCGAGGAACCCAGGACATAATCCCTAGACCAAATGTGAAGAAGAGAATTCTTAAGTAAATAAGTTCATTTTTAGCTGTAAGGGCACTCATCTTAAAATAGGGCGTTCGCTAAAGCGCTACGGGCTGCAGTTAAGCGTGGATCGGCTGGATCTACTAAGGCAAAGAGTGAAAGCAAATGTTCTTTAGCTCTATTGCGCTCATTGCCTGCACTTTCTTTGACTGCATGTAAAAGACGAGTAAAGGCTGCTTCCACTCCCCCATTTACCATCTCCATGTCCGCCGCTCGTAGCTGCAGAGATAGATCTTGCGGGTTATCTGTGGCATCTTTGATTACTGCATCTAGAACTAAAGCATCGGTTCGAATAAGTAGTTGAGTTTGGGCAAGACCTAACTTTGCAAAAGAATCAGCTGGCTTTCTAGCTAGTAGCTTCTTATAAGCAACTTCTGCCGTGGCAAAGTCGCCAGCTTCAAGGGCTGTAACTGCTTCTTCCTCTTCAGGCTCAATTATTTCAACTGGTGCATCACCAACGCCTTGTTCTGCAGCTAGCGCCAAAACTTTATCTAGAACCAGGCGAATCTGTGCTTCTGGATATGCTTGTTCAAATAAAGGGACTATCTGTTCATTAATAAGTGCAACTGCATAAGGAATCTTTTGTGTTTGTAGGGCCTGGGCAACTTGTGGCTGTGCATCAATATCAACATGTCCCAAGCTCCATGAACTTTTGTAGCTGGTTTCTAGTTGGCCCATCACCGCTAACATCTCAATAGATTCAGCACTGCGCGGTGACCAGCAGAACAAAATTACAGCGCGGGTTTTAGAAAGAGGTAAAAACTCTGTAGTTAAGTTTTCGGCAGTGACTGCAATACCTGGTGTGGGTCCTGTTGGGGCGCTCTTTGGCTTTCCTAATGAACTCAGATCAACTGCTTGCGCAAAATTAGGAGGGTTGCTCACGTGGTAATCCTAGTGGGCGATGAGGTCAACGCCAGAATCACGCCGATTGGGCAAAATCTCTTGCACATAATTATCAGCGGCAAACTCCAAGCCCACATCAGTTCCCTTTTGCTCACTCAAATACCAGCGGTTTTCAAGGATTTCATGGAACATTTGAGCTCGCTCCACGCGACCACGCATCTGCGCAGGTACTCGGTTAATTGTTGATTCAAAAACTTCTACAAACCACTTCTTGGCCATCTCAGTTACTGACATAGAAGTATTTTCATGCCGTGCACGATAGCGATCAAAAGATGCGAGTAATCGCTTAGCTTGTAGTTCTTCAGTTTCAATTCCCATTAATTCACGCAGGCGTTGTGTGTGATAACCAGCAGCAACTAAACGCGGTTGGAAAGACAAAAGTTGTGAATCCCCATCCATAGTAATTGAAACCTCTTCAACAGCAAAACCTAAATCATGTAACTGGCGCATAGCGCTCTCAACAGCATGTCGATCTTTAGGATCAAGAAGTTGTCGCTCTTTAAGAGCTGCCCAAATTCTGCGGTAGCGGCGGATAACAGCTTCAGCAGCGCGAACTGGATCCATACCTGGATAAAGAACTCCGGATAAACGCAAATCTTCTAATTCGGCGGCAACGTTAAACATCGCAATATCTAAATCATGTTCTCTCTGACCATCGCTTAAGGATTTCTGAAACTCACCAGTTTCAGCATCAACAAGATAGGCAGCAAAGCCTTCAGCATCACGGCGAAATAAAGTATTTGAAAGTGAGCAATCACCCCACCAAAAACCTAAAAGGTGTAATCGAACTAAAAGGAGCGAGAGAGCATTTGCCATCGTATTAATATCATGGGTAGTCACTGAGCCTGAGAGAAGAACTCGATAGGGCAATGAATACGGCAAGAAGCGCGTAACCATCGCGCATGGAAGTTCTTCACCCTGTGCATTGGTGCGACCTTCAACTACCGCGATTTGTTCAACGCAGGGGGCTTTCAATGACGTTAATTCCCGTAAGACTTTGTACTCTCGGTTGGCAAACTCTGAGACAGTTTCTTTAACGGCATAGACCGGTGCATCTGCATCGGTTGTGGCTCGAACTAAGCGGACAACGTGGCGAGAAATACCTCGCTTTTCTGCCAGCGTTGGATCCTCGGGCCACTCTTCTAAACTCTGATGCCACGGCAGCCCAGTAACAGCAGCGATCTCCACGCCTAATCCTGTTATCCGAAGGGCCATAGGCCCATTGTTGCCTAAAAATGTGACGGGAAGATGAACACCACGTCTCATACAAGTGAGATAACTATCTTTACAATGCATCTATGGCAATCAAAGAGCGAATTAAGAAGGTTACTAAGCGTGCGGCTAAGGCTGCTCCAACCCCAGCTGACTACGGAATTGCTGGAATTCCAATTAATAGATCTCACCCGTATTACTTTGGCTTCATTGCGACTTTAGGTGCCTTAACTGCAATTGTTTTAATGCGCGCACTTGCCAGCGTCTCGCAGATATTTATTTTAATCCTTATTGCACTTTTCTTGGCAACAGGTCTCAATCCCGCAGTGGAAGCCCTTCGCCGTCGCAATATGTCACGTGCCACCGCAGTGACCATTATTTTTACTTCAGTTATTGTATTTGTAATATTTTTTGCACTTGTAGTAGTTCCTCCAGTAATTTCGCAGGGAACCCAACTGATTAATAAAGCCCCTACCCTTTTAGCTGAACTAACTAATAATGCGACGATTAATAAGCTCAATGACCAATATGGAATTATCGATACGCTACAAACCAAATTGAAATCTGTAACTTCTGATGGAACACTCTTGATTTCAGCCTTTGGTGGCGTTATTGGTGTGGGTAAATCTGTACTTTCAGGATTCTTCACATTTCTCACAATCCTGGTTTTAACTCTCTACTTCATCACTTCTTTGCCTCAGGCAGTTGATCTCGGACTTTCACTAGTTCCTGCAAGTCGTCGCGAACGAGTCGGTAGTCTGACTCATGCAATCATTGCTCGCGTTGGTTCCTTTGTCGGTAGCCAAATAGTTATTGCAGCTATGGCTTCGGTTTTTGTCTTCATTCTTTCAATCGTGCTGGGTCTGCCTTCACCAATTGCTATCGGCATGATCGTTTTGGTCTGCGGATTGATTCCTTTAATAGGACATTTCTTAGGTTGCACAATTGTCACAATAATCGCCTTAACCCAATCAATTGCAATCGGTGTTCTTGCCTTTGTCGCTTACGTGGTTTATGTCCAAGTTGAAAACTATGTTGTTACACCGCGCATTATGAAAAGAACTTTGGCCGTTCCTGGAGCAGTAACAATTATCTCTGCTCTCATTGGTTCATCACTTTTGGGATTAGTGGGTGGATTACTCGCTGTGCCAGTGGCTGCTTCGATTATTTTGATTTTGGACGAGGTTGTAATACCTCGTGCTAATAACTCTTAATACTCAAGGGGTAGAGCGTGAGTATCACCAGTAACAATGGTGTTTATTTCAGATAGCACCCGATGAACTGAAGGCTCACCTACCCAAAGATGCTTTGCATCATCGACGGCGATAATTTTTAACTGAGGCACAATTGCGAAACGTTCTTTGGCAGCATCTGGCTTTAAGTAATCATCGTGTTCAGGTACAAGGGCCGTAATTGGTCGTGGATCACTGTTCCAATACAAAAGCTCTTCATTAGTGGTTGTGCGAAGCGGCGGGCTAAGCAGAATGAGTCCTTTGTGGCGTGGATCTTTTGCATGGCGCAGAGCTAAATCAGTTCCAAAAGACCAACCCACTATCCAAAGGTTTTCTAACTTTAAAACATCGAGGCAATAATTAATCATTGCTTGAACATCTAAGCCTTCAGCCACACCGTTATCAAATACACCAGTACTTGTGCCAGCCTCTGATGTCGTTCCTCGTGTGTTAAAGCGAACAACGCTTATGCCAGCCATAGCTGGAAGTCGGTTAGCTGCTTTTTTATAAACATGACTATCCATCATGCCCCCGGCTGTTGGCAGTGGATGCAGAGTTAAAATTGCCCCTTTTGATTGACCTAAGGGTGCTGAGACTTCTCCCAATAAATCCACACCATCACTAGTGAGAACATGAAAAGGTGTGCGAAGGGCCGGTAACTCAGTACTGGGTCTAATTATCTCGGCCATACTTCAAATCTTATCTTCACCCCACTAGGCTTCCAACCATGGCTACTAAGCGCATTCCTTCATTTAATTCTCATAATCCTGCAACCGGTGAGGTGGCTGGAACATATCCAATTATGAATGCCAAACAAGTAAGAGAAATCGTTGGACATGCGCGAGAAGCCTCTGTGCAATGGCAAAAGCTTGGATTTGCCGGACGAAAGAGAGTACTTCTTGCTTGGTCAAATTTAATAATTAAGCGCATTGATCAAATTGCAGCTTTGGTCTCTCTTGAAACTGGAAAGCCTGTAGGAGATGCAAAGTTGGAAGTAAGCATTGCTGTGGGACACATTGGTTGGGCAGCACGTCATGCAGAAGAGATTATGCGTACTTCTCATCGTGCACCAGGCTTACTTTTAGCCAATATGTCAGCAACCGTGCAGCGCTCTCCACTTGGCGTTGTTGGCGTCATTGGTCCTTGGAACTACCCCATCTTCACACCAGTTGGCTCCATTACTTATGCATTAGCTGCAGGAAACACTGTTGTCTTTAAGCCCAGTGAATACACACCTGGTGTTGGAATGTGGCTAGAAGAAACATTTAATGAAGTTGCACCTTTTGCCGATGTCCTAACAACTATTACTGGACTGGGTGAAACAGGTGGAGCGCTGTGCACAAGTGGCGTTGATAAAATCTCATTCACCGGATCAACTAAAACTGCAAAAATTGTTGCTGCCCAATGTGCCACAACAATGACTCCTGTTGTCTTGGAGTGTGGTGGTAAAGATCCAGTCATTGTGGCTGCAGATGCCAATCTTGAGCGGGCAGTAGATGCAACTATCTGGTCAGCTATGGCCAATGCAGGGCAATCATGCATAGGCGCAGAGCGTGTGTATGTTGATGAGAGAGTGGCCGATAAGTTTGTTGAACTTGCAGTCAAACTAGCTAAAACAATTCATGCAGGTGCGCCAGGTGATGGAAAATATGGACCTGCAACTATGCCCTCTCAGATTAAAGTAATTCAGTCCCACATTAAGACTGCCATTAAAGATGGTGGAAGCTGTGCTTATGGTGGGCCAGAGTCAGTCAAGCCTCCATTTGTTCAACCAGTTATTTTGCTTGATGTGCCAGAAGATTCTGCAGCAATGCGTGAAGAAACTTTCGGACCAATCATTATTATCAACCGCGTAAAAACCATGCGTGAAGCTATCGATCTCTCAAATGCTTCTAGCTATGGATTAGGTGCAAATGTCTGGTCTAAGCGACAGGGAAAACGAATTGCTGCAGAGTTAGCGTGTGGAATGGTTGCTATTAATTCAACATTTTCATTTGCTGCAGTTGCTTCAGTGCCATTTGGTGGCGTGAAAGATAGTGGTTATGGACGCGTGCATGGGCCTGAGGGATTATTGGAATACACCTATGCCCGCACAGTAGTTCGTACTCGCTTTAATGTGCCATTAAATCTTTTGAGTTTTAAACGCAAAACAAAAGAGGAGAACTTGGTTGTTACTTCGACTCGTTGGATAAAGGGACGCTTCGGTTAAAAGCGCGGTGCGTTACGTGTTCGTTCAGTATTAGGACGTCTCTTATCTTTCTTTGCCCAACAAGCGTTGTGCCAATGGCGTCTGCTTTCTTCATCATCTTCTAACCAAGCAACGGTGTGAGGAGTGGCCATCGGAATTACCTGATCACATCCTGGACAGCGATATGGTTTGTTGGAACTAGAACCAGTTAACTTGCGAACTATGTACATTCCTTCATGATGTTCCTCAATTGTTTGACTTGAGGTAGAAATGTCGCGTTCATCACTTTTAGGCCGCTTGTTCTTGGGATAGTTTCTGCGCGGGCTCATAACTCTATTTTCTCACATCAGATGCAGTAGTAGTATCTGAAGGTGAATGTAATCGAGGTCAAAGGTCTAAAAAAGAGCTATGGCCAGGTGCATGCAGTGCGTGGAGTTGATTTATCAATTCCAGCCGGTGAAATCTTTGCTCTGCTTGGCCCCAATGGTGCGGGTAAAACCACCACCGTTGAAATCCTAGAAGGATTTAGAAGCCGTGATGCTGGCCAGATTTCTATCTTAGGTTTTGATCCCCAAACTCAAGGCCATGCTGCCCGCCAATGGCGCGATCGAATTGGGATAGTTTTGCAATCTGCCGCAGATGCTGGCGATTTAACTGTTATTGAGACCGTTGAGCATTTCCGTGGCTATTACTCCAAGCCAAGAAAGACCGATGAAGTAATTGCTGCAGTAGGTCTAGAAGATAAAACTGGGGCGCTCATTCGCAATCTCTCTGGCGGCCAGCGTCGTCGATTAGATGTTGCCTTGGGAATTATTGGCAGTCCTGAACTTTTATTCCTTGATGAACCAACTACAGGCTTTGATCCTGAAGCACGCCGGGCATTTTGGGCTCTTATTGAGCAGCTTCGCGGAGATGGAACAACGATCTTGCTCACAACTCACTATTTAGATGAAGCTGAAGCATTAGCCGATCGTGTGGCAGTTATTAATAATGGATTGATCGTTGAAGTCTCTACTCCTGCCGAACTTGGTGGCCGTGCAACTGCTAAGGCTCTCATCTCTTGGCGCGATGGCAGCCAAGTAAAAATGGAGGAAAGTGATAATCCAACCTCTGTTGTTTCCCGTCTGACTACACAATTTGGCGGAGAAATTCCAGAGCTCTCTGTGACAAGACCTTCACTAGAAGATATCTATTTAAAAATGATTGGGGGCGTTCATGAACAAGATTCCTAGCGCTCTTAACTTAGGTATTCGACGTGGGGGACTTGAGATTAGACAGTTTGCCCGCCAACGTGAATCAGTTGTCTTTACTCTTTTATTCCCAGTTATCTTGTTAGCAATCTTTGGTTCGGTCTTTAAGGACACCATTGCTCCTGGCGTGACTTTTTCACAGTACTTTGTCGCGGGAATGATTGCTTCTGGTCTTGTAAATACTGGTTTTCAAGCATTAGCCATCACAATCCCCATGGAGCGCGATGTGGGTGGATTAAAGCGCTTGCGTGGAACACCTATGCCAGCCTCTAGTTATTTCATTGGTAAAGCGATCTTGATTGCTGTGAGCATGATTATCCAAATCGCACTTCTCTTTGGATTCGGTCTACTGTTTTTTGGCGTTGAAATGCCAACAGAGCTAAGTAAGTGGATCACCTTCACATGGCTCGTACTGCTTGGAAGTGCATGCTCAACTGCACTCGGAATTGCATTTTCGATTGTGCCAAAAAGTGGCCGTGGGGCATCAGCGGTTGTTTCACCCATAGTTATCATTTTGCAGTTCTTTAGTGGCGTCTTTTTTGTTTTCACTCAACTGCCAACATGGATGCAGCAACTTGCGGCGATATTTCCTTTGAAGTGGTTGACACAGGGTATGCGTTCAGTATTTTTGCCAGATTCATTTGCTGCCCAAGAAGTAGCAAAATCTTGGGAAACTGGTCGCACTTTCCTTATTCTTCTTCTCTGGCTTGTTATTGGCATCTTTTTCTCAGTACGTAAATTTAAGTGGGATCGCGATTAAGCGCACATTAGGCATAGTTATTGCGATATTGATGGCAATAACTGCTTTGCCATCGAATGCGGCAACTACAAAAGCTACGCCTACCCCAACGACAAAAACCACTGCTAAACCCACAGTCTCACCAAAAACCACAGCTAAACCCACAGTCTCACCAAAAACCACAGCTAAACCTACGGTCTCACCAAAAGCCACTGCAAAAGCAACAAAGAAAGCAGTAGTTAAAAAGAAGCCTCGCAAAAAGGTCACAATTACACCATCACCAAAACCTAAATGGCCACCGAGCGGATTTAAAGCAAATGGTGACGTGTTTGCAAAGATTCCAAATGCAAAAGAGTTAGTTGGAACAGCGTCAAATAGCAAGATTCTGACAGCACAGTTAGCCCAAAAAGTAGATGGTATTGCAATCTGTGAAAAGTATTCATGTGGAGCGGTGCAAGTAGCCTCTCTTGATGGCTGCACGTGGTGGGAAGTAAATGCAAAACTTGTTGGCGAAACCTCTGCTACTGA
>JBBAMY010000011.1:0-2336 GCA_040402235.1 Candidatus Planktophila sp. | reverse complement strand
GCTGCACGTGGTGGGAAGTAAATGCAAAACTTGTTGGCGAAACCTCTGCTACTGACAAGACATTGAAAACTTTTGGAAGTATTCGCACTCTTGCAGGCAAAACTACTAGCAAACAGATAACAACTATCTTGATCATTAGTCAAGAACCACTTGAATTACGACATGTAGTGACTAATATTTCAGCAATCTGTCATAAAGAATCAGCTACTGAGAAAATTCCAAGCACTACTTATAAATCAGCTACAAACTAGCGATTGGCTCCTGGAACCCAGAGTTGATCGCCAATCTCCTTATTTGCATAACGTGCCAAAACAAAGAGTAAGTCTGAACAACGGTTGAGGTATTTAGCAGTGAGCGGATTAACGCCTCCACCGAATGCGTGAATAGCTGCCCATGTACGGCGCTCTGCGCGACGAACTACTGTGCGGGCAACATGAAGGTGGGCTGCTGCAGGAGTTCCAGAAGGTAAAACAAAAGAGCGCAGTGATTCGAGCTCTGAATTAAACTTATCAATCTGTTCTTCTAGATAAACAATTTGAGATTCCAATACGCGCAAAGGCTCAAAGGCGGGTGCATCAACAACCGGTGTGCAAAGGTCTGCACCAACATCGAAAAGATCATTTTGGATTCGCACTAACAATGCGCGCACCTCAGCAGGTAGTTCATCAGTTGCTAGTACAACTCCAATGGAAGAGTTGCCTTCATCAACGGTTGCATAGGCTTCAAGACGTGGATCGTTTTTAGATGTTCGGCTCATGTCTCCTAAGGAGGTAGTGCCATCATCGCCTGTCTTGGTGTAAATGCGCGTTAAATTAACCATGCCCGTAGCCTATAAGTAGACTGCGGCTATGGCATCTCACGACCGCTTCCGCGTAATTGGCGGTACCCAGCTGCGTGGTGAGGTCACAATTTCCGGGGCCAAGAACTCAGTTCTAAAACTTATGGCTGCCTCACTTCTAGCCACTGGCAAAACCACCATCACTAATGTGCCAGAAATCGCTGATGTGGAGATCATGGCCGATCTTTTGACTCGCCTTGGTTGCACAGTAGTTCAAGGCCAATCCCAAGTAAGCATTGATGTGCCACAAACTCCAGGACATCGCGCCGATTATGACTTAGTGCGCAAAATGCGTGCATCAATTAACGTCCTGGGACCATTGGTTGCACGCGTTGGTGAAGCCGAAGTTGCGCTGCCCGGCGGAGATGCAATTGGATCTCGCGGATTAGATTTTCATATTAAGGGACTTGAAGCTCTAGGGGCCAAGGCCCACATTGAACATGGCTATGTTGTTGCCCAAGCACCCAATGGATTAACTGGGGCAGTAATCGATCTAGATTTCCCAAGTGTTGGTGCCACAGAAAACATTATGACAGCCGCAGTTTTAGCTAAGGGTGTCACAACTATTGATAATGCAGCCCGTGAACCTGATTTAGTAGATCTAGGTGAGTTCTTAATTTCAATGGGTGCAAATATTCAAGGCCTAGGCACTCCAACAATCACCATCACTGGAGTTAGTGAGTTAAAACCAACTACTCATGCAACGATTCCTGATCGCATCATCACAGGAACATGGGCCTTTGCTGCTGCCATGACACGTGGTGACATCACAATTCATGGAGCTCGCGCCGAACATCTTGAATTACCCTTAGAAAAGCTGGCATCAGCCGGTGCAATTGTCACCACAACTGCCGATGGAATACGCGTGCGGATGGATGTTCGACCACAGGCCATTGATGTTGCAACCCTCCCCTACCCTGGTTTTCCAACAGACTTATTGCCTATGGTGATTGCCCTTAACTCCATTGCACTTGGTCACTCATTAGTAACTGAAAACGTCTTTGAATCACGCTTTATGTTTGTTAATGAGCTCAGCCGTCTAGGTGCTCAGATTTCAGTTGACGGCCACCACGCCTCTATTGAAGGTGTTCCAGAACTTTCAGGGGCCCCAGTTGAAGCTCACGATATCCGTGCTGGTGCCGGATTAATTTTGGCTGCATTAGTAAGTGAAGGTGAATCAACCATTGATCAAGCTTTCCATGTTGATCGTGGTTATCCAAACTTTGCACAGCAGTTACAGAGCTTGGGCGCGAAAGTTAGCCGCGAATAATGGCAATTCCAGATCGCAACTTAGCACTCGAGCTCATTCGTGTGACAGAAACCGCTGCTCTTGCTGCCGCCTCATGGGTTGGCCGTGGTCAAAAAGATTTAGCAGATAAGGCCGCTGTTGAAGCTATGCGAAAAATGATTAACACCGTTGATATGGCAGGTGTTGTTGTTATTGGTGAAGGCGAGAAAGACAACGCGCCAATGTTGCATAACGGTGAGAGCGTTGGAA
>JBBAMY010000010.1:36660-40579 GCA_040402235.1 Candidatus Planktophila sp. | reverse complement strand
AAGCTAGTTAATTCAGATGATCCAACAAAGGTGTATCAGTTAGAGATAACTGTTACCCCCTAGTGCACCATGCATTTTTTTAATCGGTGCATTATCCTATGACCATGCAGCGCCTACGTCTGTTCATTACCTCTCTATTAGTGGGTGTTCTTGTCATTTTCGGTCTGCAAGCCTTTGCAGCAACTACCACTGTTAAAGCAGGGGCTACTTGTTCTAAAGTTGGTACTACTGCAGTTGTTAAAACTTTAAAATACACATGTATTAAAAGCGGCAAGAAATTAATCTGGTCCAAAGGCGAAATAGTAAAAGTTGCTGGCCAAGATCTATCTCTTGTGACTCCGGCTTATGTGCCAGTTCCACCAAGTGGTGGCACAGATGAATATCGTTGCTTTTTACTTGATCCAAAATTTGCAAAGGAGACATTTGTAAAATCTGTAACAATCACGCCAGATAACATGAAGGTTTCACATCATGGCATCTTGTATCGTGTTTCAGCTGCAAATGTTCAAGTAACAAAGAGCTTGGATGAGCAGAGCGAAGCGCCAGGTTGGTCATGCTTTGGTGACACCGGAATACCTGGTGCAACTGCCTTTACACCCGCATCACCATCTAGTTGGATTTCTTTTTGGGCACCAGGCGGAAACTTTAAAACTTATCCAGAAGGCACTGGTATGAGGTTTACACAAGGTGATCAATTCATTTTGCAATCTCACTTCATGGTCATGCCTGGCAATAGCGATAAAGACAAGCGCGCTTCAATGACTGTTGCACTTGCTTATGCCAAATCAACGGTTGCGGATTTGAAAACAATGTTAGTGGCAGCTCCGATTGAAGTGGCCTGCGCACCAAATGAGAGTGGCCCACTATGCCTTCGTGCAAATGCATTAGCTGATCTTGCTTGGCGCACAAGTGATAAAGCTGCTCTCCAAGGAACTGGTCTATTGATCATTTGCGGTCAAAGCCTTCGTCCGGTGCCAAGTCCAATATCAGAGTGCAGACAAAGCATTAACTCTTCCATCACAATCTATGGGGCAACTCCGCATATGCATCAGCTCGGCAAAAGTATTGAGATTGTTTACACCAATGGATCTACAGGTGTTAGAACAGAGATTTCTTCTCGTCCACTGTGGAATTTTGATGACCAACGAACTGACTGGCTTTCAAAGCCTATTACTGCAAATGCAGGAGATAGTATCTCCGTCAGATGTACTTTCGATGTTGGCTTGCGCTCTCAGTTACCACTCTATAAAAATCTCTCTCCCAATTATGTAGTCTGGGGCGAGGGCACTCGAGATGAAATGTGTTTAGGAATTGTTAACTACACAAATTAAGACTGCTGTAATAAGTAGCGTCAATGCAATCGCCACTGAAGGTATCACGCCAACCCTCTGAGGTAACCCCCCGATATTGCTCTCTCTATCTTGCTTTATGTCCTTAAGTACATTCAAGAAATGAAACCCCACACCCAATAAAGATCCGCCAGCTAAAACCCAGAGGGGCGGCGTGCGATCAACTGCGTAGTAAACCGATGCAGGCAGCGCAGCACATGCAATTGCATATGGCAGCGGTGAAAGAGGAGAGAATTTAAAGTAGAAGTTGTATGCAATTCCACAACCCACTCCTAGCAAATAAACACTTCCTCCTTTAAATCCCAGTGGACCAATCAGATTTGCAATCACTGCAATAGGAATGAAAGTAAAGGTAGTTTTACGTAACGCCTCTGCTGTGATTGCACCTGCTACTAAAGGTTTATTGGTTCTATTGTGCTTGAGGTCATCGCCGTAGTCATAGAGATCATTACTCCACCCAATGATTAACTGACCGAGAAATACTGTGAAGGCAATGACATATGCCGGGCCTTCCCACCAGAGCTGTACGCCGAGAACAAAGGAAATGACGGTAATAAGCATCGTTGGCCCAAAGTGAGCCGCTTTTAAATATGCGCGAAGTTTTAACAATCGCATGCAGTATCAACGGCCTGCGATGAAGCAACATCCATTGCAGGACTTCTCCTAAAGAAACCAGATGGCTTTAAATGAAAACCTGTTCGCTCAACTGGCATAACTGGCCAATCCTCTGTGCGAGGAATGTGGTTAGTTCCAAAGACATGCCAAAGAACAATGTCAGTGTTTTCTAGGGAGCGATTATTTTTAGTCCACTCAGGCAAGCCCGCACCACCCTCATGTTGGAATGGATAATCTCCAGCTGGGTAGCGCTCTGATTCAACGTTAGGTGTGACCCACAAGTGGCTATACATAAAGCCGGCTCGCTTGCCTAAGACTGAATCTTTGTGAGCAAGTGGATAGGTAGTGTGACCGGGGATTAACTTGTAACCAATGCTGTGTCCCACATGATTCTTTTTATTAGGATTAATAATCTTCCAGAAACGACTCTTAATCGGATCTACTAAGCGCTGCGCAGCGTTTTCACTCTTTAGTACTGTCTCACTAGTTTCATATGCCCCGCCATATGGGTTCTTCTCCCCTACTGGGTGTGCAAAGGATTCAATTTCAACAACAGAGTTATTAACTCCATCGATTTCTAAATCCATACGGGCACACAAAATATGTTGGTGATACGGAGCCCACAAACCTGGTTCTAACTCTGTAGCTGATGGATGATCAGCTCCTGGCTTATCAGCCAAAGTTAAAACAATTCCTGTGAGCTTTGCTTCAAACTCAAATGATCCATCTTGGTAGAAATACCAGAAATATCCATATTCATAGTTATTTACGGTAACAATGGAGGATGCAACAAAGCGGCGACCACGGCGCACTTCCACATGGCCATCAACATCAACGTGCTTCCACAGGATTCCAAAGTCTTCTTCATGCATACAGATGGCGTTTTTAATGGTGCGCACGTTGCCATCACCCTCAGTAACGGCCACATCTAAATAGGTAATCTCTCCTAGACAATCACAACCAAGAGTGAGTGAGTTTGTGAAGTTTCCTAAACCAAACTCTCCTGTGTCAAAGGCGTTCTTGCGATAAGCACCCTGTGCTGGATCACCGTAGGGAATAACGAGCTCTGCGATAGATAAGCGGTGGGCAATCTTGCGTGACTTTCCCTCATCATTAAAGTGCACATCATGGATTACTAATCCTTCCCTCTGATCAAAGCCAATGCGAAATGACCAACGCTCCCATTTAATGTTCCAGCCCTCAACGTCAAATGAGGCACCATCTGGTTGCTCAATCTTTAGCTCTTTGAGCGCTACGGTGCCACCAGTTTGGGATTCACGATATGGCCCAGGTGTCTGTGGGATGGGCACATCAGCGTTATCTTCAAGGCCCACAACTTCTTCAGCATCGATATCTACGATTGCATGCAGACCATGGATTGGGTGAGCATAAAAGTTTGCATCAGGTGTTGGTTGATGAAACATCGGAGTCCAGATAAGTCTGCGACCATCATCTAGGTGCGCTGGGATTTGTGCACCAATTGGCCAAGTCTCCATGTGCACAGTTGTGATGTCATTAATTCCACGGCGAGCAAGGGCGTCAATAACAGATTTATCTTTGCACACAACATCTAACGCAATTGCAGACTCAATTGCGCTCACTGGAGACTTAGCTCCAGGAATCTCTTTATACTCTTTAGCAACACCATCTACTGTAATGAGGCCTTCACTCACCACTGCCTTTTTACGATCCCAGATTGTTACGCGTGCTGTGCGATCAAGCTTCTGACCTGATGCAAGCTCTACCTTAGTTGGCTCATGTAGTTGAAGCATTGCAAAGAGATGATGATCCTCTAGCTTCCAGGCTTTGCGTGCATGAGCAACGATTAACTCTTGCTCGCCATGGCTAAGTGGATCTAGTGGATACTGGAACGACATTGGGAGAGTATACAGGGGCTCAATTAACTTGGCAGATATTGCTTAGCGTGACCGCCACGGGCAAAGGCAAGAAGGGTT
>JBBAMY010000010.1:0-36560 GCA_040402235.1 Candidatus Planktophila sp. | reverse complement strand
TTAACTTGGCAGATATTGCTTAGCGTGACCGCCACGGGCAAAGGCAAGAAGGGTTAAGTTAAATTCAGCCGCTAAATCCACTGCCAAAGATGTTGGTGCGCTGACCCCTACCAATGCAGAAATGCCCGCACAGACCGCCTTTTGTACTAACTCATAACCCACACGGCCAGAGACAACTAAGGTCCAATCACTTAAGGGCAGTTTTTTATCCATCAGCGCTGCCCCAATTACTTTATCAACGGCGTTATGGCGTCCAACATCTTCCCTCACCCAGACCGCAACACCTTCTGGATTAACTAATGCGGCAGCATGTAGTCCACCTGTTTTTTCAAAGATTTTCTGGCGACCATCTAGTAGTTCAACCATCTGTGCTAACTCTTGAATGCTGTGTTTAGCACTGTGCACTTTCTTCACACCACGTTTGTGCAGATCACTGATATTTGTAGAACCACACACGCCGCAGGCAGATGTAATAGTGAAGCGCCTTTCAAGGATGCGCACTGACTCTTCGGAGCTCTCAGAAACTTCGGCAATAACTACATTTGCTCGTTGCCTGGGAGAAAGGGATTTATCACCACAGACCATGACTGAAATTAATTCATCAGGAGATTTTAAAAAGCCTTCTCCCCATAAAAAACCAGCTGCAAGTTCTAGGTCGGCACCTGGTGTGCGCATGGTGATACCTAATTGATCTTCGTTTCCACCCCGTTTGATTCGAATCTCTAGCGGTTCTTCAACAACGACTGAGTCTGAAGAAGTGACATCACTTCCGGTTTTTTTTACTTTAACTCGCGCAACTGAAGATGGCGCGAGCTCATCACTTGGCATGGCGATAGAACTCGGTATTTTCTGCAGGCATTGGAGTTTTACCTAAGATCAAATCAGCTGCTTTTTCAGCCACCATCATTACCGGCGCGTAGATATTGCCGTTAGTGACATATGGGAAAACCGAAGCATCACACACACGCAAACCTTCAACACCATGGACTTTCATTGTCTCTGGATCTACTACTGACATTGCATCGGTGCCCATCTTGGCGGTACACGATGGGTGAAGAGCGGTCTCTGCATCTTTTCTTACCCACTCTAAAATCTCTTCATCAGTTGAAACAGATGCACCTGGGGATGATTCACCAGCGTTGAAATCATTCATTGCAGGCTGAGTCAAAATATTGCGAGCAGTTCTTACTGCCTCTATCCATTCACGGCGATCTTCATCAGTAGAAAGATAGTTAAATTGAATTGCAGGCTTTTCTAGCGGGTTAGTGCTCTTAATCTTAAGCCAGCCACGGGCATCTGAATACATAGGGCCCACGTGGACTTGATAGCCATGACCGCGTGTATCACCTGTGCCGTCATAGCGAATGGCAAGTGGCAGGAAGTGGAACATTAAGTTGGGATAGGCAACATCGTTATTGCTACGAGTAAAGCCGCCGGCTTCAAATTGATTTGTGGCCCCTGGACCTTTTCTAAAGAACAACCAAGCAGCACCGATAAATGGGCGGCGCCAGAACTGAGTAATAGGTTGTTGTGTCACAGGAAGCTTGCACTTGTATTGAACGTAGACCTCTAAGTGATCTTGCAGATTAGCACCCACACCCGGCAGATCCTTAACAACTTTAATACCTAGTTTTTCTAAATCTTCTTTCTTACCGACACCAGATAGCTGCAAGATTTGTGGAGTATTTATTGAGCCGCCTGATAGAACAACTTCACGTGAAGTGAAAACCTGCTTCTTGCCACGGATGAGAACTTCAACACCGGTGGCAGTTGTGCCATTAAATAAAACTTTAGTTACATGTGCACGAACCTTAACGGTTAAGTTCTTGCGCCCCATGACTGGATACAAATAAGCACGAGAGGCACTTAGACGCCGGCCCCGATAAACATTGCGATCAAAGGCAGCAAAGCCTTCTTGGCGATAGCCATTGACATCATCGGTGCGTGGATAACCAGCTTCTTCGGTAGCTTTAAAGAATGCGGCAAAAAGTGGACCCTTAGTTGGTCCACGCTCTAATTTAAGTGGGCCATCATCTCCACGAAATGGTGATTTGGGATCTGCTAAACAGTTCTCCATCTTTTTAAAATAAGGCAAGCAATGAGCGTAATCCCAGTTGGCCATCCCTTGATCTTTAGACCAGCGCTCATAATCCATTGCATTACCGCGCTGCCAGATCTGACCATTAATGGAAGAAGAGCCACCTAATACTTTGCCGCGTGCATGATAAATACGCCGATTATTCATGTGTGGTTCTGGCTCTGATTCATACATCCAGTCGTAGTACTTACTACCGATTGGAAAAGCTAGGGCTGCTGGCATATGAATAAACACATCCCATATCCAGTCGCGACGTCCAGCTTCAAGGACTAGAACTTTGTGATTGGGATTCTCACTTAGACGATTAGCTAAGGCGCAGCCCGCTGATCCACCACCAACGATGATGTAGTCATATTGCGCGCTCATAAGAGAGAGTCTACTAATAAAACAGGGCCCTTACTCAGTGAACTCCACCGAGTAAGGGCCCTGCTTCTTAGAGTGTTTTTATTACTTACCAAGCCATTTAGCAACAGTTGCGGCGTTAGCAGCAATCCACTTCTTGGCAGCTTCTTCTGCTGTCATTCCGCCTTCAAGATCTGCGGCAACACTGTTCTGATCAGCATTAGTCCATGAGAAGTTCTTCACAAGTGAAGTAAATGAATCATTAGCATCATTGAGCTTCTTTGAGATCAACTTCTTGAGTGGTGTAGATGGGTAGTCGGTTAGACCACTTGCCAATGCTGGATCGCTCCAGTCATTGGCAGGGAAAACAACGCGAGCTGCTTCAAGTGTTGGAAGCTTGGAATGAAGTGTCCAAGGCTGCCATGCATAACCAATGAATGGTGTCTTATTAGCTTCTGCCTTGATGAAACCGTCAACTAGAGCAGCTTCAGAACCAGAGAAGATAACTTTGAAGTTCAACTTGTTAGCAGAAACCATCTTTTCGCCGACAGTTGTGTAACCAGTTGGGCCTTCAAACCATGCACCCTTGCCACCTGAATCTGCAGTCTTAAACAAAGCTGCATACTTATTCAAGTTCTTTGAATCAACGATGTCTGGATACTTTTCAACCATCCATGGAGCGACATACATACCGATAATTCCAATGTTTCCGTTATCGCCAACTTCAACTACAGCTCCGCGATCACTCCAGTCCTTCCAGCGTCCACCGCCCCAATCTTCGATTAGTACGTCGATTGTTCCAGCTTCCATTGCGTCATAAGTGACTGGACCTTCTTCTAGAGTTGTCTGAGTGATTGTGCAACCCAATTCTTGCTTGGCTACTTCTGCAACAACCTGTGCTGAAGCTGTGTAACCGCCCCATGCGTGCATTGCAATTGCGTAAGAACCGCAGTCTCCTGAGGCTTCGCCTGCAGAATCATTAACGCTGCTGCTGCAACCTGAAAGAATAAGTGCTGTTGCAAGTGCAGCCGTAACGATTGCCGAACGACGACCGAATAGTGATTTCATTAACCCTCCTAAAGAGTTTTATGTTTCCCTCATAGCCTAGGGCTGGGATGGGCTCAGTACTAGTACTTATAGGGGCTATTTCCTCGAATTTATGAGGAGCGACGGGCGCCGGCTTGCATAATCCGGTCGAAAATAACGCCTAGGAGCAAGATGGCAACACCAGCGATGAGGCCCTTGCCCTGAAGTTCTGGTTTGGAGTTACCAGCAATTACTAAGTAGCCGAGACCGCCCGCGCCAACGAAGCCACCAATAACAACTACGGCTAAGACATAGATCAAACCTTGATTCGTCGCAAGCAAAATAGTTTTCTTTGCCGCAGGCAATTGCACCTTAGTGATGATTTGTCGGGTAGTGGAGCCTGCAGCTGTTGCTGCCTCAACAAGTGCATGTGGAACTGCGCGAATTCCTTCACAGACAATCTTAACAACAACTGGAATGGCATAGACGATGCCCGTTGCGATAGCAGTAAAGCGAGTTGGACCAAATAGACCTAACATCGGAACTAAATAAACAAATGCTGGAAGTGTTTGCCCGGCATCAAGAAATGGTCGCAATACTTTCTCTGCTCTATCGCTGCGACCTGTCCAAATACCAAGTGCAAGACCGATAATCATTGTTAGCAAACATCCAACAATTGTTTGGGTCAGAGTCAGCATTGCTTCATACCAAAGACCAGATAACACAATGGCCATTGCTAGGACAAAAGCTAAGATTGCAGTTCTTGTTCCACCAATAATGAGGGCAAGAGCCATAATCATGCCAACTGTTACATACCAAGGAGATGCTGCAAGCTGAGTTTCTAGAGGATTGAGAATGGAATAGGAAATCAAGTCTTTAAAGTCCTCGGTAAATATAGTGAGGTTTTCTAATATCCAAGCCGTAACATTATTTGTAATTTTTGTTACTTGCGGAGCAATGGTGACTTCTTTAGGCCACACAGCTGCCCACAACATTGTGCGAGACATAAACACAGATACAACTGCAAGAATTCCACCAACAATAAGTGTGATCCGCTTTGTCTTAATCTGCTTCTGCGTCAGTGGAATAAATGAGGTTTGACTCTTAGCTGCAGCGCTAGTGCTGCGATCGAGCAGAATAGCTAGGAAAACTACGGCAAAGCCAGCCACAAAGCCCTGCCCAACATTTCGAATAATCAAGGCATCAATAACTGGCTTACCAAGTCCAGGTGCACCAATGAGAGCGGCAATCACAACGAATGACACAGCGGCCATCACTGTTTGATTAATGCCAAGAACAATCATCTGCTTGGCCATTGGGATTTGAACTTTAGTTAGGGTCTGTTTTTGCGTGGAGCCCATTGACTCTGCAGCCTCTATGGGAGATTGATTTAAATTTCTAATCGCATGGCTCGTAATACGAATTGCGATTGGAATGGAGTAGATCATTGTTGCGATTGTGGCCGAGGCCGCGCCAATCATAAAGACAAGTGCAATTGGTGCCATATAAACAAGGGTTGGCAAAATCTGGGCTAAATCTAGAAAGGGCGTGAATATCTTTAAGACCCGATCAGATAGACCTGCCCATATGCCTAGCGGAATTCCGATTGCTAGTGAAAGAAGTACGGCAGCCAAAGTCATTGCAATGGAGTCCATGGTGAACTGCCACATCCCCAGAGCACCGCAAGCTAATAAAAGTGAGACCGATAGGAGCGCTGTTCGCCACTGACTTGTTGCATACACTGCAAAAGCAACAAGTCCGACTACACCTAACCAACCAATGAGTGGAATAACTGAGTTTTGTGCTGGAACTGCGATGAGATTTCTAATCCCCTGGACAAAGCCATCAATTACCCCGCGAATAGGGTTAAAGAAATAGATGAAAGCTGGACTCTCTGTGCGGTTTCCACGAAGATCTAAGGCTTTTTCACCAACATAAGTAGTAAATGCGGTGTTCTCATAGGTTGCTATCTGCAATGTGTGTGTGCCATTGAGTAAACGGCCCAGCAAAATCCAGACAGTTACTGAGGCAAGAAGAAGATAGGACTTACGAACTTTCATTAAGCGCCACCAGAAATTAACCGCAAAACATCCTCGCTAGAGACAATTCCAAGGGCAGTGCCATTGTCATTAACCCGTACTGGTTTGTGGGACTGCAAAATTACTTGCGCGGCATCGCGAATGATTGTGTTAGAGGCAAGCTCTGGTCCATCTGTGGCTTCACCTGGCTGGGCTTTTCTAGCTAAGTGCTTAAGCGTTAACACATGAGATTTGGCAATATCGCGCACGAAGTTAGCAACATATTCATCTGCAGGATTAGCTACTAAATCCTCTGGTGTTCCGATTTGCACGATTGCGCCGTCTCGCATGATTGCAATGCGATCTCCTACTTTTACTGCCTCAGATAGATCGTGAGTAATGAAGACCATTGTCTTGCCGAGCTCGTGGTGCAGACGAATAACTTCTTGCTGCATATCGCGGCGAATAAGTGGGTCAAGGGCCGAGAAAGGTTCATCTAAGAAAAGAACTTGTGGATCCACTGCCAACGCACGTGCTAAACCAACGCGCTGCTGCATTCCACCAGATAGCTGTTCTGGATAAGCATGTGAATAGCCTTGCAGGCCAACGAGTTCAATAACTTCATTAGCGCGGGCATGACGGTCAGCTTTATTAACTCCATTAATTTCAAGTGAATACGCAATATTGTTGATGACGTTGCGATGAGGCAATAAACCAAAGTGTTGGAAGACCATTGAGAAACGAGTTTTACGAAGTTCGCGCAGGCGGGCGTTGTCAACTTTTAAAATATCTTCGCCTTCAAAATCCATTGATCCTTGAGTTGGCTCTATCAAACGGGTCATGCAACGGACAAGAGTTGATTTACCCGATCCTGAAAGACCCATCACTACGAATACTTCACCTGGGGCAACATCGAATGAAACATCGCGGACCGCAATGGTGTTACCGGTTTTTGTGCGAAGCTCTGGTCGAGTCAGATTAACTAATGGTGAGCCGACTACTTTGTCAGCGTTGGCGCCAAAAACTTTCCAGAGATTCTTTACAGAAATCATTGGTGCGCCAGAAGCCATTTACCCGTCTCCCCCATCTGAAAACCAACCAGATTTACTAGGAGCATTGTTAGTCCAAATGTGTTTGATTTCAAGGTATTCGCCCAAACCATGCTCACCTAATTCTCGGCCAATGCCAGATTGCTTGTATCCGCCCCATTCAGCCCCCGGGCGGTATGGGCCAAAGTCATTAACCCAAATTGTTCCGTGGCGAAGTGCGCTAGCAACTCGAGCAGCTTTGACAGAATCCTTTGACCACAGACCACCTGAGAGACCAAAAGGTGTGTCATTAGCAATAGCAATTGCTTCTGCCTCGGTATCAAAAACTTCCACTGTCATCACAGGACCAAAAGATTCATCTTGAACACAAAACATCTTCGTATCGCAGTTATCAAGAACAGTTGGCAGGTAATACCAGCCTTTGGCATGATCACTCTTATCACTGCGCTTGCCACCAACTAATAATGTGGCACCTTCAGCAATACCTTTTTCAACATACTTAGTAACACCCTCTAGGTGCGACTTACTAATAAGAGGTCCAGTCTCAGCGGTTAAATCCGCTGGTCCACCCATACGAATCTGCCCAGCTCTGCGCACAATTTCTTTGACAACGCGATCATGGATAGAGCGCTCAACAATTAAACGTGTTCCGGCAGAACACACTTGGCCTGAGTGCAAGAAGGCGGCCGTTACTGCGTTATCGATAGCTGCATCAATATCTGCATCAGCAAAGATAATATGTGGATTCTTTCCACCTAGCTCTAACGCTAAGCGCTTAACTGTTGAAACCGCTGCCTTCATAATTGTTTGACCAGTGTTTAAGCCACCAGTGAAAGAAACCATGTCCACGCGTGGATCATTAATTAAATGATTACCAACTACAGAGCCAGGACCTAGAACTAAGTTCGCAACACCCTTTGGTGTGCCAGCTTCTTCAATGGCGCGCATAAGAGCAATGGCACTTTGTGGGGTTAACTCTGATGGCTTAACAATGAAAGAGCACCCAGCAACTAAGGCTGGTGCAACTTTCCAAGCAATTTGCAGAAGTGGGTAGTTCCATGGACCAATAAGTGAGCAAACACCCAGAGGTTCTTGAACAATGCGGCTATCAACGTGAGAAAGGCCCACATCTACAACGCGAGCGTGTTGTTTTAAACCAAGTGATGCAAAGTGGCGGAAAGTCGCAATGACATCAGCGATGTCATATTCAGCTTCAATGATGCGCTTTCCTGTGTCATCACTTTCTTTTTTAGCGACTGCTTTTAAATCTCGCTCTAATAGATCAGCAATTTTTGAAACTAGCGTACTGCGCTCGGCAAAGCTCCATGATGTAAAGATGCCTGAATCAAAAGAAGTGCGGGCAGCAGTGATTGCATCTAGAACATCATCTTGTGTAGCCTGTGAAACGGTTGCAACAACGCTTTGATCATGTGGGCTGTGCACATCGTGTGCCCCACCATCAGATGCGCTTTTCCAAGCACCATCGATATAGAGCGTTGCGACCATTTACTTAATCTAGTTGGCTTTTGCGCTTTGCCACAAACTCATCGAGTTCTTGCTTCATACGTGGATCCATCTCTGGCTGCACATACTCTTCAAGCTTCTTAATATAAATCTCAGAGGCGCGAATCTTCGTGTCCTTTGCCCCAAGTCGCATCCAGCGCTCATAGTTATCGCTATTTGTTAGGAATGGACGGTAGAAACAGTCACGGAATCGCTCCATGGTATGTGCTGCTCCTAGGAAGTGACCGCCATGGCCTACTTCACGGTGAGCATCAAAGGCCAGTGATTCAACGTTAAATTCAAGCGGAGTGAACTCAGTCATCAGCGATTGAAGGATTTCGATGTCAACAACGAACTTTTCATAGCAAGAGACGAGTCCGCCTTCTAACCAGCCAGCTGTGTGCATGACCCAGTTAGTGCCAGATAGGAATGTAGGCATCATCGTCATCATTGTTTGGTAAGCAGATTGAGCATCAACTGTTTGTGATGAGTTCAAGCCACCGCCGCCACGGAAAGGAAGGTTAAAGCTTCGTGCGATTTGGCCAGTACACAGCAGGCCAATACCTGACTCAGGTGTGCCGAATTGAGGTGATCCTGATTGCATGTCAATGTTTGAAAGGAACGAACCAAAGACAATTGGGCATCCAGGGTTAAGGGCTTGAGCAAGTGCGATTCCAGTTAGCGCTTCAGCAATTTGCTGGGCCAACGTTGCTGGAATTGTTACTGGGCTCATGGCACCCATCAGTAAGAATGGTGTAACTACAACGGGCTGACCTGCAAGAACGTATTCGCGCAATGAATCAAGCATGCGATCATCCCAGCGAAGAGGTGAATTACAGTTGATCAATGAAATCAACGCTGGAGTATCTTCAATTGATTTGCGACCGCCAAAGATAATTTCAGACATTGCAATAACATCTTTTGCATTCTCAGCAGTTACCACGTTACCCATAAAGAACTTATCGGTCAGAGTTGCAGCCGCATAGGCCATGTCTAAGTGGCGTGAATCAAGAGATAGATCATTAGGCTCACAGACAACACCGCCGACGCTATCAAGGGCGTCATAGCTTTGAGCTAACTTACAAAAATTCTCATAATCCTTAAAAGTCGCATCGCGGCGAACATCGCCTTCGCGAACAAATGGTGGGCCATACACACCACCGAAGACCATTGAGTCTCCACCGATTTGAACATTGTTTTTTGGATTACGTGCTTGCAAGTTGAACTGGCTTGGAGCCTTAGCCACTTGCTTCAAGATCCATTCAGGATCGAATTTAACGTTTTCGCCTTCTACAGTTTGACCATTTTCGCGCAGCAGATCGATTGCCCATGGGCTCATGAACTCGATACCAATTTCCGAAACGATTCGCTTCCAGCCAAGGGTCAGCGTTGCCATCGATTCTTCGCTCAAGATTTCATAGCGGGGCATCTTGTTAATAAAACTCACGGTTAATTCCTCACCTGTAGTAGTGGTTCGATATTAATAGGGCCGTGGCGCTATTGACCTCGAACACGCACAAGAATACTCTTATGTTATGGAACTATGGTTCCATATAGTGGAACCTTCGAAGGAGGTGTGAGATGGCCGAACTTCATAGCGGCACGCAAGCAATTGATCGCGCATCTTCACTTTTGATTCACATTTTGGAATCAGAAACTCCACCACTACTTACTGAACTTGCTCGCATTTACGGATTACCTAAGAGCACAACATCTCGAATCTTGAGCGCACTTGAGCGCCAAGGTTTATTGCTTCGGGATCGTAATGGTGCCTACATCGCAGGTTCTGTTCTGACACAGTTTGCGCGTGGACAAAACCACGACTCCATCCTTGTCACGCGCATGCACTCAATTTTAGAAGTACTAGCCAATAGAACTGGTGAAACAGCAAACTTGGCAGTTCCAGGCAATGGTGATCTTAAATTAATCGATCAAGTAGATGGCCAATACCTCTTATCTGCAACTAACTGGGTTGGAAAGTCAGTCCCCTATCACGCATCAGCTCTGGGGAAAGTTCTACTTGCATATGCAACAGTGACTATTCCAGCTGGACGTCTAGAAAAGCGCACAGCAAAGACCATTACTTCTCGCACAAAGCTTTTGGAAGAGTTAGAAATAGTGCGTAAAAAAGGTTATGCCCTCATCATCGATGAACTCGAAGAGGGTTTAGTGGCAGTAGCAGCACCTATCCGCGAGCACGATGGCCGCGTAGTTGGTGCAATTTCAGTTTCTGGTCCATCAACTCGATTGACTCAGAAAGATTTAATCAAGATCGGTGAGATGATCATTGATGAGATCGCAACACTTCAAGCAAACCACGATGGAAAGATAGGTGCGGCATGACACATGACGAAATTATCAAAGCCCTCTTTGACGAAACCCTTGTCGGAAATGCTCCAGCAGTTCTCGAACTGACCAACCAAGGCATTACTGATGGAATGACGCCTAGCGCCATCCTCTTTGATGCTCTCATTCCAGCATTGGAAGAAGTGGGTGCACGTTTTGAGCGCGGAGATTTCTTCGTTCCAGAGATGCTCATCTCAGGAAAGGCAATGTCAGGAGCACTTAACGTGCTGCGCCCATTGCTAGCTGAGACTGGTGCTGAAACAGTTGGAACATTCTTGATGGGCACAGTTAAGGGCGACGTGCACGATATCGGCAAGAACCTTGTCAATATCATGCTCGAAGGTGCCGGCTTTGATGTTATTGATCTTGGTGTGCAAGTACCGCCAGAGAAGTTTGTTGCCGCAATTATTGAGCACAAGCCAGACATCGTTGGTATGTCAGCGTTCTTAACAACAACCATGCCAATGTTTAAGGTCAACATTCATGAAATTACTAAGGCTGGCCTACGCGACCAAGTAATCATCTTGGTTGGCGGAGCTCCAGTTACTCAGGAATATGCCGATGTTGTTGGAGCCGATGGCTTTGCAGCAGATGCATCTACTGCAGTGCGTATCGCCAAAGATCTCATTTCTAAAAAACGCGCTTCGGTTTCTGTATAAGGCTCTAATATGTTAAAAAAACTTCTACCTTTTGTTGAGCATGTCATCAAGAAACCCGTATGGGACTGTCGCATGTGCGGGCAATGTGTTCTGCACTCAACAGGTATGACATGTCCAATGACATGTCCAAAAACTCTTCGCAACGGACCATGTGGTGGTGTGCGCGAAAACGGCAACTGTGAAGTTATTCCAGATATGCCATGTGTATGGCTTAAGGCTTATGACCGAAAAGTCTATTTGCCTCTGCCAACAGTATGGAAAGATCATTTCAACGAGCTTCGTCCTCCAGTGGATATGCGCCTGCAAGGATCTTCATCGTGGATTAACTTGGTAACAAAGCGCGATCAGCAAACACCTGCCGGTTGGTCAACTACGGATAGTGGTCACTAATGTCACAGATGCGCGAAAAGTTAGAAAACACTAACGAAGTTGTCTTCACGGCTGAATTCCCAGCACTTGATGGTGGCGGAATGGCTAAGGTTGAAAAGAACGCTGCTCGTTTAGCTCCTTGGTTTGTTGGCGTGAATGCAACAGATAACCCAGCAGCACATGCCCATGCATCCAATACTGCCTCTGCAATTGCCATGAAAATGCATGGAATCGAACCCATCATGCAGATTGTTTGCCGTGATAAGAACCGCCTTGCCATTCAAGCTGACATGATGGGAGCAGCACTACATGGCATTGACAACATCTCACTTCTCACCGGTGATGATGTGACTGCCGGTGATGAACCAGAGAGCCGTAGAGTCTTTGATATCGATAGCACCCAAGCAATCAATATCGCGCGAATTATCACTACCGGTAAATACCTTTCAGGGCGCAAAATCGAACCAGCCCCAGATTTCTATATCAGTGCAGTTGAAAACCCAGCTGCTCCCCCATTTGATTATCGAATTGAGCGAGCTCTTAAGAAGTACCGAGCTGGTGCAAAGTATCTTCAACTACAGATTTGTTATCACTCAGATCGTCTTGAAAAATTCTGTGCCGGGGTTGCCAAGATTGCTCCAGATTTAAAGTTAATTCCAACTATCGTTTTAGTTAAGAGTGCAAAGCCTATGGCGTTTATGCATGACAAGGTGCCTGGAATTGATATTCCACAGGACATACTTAGCCGAGTTTCATCTGCAGCCGATCAAGCTGAAGAGGCATACAAATTGACCGTGGAACTAGCCAAGCATGCAATGACCTTGCCTTCAGTTCGCGGTTTACACGTTACAGATTTTAGACATGATGATTCATTAGAACGCTTTATGTACGACCTCGGACAGAAACCAAGAAACTAACTAGGAGCCCCTATGCACACGACCCTTACTTCCCCTGGAAAAACCGTAACGATTGGCCATGACCAGCCATTTTGTATTATCGGTGAGCGCATTAACCCAACAGGGCGTAAGAAGTTTCAAGAACAACTTCGTGCGGGCGATCTCTCTGCTATTGAAAAAGATGTGGCAGCCCAAGTTGCTGGTGGGGCTGATGTATTAGATGTGAATATGGGTGTGCCACTTACCGATGAACCAGCACTCATTGTTAAGGCAATCACCTTGGTTCAATCACTTACAGATCTACCTGTCTGTATCGACTCATCAGTTATTGAAGCGCTACAGGCAGGCCTTGAGACTTATCAAGGTAAAGCACTTGTTAATAGCGTTACTGGTGAAGATGATCGTATGGAGCTCGTTCTTCCTTTGATTAAAAAGCATGGGGCAGCAATTATTGCTCTACCTAATGATGAAACTGGAATTCCACAAACAGCCGCAGAGCGCATGATTATCGTTGAGAAGATTGTTCGCACTGTTGAAAAGCATGGCATTCCACTTGAAGATCTGATCATTGACCCACTTGCAATGACTGTGGGCGCAGATCCAGACGCAGTAAAGAACACGCTGGAAACTATCTATTTAATCCGCGAAAAATACGGTCTAAATATGACTCTAGGTGCATCGAACATCTCATTTGGTCTTCCACATCGTCATGCACTCAATGCCGCGTTTCTACCTGCTGCAATGGCAATGGGATTGACATGCGCAGTCATGGATTCGCGCACGCCTGCCATCGTTGAGTCAGTTCGTGCTGCAGACTTGCTCCTTGGCCTTGATCCTTGGGGAACTAATTGGATTATGCGCTATCGCGCAATGGAGGCAGCAAAAGCTGCCGCTGAAGGGAATTAATTATTAGTAAAAAAAAGTTAGACCCATCCCTGATACCAACGCATGACGGTACAGGGCGAGTCAAGCTTGCCTTCACATCGCTGGAAAAAGATGGATCTATTGGATCTCAGAAAACAATTACCGTCCCAACAGGTGTGAGCGCATTTGATGCTGCATCGTGGAATGGAATTGGCATTGATTCAACATGTGGTGGTTATGGCACATGCAAGAAGTGTCGTATCAAAGTTACTGAGGGCGATGTTGAACCATCAAAGTTAGATTTTCGTGCCTTTACTGCAACTGAAATTAAGGAAGGCTGGCGCCTTGCCTGTTTAGTGCGCACAGCTAAAGATATTTCTGTAGATGTTCCAGCACTCACCACTCGTCCAAAAGCTGCCACCGTGGGTGTTGGCCGGCAGGTTATTTTGCGTCCAGCAGTTCAAAAGCGCTATATCGAATTGGAAGAGCCATCTCTTTCTGATCAACGCACTGACATTGTGCGCATCTTTGATGCCGTTGATGACATTAAGGCTAATGCAAGCCTTGCATCGATGCGAGAGCTCCCCCGCATCTTGCGAGCATCTAATTACAAAGTAACTGCTGTCTTTGTTGATCAAGAGTTTTTAGGTATTGAAGCTGGCGACACAACAGGCCTTCGCTATGGAATTGCTTATGACTTAGGCACAACAACAGTTGTGGCAACTCTGCTTGATCTCAATACTGGAACTCCAGTAGCCGTTAAATCAATGCTCAATAAGCAGCAACCATTTGGCGCAGATGTCATCACACGCATTAGTGCAACGATGCTAGATCCTGATGCGCTGGCAAAACTCAGTGGATTAGCTCAAGAAACCCTTAATCAGCTGACTCAAGAGGTCTGTGTTGAGGCAGATGTTAATCCTCACAATGTTTATGAATTAGCGATCGCTGGCAATGCAACCATGACGCAGCTTCTCCTTGGCATTGACCCAGAACCACTAGGTGTTGCTCCCTTTATTATGGCAAGTGCTGACTATCCAAATATTGATGTCAAAGAGATTGGCATTGCAGTTCACCCACTTGCAAAAGCTGTCATCTTGCCTTCACTTGGTGCATACGTTGGCGGAGACATCATCGCTGGCGCTCTTGCCTCTGGAATGGATCGCGATAAGCGTTTGCGTTTGTTTATCGATGTTGGCACGAACTGCGAAATTGTTTTAGGTGATGGTGACAAGATTCTGGCAACTGCAGCCCCTGCTGGTCCTGCCTTCGAAGCTGCCAGTATTAAGTGTGGCGTGAGAGCAGCATCTGGTGCTATCGAAACTATCAAGGTTGTTGATGGTGAACTTGAAATTGGAACTATTGATGACACTCCTGCAGTTGGTATCTGTGGTTCAGGCCTAGTTGATGCATGTGCATCTCTAGTCCAAGTCGGCTTACTTGATCACTCAGGCAAGTTTGTTACCGATGAAGCTGCGCTAACTATTTCGCCAAAGCTAGCTAGCCGCCTAGTCACACGTGAAGGTGAGCGCGTATTTGTTCTTACTTGGAGCAAAGAAGTGGGCGATCTATCTGATTGCGTCTTTTTAACTCAGCGTGATGTGCGAGAACTTCAGTTTGCAAAGGCTGCTATTGCCACAGGTTGGGCGCTACTGCTTGAAGAGTTTGGTGTGAAGGAATCTGAAATCCAACAAGTACTACTTGCTGGCTCCTTTGGTTCTTATCTCTCTCCTTCATCTGCAGTAAAAATTGGCTTGGTTCCAAAACTATCTGTTATGCGCATTATGTCTGCGGGTAACGTTGCAGGAGAAGGCGCGAAGATGGTTTTGCTATCTGCCCAGGAGCGCAATGGCGCACAATCTTTACTAGAAGCCATTGACTACATGGAATTATCTGATCGCGAAGATTTCAACGATAAATTCGTTGAACGCCTAGCTTTCCCTGCATGAGCGTTGGCGTAGTTGCCTGCGGGGCACTTGCAACCCATATCGCTGATATCGCAGCCACAGAATCACTCGATATCATCATCTATCCCCTGCCACCCCTGCTTCACAATCGCCCAGAGAAGATTGCAGGTGAAGTAGATGCATTACTCACTGAGATCAAAGATAAACATGAGAAGTGCGCCGTGGCATACGCTGACTGCGGAACATATGGAGCACTCGATACGGTGATTACAGCACATGGTGTGAAGCGTTTAGGCGGAAATCATTGCTATGACATCTTTGCAGGGGCAAAGAAAATAGAAGAGATCATGGAATCTGATGCTGGAACTTATTTCTTAACTGACTTTCTCGCTAAATCTTTCCACCGAAGTGTCATGGTTGAGCTTGGTCTAGATAAGCGGCCCGAACTGCGTGATGACTACTTTAAGAACTATTCACGGGTTATTTGGTTAGCTCAAGTTCCGAGTAAAGAGTTAGAAGAGCTAGCTACTCAAGCCGCTGCAAGTATTGGTTTGCCACTAGAAATTCAAAACGTTGGTTATGGTCAACTAGCCCAGCAAGTAAAGGAACTACTTAGTAACTAGCATTACTTCAAGGGCCTTCTGGGCAATTGGTGAGAGTAAAGATTTATCAACATCTTTGTGCAAACGCTCAATCATTACTGGTGTCCAGAACTGAACGATGTGGTGAGCAACCTTAACTTCAGGAGCATCAGTAACTGGGAAGTTTGCCGCAATCTGATTCACCATTCGAATGATGGATGCTAACTGAACATCGCCATCAATATGGGTTTCAACCATTGAACCTGGGCCTTGTGCACTGGGTGTAATTTCAACAGCAGTTACTTTGTATTCAGGACAGTTTGTTGCCCAGTCAGAGAAATCTGTCGTGATGACGTTAGCGCCACTTTCTGGGAAGTGGAACGTTGTGTAAACAACACCAGCTGGTACTTCATCAGTAATGCGCGCACGCATAATTGTTTCACCCACACGACTCGATAATTTGACCCAGGAACCATCAGCAACGCCACGTAGCTGGGCATCTGATTCATGCAGATCCAAAATATCTTCTGTGTGCCAGATGTTATTTGCTGTGCGACGTGTTTGTGCGCCTACGTTGTATTGGCTCAAAACACGACCAGTAGTCAGCAATAGTGGAAATTTACGTGTGGCCTTTTCATCTGTCGCAACATAAGGAGTTCGGTTGAACTGACCCAAACCACGCATAAAGGTGTCTAAATGCATCGTTGGTGTTCCCTCTGGGTTGGCCTCATTACATGGCCACTGAAGACTGCCAACTTCATCAAGCTTTTTAAAGGAGACGCCAGCAAATGTTGGTGTAGTTGCAGCGATCTCATCCATGATTTCAGCCCCATTGGCATAAGACATTGGATATCCCATTGCAGTTGCAAGATCACAAGTGACTTCGTACTCACTCTTTCCAGTTGCTGACTTGATCACTGGGCGAACTCGGTTAATACGGCGCTCAGCGTTGGTAAACGTGCCATCTTTTTCTAAAAATGATGTGCCCGGCAAGAAGACATGGGCAAACTTTGCAGTCTCATTAAGGAATAGATCTTGAACAATGACCATATCCATAGCTCGAAGTGCTGCGTGAACATGAGAAGTATTGGGATCAGACTGGGCAATGTCTTCACCCTGAACATAGAGTCCACGGTAGTTACCGGCAATTGCGGCATCAAACATATTTGGAATTCGCATTCCAGGCTCTGCATCTAACGTCACGCCCCATTTATCATCAAAAATCTTACGAGTATCGGCATTTGAAATATGACGGTAGCCCGGCAACTCATGTGGGAATGAACCCATATCGCAAGAGCCTTGAACGTTGTTTTGTCCGCGCAGTGGATTAACTCCCACACCTTTACGGCCAATATTTCCTGTGACCATGGCTAGGTTTGCAATACCCATCACCATGGTTGAACCCTGGCTGTGCTCGGTTACACCAAGACCGTAATAAATAGATCCATTAGGTACTGATGCAAATAAGCGTGCAGCTTTACGAATCTGCTCTGCTGGTACGCGAGATGATGCCTCTAAAACCTCTGGTGAGTTTTCAGGAAGTGAGATGAATGCTTCCCATTCCTTAAATGACTTCTCTTCACAACGAGCATCAATAAAATCACGCTTTGCTAAACCTTCAGTAACAATGACGTGTGCCAAAGCGTTAATAACTGCAACATTTGTTCCTGGCATTAACTGCAGGTGATGGGCTGCAACCACACCTGGTGTGCGAACTAGTGCGATAACGCGTGGATCGACAACAATGAGCTGAGCCCCTTTACGAAGCGCTTTCTTCATGCGTGATGCAAAGACTGGGTGCGCTGTTGTTGGATTAGCACCAATCAACATGATCACATCGCTGTGCTCAACTGATTCAAAATCCTGTGTTCCAGCTGATGTTCCAAAGGCTTGGCCGAGTCCATATCCCGTTGGTGAGTGGCACACTCGAGCACATGTATCAACATTGTTGTTAGCAAAGGCAGCGCGCACCATCTTCTGAACTACGAATACTTCCTCGTTTGTGCATCGTGATGAGGTAATCCCACCAATAGCATTTCTGCCAGATTCTGCCTGAATCTTCTTTAAACCTGTTGCCGCAAAGGAAATCGCTTCCTCCCATGAAACTTCTTTCCATGGATCAGTGATTGCATTTCGAATCATTGGCTTTGTTATGCGATCGCTGTGGGTTGCATAGCCAAAAGCAAAGCGACCCTTAACGCATGAGTGGCCCTCATTAGCTCCACCATCTTTTAGTGGAACCATGCGCACAAGTTCATCGCCACGCATCTCAGCTTTAAATGAACAACCAACCCCGCAGTAAGCACATGTTGTAATCACAGATGACGTAGGTGCACCAATGGTGAGCAAAGTCTTTTCAGTTAAAGCACCCGTTGGGCAAGCCTGCACACAGGCCCCACAAGAGACACATTCACTGTCAATAAAGGATGTTCCAGAAGATGATACGCGAGCTTCAAAGCCACGGTTTTCAATTGTTAGAGCAAAAGTTCCCTGCACTTCATCACAGGCACGAACGCAGCGATTACAAACAATGCACTCAGTTGAATCAAAGGTAAAATAAGGATTTGACTCATCTTTAGCTAAATCTAAGTGTGTTGAAGTTGCTGCATAGCGGCTCTCTGAAATTCCAATCTTCTTAGCAACCACATGAACTTCACACTCATCCCCCGTTGCACACTCTGCTGGGTGATCAGAGAGGTAAAGCTCCATCACACCTTTGCGCAGACGATCTAACTTCTCAGATTGAGTAACAACTTTCATTCCATCTGCCACCGGGGTTGTGCAAGAAGAAGGTGTTCCATTGCGTCCATCTACTTGGATGACACACAAACGACATGAACCAAATGCTTTTAAACTATCGGTTGAACATAATTTTGGAATATCAATGCCAGCCATAAAGGCTGCGCGCATGATGGAAGTCTGTGCTGGAACTGTTATTGATTTCCCGTCGATTTCAAGGCTGACTTGTTCGCTCTTTTTACTAACAGGTGTGCCGAAGTCATGTTCGTGAATCATTGTCATCGACGGCTCACCTCCCCAGTGAAGTCCTCCGGAAAGTTAATCATGGCACTCTTTACCGGCATTGGTGTTAATCCGCCCATGGCACACAGCGACCCATCAGTCATAACCTCGCATAAATCCAGTAGTAGCTTCTTATTCTCATCCACCTTCACACCTTGAATAATCAGATCGATAGTTTCAACTCCGCGTGTGGAGCCTAAGCGACACGGTGTGCACTTGCCACAGGATTCCAGCGCACAAAATGCCATTGCAAAACGGGCTTGCTGGGCTAAATCAACTGATTCATCAAAGACAACTATTCCGCCATGTCCGAGCATTCCACCGGCCACTAACATCGATTCATAATCTAAAGATGTTTCAAATTTATCTGTTCCAAAGTAGGCACCTAACGGTCCACCTACCTGCACGGCGCGTATGGGTGCACCGCTTAATGTTCCACCACCATAACCATTTACTACTTCTTCAATAGAGATACCAAAAGGCTTTTCAACAATTCCACCGCGTTTGATGTTGCCAGCTAATTGGAAAACTTGAGTTCCAAGTGATCTACCAACACCACGTGCTTTATATGCAGCTGCTCCATCTGCCATCACTGCAGGAATTGTTGAAAGTGTTAACACATTATTGATTACAGTTGGTTTGCCAAACAAACCTTCAAGCGCTGGAAGTGGTGGCTTAGCACGGACCACTCCACGCTTTCCTTCAATACTCTCCAACATCGCAGTTTCTTCACCACAGACATATGAGCCAGCACCTACTCGAATCTTTAATTCAAAGGCGTGCTTACTACCAAGAACTGAACTTCCGAGCCAACCAAATGCATGGGCAATATCGATAGCCTTTTGTAAGATTTTGATTGCATATGGGTATTCAGAGCGAAGATAAACAATTCCTTCTGTGGCACCAACGGCAATAGCTGCAATTGTCATACCTTCAATGAGTGTGTATGGATCTCCTTCAATAAGCATGCGATCAGCAAAAGTTCCACTATCGCCTTCATCGGCGTTACAACATATATATTTCTGATCACTGACCGCATCAGCAACGGTCTTCCACTTGATACCAGCTGGAAATCCTGCCCCGCCACGTCCGCGCACACCTGATTCTTTAACTTCTTCCACAATTGCTTCAGTGCTCATAGAAATAGCACGGCGCAAGCCCACTAATCCCCCATGTGCTTCATAGTCTGCAAGTGAGAGCGGGTCAATGATTCCAACACGTTTAAATGTCACACGATCTTGACTAGCTAACCATTCAATCTTTTCACTCTCACCTAGAGATAATTTGTGAGCACCGCCATGCATAAAATCTGCGGCAACTAATGATTCAATGTCTTCAACGCTTATCGGTCCATATGCAACACGGCCTTTATCGGTTTCAACTTCCACCATCGGCTCTAACCAGAGCGCACCACGAGAACCATTGCGAATTATTGTTGAACCGCCAACTTTGCTGGCAATTGCTGCAGCTACGGCATCTGCGCCAACAGAGATTGCTGCGCTATCTCCTGGGACATAGATCTTCATATGCGTGCCTTTGCAATTGCATCCACGCTTGCCCGGCCAATAATTGCGCCGTTGACCATGGCAGAAGGCCCTAGTGCACAGTTACCAAAGCAGTAACCATCATGGACTTCTTTACCAAATTTTGCCTTAACATCTTTTTCTAACTGACGAGATCCCACTGCTTGGCACGCCTCTGCCACACAGACAGAGATGTGATTATCACCAGGTGGTTCAGTCAGTAAATCATGATAAAAAGTTAAAACACCATGAACATCAGCCCGTGAGTTGTTGAAGAAATTAGCTACTAAAGCCACATCTTCTTTATGCACGTAACCAAACTCTTTTTGCAGAGCTTGCAAAGCCATAAGGATAGCGCCTTTTTCTTCGCGCAAGGTCGCAAGAACAGCTAACGCCGCATCTTGTGACCAAGTCGAATACTTCATCAGAACAGACCAACAACCTTTCCATCAATGTAATCAATGCGCTCAGCCGATGGCACCTTAGGCAGACCTGGCATTGTCATGATTTCTCCGCAGATCATCACGATAAATTCAGCACCTGCTGAGAGCTTTACTTCACGAACATTGATGGTATGACCAGTTGGTGCACCGCGCAATGCTGCATCGGTACTAAAGGAGTACTGCGTTTTTGCCACACAAATTGGGAAGTGCCCATACCCAGATGCTTCAAGCTCTTTGAGCTTTAGGCGCACCTTGGCGTCCGCTGTTACTTCTTTAGCTCCATAGATCTTGGTGGCGACCTTGATGATTTTCTCCCACAATGAATCACTATCTTCATAAACAAAAGTCATTGATTGTGGCTTCTCACATAGTTCCACAACAGCATGAGCTAGATCAGCAGCACCCTTACCGCCATCAGCCCAGTGAGTTGCAAGCACAATCTTCACGCCAAGCTTTTCAACGCGCGAGCGAAGTAGGTCAACTTCAGCCTTGGTATCACTGGTGAAGTTGTTAATAGAAACAACTAGCGGAAGGTTATAGACCTTGGTGATGTTATTTATGTGTCGCTCAAGGTTTACAAGGCCAGCCTCTAGAGCTGGCAAGTTCTCTTCCGTAATTGTCTTAAGGTCTGCGCCACCGTGATATTTAATTGCACGAATCGTTGCAACTAATACACATGCAGATGGGCGTAGACCTGATTTGCGGCATTTAATGTCGATGAACTTCTCAGCACCAAGGTCTGCGCCAAAGCCAGCTTCTGTAACAACATAATCTGCCAACTTCATCGCAGAAGTTGTGGCAACAACAGAGTTGCAACCATGAGCGATATTGGCAAAAGGTCCCCCATGAATAAAGGCTGGAGTATTTTCTAGTGTCTGTACCAAGTTTGGCTGGAAAGCATCCTTTAAAATAACTGTCATTGCACCTTGTGCATTAAGTTCAGAGGCAAGCACTGGCGTCTTATCACGCTTATAGCCAACAACAATCTTGCCAATTTTCTCTTTCAAATCTTCAATGGATGTCGCAAGGCAGAAGATTGCCATGATTTCAGAGGCAACAACAATGTCGAAACCATCGCTACGTGGGTATCCATTACCTACACCACCAATAGATTGAATGATTTCACGCAAAGCACGATCATTCATATCTACTACACGCTTCCATGTGACGCGTCGAATATCGATAGCTAGTTCGTTTCCATGGTGGATGTGGTTATCAATCAGGGCTGCAAGTAAGTTATTTGCAAGGGCTATAGCGTTGAAATCTCCAGTGAAGTGAAGATTGATATCTTCCATAGGAACTACCTGGGCATAACCACCACCTGCTGCTCCACCCTTCATTCCAAAGACTGGACCAAGAGATGGTTCACGAAGTGCAATCATTGCATTTTTGCCAATGTGTCGAAGAGCATCACCTAGACCAACAGTTGTAGTTGTCTTTCCTTCACCTGCAGGTGTCGGGCTAATAGCAGTTACCAAAATTAACTTTGAGTTTTCACGCTTTGGAAGAGCAGTTAAGTACTTAAGGTTTACCTTCGCCTTGTACTTTCCATAAGCCTCTAAGTTATCTGCATCAATTCCTAAGCTGGCACCAATTTCGGTGACTGGCTTCATCGTTGCAGCTTGTGCAATTTCGATATCTGACATTCTTTTATCCTTTGGCTTGGCGAATTGCGCTAGTAAGCGCAGGTATTACTTGGTGCAAATCACCGATGATTGCGTAATCTGCATAGCCTAGAATTGGAGCCTCTGGATCTGTATTAATTACTACGATTGTCTTACTGTTCTTCATTCCTGCAATGTGCTGCATCGCACCTGAAATACCAGCTGCGATATAAAGATCTGGTGCAACTTTTGTTCCTGTCTGTCCAACTTGCTCAGCGTGTGGACGCCAGCCTGAGCTAGTTACAACACGTGAACAACCAACTGTTCCACCTAATAGATTTGCAAGTTCTTCAATCTGACCGAAACCATCTGGGCCACCAACACCACGGCCGCCAGAGACAATAACTTTGGCATCATTGAGTGTTACGCCACCTTTTGATTCACCAGCATCACGGCTCAATACCTTTACGGCATAATCCTGAGGTTCTAGGGCTGGTTCGAACTCAGCAACAGTTGCTGCGCCGCCATTGGCAGATTCAGGTTCAGTTGAAAATGCTAGAACTGTTGCAATCAAGATATCTGCGTGAACGTTTGCAGACTCAATCAGATTTCCTGCCCAGCGTGCTCGAAGCACATGGTGAGGTGAACCTAAAGTGATCTCTGAGCACTCTGCTGCCATTGGAAGATCTAGAAATGCAGCTAAATGCGCTAACTGTTCATTTCCACGTGGACTTCCAGCAGCAAGGACTGCAGCTGGCTTTAGCTTTTCAACTAAGTCTTTGAGCGCACGACCTGATGCCATGGGTGTGTAATCAGTGATGTTGGCATGGGATGCAACGTGTAAGACCTTGGCACCATATTCACCGACGATGCCAGCAAGGGCTGCACCTTCTTTGCCAATAACAACTGCCTCAACATCTTGACCCAACTTACGGGCCGCAGTTAATGCACGAAGTGAAAGTTGATCTAATTCACCACGATCTTGATCTACGAGTACAAGAATCATTAGAAAGCTCCAATCTTTTTCAAGATATCTACCAGTGCAGGAACAGCGTCTGCGCCGTTGCCCAAAATCTCTGCCCCGGTTGACTTAGAAGGTGCAAGTGTCAAAACAACTTTCTCTAACTTAGGCACTCGTGCCTCAGCCTTTTTCATGTCTACTGGCTTCTTGCGTGCCTGCATTCGACCAGGAACTGATGGATAGCGTGGAATGTTTAATCCATCGCGCACAGTGACAATTGCAGGTAGAGCAACTTCATAATGCTCACGTCCAACAGCAACTACTCGATCACATACAGCAACGCCATTTTCTATCTTCATTGATTTAACGTTGGTAATAATTGGGCGATTAAGAGCATGCGCCACACGAATATGGATTTGATATCCAGCGCTATCAGCCGATTCTGCGCCGAAGATAATGAGATCAAACTTGGTCTCTTCAGCATTGATTGCATCAACTAGTGCGGCAGCAGTTCCCTGTGGGTCCCACTCTTGTCCATCAGTTTCAATCAACACGGCGCGAGTTGCACCAATTGCTAGCTGTGAGCGTAGTTGTTCTTCAGCATCACTAGGTCCAAGAGTAAGCAGAGTCAGAGTTCCGCCCATCTGTTCAACGAGTTGAACACCGGCTTCAACTGCATTTTCCTCATGTGGGCTAATACCAAAACCTAAATGCTTAGTTTCGATATCGCGAGAATCTGGAGTAAGAATCAATGTTCCACCAGCTAGTGGAACGCGCTTTAGACAGACAAGTACGTCCATTATGCAAGGATCCTCTCACTTGATGGGTCAAATACAGAGGTTGGGCCAACTTCAGCTACTGAACATGGATAGTGCTCACCAAGATATTCAACGATGAACTTGTTTCCAGCAACAGCTAACTCTGTTGGTAGGTAAGACATCAGGATGTGCTTACCTAAAGATGGTGCAGAACCAGCACTTGTTACATATGAACGACGTCCATGTGCATCAGTGATTGGCTTCTTATCCAATGTAAGGATTGGCTCATTACCCATCATGTAGCGCTTTTGACCACTTGATGATTTGTGATCATCAACAAAGAGTGTGCACAGCATTGCAACAGGCTTTTCAGCGCGGTGCTTCACATGTGCTTCTTTACCAATGAAATCAGCTTCTTTGAGTTTTGGAGATTGCATTCCTGCTTCAACTACGGTGTATTCAGTTTCAAGCTCTGGACCATATGCGCGGTAGCACTTTTCTAAACGCCCAGTTGTTCCATACACACCAATACCTACTGGAATTAATCCGTGATTCTTTCCAGCTTCCCACAGCGCATCCCACAGTGCTGGACCATCAGCCATAGGAACATAGAACTCCCAACCAAGATCGCCAACGTAGGAAATACGAGATGCAAGAACTTTCACGCCCTTGATATCAATCTCCCGACATGTGCTGAACTTGAATGATTCATGGCTCATATCTTCAGATGTCACTTCTTGAACAATCTTTCGGGCATTTGGACCCCACACGCCAAGGGTGGTGTAGTCAGAAGTAATGTCTTTAATCTTTGCAGAGCCATCGGCTGGCAATAAATCAGCAAACCACTTCTTATCTGCCATACCGTGTGCACCGCCAGTAACAACGCGGAAGTGATCGGCACCAAGGCGCATGATTGTTAAATCAGATTTAAATCCACCATTTGGACCAAGTACAGGTGTGTAAACAACGCGGCCAATTGCAACATCCATCTGACGTAGTGCTGCCTTTTGTACAACAGCCAACGCTGATGGGCCAGTGATATCAAAGTAAGCAAAGGCCGTTAAATCTACGATGCCTGCGCTCTCGCGCATTTGTAGGTGCTCTGCATTGATAATGGGAGACCACCAACGCGATTCCCATTCAGCAGTACGTGGCATTACTTTGTCGCCAAACTTTGCAACTAAATCCTTATTTGATTCATACCAGAATGGGCGTTCCCATCCAGCTGTCTCATAAAACACTGCGCCAAGTGCTGCTTCGCGCTCGTAGTATGGAGACAGACGCACTTTACGGTTTGATTCATACTGCTCAAGTGGGTGAACAATGCCGTAGGTCTTGTTAAAGGATTCAGCCACACGAGACTTAATGTGCTTTTCTTCCTTATGGTGCTCATGGAAGCGGGCAATGTTTGATGCGTGAAGATCAATATGTGAATCTCCTAGAACCATCCACTCAGCCACAGACTTTGCAGTTCCTGGGCCTTCCTTAATCCACACCGCAGCAACTGACCACAAGTTCTTTACTTCTGGTGTTTCGCCAAGAATTGGCATTCCATCTGGGGTGTAAGACAAAATTCCATTACATGCATACTTCTCACGCACTGATTCATCGCCAACAATGGATGGCATTAGTTCATATGCATGCTCATCTTGAATATCGAAATCTGCTTGCGTAAATGCAAACTCAGTTGGAGAAAGAGCTGCAGTTGCATTTGAAGGGATGTCATCTGGTGTGTAGAGAATTGGACGGTGAGCATATGAGCCGATTTCTAGACCAGTTCCATGTTGGCGCTCATACATAAATACATCCATGTCACGAACGATTGGCCATTCAATATCACCCTTGGTGTCTTTAAAGAATGGAACTGGTCCAATATCTTTCATCTGGTGAACTGCAGGTGTTAATGGAATGTGTGCTCCGGCCATTGCAGCTAGCTTGGGAGACCAGCAACCTGTGGCGATAACAACGTACTCGGCTTCAATTGTTCCTTGATCAGTAACAACGGCCTTTACAACTCCGTTTTCAACTTGAATGTCTTGAACTTCAACGTTGGCAAATGATTGCGCAGCGCCCATCTCTTGTGCTTTCTCGCGCATAATTGTTCCTGTGCGAAGTGAGTCAACAACGCCCACAGTTGGCTGGTAATACCCGCCTAAAATGATGCTTTCATCGATATAGGGCACTAATTCTTTTACCTCTGCAGGAGTAAGGATTCGACCACCTTCGATTCCCCATGACTTTGCAGATGTAATACGACGTGCCAGCTCTTGCATACGCTCTTCTGAACGAGCTACTTCAATTCCACCAGTTTCAGTGAAAGTTCCAAACTCTTTGTATTGGCGCATGCTTTCAGCAGTAATTGCTGTCATCTCTTTTGAGTGATCCACAGGGAAGATAAAGTTAGATGCGTGGCCAGTTGAGCCACCAGGGTTAGGAAGAGGTCCTTTATCAATCTGGACAATATCTTTCCAGCCTAATTTTGCAAGGTGATACACCATGCCATTGCCGACGATTCCAGCGCCGATAACAACGCACTTTGCCTTTGCAGGTAACTTACTCATATCTTTTATTCCTTTTTCTGTTAGTGGTGGTTATAAAGACTTACGGATTTCAGATTCAAAACCTTCAACGTGCTCTCTCATTGCCTTTGATGCTGCCTTTGGATCATTGCTTGCAATTGCTTCTAATAAAGCTCGGTGCTCGATGATGGCATCGGCTAAATGCTCCACACGATCAAGTGCTAAGAACCAGATGCGAAGAGCGTGGGCGTAGTAGTTATCTAACGCTGCTGCTAGAAATTCGTTGTGTGTGCATTGATAGATGTGGTGGTGAATTCGCTGGTCTAACCCAATCAAAGTAGGCATATCCAGATTACCTTTAAGAGCATTAATCTCTTTTATTAAAGCTTTTGTGATCTCTTGATCAGCAGCAGTGGAACGTGTGGCTGCAAGTTCGGCCGCTTTAATCTCAAGGACTGCGCGGGTTTCAGAGAGTTGGGAGAGATTTGCAACATCAACACGGGAGACAAACATGCCGCGGCGTGGATAAACCTCAACGAGTTTTTCATTTGCTAGCGAGCGCAGAGCTTCACGAATGGGTGTGCGCCCCATCTTTAAGGTGCTCATCAATGCACTCTCACTAATCAGTGAACCTGGTTCAAGTTCTAACGTAATAATCATTGAGCGAATACGGCTATAGGCCGCCTCGGATAAGGAGGAGCTCTCTCTGGAGAGAATACGGATCACTTGGCTCACATCGCAGATGATATATCAGTGATATACCAATGAGAAGTCCTTGGAGGAGGTGGTTTTAGCCTTAGTAGTACTTGGTAAAGAGCCAGGCTGAGGCGCCAAAGCCCACGGTGAGAATCAACCCTCGATAGACGGCCACTGGCATTCTCGCCGCATAGCGTCCCCCATAGGTTCCACCAATGCTGGCACCTATTAATAGAGCGATGACTGCTCCCCAATGGGCCAACCCGCTAAAGATATAGATGACGTTAGAGACCAAAGAGGTCCAGCCAACAATTAAATTCTTAGCAGTGTTCAGGGTCTTGGGATCGCGTCTGATGTCTCTGGCCAACACAGCAATAACCATCACGCCTTGGCCTGGACCAAAGTAGCCGCAATATAAACCGCTGCCTGCAATTCCTATCTTTTCAATGAGGCCATGACGTGCGCCTCTATCAGGTCTAGCTTTGATCAAAAATGACAAACTCGCAAATAGAAGAAGGAAGGGAACCATCTTTTCGAATACACCTGGTGGCACATTGAGCAACAAGAGTGCACCAATCGTTGAACCAGCAATAGATATGTAGATGAGCTTCTTGTATTCCTGAAAGTAAGCACGCATTTGATGGCGCACGGCAATGAGAGCGAAAAAGTTTGCTGGTGTGACACCAAGTGCATTTGTGATTGCTGCACTGACTGGAGACATTCCTGTGGCGAGTAAGACTGGATAGGAGATAACTGATGCTCCCCCAGCCATTCCATTAATTCCACCGACAAGAATGCCGGTGAAGAAGATAATCGTGTACTCGAGCATTAGATAACCATACAATGCGGTTATGGCTATGGATATAGAGATTCGCTACTTTGCAGCTGCGCGAGCCGCGGCGGGCGTAAGCATTGAGCGTGTGAATCCAGCATCTCTCTCAACCATCCTCACACAACTCACTGCCAATAATCCAGCACTAGCTCACGTTATTGATCAATGCTCATTCTTAGTTGATTCAGTAGCGGTGAATGATATGGATATGCCTATTCATGCCGGCAGTTTTATTGATGTGCTGCCACGTTTTGCTGGTGGCTAACCACCAATTGCTGACATTGGTCGAAGGGGTGCAATAAAAGAGGGATCGTTAATGCCGTGACCAGGCAGCTTGCTAATTACAGTTTTCTGGAAGCGGGCCGCTATTTCTATTCGCCTAGCTGAATCATCTTTGCTTTCATCGCGAAGTACTTTTCTCACATCTACTTCTTCATTTGAGAACAAGCATGAGCGCAACTGACCATCAGAAGTTAACCGCAGGCGATCACATGCCCCGCAAAACGGCCGTGTCACACTGCCAATAATCCCAACAGTTGCCTGCGTTCCATTGATATAGAACTCCTCAGCAGGTGCTGAACCACGACCATCAACAGGAGTTAATTCGTAGTGCGTGGATAGATCCGCATAAATCTGATCAGCAGTAACCATTGTTGCTCTATCCCAAATTCCACCAGCATCTAGAGGCATCTGCTCAATGAAGCGAAGTGAGTATTCATTCTCGATTGCCCACGCTAAAAGCGCTGGTGCTTCATCATCATTTATCCCTTGAAGCAAGACAGTATTTACTTTAATAGGAAAAAGACCTGCGGCTTTGGCAGCATGTAATCCTTCGATGACATCATCAAAGCGATCTCTGTAGGTCAGTTTTTTAAAGCGCTCACGGCTCAAAGTATCTAAGCTGATATTAATTCGATTTAATCCAGCTTTTGCTAATGGAAGTGCTAATTCTTTTAGTTTCAACCCATTAGTAGTTAACGTTAAACGCGGAGCGTTAGCAAGACCGGCAATGCGATCAACAATCTCCACAATATCTGGGCGAAGCAAGGGTTCACCTCCCGTTAAGCGCACTTCATTAATTCCTTGTTCGACGGCTACTTCAATAACCGTGAGAAGTTCATTAGTAGTCAGCAAATCATTATTAGGAATCCATGCGGCAAAATCATTGGGCATGCAATAGGTGCAACGCAGTGAACAGCGATCTGTCAGTGAAACGCGAAGATTTCGGTGCTCGCGCCCATAAGTATCAATGAGTTTGCTCATGCGCAGTTCACCCATTCATCGCTGCCATCAGTGAATTTCTGATGCTTCCAAATAGGTAGCTTGGCCTTTACTTCATCCACTATTGCAGAACAAGCATCAAAGGCTGCTTGGCGATGGGCGGCAGAAACTGCCACGGCGAAGGCGGTTTCACCAATTGCAATGTCTCCAAAGCGGTGAGCAACAGCTACTTTTTCAATCTCAAATCGAGCGATTACCGATTGTGTTATCAGTTTGATTTGTTCTGGAGCACTTGGATGAATCTCATAGAGAAGTGAAGCAACTTCTTTACCACCATCATGGTTTCGAACATCGCCACAAAATATCACAACAGCGCCGCTATGTGGATTTGCTACGAGTTTGGACAATTCCTGAATATGGACTGGTGCATCTGTCACAACTGCATATACAAGCTCTGGCATCAGTGATCCTTGCCATCGAGTTGATCAAGAATGTGTCCTGCTAAACGTTCAATAATTACCAAGCCATCGGTTATTGCGCCTTGGGATCCAGGCAGATTAATAATCAGTGATGTGCCATGGGTGCCAACTAAACCTCTTGTTAAATCAGATGTTGGAACTTTATCGCGTGAATAAGCACGTAGGGCTTCAGAAAAACCTGGAATGAGCTTTTCAATAAAAGGCGCTGTTGCCTCAGGTGTTACATCTGTTGGTGAAACACCTGTGCCACCTGTTGTGACAATAAGACGAGTTTTGTTAGCTAGCGCCAAAGTGAGTTGTTCTGAGATTAAATCAATCGAATCTGCAACTACATGGGGACCAGAGACCTCATAACCAAGTGCAGTTAGACCTTTGGCGAGTGCTGCACCGCTCAGATCTGTATATTCACCGCGTGAAGCACGGTTACTTGCGGTGATTACTACTGCTGTGCGCATACTCACTTGCGCTTCCAATCGCCATTCTTCCCACCAGATTTTGAATCAACATGAATAGCACTAATTTCTGCGGCTGGATCTAGCGCTTTAATCATGTCAATAATAGTTAAGCCTGCAACGCTCACGGCAGTTAATGCTTCCATCTCAACACCAGTGCGATCGGATGTAATGACATGTGAGGAGATATCTACACCTGTATCAGTAATTACTAGTTCAATAGAAATCTTATTAATTGCTATGGGATGACATAGTGGAATTAACTCACTTGTCTTCTTGGCGGCCATGATTCCAGCGATTCGAGCTGTTGATAAGACATCACCTTTTGGTGTTGAGCCATCACGAAGCAGTGCAACAACTTCACTTGATAGTTTTACATTTCCTGATGCAATCGCCTCGCGCACAGTTACATCACGGCCAGTCACATCGACCATGTTGGCTTCACCTGAACTATTTAGGTGGGTTAATCCATCGCTCATGCCGGTAAGTCTAACCAGCGCACTTGCTCGCCAACACCGGTCAAAGCCTTTGTAACAATGGCAAAGCCATCAGAGTGCGCTAATCCACGTAGCATTGCAGAGCCTAAATAGGGTGCAACATGAAATTGACCATTAATGAGATTGCCAATGATTAATCGAGTGAAATCTTGCGGCGCAGTTAATTCACTGGCGGTTAAAACCGTGGCTAACTTCTTATGGGTTTGACCTAATTGCGATGCAATAACTGGTTGGCCAAGGGATGCCAGCGCAACGATTGCAGATTGTGGATTTCCAGGAAGACCAAGAATGGCAACATCGCCTTTGCGAGCTAATAACATCGGGTGTCCTGGTCGAACTTTGACCGTGTCAACCAAAATATCTGCGCCAATTGCATCAAGTGCGCCATGTAGATAATCGCGTGGGCCTTGGGCTGTGCCACCTGTGGTGATGACGATATCTGCATGCGCACAGGCATCTTTTAGGGCTGTGACAACAAGATCTAATTGATCAGAGATGTATTGAGTACTAACTATTTGCGCCCCCATGGCCTTTAACCAGCCAGGTAGCTGTGGCCCAAGTGCATCTCGTACCAATCCATCACGTGGAATGCCTTTGAGTTGAATTTCATCACCGAGCAAAACAAGTGCAACTTTAGGTTGTGCAACCACATCAATCTCATCAAAGCCAGCAGCAGCAATCAAGCCAATCATTGCTGGGTTTAATACTGTGCCTTTTTTTACAATCACATCCTCAGCTTTGCATTCATGGGCAGGTGGTCGAATATCTTGATCTTTAACTACCGCACCGTTTAACTCTGTTCCATCTACTTTCGCTGATTCCCAGCGAATAATTCCAAACGTTCCTTCGGGTATAACTGCACCTGTTGCTATTCCAACAGCTGCCCCTGATTCAAGTGTGCCCTTCATCGGCAATCCTGCTTTAACTTCACCAATGATTTTCCACGGACCAGAACCACTTACTGCATATCCATCCATTGCAGAGGTGGCATAGGTTGGAAGATCAACAAGTGATTTAGCATCTACGGCTAAGGTTCTGTTAACGCATTGCGCAACTGGCAATGATTCTGATTTCAACTGCTTGAATGTGGACTGTGCTATTCCACGAGCATCATCCCAACTTCCTTCTACAAGTGCGCTCATAGTTTTGCCAGGTATTCCATAGCAACTACTAAATCATGTGGCGTATCAACATCAATCATCGCTTTTTCAATCTCTGGACTCATGTGAATTTCATGGATATTTAGGTGTGAAATCAAAGTTCGCATAGACGCTCCGTGTGGATTGCCAATCTTAGACAGTGCGCTCTCTAGCGCTTCGCGTCGATAGAGGGCAGCTAGCGGTTGCTTGAAGCCCTGTGAATCAACATACATAATCGCATCATCGTGTGAAGTCATTGCACTCAGCAGATGAATCATATGAGCGCCTGCAAAAGGCATATCGGTAGCAAGGACTCCAACAATCTCACTTTCACACAGCTCTAGTGCAGCTGCGATGCCTGCTACTGGCCCACCACCAACTGGATTTTCTTGGACGTAACGGTATGGAGCTCCAGTAAATAATGGATCCGCTCCCACCACGATGATTTCAAATTCTTCTGGAACGCTTGCAAGGATGTGGTGAATTAACTGCTGGTGGCCCAATATCGCTTGGGATTTATCTGCGCCAAAGCGAGAACTGGTGCCGCCACTTAAGACGATGATGCTTCCGGCTTTGCTTTCCATTTGGCTAGGATACTGACTATGGCATTTGCTCGTGGAGAGGCGAACTCACTGGGCTGGCGCAACCTTGTAAGCGTGGCGGCTGAACCACATTGTGGACATACCTTTCCCGCTTCGAGCACACCTCTCTTAGTTCTACATCACCTCTCTGATCTACATGTCTGCGATGCACAGTCTCCAACGCGACCTGAATATCTAGATCGTCACGCAGATCCTGATAGCCCCATTCGTGCACAAGTAGGAACTATTGGTACTTACCGACCACATGCAATGTTGTCACCGCATGTAGTTGAATCAATGGTGCAATCACTTAATTCAATTACTGTTGGACCTTTGTCTGGGCATAAAATTATTGGTGCGATCATTACTGGTGACACAACAGATAATGCGCAGAAAAATGAAGTTGATTGGTACATAGCTTTACTTGATGGTTTAGAAATACGTCCTGATTCAGGCGATTTTTCAAAATATGAAGGCGTCATTGATGATGGAGCAGAACATTACGACGTACGTTACTGGCACCCACATGGAACTCCTGCGGGAAAAGAAGATGATCAAGCCCGTGCTAAATATGGATTCCCAATCATTCCTAATCTCCTAAATTCTTGTCGCACGCCATTTAAAGCAACTGGGTTAAATTTTCCGTGGTTTGCCGTGCACGGCAATCATGACGCCCTCTTGCAAGGAACAGTCACACCTACCCCAGTAGTAAATAAGGAGATGGTTGGCGGTAAGCGCTACACAGGTCTGCCATCTTCTGCAAATCTCTTTGAAACATTGATGCAGTTCGGTGAAGTTGGTCCTGCTGGATACCTTGCTGCAGATGATGCCCCTTATGTTGAAGTGAGAGCAGAGATAGAGCGTCGCGCAATTGAACGTGGTGAATACGCACAGTTACACCTTGATTCACCCGGTGAACCAAAAGGGCATGGCTTTACAGACGAGAACACACGCAATAAAACAATGTATTACTCAATGCTTGTGCAAGGAGTAAAACTCATTGTTATTGATAGCGTCAATCAATTCGGTGGCTGGCAGGGTTCTTTGGATGAAGAGCAGTTTGCTTGGATTGAAAAGGAAGTTGCTGCATCAGATAGGCCTGTCGTTTTAGCTTCACATCATCCTTTGAGCACAATGTTTAATGATTATGCGCCAAGTGGCCGTCGAGTATGCGTTGATGAAATCCGTGAAATGTTACTCAAGTATCCAAAAGTGATTGCATGGCTAGCTGGTCATGAACACCGCCACCATGTTGAGTGGATTGGTGATGTGGAAGAAGTAAGTGGTTTCTGGCAGATTGAAACCGCATCCCATGCAGATTGGCCACAGCAATCACGTACAGTTGAAATGGTTACCGATGCATCTGGTGATTTCTACTTTGGTTTAACTGTTATTGATCATGCAGCCGGAACTGACCATGGCTCTGCTACTACTCCCCTAGAAATTGCCGCACTCTCTCGAACAGTTAGTGCAAATATTTGGCAGAAGCGACCAGAGCTTGGACCAAAGCATGGAATTGATTGGTGGTTAGGTCGACCTACTGATCGAAATGTTGTACTAAAAATTAATAAGCGCTAGTCATGCCGGTTTGTAGTTGCCTCAATTACTTGCGTTGATCGCAAGATAATCAAAATAACTAAAGTTAAACCTGCTGCAGCTACTTGAAAGCCGAGCCCCACACCAATACCAACAGTTGCAGTTGTGAAAACTGTTGCTGCCGTTGTGACGCCACCGATTCCAGATGCACCTGCACGTGTGTTTGTAAAAATAAGTCCAGCGCCAAGGAAACCAATGCCAGTTACTACTGCATGAAGAGCACGGGTTGGGTCGCCAAATTGGGCTTCGGCTCCAACGGCTGCGCCGATAGCAACAATGACTGCAGATGATGCACATACAAGGGCCATAGTTCGTGCTCCTGCAGATTTTCCAGCTCGGTCACGTTCCCAGCCAATGAGTGAGCCAAGGACTGCGGCTATCAAGGCGTTGATAACTACCGCTGCTTGTTCCCATAAATCAACTGAATGCAAATCAATCATGCTTCTAGGGTACTTGCGCAAGGTCAAAATCCTGGGAAATTGGCCTATAGAATTGCCCAATGAGTGAATATCAAATTATGCGCTGGCGTGAGATTCCATCAATGGTTGTCGCACGCTCAGGTGAAACAACTATCAAAATCATGTTGGCTTCTCGTTTTCAAGAGGCCATCGATGAAGCAGCGATGCGCCTGGGTGAGATTGATGCTGATGCATACACCTCTGGTTGGAACCGCGATCCATGGGTTGAAACAGAAGGTGCACCAGATGTAGTTGCTGCGCGAATTGTTGAAGAGCTTGAAAGAGAATTAAGTGAAGAAAAACTCTCTGCACTTCTTGATGCCCTAGGAGAAAAGTAATGTCAGCAATTTATGAAGCGCTAGAAAAGGCAACCCTTGTATCTGATGGTGCAATGGGCACAATGTTGCAAGATCGTGGCCTCACAGATGGCGGTGCACCGGAACTTTGGAATGTTGAAAAGCCAGAAGAGATTGAAGCAGTTCTAGAGGCATATGCAGCGGCTGGTGCAAATTTCATTACGACAAATACTTTTGGTGGAACTGCTGGCCGTCTTGCCATGCACGGCCTCGAAGATCGCTTGGTGGAATTAAATAAGGCTGGCGCAGTAATTGCACGTAAAGTTGCAGATCGTCACCCTGGATGTTTTGTAATGGGAGATATTGGACCATCGGGTGAATTGATGGATCCCATGGGAACTCTCACCCCTGAAACTGGTAAAGCTTTATTTGCTGCACAAATCAGCGCGCTCGTTTCCGGTGGTGTGGATGCAATTCTTATTGAAACAATGTCAGATCTGGGTGAAGTAGAAGCCGCAGTTGCTGCAGCACAAGAAGTTGCACCTGGACTGCCAATTATTGTGACAATGAGCTTTGATACGAACCTTCGCACCATGATGGGTGTTAAGCCAGCAATGGCCATTAAGCATTTAGCAGCACTCGGTGTGCGCATCGTTGGTGCAAACTGTGGCCGTGGAACAGATGAGATGTCACAGATTGCTAAAGAGTTAGTAGAAGCTCGACCAGAAGGCGTTTTTGTTATCACTCAATCAAATGCTGGACTACCTAAGTTGCAGGGTGATGAGTTTATTTATGATGGCACGCCAGAAGAAATGGCGCGTTATGCCGCAGAGATGAAAGAGCTAGGCGTGAACATTATTGGTTCTTGCTGTGGTTCATCACCTGCTCACACACAATCTATTGCTGCAGCTTTGTAAGAATAATAGGGTTGAAATTATGAACTTCAACAGAGTAATTCTCTACTACAACTTCCTTCCAATCGCTGATCCTGAAGCGGTAAAGCTGTGGCAGAAGACTTTGTGTGAATCCTTAAATCTCAAGGGGCGTATCTTGATTTCACCACAGGGTATAAACGGCACCTTGGGCGGTCACATGGATGATATTAAGAAATACATTAATAGCACCCGTGAATATCCAGGATTTAAGAAGATCGATTTTAAATGGTCTCAGGGAACAGGCAATGACTTCCCGAAGCTAAAGATTCAGGTCAAGGATGAGCTCGTAGCCTTCGGTTATCAAGCTGAGATTGAAGGTGATGAAAACGGTGTTATTGGTAGCGGAATTCACTTGCGTCCGCAAGAAGTCAACAAGTTAGTCCAAGAGCGCGGTGATGAAGTGCTCTTCTTTGATGCTCGAAATGCCTTTGAAGCTAAAATTGGCAAGTTTAAAGATGCAGTAGTACCAGAGGTGAACACATCACATGATTTTGTAAAAGAGATTGAAAGCGGCAAGTACGACCACATGAAGGATAAACCAGTCGTTGCTTATTGCACGGGTGGAGTTCGCTGCGAACTTCTCACTGTATTCATGAAGAACCGTGGCTTTAAAGAGCTTTATCAGGTCAAGGGCGGAATCGTTCGCTATGGAAATGCCTTTGGTGATGATGGCCTTTGGGACGGCTCTCTCTACACATTCGATGATCGCCTAACCATAGATTTCAGCAATCACACTAAGTTGATTGGCACATGCGCGCACTGTGATAGGCCAACCAAAGAGTTTAGAAACTGCCAAAAGCCAAAGTGCCATCAGCTAGTTCTGCTCTGTGATTCATGTTATGACAAGCATTTAGATATGCCGTGTAAGCATGATCGCGAAATTAAGCGCAA
>JBBAMY010000009.1:47476-51776 GCA_040402235.1 Candidatus Planktophila sp. | reverse complement strand
AACTCACTCAAAGGTGGCCTACTCACTGTGATCATCGAGCAAAGTGATGTAGAGGCGCTGTGGGCGGCAATTGAGGCCAATCCAGCTACTTCTGTCACCGTTGACCTGGAAACTCGCACCGTGAGCTATGACAGCGTTGTTTTGCCCTTTGCAATCGATGACTACACCCGCTGGCGTTTAATGGAGGGTCTAGATGACATCGGCTTGACTGTTAAAAACGCTGATTCCATTGGTTCTTTTGAGAAATCTCGAACAACTCTTAAGCCAGCAACGCTTCCCATTCGCTCATAATCACCGAAAAACAAGCGTAAATCACTGGGATTTACCTAGGGGTGAGCGTGGTGATGTAAAACTCTCAACTTTGAATTGAGGGTTTTCTACGCATAAAAACAGCGATTTTTGATGATTTCAATAAAAAATTAATTCGCGACACACCTACATCAATCGCGTAATCACCCTATATATGCGCGTAAGTTTATGAACACGTTAAGCGATTGCTTAACATTTACGCGTAATAAGGGGATTTCAATGAATAAGGCCCAATTCATTGCGGCGTTGGCACCACACTTCAACGACAGCAAGAAGGAAGCAGCTCACGCTGTAGATATCGTTTTTGACACAATCATCCGTAACCTTTCAAAGGGTGAAGATGTAATGATCAACGATTTCGGTAAGTTCAAGAAGGTTGATCGCAAGGCACGTATGGGACGTAACCCATTTACTGGCGAAACAATCAAGATTAAGGCTTCAAAAAAGGCTCGCTTCTTGCCTGCAAAGGGTTTGAAGGATGTCATCTCAGGTGAGCGCAAGCTAGGACCTGCGCCAAAGCCAGAACCAAAGCCAGTTGCAAAGGCAAAGCCAGTTGCAAAGAAGGCTGCTAAGAAGAAGCCAGCAGCTAAGAAGAAGGTTGCAGCTAAGAAGAAGGTTGCCCAGAAGGCTCCTGCAAAGCGCAAGCCAGCAAAGAAGGCTAAGAAGAAGTAATTCGCTTAGTTATTAGTTAACGGGGTCGGCTCACGCCGGCCCCGTTTTCTTATGCCTTTTTCAATCTCAACTCGTTAGTATTGACCACATGGCGGATTACAAGGTTTCATATGCACCGCCAAAAGGAAAGCCACACGGAACAAATTTTGCGTTTAAGGTCGGGACCAAAGTAGTTATTCCACTTCTCAATCTTGTGGGAAAGAAAGTGTGGCGTGGGGGAGAAAACATCCCTAAAAGCGGCAAGACGATCGTTGCCAGTAATCACCTTTCATATTTAGATGTTTTGTTTCTTACGCACTTTTTGTATCGAAATGGTCGCGCTCCTCGCTACATTGGTAAAGAAGGAGTTTTTAAGGTCCCTGTCATTGGGAAAATTGTTCTTGCAGCGGGCATGGTTCCAGTTGCCCGTGAAAGCAAAGATGCTTCCAAAGCCTTGGATCACGCCCTGCGGCTATTAGAAATTGGGCACTGTGTTGGCGTTTATCCAGAGGGCACGCTCACGCGCGATCCCAATGGTTGGCCCATGGTTGCAAAGACAGGATTGGCACGGCTTGCAATAACTACTCGCACACCCATCATTCCAATAGCTCAGTGGGGTTCTCAGATTGTTATGCCGACATATGAAAAGAAATTAAAGCTCTTTCCCCGCACGCCAATCAAAATTTTGGTTGGTGCGCCATTGGATTTATCGCCTTGGTATGGAAAAGAAAGTGATCCCGAGGCTTTAATTGAGGCCACCGCGTTTGTGATGAGAGGGATTACGGATTTGTTGGAAGAACTACGCGGTGAAAAACGCCCAGTTGAAATCTTTGATCCACATCATTCGGCTCTGCCTCGAACCGGAAACTTTAAAAAGAAGCGATGAGTAAGGTAACTGTTCTAGGTGCTGGTGCTTGGGGCAGCACGATGGCCCAGGTTTTATCAGATGCTGGCAATCACGTCCTTATCTGGGGTCGTAATCAAGAGATAGTGGATGAGATAAACACCAATCACACCAACCGTAAGTACTTGGATGAGAATGTTTTGCCACTGGGGCTAAGCGCTACAACGGATTTAAGGCAAGCTTTTGAATATTCAAATATCTATGTTTTGGCTGTGCCGGCACAGACTTTGCGCGAAAACCTTAAGAGCTGGAAACCTCTGGTTGATCCAGCTGCTACCTACATCAGCACGCTCAAAGGCATTGAAGTCAGCTCACTTTCTCGCATGACAGAGATTGTTCACGAGGAAATGAATACGGAGAACGTCGCACTCATTACCGGCCCAAACCTTGCAACGGAGCTCATTTTGCGCCAGCCTGCAGGCGCCGTTGCTGCAGCTCCGACAAAGCTACTGGCTGAAAAAACGCTGAAGTTATTTGCAACACCGTATTACCGCGTTTACACATCCACCGATGTGTTGGGCTGTGAATTAGCTGGTGCTATTAAATCTGTCATTGCGCTAGCTGTTGGAATTTCAATTGGTATGGGTTTTGGTGAAAATACTCAGGCAATGCTCATTACTAGAGGATTAAATGAAGTTGCGCGGCTGTGCGCTGCCCACGGCGCAGATCCCCTCAGTGCTGCCGGCTTAGCTGGAATGGGCGATCTAGTGGCAAGTTGTGGTTCACCGCTATCTCGCAATCGCACCTTTGGTGAAGTCTTGGGACGCTCAGGATCAATGGCTGTTGCGCGTGAACAGGTGGCAAAGACTGTGGAGGGCGTAGCCTCCTCCAATGCAGTTCTTGAGATTGCTCACCGAGTAGGAGTTGAAGTGCCAGTTATTGAAGCGGTGGCCGATGTTGTTGCGGGCACGATTTCACCATCTGATGCCCTGGATCGATTAATGGAAATTACCACTCGAGCAGAAAACTTTATTCGATGAGTAAGTTAAATGTTGCCGTAATCTGCGGTGGAATTAGCAGTGAACATGAAATCTCATGCGTTTCTGCTGGGGGAGTACTTAAGGGATTAGATTCGAGCAAATACAACGCCATTCTTATTGGAATTACCAAGGCTGGAAACTGGGTTTTATTATCTAATGACTATCCACTTGAAATTGTTGGCGGAAAACTTCCTACAGTAGATGAAGGCGCAGCTGTGGTTGTGGCTGATATTCATGGTTTTTCAGCTGCAGGTAAAGATCTAAAGATCGATGTTGTTTTTCCGGTATTGCATGGCCCATATGGTGAAGATGGAACTATTCAAGGTCTACTTGAAATCGCAAACCTTGCCTACGTTGGCAGTGGAGTTTTGGCTTCAGCTGTTGCCATGGATAAATCTTTTGCCAAGCCAATTTTTGCGGCAGCTGGTATGAATGTGGCAGATGGGATTGTTGTAACAAGTGCGGACAAGCAAGTAGCAATTGATGATTTAGCATTCCCAGTCTTTGTTAAGCCAGCTCGCGGTGGCTCCAGTCGTGGTACACATAAAGTTAAATCAGTAGATGCTTTAAATGCTGCGCTCAAGGATGCATTTTTATATGACCATAAAGTGATGATTGAACAAGCTGTGGTGGGCCGAGAAATCGAGTGCGCAGTGCTTGAATCCAATGGGGTGGCAAAGGCATCAGTAGTGGGTGAAATTGTCATTGATAGTAAGTTCGAGTTTTATGACTTTGAAGCAAAGTATTTAGATGGAGCAACAACTGTGAAGATTCCTGCTGATATTCCAGCAGATGCAGCTGAGGAAATCCGTGAAAAAGCAGTGCAGGCATTTAAGGCACTCGGTTGCAGCGGATTAGCCAGATGTGATTTTTTCTATACCGATAAGGGTGAAATCGTTATTAATGAGATAAACACGATGCCGGGCTTTACAGGAACTTCAATGTATCCAAAGCTATGGGCTGCCACGGGGGTTGATTACAGAAGTGTTATTACCACTTTGATTGATACGGCATTACTGCGCACAAATGGAGTTTTAGGAAACTAGTTTAATTATCTTTGCTGCGGGGTTTTGCGCTGGATCTGAATCTAAAACTAAGAATGCAGCCCTCTTACCCACCTCAAGTGCTCCAAACTCATCTTCACGAAAGAGTTGGTAGGCCGCGTTTTTAGTATAGAAAGTTAGAGATTCATCCATAGTCAGTGCCTCTTCAATTACCCATGGTTGGGTGATGCCAGCTGCTTGGTTAGCGCGGGTCACTGGAACAGAAATTGCATCCATTGGCACATGACTTGTGACTGGCCAATCACTTCCAAAGGCAATCATGGCACCAGCCTTTAGCATTGAGCGAAGACGATATTGCTGATTGTTTCGCTCATGCCCAATACGAGGCGCTATGAGTTCTTTATTCATTGGGTCCATGTAACACCACAGCGGCTGAATGTTTGCGATAACAC
>JBBAMY010000009.1:0-47376 GCA_040402235.1 Candidatus Planktophila sp. | reverse complement strand
AAACTTAATGCTATTGGCTTGTAGTTGTGAAGGGTTATCCAGTTCTAGACACTGCTGGCGGATCTCATTGAAATCATCAATATCACCAGACCATGTTGTCGGGGTTGCAAGAAGTGAGAGATTAAAAGCGATTGTTAGCTGATTAGTTTTAGCTGCAGTGATATAGGCACGTGCCATATCTTTCTCACACCATGAATCAATGGCTGCGATAACGCCGACTTTTCTATATTCAGCGCATGCGTATGTGATTGCGGCAATATCACTTTCAATGGTGTTGGCAGGTGCGTGATCTAGAACTAGGGCCATGGCAGATGGCTCGCGCAAGGTTCCTTTTGCACTCCCATCGCTATGTCGAGCGATAGTGCCGCCCTGGGGATCTTTAGTAGCACTCGTGATTCCCGCTAATTCAAGTGCTTTGGAGTTAACCCAAATTGTGTGGTGGTCTACAGCATGCAATACAACGGGGCGATCACTAACAACTTCATCGAGCCACTTGGCATCAAAGTCACCGCCTTCAATAATGGCAGCTTCATATGCACCGCCAATAATCCAGGGAGTCGAAGGGTTTAAATCAGCGAAGGCTTTTACTTGGGCCTTGATTTCCTCAATGGTGTTGAGACCATTAATTTTTGGTCCAGCGGCTTCTCGACCGGCAAATATCGGATGGGCATGTCCATCTAGAAAAGCCGGGAGAACAAAGGCGCCATTGAGATCAATTGTTGTTTCTGCTGTGAACTCATGTGTCTTTTCACCGATTGCAAGGATTATCGAATCTTTAACGAGTAAGTCATGAAAGATTGCTTGGCCAGGTGACCAAAAGCGCGCGTTTGTATAAAGCGTGCTCATGTGTGAATGTTTTTATTAGTAAGTAACTGGGCAGGTCAGTGTGCGAGTAATACCTGCAACACCTTGAACCTTAGACAAAATCACGCGACCAAAATCTTCCATGCTTGGTGCTTCTGCACGCATAATGACATCGTAAGGACCAGTGACACCCTCGGCCAGACTTACACCAGCGATAGCTGAAACAGCCTTTGCTACGGATGACGCTTTACCGACCTCGGTTTGAATCAAAATGTAGGCCTGTACTGACATAAGAGTTTCCTTTCGTTGGTGGGTAAAGGCTACTTGAGAGATATGGCAACTGGCTAGTCGATTACTCTTCTCACTATGACCTTAAATGAAGCCCAGATAATCGGCGCACTTGCCGAGATCTTTGGCAGTAACCACCGAGGCGTTCAGGTTGGAATTGGCGATGACGCAGCAGTTGTTGTTACAGGCAAGCACACGGTGATTACAACCGATATGGCAGTTGAAGGAACGCACTTTAATTGCCAGTGGTCAGGTGCTTTTGAGATCGGTCGAAAGATTACGGCTGCAAATCTGGCAGATATCTATGCCATGGGTGCCACACCTACCTATCTAGTAGTAGCCGTTACTTTGACTGGCGATGAGTCCATGGAGTGGATCTCTGAACTAGCACAAGGAATTAAACATGAGGCCAGTAGTTGTGGGGCAGTAGTGGTGGGCGGAGATTTAGCGCGCGGTCCCATAAAAGTAATTTCAATGAGTGCTCTGGGTGAAGTAGAAAGCGCAGTTACGCGATCTGGTGCTCAAGTAGGAGATTTAATTTACTTGTCTTCACTTCCTGGGTGGTCTGTAGCTGGTCTGGTATCTATTGAAAAAACAGAGCTCAGTGATTTAGAAAGCTATGCGGTGGAAGAGTTTTCTGCACCCACTCTTGATTATTCAATGGCAGTTGCCTTTGCAAACAAAGGCGCTCATGCGATGTGTGATGTTAGTGATGCCTTAGTTATCCAAGCAGAGCAGCTAGCTGCAGCATCTGGTGTCCAGTTAGTTTTTGATGCCAAGGCTTTTAAGGCAAGTGAAGAGTTTGCGCAGTTATCTGAGTTGGCCGAGGCATCAGGTGTAGATGTCTGGCAGTGGATTTTTGCTGGGGGAGAAGATCATGTTTTCCTGGCCGTAGGTAAAGATCTGCCTGGGCTGTGCGTGGGTGTCGTTAAAGAGGGCAGTGGAGTAATTGGTTTAGAAATGAAAAAAGCGCCAGATACCTGGCGCCATTTCAGTTAAGCAAATCTGGTTAGCGTGTAACTTTTCCAGCTTTAATGCATGAAGTACAGACGTTTTGACGCTTTGTGTTTCCGTTAACCAAGGTACGGATGCGCTGGATATTTGGATTCCAACGGCGACGTGTCTTTACCTGAGAGTGTGAAACGTTATTGCCAAAGCTGGGCCCTTTGCCACAGATATCGCATGTTGATGCCACAGCGGTACTCCTCTTATATGTGAAGGTAAGTAAGTCCTTAACGGACAAGGCGAAAGGGTATCGCGAACGTAGGGGCGGGCGCCAATCAAGGGGAAATCGCGCTTTATTGCCTGCCTGTGAGCCTGAAATGCTCCACGGCTTGTGAGGCACAGTACGAGAGAATGCCACCATGGCAGATCTTGAAAGCAAACTCTCCTCAGTAATAGGAGATCGCACTGCCAAAGTTCTCACCGATACTTTTGATATAAAAACTGTTGGCGATTTGATGCGCCACTATCCACGCAGGTATTTAGTGCGAGGAGAGCTCTCTGATATTTCAGAGTTAGTTGAAGGTGATGAAGTCACTATTCTGGCTGAAGTGCTCAGTTCCACAAATAGACCACTGCGCGGGCGCAAGGGCAGCATTTTCGAAGTAGTCGTTACCGATGGAAGCGACAAGCTCTCACTCACCTTCTTTAATCAAGCGTGGAGGGAAAAAGAGTTAAAGGCGGGTCGTCAGGGATTATTTGCAGGCAAGGTGGGCGTATTCAATGGCAAGAAGCAGTTAGCCCATCCAGATTACGAAATGATTCCAGATGGCAATGATGTTGATGCAGCTGCGAGCTCTTTTGCAGGAAAGTATCTGCCTGTTTATCCCGCCAGTGCCAAGATGCCTTCCTGGAAGATCTCTAAATGCGTTGAGATGGCAATTGATTCACTCGATGAAGTTGAAGATTTCCTGCCTGAACACATACGACATAGCTTTGGCTATCCCACTTTGCACCAGGGCCTAGTTCAACTGCACCGCCCAGCAGATTTAGATTCAGCTGAAAGTGCCCGTGAGCGTCTAACTTTTGATGAAGCTTTTCTTTTGCAATCACTACTTGTCTTACGACGCAATGAATTAAGGAAACTCAATACCACTTCTCGCAAAGCGATTAAAGGCGGAGTTCTTGATTCATTTGATGCTTCATTGCCTTTCCAATTAACTGGAGGGCAAAAGGCGGTATGTGCTGAAATTGAAAGTGATTTAGCCCAAGACCATCCCATGCATCGTTTATTGCAAGGTGAAGTCGGTTCCGGTAAAACAATTGTTGCGTTGCGTGCGATGTTGGCAGTTGTTGATAGCGGGGGACAAGCAGCCCTGCTTGCACCTACTGAAGTCTTAGCAGCGCAACATCTTCGCACAATTGAAAAACTTCTTGGTCCCTTAGCCCAAGGTGGAACGTTGGGATCACAAGAAGGTGCAACACAGGTAACTTTAATTACTGGTTCTCAAAGCGCTGCAGCGCGCAAAGCAGCCCTTGCTCTAGCTGCTTCCGGAGATGCTGGAATTGTTATTGGAACACATGCATTACTCGGCGAAAAGGTTGAATTTAAAGATTTAGGCTTAATTGTTGTGGATGAGCAGCACCGCTTTGGTGTTGAACAACGCGATGCCTTAAAAGAAAAAGCACAGAAGCCTCCACATTTACTCGTCATGACAGCAACACCGATTCCTCGCACAGTTGCTATGACAGTCTTTGGTGATCTAGATGTTTCTACTTTGCGCGAGCTTCCACTTGGTCGCCAACCCATTACAACGCATGTGATTCCTGTGATGGAGAAGCCAACATATTTAGAACGTGCATGGGCACGCATTCGTGAAGAAGTAGGACAAGGACATCAGGCATACGTTGTGGCACCGCGTATTGCTGCCGGCAGTGATGAAAACGCAGATATTGATTTTCTCTTCGGTACAGAATCAAGTGATATTGCCTCCGTTGAAGAGCTTGCACCGCGCCTGCACGGGTCAGATTTAGCTGGATTGCGCGTTGCAATGCTGCACGGGCGCCTTAGCACTGAAGAAAAAGAAAGCACCATGAAAGCCTTTGCTGCCGGAGAGATAGATGTTTTGGTCTCAACGACAGTTATTGAGGTCGGTGTGGATGTTGCTAACGCAACGATTATGGTGGTTATGGACGCTGACCGCTTTGGTGTTTCACAGCTTCACCAGCTGCGTGGTCGTGTGGGACGCGGAACTTCACCGGGGCTGTGTTTGTTAGTAACTAGTGCCATTGCGCAAACTCCTGCACGCGAACGCTTAGATGCAGTGGCTGGCACTGTTGATGGCTTTGAACTCTCTCGCATCGATCTTGAACAGCGCCGAGAAGGTGATGTATTAGGTGCATCCCAATCTGGAACTCAGTCACATCTGCGCTTACTTCGAGTACTGCGCGATGAAGAGCTAATTGAGAAAGCAAGGACTGCTGCGCAGGATTTGATTGCGACATCACTGGATTTAACAAGTTATCCTGCGCTCAAGAAAGAATTAAGCGCTATGGCTAATGATATGGCCGTGGATTATTTGGATAAGGGTTAATCAGTTGAGAATCATTGCAGGCGTTGCTAAAGGTCGCACTCTGGGCACAGTTGCCGGTGCTACACGTCCAACCTCAGATCGTGCGCGCGAAGGTTTATTTTCATCCCTACTGTCAGAGTTCGGTGATTTTCTAGGCCTTCACGTTTTAGATTTATTTGGAGGATCTGGCGCTATTGGACTGGAAGCGCTATCACGAGGTGCAACTCTGGTTCATATAGTGGAAAAAGATCCTGAGGCACAAAAAACTATTGAGAATAACTATGAGCTGGTACATAAGAATAAGCCAGCAGGAAAGTTTCATCTCTATGCCATGTCAGCCCAGAGATTTGTTACTGATCCACCTAAAGAGAAATATCACATTGTCTATGTTGATCCACCATTTGACTTTTCAGATGCAGAAGTTGAAGAGATTTTAAGTAAGTTGCATGCAGGCTCTTTCCTTAAAGATGATGCGCTGATTGCAGTTGAGCGCACCGCAAAGCGTTCAAATTTTTCATGGCCAGAAGGCTTTAGCGCAGTGCGTGAACGCAACTATGGGCAGGCCACGATTTTCTATGGCAATTACACGCCTGAGAATGGATAACTGACCCATCTCTTGCTAGCGTTTAGGCCATGAGACGCGCGGTTTGTCCTGGATCCTTTGATCCAATCACATTTGGTCATCTCGACATCATTTCTCGCGCTAGTGCCCATTTTGATCATGTGGTGATTGCAGTTCTTGAAAATCGAACCAAATCATCTTTATTTTCAGTTGCAGAGCGCATTGAAATGATCCGTGAAACTACCTCCCATTTAACTAATGTCAGCGTTGATTCATGGTCAGGTTTACTCGTTGATTACTGCAAGAGTAATTCGATTCAAGCAATCGTTAAGGGTCTGCGTGCGGTTACCGATTTTGATTACGAGCTTCAGATGGCACAAGTGAATCTGCAGGGCTCAGGAGTTGAAACTATGTTTATGGCAACCTCACCAATTCACTCATTCTTATCTTCATCATTAGTTAAAGAGCTCTCCCACTATGGGGGAGATGTTTCTACGATGGTGCCAGCATCGATTAATGCAGCGCTCAAACTTCGAGTAGTCGGGAAGTAAGAATTATGGATTCAGTTGGAAAGTTAACATCTGCAATCACAATGGTTGAAGAAGCACGTGGTGTTCCACTTTCTGCAAGCTGTGTTGTTCACCGTGGTGAGATGCTAGAACTCCTAGATGAGGCACGCGAAGCACTTCCTAACGATCTTGAATCAGCACAAAAACTTATCGCGGCCCGTGATGCCATCATTGAAGAGGGACGAGTTAGCGCTGAGCAGATGATTGCTATGGCTAGAGAAGATGTGGCCAGAATGGTTGAGCAAACATCTATCGTACAAATGGCACGTGATGAAGCTCGAAAGATTCTGGATGAGGCCCGCACGTTGGGTGATCAGGAAAAGCAAGAAGTTGAGGAATACATCGATGGCCGCTTGGCTACTTTGGAAGTGATTTTGAATAAGACTCAAGATGCAGTTGCACGCGGGCGTGATCGCCTAGCTGGTGCAAATGATAAAGATGTTCTGTCCCAACTCTCAGATGCCGACTAACTCCCATGGCACGCTTACCGGAGCCTTTTAAGTTAAATACATATGAACTTGCACGCCGTGCAGGGGAGATGAAGGAATACGAACTCGATATTGAACTCCTTGAAAAAGTCGGGGTTGAGCTCATATCTGTTCCTGCTGGGGAAGTAATTGAGGTTGATGCCCGCCTGGAATCTGTGACTGAAGGCATATTGCTAACTGCAGAAATCTTCGCCATTGCTAAAGGTGAATGCACTCGGTGCCTTGATCCCGTTGCAGTAGAAATCGAGCGAAAAGTTCAAGAGCTGTACTACTACGCCCAAAAGTTAGAGCGTCCAAAGAAGAAGAAAAGAAGCGATGATGAAGATGATTTAGGCGAAGATGATGAGTTAATGATGGATGGTGACATCATGGATTTAGAGCCACCTATCCGCGATGCCATCGTTTTAGATCTTCCAGTTAATCCACTATGTAGTGATGATTGCCCAGGCCTATGCCCTGAATGTGGTGGCAAGTGGGCAGAACTGCCTGCAGATCACGCTCATGAGGTTATAGATGCCCGTTGGGCGGGTTTGAAGGGGCTAGATCTGGAGTAAGGGGCCGATTTCAAGAATTAGGCCTTTTGGGGGATACTTACCCCTTGCAGCCACCGCTGCTTTTAGAAATAGATAAGAAGAGGTTCGAACCGTGCCAGTACCAAAGCGAAAAATGTCGCGTTCAAAGACGCGCTCACGCCGTAGCCAGTGGAAAACAACTGCTGCCTCTTTAGCAACATGCGGACAATGCCAATCTCCAAAGCTTCAACACACAGCATGTCCAACATGCGGTACTTATAACCGCCGCCAAGTTCTAGAGGTTTGATCGTTAGTTCTATGCTCAATGAAGCGCTGGGGGTTGAAATTGAACCCGCACTTTTGGAGTTAGCTTTTACACACCGCTCATTTGCATATGAATCTGCGAGTAAAGAAACTAACGAGCGCCTTGAATTTCTTGGAGACTCAGTTCTTGGTTTAATTGTTACCGAAGAACTTTATAAGCGTTATCCAGATTTAGATGAATCACGTTTATCACCGCTGCGCTCAGGTGTAGTTAACATGCGTGCGCTGGCAGATATTGCGCGCACATTAGAGCTTGGTCAATATATTCGCTTAGGTAAAGGTGAAGAAGTTACAAATGGGCGCGATAAAAACTCATTACTTGCAGATGCCTTAGAAGCCTTAATTGGAGCTGTCTATCTTCAATGTGGCTTTGAAAAATGTACAGAAATTGTGAGCAGATTGATTGCATCAACTATGGATTCAGCTGTTGCACGCGGAGCTGGTTTAGATGGCAAGACAGCCCTTCAAGAGTTAGCGGCTAGCCTTGGAAAAGGTGCACCTGAGTATGTTGTTACAGAGCAAGGCCCAGATCACGATAAAGATTTCACGGCTACAGCAATGGTTGCTGGAAACGCTGTGGCGGTGGGAACCGGAAAAAGCAAGCGAGAGGCTGAGCAAGTAGCTGCCCGAATTGCATATGAAACTCTAAAAACTGAGCTGCCCGAGCAGTAATATCGCCAAAAACAAGCACATGGCGCGATAGGTTTACCGCGTGTATCTCAAGAGCATGACCCTCAAGGGCTTTAAGTCCTTTGCCTCCAGCACCACATTGCGTCTTGAGCCAGGTATTACATGCGTTGTTGGTCCTAACGGTTCAGGTAAAAGTAACGTCGTAGATGCCCTCACCTGGGTTATGGGTGAACAAGGTGCAAAATCCCTTCGCGGCGGCAAGATGGAAGATGTCATTTTCGCTGGGACAAGTGGTCGCGCACCACTAGGACGCGCAGAAGTTTCGCTCACAATCGATAACACCGATGGCGCACTGCCTATCGACTACACCGAAGTTACTATTTCGCGCATTCTTTTCCGTAATGGCCAGTCTGAATATCAAATTAACGGTGAAGCTTCACGCTTACTTGATATTCAAGAACTACTCAGTGACTCAGGTATTGGCCGCGAAATGCACGTCATCGTTGGTCAAGGCCAACTAGATGCAATTTTGATGGCGACTCCAGAAGAGCGACGTGGGTTTATTGAAGAAGCTGCTGGTGTGCTCAAGCACCGTAAACGTAAAGAAAAGGCTCTGCGCAAACTTGATTCAATGCAAGCCAATATGGCACGTGTTCAGGATTTAACTGTTGAACTACGTCGCCAACTTCGTCCGCTTGGTAAGCAAGCAGAAGTTGCGAAGAAGGCGGCAACAATTCAGGCAGATCTACGCGATGCCAAACTGCGCTTATTTGCAGATGATTTTATTTCGATGTCACGCACCTTAGATGCAGAGGTAGCTGATGAAACTGCTTTGCGCCAAAAGCGTGCAGGGGTTGATAGAGAACTTGAAGCAATTCGTTCTCGCGAAGAAGTCCTCGACGCCCAATCGGCAGTTGAATCTCCATTACTTGTTCAAGCACAAGAAACTTATTATCAATTAAATTCTCTACGTGAAAAATTCCGTGGAACACAAAGCCTTGCACAAGAGCGCTCACGCTTTCTCAATGAAGAGGCTGAAGAAGCCCGCTCATCTGGACGAGATCCTCAGGCGCTAGAAAGAGAGGCGCAAGTATTGCGCCAAGAAGAAAATGATTTACGCAATAATATTAATGAGGCACGCACTGCGCTAGCTTCGGCAACTACAGCGTTAGCAACGGCTGAACAAGCGCTCAAGATGGATGAAGATAAAATCGCTGCAGCAATGCGCGCTATCGCAGATGCCCGCGAAGGAACTGCGCGCCAAGAGGGCCATATCAAATCACTTCAGGCGCGCCTTGAAGCAATTGCAGAGGAAATCGCACGTCTGACTAAAGCCCGTGATGATGCCCAACGCCGTGTGGATAGTGCATCACGTGAATATGCATCCTTTGAACTTGAAATTGCTAGTGCTGATTCTGGCGAGCTAGGTCTTGATTCAGCATTTGAGAGTGCAAAGTCCACACTCGATGACTCTAAGACAAAACTAGGTGTGTTAGTTGATTCTGAGCGCGCAGCAGATCGTGAGCGAAATGCTGTTGAAGCCAAGTTAGAGGCAATGAAATTGACCTCCCAGAATCGTGATGGTGCATCAGCTCTGATGCGCGATTCACGCGGTGTTCATATCTTGGGCTCAATTGCCTCACTCATCGAAATTGATAATGGATGGGAATCAGCAGCAGCTGCCGCTCTTGGAACTTTGGCTGATGCAATTGTTGTTCAAGATTTATCTTCAGCTGTCACAGCGTTAACAACTCTTCGTGATCAAAACTTAGGCCAGGCAGACGTCTTGGTATATGAGGCGGGCAATAGCGGGAATTCAATTATTCCTGCTGGTTTAAATGCGCTCTCCTCCCATATTCGCTCACATTCCATTGGTGATCTGATTTCATCGCTTCTGGCTTCAACTGTTGTTGCTGAAAATGCCAGAGATGCTGAAGCAATTCTTCGCTCACACCCATCAGTAACTGTTGTTACGCGTGATGGAGATGTCATTACTAAGGTTCGTGCACGTGGTGGTTCTAAATCTTCATCTTCTCTTATTGAGATTAAATCTTTGATTGAAAGCCTTGAGGTTAAGCTCACTGAAATTTCTCACACCTGCGATCGTCTGAAGTTCGAGATTGCAACTGCAACTACTGAGGTTGCCGATCGTCAGGGATCATTTGATGTTGCACTCTCAAAGCTCAATGAATCAGATGCCCGCATTGCCTCTATTACTGAACAGTTAGCCGTTTCTGGCCAAAATATGAAATCGGCTGTAGCTGAAGTTGAACGACTCAATACCTCTATTCAGGAAGCAAGTGCGGCTAAAAGCCGTGATGAGGGCGAATTAGTAATTGCCCAAAACCAACTGCATCAACAAGGTGTAGTTGCAGAACCTGATCACACATTCACTGAAAACTTACGCAACGCTGTTTCACTGGCGCGCACGACTGAAGTTGAAGCACGTTTAGCTGTCCGTACAATCGAAGAGCGTGTTGATTCAGTTGCAGCACGCGCTAAAGCCCTTGAAGATTCAGCGAGAAATGAGCGTGAAGCGTCAGAGCGTGCAATTGTGCGTCGCGGTGCTCGTGCACGAGCAGCAGTGATATCTCAAGCAATTGCTGAATCCGCTTATGAAGTTCTTATCCATATTGAACGCTCTATTGCTAAAGCTGCAACAGAGCGCGCCCGTTTAGAGGGATCACGAACTGCTAGAGATGGTGAAACTCTGACTGTACGGGCACGTGGACGTGAATTAACTGCTGAATTAGAACAACTAACTTCTAGTGTTCACAAAGATGAAATTGCCCGTGCGGAACAGCGCATGCGCATTGAAACTCTTGAAAACAAGACGATGGAAGAATTTGGTATCGATACGCAGGTTCTAGTTTCTGAATATGGACCTGATAAAGATGTTCCAACATTTTTTGAAAATGAAGCTGGTGAAATCATCACAACCGAGCTCATCCCATATCGCCGTGATCAACAGGAAAAGCGTTTAGCCTCGGCTGAGCGTTCACTTACTCTGCTCGGCAAGATTAATCCTCTGGCACTTGAAGAGTTCTCTTCACTTGAAGAGCGATTGAAGTTCTTGGCTGAACAATTAGAGGATTTGAAGAATACAAAGAAAGACTTGTTGGACATCATTAAAGAAGTTGATGATCGTGTTCAGTCAATCTTTATGGAAGCCTTTGAAGAAACTGCAAAGCATTTTGAAGATATCTTCTCTCGACTATTTCCTGGGGGTGATGGCCGTTTAATTTTGACGGATCCAGATAATCCGATGATCAGTGGCGTTGATGTTGAAGCTCGTCCACCCGGAAAGCGCATTAAGCGTTTATCTCTGCTTTCAGGTGGAGAAAAGTCTTTGACCGCAGTTGCCATGCTGATTGCAATCTTCAAAGCACGCCCTAGTCCGTTCTATGTGCTCGATGAAGTTGAAGCGGCCCTCGACGATACCAACCTTGGCCGATTGTTAGTGATTTTTGAGGAGCTTCGCGCAACTTCTCAGCTAATTGTCATTACGCACCAAAAGCGCACCATGGAGATCGCCGATGCTTTGTATGGCGTGACTATGCGTGGCGATGGTGTCTCTGAAGTAATTTCTCAGCGTTTGCGCGAATCTGACGCAAGTTAAGTAAAGCTTTCCTATGGGTTTATTTAGCAAGTTCATCGCCAAAATCAAAGGAACAAATGGGTTTGCACCTGCTGATTGGAAAGAGTTAGAAGAAGAACTGCTTCTATCTGACTTAGGTCCATCATTGACCAAAGAGTTCTTAGAACAGGCCCGTAAAGTTAAGAGTGAGAACGCCCAAGAGGCTCTATCTCAGATTTTATCTACTCATCTTTCTACTCAAGATCGTGGCGCTCTACTGGGTCAAGAAACGACTGTGATCATGGTTGTTGGTGTGAATGGAACGGGTAAGACAACAAGTGTTGCAAAGCTAGCCGCGCAGCTAAAGAACGGCGGTAAGAAAGTTGTGATGGCTGCGGGGGATACCTTTCGAGCTGCTGCCGTTGAGCAGTTACAAACCTGGGGGATGCGAATTGGTGTTGAAGTAGTTTCAGGTAAAGCAAATGGTGATCCAGCATCCGTTGCATTTGATGCTGCTAAGAAAGCCCAAGAGAGTAAAGCTGACTTTCTGATTATTGATACCGCAGGGCGATTGCACAATAAGAATGATTTGATGGCAGAGCTTGAGAAAGTTAAACGCGTCGTTGAGAAAGTATTTCCAATTAATGAAGTTCTCTTGGTAATTGATGCAACAACTGGTCAAAATGGTTTGCAACAGGCCAAGGTATTTACCGAAGCAGTACATGTGAGTGGAATTATCTTGACCAAGATCGATGGAAGTGCCAGAGGTGGTGTTGCGCTAGCTATTGAGAAAGAACTCGACATTCCAATTAAATGGATCGGCACAGGGGAGTCTGAGGCAGATTTTGCCCACTTCGATGCCGACAGCTACATCCAAGGGCTACTTTCGTAACCTAGACGTAACACAGGGGCGAAATTGTCACGCCGCCGCAATAGTTCACATCATCGCCCGTAACCGAGGCTAGAGAAGGTACGGACATCTCAAAGGCGAGAACCCTCTTTTACCAATCTCGAAAGCAGATGAAAATATGACAGATATTGCGTTGAACTCAGGTGATACCGCCTGGATGTTAGCAAGTACCGCTCTTGTTCTTCTTATGACACCTGGGCTTGCCTTTTTCTACGGCGGAATGGTTCGCACTAAGAGCGTTCTTAATATGATGATGATGTCCTTTATAACTATTGGTATCGTTAGCATTCTGTGGGTTATTTATGGTTTTGAATTAGCATTTGGTTATAAAGCTGATTCACCTTGGTATGGAAATCTTTCATTCTCAGGCTTAGGTGGCATGGTTAATGATTTGACTAATAATGGTGGTATTTATCCAATTCCATTATTGGTTTTTGCAGCGTTCCAATTGATGTTTGCAATCATTACTCCAGCTCTCATCTCTGGTGCAATTGCAGATCGCACTAAGTTCACTGCTTGGGCAGTATTTGTAGCGGTTTGGTCAACAATTGTTTACTTCCCAGTTGCACACTGGGTTTTTGCCTTTGGTAATAAAGTTGGTGACACAGTTACTGGTACTGGCTTCCTTGCAGGTAAAGGTCTTGAAGACTTTGCTGGGGGAACGGCAGTTCATGTCAATGCAGGGGCCGCTGGTTTAGCACTTGCGATTATTCTCGGTAAGCGTGTTGGCTGGCGCAAAGAGTCGATGCGTCCACACTCATTGCCATTAGTGCTCCTTGGATCAGGTTTACTCTGGTTTGGCTGGTTTGGATTTAATGCCGGTTCAGCGTTGGCAGCAAATGGAACTGCGGGTCTAGCATTTATCAATACTCAAGTTGCAACAGCTGGAGCACTCATTGGTTGGTTGTTAGTGGAAAAGATTCGCAATGGACATCCAACGTCCCTTGGTGCTGCTTCTGGCGCAGTTGCAGGTTTAGTTGCAATCACTCCTGCATGTGCCTTCGTTGCACCATGGGCAGCAGTAGTTATCGGATTCTTCGCCGGTATTTTCTGCGCACTTGCAGTTGGTTTGAAGTACAAGTTCGGATTTGATGATTCTCTCGATGTCGTCGGAGTTCACTTAGTTGGTGGAATCTGGGGTTCTTTGGCAGTCGGATTATTTGGCACAAGTGTTGTAAATAGCGTTGGTGTGGATGGTCTGTTCTATGGTGGCGGCACTGATTTACTTGCCAAACAAGGGCTCGGTGTTGGAATGGTTGCACTTTATTCATTCCTAGTTACATTGGTCCTTGGGTTCATCATCGAAAAGACAATCGGGTTCCGTGTCTCGAAAGATGATGAAGTAGAAGGTGTCGACTTGTCTGAACATGCCGAGACTGCTTATGAAATGTCTAGTTCTTCACGAGGAGGTTCTTTCTAATGAAGTTAATTACAGCGATTTTGAAGCCATCTAAGTTAGAAGATGTAAAGAATGCTCTGCAGGAACATGGTGTTGCTGGAATGACGGTCTCAGAAGCTAGTGGCTTTGGTCGTCAAAAAGGACATACCGAGGTTTATAGGGGAGCAGAATACACAGTGGACCTCATTCCAAAGGTTCGACTTGAAGTGCTAGCAGATGATGCAGAAGCAGCCGCAGTTGTCGAAGTCATCGTTAAGGCAGCATCAACAGGAACCATTGGTGATGGAAAGATTTGGACGACGCCAGTTGATCAAGTAGTACGTGTTCGCACTGGAGAACGTGGGCCAGAGGCAATCTAAGTTTCTTATAGGTGAGATTTAAATTAAAGGCGGGCCAACACAGTTGGCTCGCCTTTAGTGCAACTGCTCAAGTAGTCTTAGCGCCTTATGTTCGAGTCACTTACTTCCCGCTTTAGCAGCGCATTTTCAACGTTGCGCTCACGCGGCAAAATTAGCAGCGCAGATATTGATGCGACCTGTACTGAGATTCGCCAAGCTCTACTTGAATCTGATGTTGCATTATCTGTCGTAGAAAGCTTCGTTGAGCAGATACGTGAGAAATCTTTGACTGCTCTTCCCACTTTGCAATCTGGCACAAACCAGGGTCAAGCAATTTTTGAGATCGTTAACGCATCCCTGATTGAAATTTTAGGGGGAGAAGCACGCAGAGTTCGTTTTGCAAAAAATCCTCCAACAGTGATTATGTTGGCAGGTTTACAGGGTGCTGGAAAGACAACTTTGGCTGGAAAGCTTGCAAAGTTCTATGCCGATCAAGGAAACACGCCACTTCTCGTTGCCTCCGACTTACAACGACCAAATGCTGTTACTCAACTACAAGTTGTTGGTGAAAGTATTGGTGTTCCAGTCTTTGCACCTGAGCCAGGTAATGGCGTTGGTGATCCAGTTAAAGTAGCCAAGAGTGGAATTGAGTACGCCAAATCAAAGCTTTACAACATGGTCATCGTTGATACCGCAGGTCGCCTGGGTATAGATGAAGAGCTAATGAAACAGGCAGCTGATATTCGAGATGCAGTTAATCCAGATGAAATTCTCTTTGTTGTTGACGCCATGATTGGTCAAGATGCGGTGAGAACCTCACAAGCGTTTTTAGATGGCGTTGGTTTTGATGGTGTTGTTTTAACTAAGCTAGATGGTGATGCTCGTGGTGGTGCAGCTCTCTCAATCGCTTCAATTACCAAGCGACCAATCATGTTTGCATCGACCGGTGAGAAGCTCAGTGATTTTGATATTTTCTATCCCGACCGTATGGCCTCTCGAATTTTGGGTATGGGCGATGTTGCAACACTTGCCGAACAGGCTAAAAAAGCTTTTGATGGTGATACATCTGCAAAGCTGGAGGCAAAGTTTGCAAGCGGTGAAGATTTCACATTGGAAGATTTCTTAGAACAGTTACAAGCAATGTCTAAAATGGGCTCAATGTCTAAGTTGTTAGGCATGCTGCCAGGTGCTGGGGCGATGAAGAAACAGATTGAAAACTTTGATGAAGGCGAGATTGTTCGCACTAAAGCAATTGTTCAATCAATGACTCCGATTGAAAGACGTGATCCAAAAGTTCTCAACGGCTCTCGCAGGGCTCGAATTGCGCTAGGTTCTGGTCGCAAGGTTTCTGATGTGAATAACTTGGTTGATCGCTTCTCTGCTGCACAGAAGATGATGAAGCAGGTGAGAAATGGCGGCATGCCACAAGGTATGAGCGGTATGGGTCTTCCTGCGATGCCTAAGGCGGCGATAAAGAACGCTGCGCCCAAGAAGAAGTCCAAGTCAGGTAATCCAGCCAAACGAGCCCTAGAAGAGGGGCAATAAAGCTCGATTTCACCTTTGCCACCCTGAGATGGCAGAATTGGGCACCTGTTGATGGGGCCCTCTACCCCCGTTCAACATCCACGACCGATAGTTGTATGTAATTGATTGCGCACCCCGCTGCGATTAATTTTTATGACACACATAAACAGGAGCACAATCTCACTTGGCTACAAAAATTCGTTTAATGCGCATGGGTAAAATCCGCACACCATTTTTCCGCGTAGTTGTTACAGACTCACGCAAAGCACGTAACGGTCTTTCAATTGAAGAAATTGGTCGTTACGTACCAGGACAAGAACCATCACTTATTGAGATCAACTCTGAGCGTGCTCAGTACTGGCTCGGTGTTGGTGCACAACCATCAGAGGCTGTAGAGGCTCTTCTGAAGGTCACTGGAGATTGGCAGAAATACAAGGGTCTTCCTGGAACTGAAGGAACTCTTCGTGTTGCAGCACCTAAGGTCGGCAAGCATGTTGCTTATGAAGCAGCTATGAAGCAGGCAATGGATGAGCCAAAAGAAGGTGCAACTACTCTTAAGAAGAAAGCACAAGAGAAGTTAGCTGCAAAGGCAAACCCAGTTGTTGAAGAGGCAGTAGTTGAAGCACCAGTTGCTGAGGCTGTCGTTGAGGAAGTTGTTGAAACTCCAGCAGAGGCTGTTGTTGAAGCAGTAGTTGAAACTCCAGCAGAGGCTGTTGTTGAAACACCAACTGAAGAAGTGGCTGCCGAATAACAATGATGGATGAAGCCCTAGAGCATTTAGTAAAGGGAATCGTTGATAATCCCGATGATGTAGTTGTTGCTGAAAAGAATCATCGTCGTGGAACAACTCTTGAGGTTCGCGTGAACCCTGAAGATATCGGCAAAGTTATTGGCCGTAATGGTCGCACTGCAAAGGCGCTTCGCACGGTCGTGAGTGCAATTGCAGGACGTACTGTTCGCGTCGATCTCATCGAGACCGACGAAGCACGATAGCAATGCGTTTACTCGTGGGGCGCATCGGTCGCGCCCACGGAATTCTTGGAGAAGCGACGATTGAGGTTCGAACTGATGAACCTGATCGTCGTTTTGCCATTGGTAGCAAAGTTCAAACTGATGCCCATGGTGAGCTAACAATTATTTCTGGCCGCGTGCATAACGGCATTTTGTTGTTGGGGTTTAACGGCATCACCGATCGCAATGGCATTGAAAAGCTTCGCAATACTCTGATTTATTGCGATGTAGATATCAATGAGCCAGGTGCTGATGAAGATGATTACCATGTCTTACAGTTAATTGGCTGCGCAGCTCATTTGGAGTCGGGTGAACTCTTTGGCGAGGTAACTGATGTGATTAATCTTCCAGGCCAAGATTTACTTGCGATTAAGACAGAGTCTGGGGAAGTTCTGATTCCTTTTGTGCATCAATTGGTTCCAGTTGTAGATATAACTGCGCGTAAAGTGGTTGTCATACCGCCAGATCTTGCAGGAGAAATCAAATGAAAATTGATGCAGTTACTATTTTTCCGGAGTATTTTGCACCGCTCAAACTCTCTCTTTTGGGTAAAGCACAAGAGAGCGGAATTGTTGAGTTTGGAATTCACGATTTACGCACCTTTGCCACAAATGTTCATAATCAAGTCGATGACACACCATATGGCGGTGGCGCCGGAATGGTGATGATGCCTGAAGTATGGGGACAAGCGCTAGATCCACTGATGGATGCCGAAACAGATTTAATTATTTTAACTCCTGCAGGCAAGCGCTTTGATCAACCAATGGCAGCGAAGTTTTCACAATCATCACACCTAGTTTTTGCCTGTGGTCGATATGAAGGAATTGATGATCGTGTGCGCCAGCACTATCTATCTAAGAATTTTAGAGTCCATGAGGTTTCCATTGGTGATTATGTTTTAGGTGGGGGAGAAGTTGCATCCCTTGTGATGATTGAAGCTATCACCCGCTTGATTCCAGGTGTTCTAGGAAATCCTGAATCACTTGCTGAAGAGTCGCATAATGAGGCGGGGTATCTTGAATATCCCAACTTCACAAAGCCGCAAAACTGGCGCGATATACCGGTCCCTGAGATTTTATTAAGTGGAAATCATGGAGAAATCGCTAAGTGGCGAGCAGCACAAGCCATTGAGCGTGCGAAAGACAATTTATAACTAGCGGGTAACCTGCATTCTGCCGTAGCGTTACGCCTATGACATATGACAGCAAAGAGATTCAAGCTCGACTTATTCGAGATCTAGAGCCTGTCGTTGCTGTTGAACTCGATCGACATCTAAAAGTTCAAAAAAATTGGTATCCCCATGAGTATGTCCCATGGTCTGAAGGTCGCGATTTTGCTGGCCCCTTAAATGGAGATGCGTGGGAAGCAAAAGATTCACGTCTTACACCCGTTGCCCAAGATTCACTCATCCTCAATCTCTTAACTGAAGATAACTTGCCGAGCTACCACACTGAAATTTCCCTTTCAATGGGCCGCGATGGTGCATGGGGAACATGGATTGAACGATGGACGGCAGAAGAGGCACGTCACAGCATTGTTATCCGAGATTATTTAATGGCAACGCGTGGAGTTGACCCATATGAGCTTGAAGATCTACGTATGGCACATATGTCATTGGGTTATCAGACTCCATATGAGAATGACATGTTGCACACTATTGCCTATGTTTCTTTTCAGGAATTAGCTACACGAATTTCACACCGCAATACTGGCAAAATCTCAGCGGACCCAATTGCAGAATCACTGCTGCAACGTGTTTCTCTAGATGAAAACCTACATATGCTTTTCTATCGCAACACATTAGGCGCGGCCCTTGATATGGAGCCAAATGCTTCTATGCGAGCAATTGCCGATGTGGTGACAAACTTTGATATGCCTGGGGCAAACATGCCAGGCTTTGGTCGAAAAGCGGTGCAGATTGCTCTGGCAGGAATTTATGACATGGAGCAACATTTAGAAGAAGTGATTGCTCCTGTGCTTCGCGCGTGGAATGTATTTGATCGCACGGACCTGAGCGGTGATGGTTTAGCTGCCCGAGATGAACTTGCAGCATTCTTGGCCAAGACCACTGATGAATCCAACCGCTTTAATGAAAAGCGTGAGCTACATTTTGAGCGCCTCATTGCTCGTGGACAAGAACCACTGCGAATCATTAAGTAGAGTTAGCTCCTATGTCCAAGCGCGTTCTCTTCATCGAGCATGACCACGTATCTGCTGGAGGTCCAATCTGGAAACAGTTTGAAAAACGGGGCTATGAAATATCACGATTTATTATTGTTGATGAAGAACATGCCAAAGCCCCAAATGTGACACCAGTATGGCCAGATTTACTTTCATTTGATGTAGTAGTTGTCATGGGTGCGCCATATGCTGCATATGACGATGGTGCAATTGGTAATTGGTTACTTCCACAAGTGGCAAAAATGCGCGAAGTTCATAACGCAGGAATTCCAGTTCTAGGTATTTGCTTCGGGGGACAGTTAATGTCGCGCGTGCTAGGTGGAACAGTTTCACGCTCACCTCGCGCTGAACTTGGTTGGTATGAATTAGATAGTGATGATGAGAGCTTTATTCCTAAGGGACCATGGTTTCAGTATCACTGGGATCGCTTTACGGTCCCACCTGGGGCTACAGAGATCGCTCGAACCGAACTCTGTCCGCAGGCATATCACTTTGGTCGCACGTTAGGTCTGCAGTTTCATCCAGAGATTGATTCTGAAGTTTTAGATATGTGGCTTGCAATGGATGGGGGATGCGCTGAAGTTGAATCTGAAGGCGTAGTGGTTGATCAGTTGCGTGCTGAGACTAGAAAACTTGAAGCGCAAAGTAATCAGCGCGGCTACGATTTAGTTGATCAATTTCTTGATCGCATCGCAACTGCGCCAATCCGCACCATCTAATTAGTCGTTAGAAATAAATACGTTCTTCAACTCAGTGTAAGCATCAACAGCATCTGGTCCAAGACCACGTCCAAGACCTGATTGCTTAAAGCCGCCAAATGGTGTCCAGAAACGCACTGAAGAGTTTGAATTCACAGATAGTGCGCCAGATTCAATTGCGCGAGAAACACGAAGAGCTCGTCCCACATCTCTTGTCCAGATAGATCCTGATAATCCATATTCACTATCATTTGCTAGAGCAATTGCTTCAGCCTCATCTTCGAAAGTAAGAACAGAGACAACTGGTCCGAAGATCTCTTCACGCCAAGACTTAGCTTGGGCATTCTTTGCCAGCAAAACTGTTGGAGGCATCCAATAGCCAGGCCCTGTTGGCGCAGAGCCTTGGAAAGCAATCTTTTCATCAAGATATGACTCAACAACATCAAACTGCTTCTTTGAAATCAGTGGTCCCATTTCAGCAGTCGCAAGATTTGGATCCTCACATCGGAACTTCTTTACCGCTACCTCGAAATGCTCCATGAACTTATCGAATGCTGACTTTTGTACAAGGATTCGAGAACGTGCGCAGCAATCTTGCCCAGCGTTATCAAAGACTGCGCCAGGTGCACTAGCTGCAGCTTTTTCAATGTCGGCATCAGCAAAGATTACGTTCGCGCTTTTTCCACCCAGTTCAAGTGTTACGCGCTTCACCTGATCGGCGCATCCAGCCATGATCTGCTTTCCGACTTCAGTTGAGCCAGTGAAGCCGACTTTTCGAACTAGGGGATGTGTGACAAAGCGATTACCAACAACGCTGCCCTTTCCAGGCAAGATATTGAGAACACCCTCTGGAATTCCAGCCAGCAATGCAAGTTCACCCAGGCGAATTGCAGTTAATGGTGTGTATTCAGCAGGCTTGAGAACAACAGTATTTCCTGCAGCTAAGGCTGGAGCAAAGCCCCAACCAGCAATTGGCATTGGAAAGTTCCAAGGCACAATGATTCCAACAACACCTAAAGGCTCTTTAAAAGTTATGTCTACTCCACCAGGAACTGGAATTTGCTTACCGAATAAGCGCTCTGGTGCTGCTGCGTAATACATCAGCGTATTAGCCACGTTGTCAGCTTCCCAAAGGGCATTGCCTCGGGTGTGACCCGCGTTTGTGATTTCTAACTGTGCCAACTCTTCACGGTGATCTGTTACTACTTGAGAGAAAGCGCGAAGCAAGCGTGCACGCTCACCAGGTGCGACATTTTTCCAGCTCTGAAAAGCCTTGGCTGCCTTTGCAATGACTGCATCAGTTTGTTCCAAATCTAAATGGGGAACATTCTTAACAATCTGTTCGGTGGCAGGGTTGATTACATCGTATGAAGTGGACACTGTGGTTTAGAACCTTTCGAAGTTGCGGACTAATTCCCAATCGGTGATTGCCTTGCCATATGCGGCAATTTCAATCTTGGCCATGTTTGCATAGTGGGCTTGAACTTCTGCCCCAAAGGTTTCCTTTACCCAGGCAGAGTTTTCCCATAGTGCCAAAGACTCATTCATAGAAGAAGGAATGCGCTGTGAATCTGAGGCATAAGCGTTTCCAGTAAATGCTGGCTCTAAAACCATCTTGTTCTTAATTCCATCAAGACCAGCAGCGATAATTCCAGAAACAGCTAGATATGGATTTACGTCACCGCCTGCAACACGGTTTTCAAGGCGAAGGCTTTGACCCTTGCCAACAAGGCGCAGTGCACATGTGCGGTTATCGCGACCCCAGCGGATAGCTGTTGGGGCAAATGAACCCGGGACATAGCGCTTATACGAGTTGATATTTGGAGCAAAGAGCAAAGACATCTCGCGCAAATGGGCAATCTGGCCGGCAATGAACTGGCGTCCAAGATCACTCAAACCCTGTTCTTTATCTGAATCATCGGCCATCACCATAGAACCATCTAGTCCGCGGAATGAGAGGTGGATGTGTGAAGAGTTTCCTTCTTTTTCATTTGGCTTAGCCATGAATGTCAGCGCGTAACCATCTTGTGCTGCAATCTCTTTTGCACCGTTCTTATAGATAACGTGGTTATCGCAATTTGAAAGTGCATCAGAGTATTTGAAGGCAATTTCATGCTGACCAAAGTTACATTCACCCTTAACCGACTCAACTATCATTCCTGCCTTGGCCATAGACAAACGGATTCTGCGCAAGAGCGGCTCAATTCGTGATCCACCCATGATGGAGTAATCCACGTTGTATTGATTCACAGGAATCAAATTCTTATAGCCCTTGTTCCAAGCTTCCTCATATGTGTCCTTGTAAACCACAAACTCAAGCTCGGTGCCGCACATGGCTTCCATGCCAGCATCCTTGAGCGCTTTAACTTGCTTGCGAAGAATTTGGCGGGGAGATGCAACAACATCGGTGTGATCTAGCCACTGCACATCGGCTAAAACGATTGCTGCACCTTCTTGCCAATCAATCATGCGTAGCGTGTCCATATCTGGAACCAATGCAAAATCGCTATAGCCGCGCTCCCATGAAGACATCTCATATCCATCAACGGTATTCATATCGACATCGACAGCTAGGAGATAGTTACAACCTTCAGTTCCATGCTTCAGGACTTCATCCAGGAAGAAACTTCCATGGATGCGCTTACCTGTTAAGCGGCCCTGCATATCAGTCATGGCTACCACAACGGTATCTACCTCACCGCTTTTGATCTTGGCTGTTAAATCAGCAATCGTCATTGATGTCATGATGCCTAGACTACCGAATGAGGCTGGGAATTTGTAAGTCTTTTTTGTGAGAAGTAGTACTCAAATCATTGAGCAGTCATGCCCCCGTCGGCTGAAACGATAGATCCAGTCATAAATGATGATTCATCTGAGGCCAGAAAGAGAACAAGATTAGCTATTTCTCGACTGGTCCCTGGACGGCCAATGGGTTGAAAAGTGGAGATAGTTGAATATACATGATCGATCCCACCGAGCAATTCTGCGTGGGCATAATTAATGGGTGTATCCACCCACCCCGGACAAATAGCGTTACATCGAATTCCTTGCTTTGCGTAATCAAGTGCAATGCCTCTTGTGAGCATAACTATTGCGCCCTTAGATGCTGAATACACACTAAGAAAGGGTTCACTCACTAAACCATTAACACTGGACATGTTCACAATAGAACCACGATTGTTTTTTAGCATATGAGGAATAGCAGCTCGAGTTAAATACATCGCACCTTTTACATTTATATCCAAAGTTTGGTCAATAGTTTCATTGGAGACTTCATGGAACACCCCAGGTAGGTTTACACCTGCGTTGTTGACAAGAATATCGATAGATCCATATGTATTTACGGTATGAGCGACTAATTCATCGCAAGATTTGCTCTCTGAAATGTCAATAACGTAGCTTTCTGAATGCAAGTTAAGATCTGCAATTAGCTTTTTTGTTATCTCTAGAGACCCTGAATTACGGTCTGCGCAAACAACCGTTGCGCCCTCTTCAGCCAGGCGTATTGCACTTGCTTGCCCAATCCCTGACCCAGCACCAGTAACAATTGCCACTAGATTTTGGACTCGTCCTTTTGCTGCCATTTTCAAACCTCCTCAGTGTGAGATGAGAAAAGCCCTGTCACACAGTAAGTGCGACAGGGCTTATCCCTTATCAGTTATTTTTCATTGATAGTTTTGTGAGCTCCACGGAACGTCTTCTTCGCTCCAGATAACCACCAGATATATGCTCCACCAATTACGATTAAGAGCGCAATTGGGGCGTAGTTAGCATCTCTCAGATCGAAATCTGGAGAGAACCAGTTGCCCGTTGGTACAACTGGTAAGACGAAGTAGATTGAAATGACAATAATTTCAATTACTGCCAATGGTGCCATCCACTTGTAATGCTTTCCAAGAGTCCATTCGCCAGTCTTGAATGAATCTCCTGCTTTCAATCGGAGATAGATTGGAATTGCGAATCCAGCGAATAAGCCGATAACAGCAACAGAAGTCACTGCATAGAAGGCAAGTGGTGCAACACGCTCTTCAACTTGAATGAGTGCTGGAAGAGTCAAGATAGCTGCAAAAAGTCCAACTCCCAATGCAGCATTGGAAGGGTTTCTGTTCTTATCTAGTTTTCTCCAGAAGTTGTGTCCTGGAACTGCCTGATCACGAGAGAAGGCAAAGGCCATGCGTGATGCTGCAGTTACGCAGGACATGCCGCAGAAGAACTGTCCCACCAATGTAAGAACCATAATCAACTTAGCCCAGAAGATTGGAAGCGAAGTCAGGAAGATGACCGGTGAGAAACCAAACCACTCATTGAGCGCAGTTACATTAGTTGCGGCGTATAAAAATGAAAGAAGGAGAATCCAGCCAGCAACAGCTGAGACTGCAACTGCTCGCCACAGGCCCTGTGCTGCTGTTTTGCCTGCATGTCCAGTCTCTTCTGAGACGTGTGCAGATGCATCAAATCCTGTAATTGTGTATTGGGTCAGCAGGAAGCCAAGTGGCAAGACGTAGAACCAATAGCCTAAGCCCTCTGTTGAGCCGCCATTCATTCCATTTAAGTTGATTCTCTCAGTAAACATCCATGAAACACTCTGATGTTCTGTCGGAATGAAAACAAGGATCAAGATGATCGCAGCAACGCCGGCCACATGCCAGTAAACATTTATGGTTTGAAGCGAGTGAATAACCTTGGCGCCAAAAATGTTTATGAGTACATGCAAAATGAGTGTCACCACAAAAACCAGGAATATATAGTTAAGGTCTGTAGGGTAGAGATTACTCAAATCCTTTGGATCGAATCCGCTCGTATACATATTTTGAGCAGTAACAAAGAAGAGTGCAAAGCCATAATCAACAGCCGCAGTAACTGCAATGAGCCCAATCAAGTTAAGCCAGCCAGTCATCCATCCATGGATTGGCTTACCTAAATTAAATGCCCAATAGTAAATTCCACCTGCTGTAGGCATCGCTGAGACGAGCTCTGCCATGCAAAGAGCGATAACTAGGATTAATGCTGCAATTATCGGCCAACCAATAGATATCGCAACAGGTCCACCATTTGCCCATGCTTGACCAAAAGTCGTGAAGCAGCCTGACAGAATTGAAATGATTGAAAAAGAGATGGCAAAGTTGTGGAAACCTGTCCATTTGCGATCAAACTCTTGTTTATATCCGAGCTCTGCTAACTTTTTAGCATCTGCATCGTTGGTATTAATCAAGTTTTTCCTCCTTGAACTGAATCACATGAACCAGGCGATCCATGCAGCGGTATTCCTATTACGACAAGGGGAGTCGCGGTAGTATTTCTACTCCACAGTGTGACTGAAATGGAAGGGGTTTTCTCAAAAATGTGCCGTCTTATGGGCTACGTGTCGCAGGCTGAATCCTCATTTCCCGCACAAGTGGGCAAAGATTTTGATGAATTCATAGCACTATCCTCTGTTCACTGTGATGGCTGGGGAATCTCCACAAATGATAGACAGCAAGCACATGTGGTGCTAGAGAAAAAAGTTGAAGCCGCAGCCGAGAGTGCAACTTTTCAAAAGGTAATTGCTGACAATTCAGCCGATGGAGCATTACTACATCTTCGTTGGGCAACTAAAGGCATATCAATAAGCGAGAACAACACTCACCCATTTGTCTACGGAGACTATTCATTTATCCATAATGGATCAATTTTTCCGCCAGATTCATTTTCTGACTTCATTGATGAAAAGTTTATGAAGTTAATAGTTGATGACTCCGATAGTGAGCGCTATTTCTATCTCATGATGACTCAGATAGAAAAGCTTGGTCTAGCTGATGGAATCAAGACAACACTTGCGATTATTAAAGAACATGGAAAAACCACTTCACTTAATTTCATGTTAATGAATAATGAGAGCTTCGTTGTTGGCAGCGAGCATGACTCTGCAAAGAAACCTGAATGGGCCCCAGATGACTATTACGTCATCAAATACAAGAAAAGCGCCGATGGGGTTCTCTTTGCTTCAAGTGGGTGGAACCAACCAGGCTGGAACACCTTAGAAAATCACCATGCCGCCATCGTTAACCGTTCAACCTTTGAGATTGACGTAATCAACCTCTAATTCCCCCCATTACGATAGGTGCATGACCCGCACCTATGTCGTTGAAACTTACGGCTGCCAGATGAACGTGCATGATTCTGAGCGCATTGCCGGTTTACTAGACGAAGCTGGTTTCGCTCCAGTTGAGCCGGGTGTGCAGGCAGATATTGTGGTTTTCAACACATGTGCAGTGCGAGAAAATGCAGATAATAAACTGTATGGAAATTTATCTTTCTTAGCGCCAATTAAAAAAGCTAACCCTCATATGCAAATTGCTGTCGGGGGATGTCTTGCGCAAAAAGATCAGGCAACAATCTTAAAAAAGGCACCATATGTCGATGTGGTCTTTGGAACTCACAATGTTGGCTCCCTTCCAGTCTTACTTGAGCGTGCTCGCATTGAAGAAGAGTCACAAATAGAAATCCTTGAATCCCTTGAGCATTTTCCATCAACGCTTCCAGCCCGACGCTTGTCAGCATTTTCATCCTGGGTGTCAGTCTCTGTAGGGTGCAATAACACCTGCACTTTTTGTATTGTGCCAACTTTGCGGGGCATTGAAAAAGACCGCAGTGCGAAAGATATTTTAAGTGAGGTACGCGCTTTAGTTGATCAAGGCGTCATTGAGATTACACTGCTTGGACAAAACGTGAATGCTTATGGTGTTGATTTCGGTGATCGAAGCGCTTTTGCCAACTTACTCAAAGATTGCGGTCAAATTGATGGATTAGAGCGGGTGCGCTTTATGTCCCCACATCCACGTGATTTCACCGATGATGTAATTGAAGCTATGGCCACAACAGCTAATGTCATGCCACATCTACACATGCCGTTGCAATCTGGCTCCAATACTATTTTGCAGGCGATGCGACGCTCTTATCGCACCGATAGATATTTAGGGATTATTGATCGAGTTCGCACTGCCATGCCACATGCAGCAATTACAACTGACATCATTGTTGGGTTTCCGGGTGAGACGGAAAGTGATTTCCAGGCGACTATGGATCTTTGCACCCAAGCGCGCTTTGCAGCTGCCTATACCTATCAATACTCAAAGCGTCCAGGCACACCTGCAGCATCAATGCCAGATCAGGTTTCACCTGAAGTAGTTGGTGAGCGCTATACGCGTTTACATAACCATCAGCAAGGGCTTTCACTATCTGTTAATCAGGAAGCAGTAGGTAAGAAATTCAAAGTATTAGTAGGCGATTACGAAGGCCGCAGAGATGAAGCACAAGCACGCATGACTGGGCGCAGTGAAGATTTCCGCCTTGTACATTTTTCTAACAGCATTGATGCACGTCCTGGTGATGAGGTAGAAGTCTCAATTACCGAAGCCTCAGCACACTACTTAATTGGAACGCCTGGTTCAGTAAGGGCCACACGCGGGGGAGATGCCCACGCTGCTCGTATTGCAGAAAAAAAGAGCTCAGCGACATTACTGGGAATGCCGACGCTAAAGGTATGAAGTTAATTGTAATTTGTGGTGCAACGGCAACTGGCAAGAGTGATTTAGCTATTTCGCTAGCCCAACACTTTGGCGCTGAAATCATTAACGCTGACTCTATGCAGATCTATAAAGGCATGGACATTGGCACGGCAAAGCTTCCCGTGAGTGAGCGAGCAGGGATCCCTCACCACATGCTCGACGTTTTGGAAGTAACACAGGATTCAACCGTCGCCTGGTATCAAGAACAAGCGCGCAATGCCGTGAGTGAAATCCATGGCCGCGGAAAAGATGTGATCGTTGTTGGTGGAACGGGTCTTTATATCAAAGCAATTTTGGATGATTTGAACTTTCCAGATACTGACCCGGTTGTGCGAGCATCGCTAGAACTTGAATTGGCAACAATTGGTCTAAATGCTTTGTTTGAGCGTTTAGAAAAACTTGATCCAGCCGCAGCCATTGCCATTGATCGAGCTAACTCTCGCCGAGTAATTCGCGCACTAGAAGTAATAGCAATTACAGGTAAACCCTTTACAGCCAATTTGCCGCGTGAGGCAAGCACTCGATATCCCAATGCAGTTCAGTTCGGATTAGTAATGGACCGTGACCATTTAAGTGAGCGAATTAGTGAGCGCGTGGATCGAATGTGGGAGTTAGGCTTTGTTGAAGAAGTCGAACAACTACTCAAAGATGGAATTACTTCCGGTCGCACAGCTCAGTTAGCTTTGGGGTACTCACAACTCCTAGCGGTGAAGAATGGGCTATGGAGTGAGGAAGAAGCAAAAGAGGACACAAAGCGCGCCACGCGACAATATGCCCGCCGCCAAGAGACATGGTTTTCACGTGATGATCGAATCAAATGGATATCACAAGCCCAACCCCGTCTTGAGACTGCGCTGCAACATCTAGAGAAGATAAACTAATGACAATGATTGCAACCTATGGTCACGGCACCGAAAATGACTTTGTCCTGGTTTTCGACCCTCAAGATGAGCAATCAATTACAACTGCCCAAACTGCGGCAATTTGCAGCCGCCAGACTGGAATCGGTGCCGATGGATTAATAAGAATCATCAAGCGCGATGAGAAGTGGTTCATGGATTATCGCAACGCTGATGGTTCATTAGCCGAGATGTGTGGCAATGGAATAAGAGTGATGGCCAGATATTTAGTTGAACGCGGGCATATGCCTGAAGGTATTTTTGGAATTAATACACGCGATGGCATGAAGCATCTGCGCGTGCCAATGGATGGCGATATCTCTGTAAATATGGGCAAAGTAAATGATGAAGAAGTCGCAATTACTGCAGCAAATAACGGGCATATCTGGAATGGCTATAACATCAATGTTGGTAACCCTCATGCCGTTGTATTTGTCGATGATATTGAGCAAGTGGGAGCGCTAGATGATGCTCCGATTGTGCGACCTAAAGACACATATCCAGAAGGTGTGAACGTGGAGTTTGTGCAGATAACAGGTGATCATGAAGTTTCTATGCGCGTATTTGAGCGAGGAAGTGGTGAGACACGCTCATGTGGAACAGGGACATGCGCCGTTGCATTTGCTGCCGCCCTTCACACAAGAGATAGTCTGCCATCTCACTGGATCATTAATCCTCCAGGAGGACGCCTAGAAGTTTCTATTGATGGACATTCCAACGCCACATTAATTGGTCCAGCAGTTCTGGTTAAAGATGTAGATATCTCGGAGTTTCTACTTGCCTGATAAAGAGTTTGATGACGAGTTTGAGGCTCTACTCGCCGAAAGCGCACGCGTTGCAGCTGAATACGATGCCAGCGATGAAGATGAGTTAGTAGACCCAACTCAGGAACTTTCAGAGCGTCATTCATTGCGACGTGTGAAAGGCTTTTCTACACAACTTCAAGATATTACCGAAGTTGAAAACCGTGAACTACAACTTGAAAAAGTTGTATTAGTTGGCGTTTGGACTGAGGGCACCTCAGAGATGGCTGAGAACTCTTTAGCTGAACTCAAAGCGTTAGCTGAAACAGCAGGCTCTGAAGTTATGGAAGGAATAATTCAGCGCCGCGATAAACCAGATCCAGCAACATATATTGGTTCGGGAAAAGTTGCCGAGCTCAAGCAGATTGTCGTTGCAACTGGTGCTGACACTGTCATTTGTGATGGAGAGCTTTCACCTTCACAGCTGCGCCAGTTAGAAGAGAAAATCAAAGTAAAAGTTGTTGATCGAACAGCATTGATATTAGATATTTTTGCTCAGCATGCAAAGAGTAAAGAAGGCAAAGCCCAGGTTGAACTGGCGCAGATTGCATATTTGTTACCACGCCTTCGTGGTTGGGGAGATTCACTCTCACGCCAGGCAGGTGGGCGTGCTGCAGGAGGAGCCGGTATTGGTGGACGTGGTCCGGGTGAAACAAAGATTGAAACTGATCGGCGCAAAATCCGTGACAAGATGGCAAAGCTGCGCAAAGAGATTGCCGAGATGAAAATCTCGCGTGATACCAAACGACAAGAGCGCCGGCGCTTTAATATTCCCTCCGTCGCAATTGCTGGATATACCAATGCTGGTAAATCATCCTTACTCAATCGGCTTACAGATGCCGGGGTTCTTGTAGAGAACGCACTCTTTGCTACCTTGGATCCAACTGTGCGTAAATCACAAACTAGTGATGGTCGCGTTTACACATTAAGTGACACTGTGGGATTTGTTCGCCATCTGCCTCACCAGCTCATTGATGCTTTCAAATCAACGCTAGAAGAAGTATCTGGCTCTGATGTCATTGTGCATGTTGTTGATGGATCACACGCAGATCCATTCGAGCAGATTCGTGCGGTGCGAGAAGTTATTGCAGAAATTGGTGGGGGAGAGATCCCTGAAATTATTGCGATTAATAAAGTTGATATCGCCAAACCTGAGACCATTATGGAGATTTTACGAAAAGAACCCAACAGCTATGCATTTTCAGTAAGAACTGGATTTGGTATTGAGGGTCTGGTTTATGCAATTGAACGTTCATTGCCAAGGCCCTCAGTTGAAATTAATGCAGTCATCCCTTATGAGCGTGGTGACTTGGTGCATGAGATTCATGAGCGCGGAGAAATTTTTTCCGAGGAGTATGTAGAGGCTGGCACTGCAATCCACGGCCGGGTCGATGCAACGCTGGCTGCTGCGATAGAAAAGGTGCAAGTGAGAGGGGAATAATCCCGACACGCCGAGCGTTATAGCAACGGTAAGGGCTGATATGCGCCATGATGCGCCCGCAAGAACTAGTCACGTATGGAATCGAGGTGAGAGCAATGGCAACAGATTACGACACACCCAGAAAGACCGATGAAGAACTGCATGAAGAGTCGTTAGAAGAATTAAAAGCTAAACGTGTCGATGCTCAATCCGGCCAGATCGATGTTGATGAAGCGGAAGCTGCTGAGAGTCTAGAACTACCTGGTGCAGATTTATCAGGTGAAGAGTTAGCGGTTCGAGTGGTACCAAAGCAAGTTGATGAATTCACATGTTCACGTTGTTTTCTTGTTCATCACATCACACAACTTGCCAAAGGCGAAGGTGCTAAAGCTGTTTGTAAAGAGTGTAGTTAACTAACTTTTAAAGCTTGAGCCAGTTGATTCGCCTTGTTACTCGTAATTAACCAATAAGGCGTTTCATCTCGTTTATCAGTCAGCTCTACTTTCACACCAGTGGATGACCAAAACCTAATGCCTAGGTATGCCATTGGATTGGCATCACGAGATCTGATATTTCTCATAGCGGTGCTATCTAACACAGTGACTTCACCTATGTACTTCAACTCTATGTGAGCTCGGCCAACCATTAACTCTGACTGGGTAACCTGGATTATCAATCGGGTGCGGATGGCAATTAAAACCAAAAGGGCACTGAGAACTAGAAAGCTGATCAGCGCAACAGAGTTTCCTAGAGCTGCCCACAGTGAGAGAACGAATGAGAGAAAAAAGAAGTAAATCAGAGCGAGCAGCCACAGTGGCATACGGATCACTTCGCGGTATCGCATAGGTCATACGCTATCGGATAGTCTTTGCTTCATGAGCCGTATCGCTTCGACTACACCACCTGAGGGTGCAATGATTCCAGAGCGACATCCAAAAGCGCCACCAGTTGGCTCAAAGATTCCTTCACATTTTGGTCACTGCTTCGGTTGTGGCGAACTACATCTGACCGGATTACATCTGGTTGCTTATGCTGGTGAAGGTGCAAACATCACCGCGAAGTTCACTGTCACGGAAAATCATCAAGGTGCACCTGGCTTGGCACATGGTGGATTGCTTTCTTTAGCCTTTGATGAAGCTCTTGGAAAGTTAATGTGGTTACTACGTGCACCTGCAGTTACTGCTCGCCTTGAAACCGATTTTTTGAAGCCTGTGCCAATGGGTTCAACCATTCACATCACTGCAAAAATTACTGGGCAAGTTAATCGCAAAGTTTATTCATCTGCTGAAGGTCGCTTAAACACACCAGATGGTCCTCTGGCAGTTCGCGCAGCAGCTTTATTTGTCATTGTTCCAATGGATCACTTTCTCAACAACGCGCCTAAGGAGTACTTGGACCATATTTCTAAGAGTCCTGAGATTCTTGCCTTTGTTGATCCTGATTTCGAGATTAATCCGTAGATGAGTCAACTGAGAGTTTTAATCAAGCGCTTGGATCCTTCTGTTCCTCTTCCATGTTATGCAAAGGGCGGTGATGCTGGGGCTGATTTAGTTACTACTAAGGATTTCACTTTAGCTCCGGGGGAGCGGGCAATGATTCCAACAGGAATATCAATTGCACTTCCCGATGGTTATGTGGCACTGGTTCATCCCCGATCAGGTTTAGCAATGAAGCAGGGAATCACATTAGTGAACACTCCAGGCACAATTGACGCTGGCTATCGAGGGGAAATCGCTTGTATTTTAATTAATCATGATCCCAAGGAATCAATCTCTTTTAAGAAAGGCGATCGCATCGCTCAATTAATCATTCAACAAGTAGAAAAAGCAGAATTCATAGAAGTAGAAGAACTGCCTGGCTCTGGTCGGGGTAGTGGTGGCTTTGGATCAACGGGTATGGCATGAGCGAACATAATCAAGACAAAGAAACAGTAATCAAAGCTCTAGGTGGCAAGAAAGGCCTGATTGATTCCGGTCTTCCTGCAGTTATTTTCCTTGTTACTTTCAATGTTAGAAATGATGTGCGAGAAGCCATTATTGCCGCTTTAAGCCTTTCAATTATCTTAGCAATTTTTCGTTTGGCGAAAAAAGACACTATTCAACACTCCATCTCGGGAATCTTGGGTGTTTTGATCTGTGCCTACTTTGCGAACCGCTCAGGTAATGCATCTGATTTTTATATCCCTAAGCTATTAACAAATCTGGCTTATGGCACTGCATATTTAGTTGCAAATCTTGTGGGGTGGCCATTAATGGGAATCGTTCTGGGGCCATTGCTCGGTGAAAACTTTGAATGGCGAAAGAATCCAGAGCGTAAAAAGGTTTATACCAGGGCAAGTTGGATTTGGGTTGCAATGTTCTTCTCACGTATTGCTGTTCAATATCCGATTTATCGCAGCGGTAATGTGAACTTGCTGGGCACAGTTAACTTAGCCATGGGCTACCCGCTATTTTTTGCAGCTGCTTATTGCAGTTGGTTAGTAATTAAAACCGCTCCACCTGTTATTAAATCTAACTAGATATAAAGCAGGATTTAATGCGAGCTTCAGCATCAGATGAAGCGACAAAAAGAAGCTCATCCCCAGCTGCAAATACATCATGGGCTTTAGCTGTGATTACACGGCCATCTCGAACAATGACTGCAAGGGCTGCATCTTCTGGAAGTTCGATCTCTTCCACCGTCTTGCCAATACATGAAGAGCCATCTGGCAAAGTTAATTCAACGAGGTTTGCTTGACCCTTTTTAAATGAGAACAAGCGAACGACGTCGCCAACACTTACGGCTTCTTCAACGAGGGCAGCAATGATGCGAGGAGTTGATACAGCAACATCTACCCCCCATGAAGAGTCAAAGAGCCATTCATTCTTTGGATGATTAATTCGAGCGACAACACGTGGCACGCCATACTCTGTTTTACCAAGCAGAGATGTCACTAAATTTGCCTTGTCATCACCAGTGGCTGCTACTAGAACTTGGCAGGTATTGAGGTGGGCGTTATCTAAGGAGCTAATTTCACAGGCATCTGCCATCAACCATTCAGCATCTGGAACGCTCTCAAGCTTTAGCGCTTTTGGATCTTTATCGATAAGTAAAACTTGGTGACCGTTATCTAGAAGTTCGCGCGCAATGGCTCGACCCACATTTCCTGCACCAGCGATTGCAACTCTCATTGACGTTCTCCATCTGGTGAATTAGCAAGGATCATTTCAACCTTGGCAATATCTTTATCGTCTACCATTACGTGGATGAGATCACCTTCTTGTAAGACGGTGTGATGATCAGGAATGAGGCCAACACCAAGGCGTGTAATGAATGCTACGCGTGCTGGAGTGAGCTCATCGATGAGCAGAATTTGGCGTCCATACCAGTCATTGTGTGGATGCATTTCACATAGCTGCACAGTTCCACTAGCATCGCGCCACTCAGAACGTGAACCTTCGGGAAGTAATCTGCGCAGAATCTGATCTGTTGCCCAGAGAACTGTTGCAACAGTTGGAATTCCTAAGCGCTGATAAATTTCAGCACGGCCTGGATCATAAATACGAGCCACAACGTTTTGAACGCCATATGTCTCACGAGCAACGCGGGCAGCTAAAATGTTTGAGTTATCACCATTACTAACAGCGGCAAATGCATCGGCATCTTGAATCCCAGCTTCGCGTAAAACATCACGGTCAAAGCCAACGCCAGTGACGGTTTTACCTTTGAAGTTTGGACCTAAGCGACGAAAAGCCTCACGTGCTTGATCAATTACCGCAACGGTGTGTCCAGCGGCTTCAAGATCAGTGGCCAGTGAAGAGCCGACTCGACCGCATCCCATGATGACTACGTGCATATGTATTAACTTACACCCATAAGGTTAGTTCCGTGGCACCAACTATGAAAAGAACCCTTATGGTCGGCGAAGTTATCGAGGTAGCAATAGAAAAGGTTGCCCACGGCGGCCATTTTATTGCCCGCCACGAAGGCTGCGTTATTTTCGTTCGCCATGCGATTCCTGGCGAAAAATGCCGAATCGAAATCACTTCGGTTGGTAGCTCCTTTAACCGCGCAGATGTTGTCGAAGTAATAGAAGCATCTAAAGATCGTGTTGTTGCACCCTGTGAATACTCCCACCGTCAAGGGTGTGGAGGTTGTGATTTTCAGCATGTGAGTATTGAACGACAACGTAGTCTAAAAGCTGATGTCATTACTGAACAATTTGCGCGTATAGCAAAGATGGATATTGCCATTGAAGTTGAAAGCGTTGGTCCAGAGTTTGGCTGGCGAACTCGAATCAACTCTACGACTGATAAAAAAGGTCAACTCGGGTTCATTGGTTCTAGAAGTCACACAATAATTCCAGTTAAAAATTGCTTGGTTGCGGCAAAAGAGATCGGTTTTTCTGAACTAGCTACTCGCACATGGAAAGGGGATATGCGGGTGGAGATTGCTGCATCAAATAGCGATGAGCGCTCTATCTCCCTGATGCCAACTCGCGGAGAAACTCAGTCACGCTTGAGCGAAGGTCCTGCTGTTCTACATGAAAAAGTATGCGATAAAACTTTCGAGGTTAGCAACAATTCTTTTTGGCAGGGCCATGTAAGCGCACCTAATCTATTAAGCGAGGTAGTTAGAGATTTTGCTGGAGTTAAGAACGCTGACCACGTTTTGGATTTGTATGGTGGTGTTGGACTTTTTGCTGGAGCGCTTATCGATAGCGTTGGTGCTGAGGGAAGAATTGAATTAATTGAAGGCAGTAAGAGCGCAACTTCTGATGCATCACGAAATTTTACAGAGAATTCAAATATCAAAGTCATTACTGGAGATGTTGCTACCCACTTACCAAGAATTAACTCTGCAGATGTTGTCGTTCTGGACCCACCTAGAGATGGTGCTGGAAAAATAGTCGTTAATGAAATAGCCAGGCTTATGCCACGAACAATTGTCTATGTGGCATGTGATCCAGCGGCGTTAGCGCGTGATACTGGTTACTTTTTAGATCGAGGATATTCACTCGTGAAATTGCGAGCTTTTGATCTCTTTCCAATGACACATCACATCGAATGTGTTGCACTGTTCGAGCCCACTAAGGTATCTTGATACTCAAGTAAGGGAAGATTTATTAGGGGAGATGATGAGTAAGAACTCTTTCAATGCAAAGAAGAAGCTAGAGGTTGCGGGTAAGAGTTATGAGATTTTTGACATCTCTAGTATCGAAGGTGCTACTAGTCTTCCATTTTCTCTCAAAATCCTTTTGGAGAATCTTCTTCGCACCGAAGATGGCGCCAATATCACGGCCGATCACATCAAAGCCTTAGCTAATTGGAACCCAGCATCCGAGCCAGATACTGAAATTCAGTTCACACCTGCGCGCGTAGTTATGCAGGACTTCACTGGTGTTCCTTGCATTGTGGATCTTGCGACAATGCGTGAGGCAATCGTGGATCTGGGTGGAGATCCCTCAAAAGTTAACCCTCTTGCCCCTGCAGAGTTGGTAATTGACCACTCAGTTATTGCAGATGTATTTGGTACGAAAGATTCATTTGAGAAAAATACTGATATTGAATATGAGCGCAATCAAGAGCGCTATCGCTTCCTACGTTGGGGACAAACAGCCTTTGATGAGTTCAAAGTCGTGCCGCCTGGAACAGGAATTGTTCACCAAGTAAATATTGAGTACTTAGCGCGGGTGGTAATGACTCGCACGGTAGGTGGAGTATTGCGTGCCTACCCAGATACCGTCGTTGGTACTGACTCACACACAACCATGGTCAATGGTTTAGGAGTTCTAGGTTGGGGCGTTGGTGGCATTGAGGCCGAAGCCGCGCTCCTTGGCCAGCCAGTTTCAATGCTTATTCCTCGCGTAGTTGGATTTAAGTTAACCGGTCAGTTGCCTCTTGGAACCACTGCAACAGATATGGCCTTAACTATTACTGAAATTTTACGCAAACACGGTGTCGTTGGAAAATTTGTTGAGTTTTATGGCCCAGGTGTTGTCTCTGTTCCTATGGCTAATCGCGTGACAATTGGAAATATGAGCCCTGAATATGGTTCAACGTGCGCGATTTTTCCTATCGATGAAGAGGCCCTGCGTTACTTGCGCCTAACTGGGCGAAGTGATGAACAAGTTGCTTTAGTAGAACAGTATGCAAAAAAGCAGGGTTTGTGGCATGACCCTTTTGTTGAGCCACGTTTTTCTGAGCACGTTGCACTAGATCTTTCAACTGTGGTGCCATCTATTGCTGGTCCAAAGCGTCCGCAAGATCGCATCTCATTAAGTGATTCAAAGCTAGCTTTTGAAAAGATCTTACCTACTTACTTTACGGATAAGACATCTAGAGAAGAAGTAAAGGCAGGATCCACGCGCGTGAAAAATGGAGATGTGGTTATTGCTTCCATTACTTCCTGCACAAATACTTCAAATCCTTCAGTAATGATTGGTGCTGCACTTCTAGCTAAGAAGGCAGTTGAAAAAGGCTTGAAATCAAAGCCTTGGGTTAAAACAACTCTTGCCCCAGGCTCTAAAGTAGTTACTGATTATTATGATCGCGCTGACTTAACACAATACATGCAGGCTTTAGGCTTTCACTTAGTTGGTTACGGTTGTGTCACTTGTATTGGTAACTCTGGTCCACTACCTATTGAAATTAGTAAGGCTGTTAATGATTCAGATTTAGCTGTAACAGCAGTGCTATCAGGTAACCGAAATTTTGAGGGACGCATTAGTCCTGATGTGAAGATGAACTACTTAGCCTCACCTCCATTAGTTGTGGCCTATGCAATTGCCGGCACGATGGATCATGACTTTGAAAAGGATTCCCTAGGAAAAGATCAAAACGGCAAAGATGTCTACTTAGCTGATATTTGGCCAACACCTGCTGAAATTCAATCTGTGATTGACTCTTCCATTTCATCAGCCATGTTCACAAAAGACTATGCCTCAGTCTTTGATGGAGATCATCGCTGGAAGGCATTAGCGACTCCTGTTGGTAAAGTTTTTGAATGGGATCCTAAGTCAACCTATGTGAGAAAACCTCCCTACTTTGATGGAATGCCAAAAGAACCAACTCCAGTAGTTGATATCTCAGGAGCACGAGTCCTAGCAGTTCTTGGCGATTCAGTAACAACTGATCACATCTCACCTGCAGGCAATATCAAAGCTGATTCACCTGCAGGCACGTACTTGGCAGAACATGGAATTGATCGTAAAGATTTTAACTCGTATGGCTCTCGTCGAGGCAATCATGAAGTAATGATTCGCGGCACTTTTGCCAACATTCGCCTTAAGAATTTGTTGCTCAATGGCGTTGAGGGTGGTTTCACTCGCAACTTTGCAACCGATGGTGCGCAATCAACTATTTATGAAGCATCAGTTGCTTATCAAAGCGCAGGAACACCGTTGGTTATTCTGGCCGGTAAAGAGTATGGCTCTGGTTCTTCACGTGACTGGGCTGCCAAGGGAACTGCATTGCTTGGTGTTCGCGCAGTAATTGCTGAAAGTTTTGAACGTATTCACCGCTCGAACTTGATTGGAATGGGAGTACTACCTCTTCAATTCAAAAGTGGTGAAAGCGCTCAATCACTTGGCCTCACTGGCGAGGAAGTATTTTCAATTAGCGGCATCACAGCACTCAATACCGGGGGAGTTCCAAAAGAGCTCACAGTCACTGCTGGAAATAAGAGCTTTGCTGCAACCGTGCGCATAGATACCCCGGGAGAAGCCGATTACTACCGCCACGGTGGAATCATGCAGTACGTTCTTCGCTCGCTCTTAAACGCATAAGCGCCTAAACTTAACGCCATGTTGAGCCAGATTAACTCCCCAGCCGATTTGGCCGCACTCTCTCAGGAAGAGCTCATTGAACTCAGTGCAGAGATTCGAGCACTGCTGATTGAAAAAGTATCAAAGACTGGAGGCCACTTAGGCCCAAACTTGGGTGTCGTGGAACTTACAGTTGCAATTCACAGAGTTTTTGAATCACCTAAGGATGTTATTGTTTTTGATACAGGCCATCAATCTTATGTTCACAAAATGTTAACCGGTCGTGGTGGCGCTTTTGATACTTTGCGCCAGCGAGGTGGAATTTCTGGATATCCAAATCGCAAAGAGAGCGAACACGATGTCATTGAAAATTCACATGCCTCAACAGCACTTTCATGGGGCGATGGAATTTCTAGAGGTTTCTCATTGCAAGGTGCCAAGGATCGACATGTAGTAGTGGTAGTTGGAGATGGCGCGTTAACAGGCGGCATGTCTTGGGAAGCTTTAAATAATATTGCCCCTGAACAAAAGAGAAACCTAGTTATAGTCATAAATGACAATGAGCGCTCTTATTCACCAACTATTGGTGGAGTTGCTACCTACCTTTCAACTCTGCGTGTAACGAGTGGATATGAGAAGTTTCTTGATTGGGGCAAAGAGGTTCTTCACAAGACCCCGGTTGTTGGAATGCCGATTTATGAGACTTTGCATGGAATGAAAAAAGGAATTAAAGATATTATTGCGCCTCAAGGCATGTTTGAAGATTTGGGTCTGAAGTATCTTGGTCCAATTGATGGACATGACATCGCTGCGATGGAGCGAGCTTTGCATCAAGCCAAAGAGTACGGGGCTCCAATTCTGGTTCACGCAATTACTGAAAAAGGTAAGGGCCATAAGCCAGCTGTTGCAGATGAAGCTGAAAAGTTCCATGCAGTAGGAGTCATTGATCCTGAATCAGGGGAGCCTCTAGCAAAGAGTGGAACATCCTGGACAAAGGTATTCGCCCAAGAATTAGTTGAAATTGGAAAGACACGTCAAGATATTGTGGCGATTACTGCTGCCATGCTTGGACCAACTGGCTTAGATCAATTCCAAGCTGCATATCCTGAGCGCACGATTGATGTGGGAATTGCAGAACAACATGCGGTGACAAGTGCAGCAGGATTAGCATTCACAGGTCTACACCCAGTTGTTGCGGTCTATTCAACATTTCTTAATCGTGCTTTTGATCAGTTGCTCTTAGATGTTGCCCTGCATAAGGCAGGGGTTACATTTGTTTTAGATCGCTCAGGCGTAACTGGTGATGATGGACCATCACACCACGGTATTTGGGACTTAGCTTTAACTGGAATTGTTCCAACAATGCATGTTGCAGCACCTAGAGATGGTGCGCGTCTTAAGGAACTTTTGCGTGAAGCTGTTGCAATTAACGATGCTCCGTCTATGGTGCGCTTTCCAAAGGGTGCAGTGCAAGAAGATATTCCTGCATTCGAGCGTCGCGATGGCATAGATGTTCTCTATCGCGGTGAGAGCGCAGACGTGTTGATGATTAGTGTTGGAGCAATGGCTGCAATTGCAGTTGAAGCTGCATCTTCTGCATACCGTGAAGGTGTTGGCGTGACAGTCATTGATCCACGTTGGGTGAAGCCATTGCCAGAGTCTTTGGTGCGTATGGCAGAGCGCTATAAGAGTGTTGTTGTTCTAGAAGATGGCATCAGACATGCTGGAATTGGAAGTTCCATCTCAGAAATGTTTAGAGATGCAGGAGTATTAATTCCACTTCACTCCATAGGTGTTCCACTTGAGTTTATTGAACACTCAAAGCGTGGGGAGATTATGAGCGATATTGGAATTACAGCTCAAAACATTTCACGCAGCGTTGTTGAATGGAGCAGCACTCTTAAGGAAGAGATGCAATTCCCTTCGGATGAAAACGCTGACCGCAAGCAGCCTCGCTAATACCTTCACGATCCAAGTAAGGCAAGATTCCACCTAAGTGCATTGGCCATCCTGCGCCCATCAACATACAGAGATCAATCTCAGCGGCAGTTGAAACAACACCTTCATCAAGCATCATTCGAGCTTCAACGGCAAGGGCAGTTAATGCGCGGCTACGAACTTGCTCAGCAGTTGATGGCGAATCACCCTTTTGAATAAGTGCAAGAGCTGCAGGGTTTGCCCCAAAGCTTCCATCTTCATTTTTAACATAGAAGTTTCGAACGCCTTCTTTAACCATTGCCGCCATAGTTGGTGAAATACGGTAGCGATCACCAAGATTTGCATGCAGAGTCTCAGATACATGCAAAGCAACTCCAGGACCAACTAGATCTAGAAGTTGGAATGGAGACATTGGAAAACCAATTGCGCGCATAGCATTATCGGCAACCTCTGGTGAAGTTCCTTCATCCACTGCATCAGTAATTTCTCCCATGAAGCGAGTAAGCAAACGGTTAACGACAAAACCAGGGGCATCCTTACAGATGATCATGGTCTTCTTAAGTTCCTTGCCAACAGAGATTGCTGTTGCAGTAGTTGCATCATCAGTCTTACTCGTTCGTGCTACTTCCAATAATGGCATAATCGCAACGGGATTAAAGAAGTGGAAACCAACAACTCTCTCAGGATTTTTGAGCCCTTCACTCATTCGCTCAACAGAAAGTGATGAGGTATTTGTGGCCAGAACACACTCTGGAGAAACAATCGTCTCTAACTTCTTAAAGAGCTCTTGCTTCAAAGATAGCTCTTCAAAGATAGCTTCAATTATGAAATCGCATCCGGCAAATGTGTTTTGATCAGAGGATCCTGAAATAAGGAGAGCCAAGCGAGCGGCAGATTCAGTGCTCATACGCTTCTTCTCCACTAATTTAGCCAACTCATTCTTAACCCAGGCCACACCCTTATCGGCGCGCTCTTGATCTATATCTGTCATAACAATTGGGCACTTCAAATTACGTAGAAGAAGTAGTGCTAATTGCGATGCCATAAGTCCTGCGCCAACAACTCCTACTTTGCCCACCTTGCGAGCTAGAGCTGGCTTTGGAGCACCTTCAACTTTCTTGCGCTTTTTTTGAATGACGTTAAATGCATAGAGGGATGCGCGCAGGGGATCACTCATCGTTAAATCAGCTAGTGCAAGATCTTCAGCATCAAAGCCTGCACCTAATATGTTGCTTTTGGCTGCACTGATGAGTTCAAGGGCTTTCATTGGTGAGGCTATTTCAGCGCCGCCATATTTCTTAAGAGCCGCAGCTTTTCCAGTTGCAAGCGCGCTTTCCCACGCTGGATCTTGGCTGTAGTCCTTGCGCTCGATTTTAGTTGCGCCATTTATAACATTAGCTGCAAATGCAATGGAGCGCTCTAGGAAATCAGATGGCTCGTACACAGCATCCACCACACCGAGTTTGAGAGCATCTTTTGCTTTCATCATGGTGTTGTTGTTAAGGGCATTCAACATAATCACTTGCACAGCACGCTCAGGACCAATGAGCTTAGGCAAAATAGTTGCACCACCCCAACCTGGAACTAATCCAAGGAAGACTTCAGGCAAACCAGTAAATGCTGTGGAGGCCAGTGTGCGATAGTGGCAATGCAATCCAACTTCAAGACCACCACCAAGTGCCAAGCCATTGATGAAAGCAAAAGTTGGAATGCTTGATTCACCTAAGCGGCGAAACACATCATGTCCCAATTTACCTATGCCAAGTGATTGCTCACGGTTGGTTATAAATGAAAGTGCAGATAAATCAGCACCTGCCGCAAAAATAAAGGGCTTTCCCGTAATTGCAATAGCAGCTGGCTTAATCGCAGTAGCAGCAGTAATTGCTGCATCTAATGCGAGAAGTGATTGAGGGCCAAAAGTATTAGGGCGATTATGATCAAGTGCGTTATCTAAAGTAATAAGAGCTAAGACACCTTTGGCACCGAATGCACTCAAATCAACGTGTCGTACTAGGGCTTGAGTGACAACCTCTTCAGGTGCACCTTCTGGGAGTTTGATATCTGAGCTCATTTATTTCACCTGAGCATTAAAGTGTGGGTTTTCCCAAATAACAGAACCGCCCATTCCAAGACCGATGCACATAGTTGTTAAGCCATAGCGCACCTCTGGATGGTCTTCAAAAGATCGTGCCAGGTTAAGAATGAGGCGAACACCAGAAGAGGCAAGTGGGTGTCCAACTGCAATTGCTCCGCCAAATGGATTTACGCGGGCATCATCATCTGCAATTCCAAAGTGCTCTAGAAATGCTAATACCTGCACGGCAAAAGCTTCATTGATTTCAAAGAGTCCAATATCTTCAATACTCAAACCGGCTTGCTTAAGTGCTTTAATCGTTGAAGGAACTGGTCCAAAGCCCATTACTTCAGGTTCAACTCCAGCAAAAGCGTATGTAACTAATCGCGCCTTAATGCTCAGACCTAGCTCTTTTGCTTTATCTTCACTAGCAAGGAGCGCGGCAGTTGCACCGTCATTTAATCCAGAAGAATTTCCTGCAGTAACTCGACCCGCTGGTCTAAATGGAGTCTTAAGTCCAGCTAGACCATCCATGGTTGTTGTTGGGCGAGGTGCCTCATCAACTGTTGCAATTGTCCAACCCAACTCTGCACTGCGTGCAGCCATTGGAATGAGATCTCGCTGAATCAATCCAGCTTCATATGCCTTAGCAGTTTTGATTTGTGAGTTAAGTGCGTATTTATCTGCGCGCTCTTTTGTGATAGTTGGGAAGCGATCATGGAGTCTCTCAGCCGTTGAACCCATTGCAAGTGCGTCTTGCTCAACAATCTTTTCAGCTAAGTAACGGGGATTAGGATCCATAAGTTCACCCATCGGATGATTACCCATATGTTCGACGCCGCCAGCAATTGCAATATCGTTTGAACCAAAGGCGATAGCACCTGCAATTGTTGTAACAGCTGTTAGCGCACCAGCACACCAGCGATCAATTGAATAGCCTGGCACGGTATTTGGTAGTCCAGCTAGAAGTGTGGCACTGCGGCCGATGTTCATTCCCTGATCACCTGTTTGTGTCGCAGCAGCGATAGCGACATCATCGATTGCACTTTGCTCCACTTTTGGATTTCTATCCAAGAGTCCGCGAATTGCGCGCACCATCAAATCATCAGCGCGTGTTCCTGCATACATCCCTCCAGCTTTTCCAAAGGGCGTGCGAACGGCATCGACTAAGACAACTGTGCGAGACATAGTGATCCTTTACTAGGGGCGGATATAGCGGTTATGTTACCCGCCAGTAAGGGTTTGTGACAGCGCTTAGGCTGGTGTGAGGGCAGGCGTGCGAGGCTTTGAGAGATAGGCCCGAAGGACTGTGGTGAGGTAGATCGCCCAGATGCCCAGTTGTAGCCATGACGTTGTGTTATCAAAGCCCACAAGACCACCCAGTGTTGCTCCAAGCAATGAGTCCTTAGGAATCAGGCTTGAAACATCCCAGGCGTATGACTCTCCACCAGGAAGCCAACCCAGCTCTTGGAACTCATGAACTCCATATGAAAGAACTCCTGCTGCAACAACTACTAGAGCAACTCCAGTGAAACGGAAGAACTTGCCTAAGTCGAGTCTGATCGCAGATTTGAAAATTAAATAGCCAAGAGAAATTGCTACTGCAAAACCAAGAATTAATCCCAAGGCAGAGCCGCGAGTATTTGTAGCGGTTTCAAAGTTTGAATAAACAAAGAGAGCAGTTTCTAAACCTTCGCGGATAACAGCGAAAAACGCTGCTCCAGCAAGGGCTAGAGGCCCTGTGCGCAAAGCTGAATCAACTTTGCCATGCAGATCTGCCTTTAAAGTACGAGCAGTTCGCTTCATCCAAAAAACCATCCAGGTAACAAGTGCCACAGCTAGAAAGGAAGTTGTTCCGACAAAGATTTCCTCAGCGCGCTCAGTGAGTTCCTCAGAAGTTCTAGAGAGAATGAGGCCAAGTCCGATACTGCCAACTACAGCAGCGGCAACACCACTCCATAATGGAAGGAGTAAGTGCCTGCGATCACTTTTTAGAATATAGGCGACCAGAATTCCGACAATCAGGGAGGCTTCGAGGCCCTCGCGCAAGGCAATGATAAATGTGCTCAACATGAGTGAAAATCTAGAGGGTTGGCGGTAATTACGCAACTCTTATGTTGCGTAATTCAGGCTTCCTCGGGTGTGGTTTCTGGCACAGGTTCAGGCGCAGGCACAGCCTCTTTCTCCAGCAAGGCCGCCGTGATGGCCGCGCCAACTAGCTCCACCTGCCATTTTCTGGCTCCAAGTGAGAGTAAATGTTCCCGAACGATCTCAAGGGACGCTTGAGAAGTGGAAGGAGCTGGGGGAGCCCAACAAATGCGGCGAACAATTTCGGGGGTCATGAGGTTTTCAATTGGAATCTTATTTTCTTCGGCAATTATCTCTATGCGCGCTCGGGCATGAGAAAGAGGTGCGTATTTTTCTGGAAATTTATCTCGCCATAATTTAATAGGGGGCAACGTGTCCGCATTAGTGCGAAGTGCCGGCCACTCAGATTCCTCCAGTGCAACAGCGCGTGCCACTGCATCTAGCCAAGCTTTCAGATTTTCTAACCAACGTGCTCGAAGTCCAAGTGGGCGCAATACTTTTTCAAACTCTTTTTTGGTTGCAACTGGGTTAAGTGCAATCTCAACTATTGCTGAGTCGTTGAGTAGTTTGCCTCCAGCGATATCTTGCGACTTTGCAATCTCATCGCGAGTAACCCAGAGTTCACGAATAATTGCTAATTGATCTCGGCGCTTAATTTTGTGCATTCCAGAAGTTCTGCGCCATGGATCTACTCGAGGTGGAGGAGGAGGAGCCAAGAGAATTGAAGCAAACTCTTCCTGAGCCCAGGAATCTTTTTTAGCATCAACTAATAGCCCTTCAACTTTATCGCGCAGCTCCACCAGTAGTTCAACATCTAAAGCTGCATAAGTCAGCCACTCCTGGGGCAATGGACGCACAGACCAGTCTGCAGCACTGTGTTCTTTAGCAAGTGAAACACCCATCAGAGATTCTAAAAGCGGACCAAGTCCAACACGGGGCAGGCCTGCAATACGTCCCCCTAATTCAGTATCAAATAGGCGCGCTGGGTTGATTCCTAACTCTCGAAGGCAGGGCAGATCTTGTGTGCTGGCATGCAAAATAACTTCATCGGTATTGAGTAAATCATTGAGTTCTAACATGAGTGGATGGCCAGGCCCAAAGGCAATGGGATCAATCAGATGTAATCCACCGTTGGTGCGTTTAATTTGAATTAAGTAAGCACGTGCGCTGTATCGAAAACCTGAAGCGCGTTCGGCATCAACAGCAAAAGGGCCAGTGCCCTTTGCGAGCTGCGCCAATGCGATTTGAAATGCCGCTTCGCTATCGATAACCGGTGGCGTACCACCAGCGGGTGTGAGCAACGGTATTGCAGTTATCTCTTCAGACATACATGGGCTTAACGACGTCTGGCAGATGCAATAGTTGATACCCCATCAGGAATCGGTTCAAGTCCTGCCACATCCGTAATTAGGCGGCACCACCCAGCAATGTGTTTCACAATTTCAACAGGATCAACAAGTGCAGGCGTCCATGAGGCGCGAATCTCAATCTCTGATTCATCATTTCGTGGAGAAAGTTTTCCGAAAGAGGCACTGGAAACTCGTGTGACAGTTCCACTAGGTGCAGCAAGTGCGCACTCTTCCCTTTCTAGGGCTTCAAGAAACCAACTCCAGCCAACTTCTGGCAAAAGTGGATCTTGTTGCATCACAGGGTCTACATCTGCGCGAACGAAAGTCACGCAACGGAATTCACCTTCCCATGTGTCTTGCCCACCAGGCTCATGTAATAAGACAAATCGGCCTGAAGCTATTTCATCTTCATCATCGCCTAATAAGCCATTGCTAACATCGGCTGAAAAGGCAAAGGCATATGTTGCTAGTTTTTGTGGGGCTGGAACTTCTTCTAAAACGATTTCAGCACGCGGTGTAAAAGCGCGTAAGGAGTTAACTAAATCTTCAAATCCTTTGGCATCCACTACTTAAGAATAAACAGTAGGAAGTGCTTTTCATGGGAGGCAGGGCGGTACCCTTGCGCCTATGGCATCAATTCTTGCACTTCTCTCAAGCATATTGTGGGGAACTGCTGATTTTGAAGGTGGTCGATTAAGCAAAAAACATGCGCCTTTAGCTGTTCTTGGTTTTTCACAAGTTGTTGGTTTAGTTTTTGGTGTTGTATTGATGTTTATCTCTGGTGCCTGGCACGCAGATGCATTTGGTGAAGGTGGATACTTAATCCCTGGAATTATTGCAGGCCTGTTTGGATATTTCGGTTTGTTCTGTCTTTACGCAGGTTTATCTACTGGACGTATGGGCGTTGTCTCACCCATAAGTTCAATGAGCGTGGTCATTCCCTTGACGTATGCCTTGATCAACGGTGACAGACTTTCAACAATCACATCAATTGGAGTTGTTTTAGCATTGGTGGGAGTTTTTTGTGCCAGCGGTCCAGAGCTCTCTCAAGGCCTTCCCATTAAACCTTTACTTCTTGCAATAGGTGCAGCATTTGGATTTGGCATAGCATTAACGTCAATCTCGATTGGTTCACAATCAAGTGCGCTCATGACCATGGTTTCAATGCGTGGGGCAACTTTCCTTGTCACTGTTGCTCTAGCACTCAAATTCCACACCATGGGCGGTTTTTCCAAAAAGGAATATCCCTCACTTATTTTTATCGGTGTAGCAGATTTCTTAGCCAACGTCTTGCTCGGTGTTGCTTGCACCAAGGGCTTAGTTTCAATTGCAATGGTGTTCGGCTCACTCTTTCCAATTGCAACTGCGCTGCTTGCATTTAAGTTTTTGCATGAGCGTTTACAGAAGGTTCAATACGTAGGGATTGCTTTAGCAGTTGCAGGAGTTGCTCTTATTTCTGCCTTCTAGTTGTGCGCGACATAAAAATCAGTGCCATCGACCTGAGTATGGGTATGGTGGGCAAATCTATTGAGCAATGCTTGCCAATCAATAGGGTGATCACCGCCGGTCACAGGAGTGACACTGAGTTCTAGTTGGTCAATTAATCCCTGATCAATAAGTTCAAAAATAATGGATGTCCCTGCTTCAATGAGAATCCTTTCTCCAAACTGTGATTTAGCCTTTGCTAACGCCTCTGCTGCAGACATATTCCACAGATGTGATAAATCATTTCCAACAACTGGGTTAATAGTTGATCGTGAAAGAATTACTAAAGGAACTGGGCTTTGTTTATAAGGCTCATGGCGAGCAGTATTTCCACCGATTAAAATACAATCGACTTTACGACGCCTTGCAAGAAAAGCTTTGCGATCAGCATCAGAGGAAACTCCGTTAGAGCTATTATCTTTTGATGTTGACCCATCTCGCCCGACCACTAGCGATGCAACTGTGCTCATTTGCCCTACTATCGCAGATTCTGCGAGAATTCTCAGGCGTAAATCACGCTTAGAAGTTGAGATGGCGCATTAAACCTCGTTAGCCTTTAACCATGTATTGGCGCATCCTTCCTCACGCCGTCGTGGCTCTAGCCCTGACGGTTGGGTTAGCAGCCCCTGCACATGCCGCGCCTTCGTTGGCTGAGATTCAAGCAAAGGTGCGATTTCTAGAAGAAGAAGCCACAACTGC
>JBBAMY010000008.1:48160-53150 GCA_040402235.1 Candidatus Planktophila sp. | reverse complement strand
ATCCCAGTACGGTCCACTTTAGTAAGTTCATCTAGGCGCCATGAAAACTATCGGAGCCCTTGCAATGTCAGCCGATACAATTTCATGCATGAGCGCTCCAACAAGAAAGCCTATTGCCCGTGTGGTCAATACCGTTGAGCGTGCCGTGGGACGACGTGATCTCGTGTTGGCGCGCAAAGGAGTTAGAGATTCTGTAGTTTCACTTGCAGGATTACTCGGTTGCCCAGTTACCAATGAAGATGGCCGTGAGATAGGCCGTTTGGTAGATGTTGTTGTTAAACACGGACAAGATGCTTATCCACCGGTATCAGGGCTAATCGTAAAAGTAGGTTTGCGTCGTTCTTTCATCGATGGAGCGCGTATTGCAAAGCTAGAGCGCCATCAAATCCAGCTTTCTTCAACGACTATTAATTTAACTGACTACAAGCGCCGCAGCGATGAATCATTACTAGATGCCGATGTTCTCGATCACCAGATTGTGGATGTGAACGGCCTGCGGGTTGTTCGTTCCTCAGATCTTTACTTAGCGCCTTTAGATAAAGAGATTCGCGTAGTTGGCGTGGATATTTCTTTTGTCACTTTCCTTCGACGAATCTTTCCTGGAGCACTTGGCCGCCGTGCCACTCCTCAACATGTTCTGGACTGGGCAACGGTTGCATCCCTTGCCGACACCTCAGGTGTTGTCAAAACCTCTGGTTCTAAAACCGCGCTTTCACAACTTCGCCCAGCAGACTTGGCAGACCTGATTGAGGACTTAGCCGGACGTGAGCAAAGCGCATTGATTGAAATGTTGGATCCAGAGTTAGCTGCTGATGCATTAGAAGAAATGGAAGATGAAGAGTTACAAGGTCTTCTTCGCGGTTTGAGTGAAGGCCGAGCAGCTGAACTCCTTAGCCGCATGGAACCAGATGAGTCTGCTGAAGTATTGCGTGATTTAAGTGATGAACACCGTGAAGATATTTTAAAAGCCATGGATACAAAGATGGCTAAGCAGTTGCGCCAGCTCATTTCATTTGATGAAACACTGGCCGGTGGAATCATGACGACTCACATGGTCTTTGCTCAAGAAAATGACACCGTGGCCCAAGCCCTAGCCCGACTTGTCGAAAGCAGACATCGTGATATTTCAGATGGTGTCGTGATCGTTGATAGCAAAGGCAAGTTAGTCGACCATATTCAGATAATTGAGCTTGTAGCTGCCAAATCAACTGCACTTCTCAGCACATTAATCGGGCCTCCATATCCAACATCTGTGCAGATAGATTCACCACTGGAAGAAGTAATCGAAGAATTTTCAAACAACCGAGGGGCATCCATCGTTGTAATTGATGAAAAAGGGAAGCCTGTAGGACGCATTTTGGCCGATGACTTAGTGGATGCACTTAAGCCTGAGGAACAACATGGATTATCTAAAGGAACAGGTGCGCTCTCATGACAACAACGCGCAAGATTCGTTTAGCTGCACTTCTCGCAGTCATGGGCCCTGGAATTATTGCTGGGCTTTCAGATGATGATCCAGCCGGCATTACGACCTATTCACAGCTCGGTGCCAAATTTGGTTATCAAATGCTGTGGGTGCTCGTTCTCTCCACTTTGGCATTAGTTATCTTCCAAGACTTAGGTGCTCGCATTGGTGTTGTTACCCGTCAAGGACTCATTGGTTTAGTGCGTCAAAAGTATGGTGCTCGCTCTGGAACTCTTAGTGCAAGTGCTTTGATTATTGCTAACTTTGGAACTCTCACAGCTGAGTTTGCAGGTATTGCTGTGGCTGGAGAGCTCTTTGGAATCTCACGTTTCATAACAGTTCCCGCAGGAGCTTTAGTTGTCTCAGCCCTTGTGCTGCGTGGCTCCTTTGCAAACGTTGAAAAGGTTTTCTTTGCACTCTCTGCAATCTTTATTTCATATATCGTCGCCGGTTTCATGGCTAATCCAGACTGGGGACAAGCTGCGCGTGGTGTTTTTGTGCCATCAATGCCATTCACACAAGATGCTATTTATCTAGCAACTGCAACCCTTGGAACAACCCTTGCCCCTTGGGGACTTGCCTTCATTCAAAGCTACGCCGTTGATAAGCGCTTAACTCGCGATGATTTGAAATTGCTTCGCATTGATGTGTGGACGGGTTCATTGCTCACAGGAATTATTGGTTTCTTTGTAGTCATCACCTGTGCTGCAACCTTGAACAAACAAGGCATCACAGATATCACTGATGCTTCCCAAGCAGCTCAGGCCCTTGAGCCATTGGCTGGATCACTAGCAAAAGCTCTCTTTGCAATCGGATTAGTAGGTGCAGCACTACTGGCTGCTTCGATTTTGCCTTTATCAACTGCCTATTCTGTAGGAGATCTCACCGGGCAACCTGCAGCACTCGATGATGGACCAAAAGAGGCACCGTTGTTTTATGCCACATTCGGTGTCATGACAGTTTTGGCTTCAGGGCTCATTCTTATTCCTGGATTACCACTGATTAAAGTTCTGGTATTCACTCAAATTCTTAACGCAATCTTGCTACTGCCACTTCTGCTTTTCATGTTTGGAATCTCAAAAGATGAGCGCTTAATGGGTGAGTACGCATCAACTACTCGCATGCGCGTTGTTTATGGAGCCATCATCTCTTTAGTAGCGACCTGCGTTTTGGCACTTCTCTGGTTTTCAGTAATTCAATAAATGATTAGAGCCGCCACGGCTAGTGACATCACTGCCATAACTGCCATCTATAACGATGTAATTGCAACTACAAACGCTATCTACCGAGAAGATCAAGTAGATCTCTTTGAGCGCATGGCCTGGTTTGAGGATAAAACCTCACATGGTTACCCAGTCATCGTTGCAGAACACGATGGCACAGTGGTTGGTTATGGGGTCTTTGGATCTTTTCGTTTTGGAGAAGGCTATAACCACACCGTTGAACACAGCGTTCACGTTGCCCCATCACATCGTGGCCAAGGAATTGGCAAGCAGATCCTTGAGTATTTAATGGCTTTGGCACGTGTGCAAAGAAGAAAAGTAATGGTTGCCGCAATTGATTCAACAAATATCGCTTCCATCAAACTACATGCTGGTTATGGCTTTAAGGAAAGTGCGCGCATGCCACATGTTGCCCAAAAGCATGGGGAGCTTCTAGATCTTGTTTTGATGCAGTTGGAGCTCTAAAACTACTTTGTAAGTCCCTCAATAAAAGTTAGTGAGTTCTGGAAAATCAACTCCTGGTCGTAATCAAGGGTGGCAACGTGATAACTGTTGACGAGTTCAATACGTGATTTATTGGCTGAACCCAATCCATCCATAATGATTTCAGTGTTGGACACCGGCAAAGTGTGATCTTCTACTGAGTGAAAGAGTTGGACCGGGACAGTCACCTTGCTCAAATTCTTTCTCGTGATCTTAAGCATCTTTAATAGCTCAGCAATTCCACGAGTAGGCAGAGAGTCATAGCCATGCTCTGTTATGCCGGGGCGCTTAATATCGTTACCGACGCTGGAGCGGAGTTTTTGGAAGTGAGAGACAAGGTATGCAAGTTGGTGCGGCAGCATGGCCACGTGAATCATTGGGTTTACTAAAATCAGACCAGCCAGTCGCCCATTATTTAATTGAGCAACATTAAGGGCTGTTCCTCCACCCATTGACAAACCAGCAATAAAAACTTGATCACAACTATTTAAGAGTTCATCTAACTCGGTTTGTACTTTTGCTGGCCATTCTTGCCATTTAACTTTATTGAGATCTTCTGGCTTTGTTCCGTGGCCCGGAAGAAGTGGGACCCGAACGGTGTAACCGTGGTTATGAAGAAACTCTCCCCATGGGCGCATTGATGGTGGAGCTCCGGTAAATCCATGAACAAGCAAGACTCCGATGCGAGCATTCTTGCCTGAGCCTTGCGCCGACCAATCTTGCATCCAACCTGGGGGTGCTGTTTCAACTGCCATGGGCGAAACAATACGCGCGCTGTCAATGACGGTCCAATCACTTACTATCTCCACCATGCATCTGTCCCAAGCCACCTTTGTTGTTGTTGATTTAGAAACCTCAGGGGCTGCCCCATCTACTGGCGCTGGGATAACTGAGATTGGCGCGGTAAAAGTGCGAGGCGGTGAAGTAATTGGAGAGTTTGAAACTTTCGTCAACCCTGGCATTGAAATATCACCTTTTATTACTCAACTGACCGGTATTACAGATCAGATGTTGGCCAATGCACCCACTATCGCCCAGGTATTTCCATCCTTTATAGAGTTCTTGGGTCCAGAGAGTGAAAATGTTTTAGTTGCTCACAACGCACCTTTTGACGTGGGATTTCTCAAAGCTGCAGCTGCGCATTTGGATTACCCATGGCCTAATCACCATGTTGCAGACACTGCCCGATTAGCTAGATATGTGCTGACTAAAGATGATGTCATTAACTGCAAACTTGTTACTTTGGCAGAGTTTTTTGGTGCAACTACTTCCCCCACTCACCGAGCACTCGATGATGCTCGTGCAACGGTAGATGTTTTGCATGGAATCATTGAACGCCTTGGTAGCTTTGGAATTACTACTTTGCCACAGTTTAAAAAAGTTAAGAAGAGGCTAGTTTCTGGCTAAGGGCAGCCCACTGTGAAAGAAGGGTTGTTGCAGCTCCACTATCAATAGCCTTGGTGGCTCGCTCAACACCTTTTTGTATTCGATCATGAAGGCTTAATTCCATCTCACCTTCATAGGCTGCGATTGCAGCAGCTGCATTGAGAACAACTGCATCACGCGGTGCACCTTTTTCACCTGCAAAGATTGATCTAGTAATTCGCGCATTTTCAGTTGCATCTCCCCCAGCAAGTGCTGAAATCGGCGCTCTAGCAATTCCGAAATCAAGTGGGTCTAATAGATCACTTGCGATTTGGCCGTTGCCCAAAGTCAAAACCGATGTAGTTGTGGCAAGAGTTATCTCATCTAATCCATCATCGCCTCGAAAAACAAAGCCATCGACGCCTTTATCTGCAAGCACTTGAGCCATCACTAA
>JBBAMY010000008.1:0-48060 GCA_040402235.1 Candidatus Planktophila sp. | reverse complement strand
CTAGATCCAGGCCACTTTCAAGAATTGAGAAATAACGCTCCCACAACTCTTTCGACATTTTTTAAACTACAGCAGGGGTAGTGCCACGAAGTAGCTCTGCCGCACTTTTAGCCAGAGTGAATGGATCAATAGGGTGAACAACCGATGCCTCTGCCATTGACCATGCTGCAAGCCAAGCATCTTCTTTGCGACCTGTGATCACTAAAACAGGCGGGCAGTTGAAAACTTCATCTTTGAGTTGTCGGGCAACACCTAACCCACCCTCTGGGACGGCTTCGCCATCGAGGATGAAAAGATCAATGTTTTTATTGTTATCAACATAAGAGCGCAGGGCAGCCGCGGTGGCAAACTCATGAATCTGGTGCTCGGCCACATCGCTGGCAGTTCTGGTGCCCAAGGCATCAATGACTGCCTTTCGCACAGATGAATCATCTGCATAAAGGAGAATCTGCTTCTTTGCCATGGCCTAATCCTAGGCTGCCAGAAAGGGCGTGCGAGTCGATTTTTACCTAGAAATATCTGTGGGCTGTTTCACTCTAGAACTGGGTGAATAACGGTTCAGAAAGGGTCCTCCCATAAGACGCAGGCGTAGTTTTCGGGAATAATCATCCTTATGTCGAGCACATCCATAGCTGCCCACCACAAGATCACCCGCCCCAACGCGGTTGCCGTTGGAACGATCGTGTGGCTATCAAGTGAGCTGATGTTCTTTGCCGCACTCTTTGCTATTTATTTCACTACTCGCGCAGTGCAAGGCCCAAGCATCTGGACAGAGTCAAGTGAAATTCTAAATATTCCATTTGCTGCACTTAATACAACAATTCTTGTTCTCTCCTCTGTCACATGTCAGTTCGGAGTCTTTGCAGCAGAGCGCTTCCAAAATTATCGCACAGGCTCAATCCTGCAGATGAATAAATGGGGAATGCGTGAGTGGTTCGCTCTGACTTTCTTAATGGGCTCTTTCTTTATTGGTGGTCAGATCTATGAATATGCAGCACTTGTAGAAGAAGGGTTAACTCTTTCTTCTACTGCTTACGGATCAATCTTTTTTATCGCTACCGGTTTCCACGGCCTGCACGTGACCGGTGGTCTACTCGCCTTTCTTATTGTGTTGGTTCGTGTTGCTAAGGCTCGCCGCTTTACTCACGAGCAAGCCACCACCGCAATCGTTGTTTCGTACTACTGGCACTTTGTCGATGTCGTATGGATCGCTCTCTTCTCTGCGATCTATCTAATTAAGTAAAGGAGCACACATTCTTCGTGAAGCGTTTATCGCGTTACCGTCGACATAAGGCCGCTGGCCCATTGCTACTTATTTTTGCCCTGCTTGGAATTGGAACAACTTTCTCTGTTGCAAGTGAAACTGTTACAGAATCTCAAAATGTTTTTTCTAGATCAGCCTCTATTGAAGAAGGCAAGCAAATCTTTCTTAAGGGCTGTTCCTCTTGCCATGGACTCAATGCTGAAGGTGGAGCACTAGTGCCTTCTTTAATCGGCACAGGAGCCGCCTCTGTTGATTTCCAAGTTGGAACAGGCCGTATGCCAATGGCTGACATGAGTACACAAGCGGTGCGCAAAGCACCTGTCTATAACGAAGAAGAAGTTGCAGCTCTGGCTGTTTATGTCGCATCCCTTGCCCCTGGGCCTGCTATTCCAGGTGAATCAGAACTTAATTATGAGCGCGATGGCAACTCGGCCGAAGGCGGAGAGTTGTTTAGAAACAACTGCGCAATGTGTCACAACTTTGCTGGCCAAGGTGGTGCGCTATCACAAGGTAAGTACGCGCCAACTCTTATGGGTGTTGAACCAAAACATATTTATGAGGCCATGGTCACTGGTCCACAATCAATGCCAGTATTTAGTGATAAAACTATTACACCTGAAGAAAAGCTTTCAGTAATCAAATGGATCAAGGCCGCTGAAGCTGAACCAAATCTAGGCGGAGCAACAATGGGGCGAATAGGACCAGTTACTGAAGGTCTGGTGGCTTGGATACTAGGACTTGGACTGCTCATTGGTATTGCAGTCTGGCTAACTACGAGAGCAAGGTAGGCGCGACGTGTCTAATGAATTAGTACCGACTGATGACTCAGTAGCACCACAACATGCACCGCGTGCTACCGACATCAACCCTGCCTCTGAAAAGCGCGCAGAACAACAGATTGCAATTCTCTTTGGCCTATCTGGTGTTGGCTCGTTACTTCTGATTTATTCATACATTTATGTCGCCGGTGATGTCTTTATCTTTATCCCAATTATGGGTAATCAAAATGCCCAGCAATTAGGTATTGGAATTGGTATGGCCATGTCGTTATTTTTCATCGGCATTGCTGCAATTCACTGGGCCAAGACTTTGATGCCTGATAAAGAAATTGTTAATCATCGCCATGAATTCCGCTCAAGTGATGAAGATCGCGAAGAGTTAATCAAAACTGTTAAAGAGGGAGTTGCGGGAGTTCAACTTGGTCGCCGTAAGTTAATCAAGCGCTCACTGGCCGCTGCTGTTGGTCTCTTTGCTCTTCCACCAGTTCTTCTTCTTCGCGATCTAGGTCCTCTACCTGGAAAGCAGTTGGAGATGACGAATTGGAAAGCGGGAACTCGTCTGCTCACTGATCCTGGTAACCGTCCAATTTTGGCCTCAGACCTTGAAGTTGGCTCTGTAGTTCAAGTTCTGCCAGCTGTTGCTGACCTAGAACACCGCCCTTTAAGTGACATTGCAAAAGATCCTGTTTTACTTATTCGCTTGCGCCCACAAGATTTCCAACTAACCCCAGAGCGCCTTGCGATGACGCATGAGGGAATCATTGCCTTTTCAAAGATTTGTTCTCATATGGGCTGCGCCGTTGCACTCTATGAACAAACGACAAAACACCTGCTGTGTCCATGTCACCAGTCAACATTTGACGTGACTCGCGCTGCCAAGGTCATCTTTGGACCTGCAGCAAGACCACTCCCCCAACTCGACATCACTGTCGATGCTGAAGGGTATTTAGTAGCACGTGCACCATTTAATGAAGCAGTCGGACCTAGTTTCTGGGAGAGGAACTCACAATGATAACAACTGAAAAAATAGTTGGAAATACCGCCAACTTTGTCGATGAAAGACTCGGGGCTGCGAAATGGGTCAAGAAGTCACTTAACAAAGTCTTTCCTGATCACTGGTCGTTCATGTTCGGTGAAGTGTGCATGTATTCATTTGTCATCTTGCTTCTTTCAGGAACTTTTTTAACTTTCTGGTTTGATCCTTCACAAAGAGATGTCATCTATGAGGGTGTTTATGAGCCACTCAAAGGTTTAACGATGTCAGCTGCATATGCCTCAACTTTAGATATCTCATTTGAAGTTCGCGGCGGCCTATTGATGCGCCAAATCCACCACTGGTCAGCACTCATATTTATGGCAGCAATCGTTGCTCACCTTTTGCGTGTTTTCTTTACGGGTGCATTTAGAAAGCCACGTGAGTTCAACTGGATTCTTGGAATTCTTCTATTGACTCTTGGTCTAGTAGAAGGTCTGCTTGGATACTCACTTCCTGATGACTTGTTATCTGGAACTGGAATGCGCATTACTTCAGCGATTATTCAGGCGGTTCCAGTTGTTGGAACATATATTACATTCTTCTTATTTGGTGGAGGCTTCCCTGGTGTTGGCTTTATCCCTCGCATCTTTACCCTGCATATTTTGATCATTCCTGGAATCTTCCTAGCAGTCATCACAATTCACGTGATGTTGGTTTGGTACCAGAAGCACACACAGTTCCCAGGTGTTGGTCGCACAGAAACTAACGTTGTGGGACATCCCATCTTGCCCGTCTACATGGCTAAAGCTGGTGGATTCTTCTTCGTTGTATTTGGAATAACAGCGTTCTTAGCTGCCGTTGCATCGATTAACCCAATCTGGCTTTATGGCCCTTACACACCAGGACAGATTTCAGCAGGATCACAACCTGACTGGTACATGGGTTGGCTAGATGGCCTTGTTCGCATGGCTCCCCCATTAGAAACACATGCCTTTGGCCACACTATTTCCTGGAACATTTTGCTTCCTACATTGATCGTGCCTGGCATCATCTTCACTGGAATGGCGCTCTATCCATTTATTGAAAGCTGGATCACTGGCGACAAGCGTGAGCACCACTTGCTAGATCGACCACGCAATGTGCCAAACCGCACCGCTCTTGGCGTCATGTCAATTACCTTCGTAATGATTTCACTGATCAATGGTGGAAATGACATTATTGCTACGAATTTTGATCTATCGATTAACCAAATCATGTGGTTCTCTCGTATAGGAATCTTTATTCTTCCTCCGCTAGCTTTCATCATCACAAAGCGTCTGTGTTTGTCTCTGCAACGCGCAGATCGCGAACTTCTTCTTCATGGAGCAGAGTCTGGTCGCCTACTTCGCTTGCCTCATGGTGAGTTCGTTGAAGTTCACACACCAATCTCGCCAGAGAAGGCGTTCCTACTGCAATCACATGAACAGTTGGTGCCACTTGAAATTGAGGATGTTGATGTTCGTGGTGTGCGCAGGCCAGGTGCTCTTAAGAACAAGATTCAGCGCCGTCTGAGCAAGGCCCATGCAGTTTCTGTGCCTAAGGTAACTGAGCAAGAGTTAAAGGAGATCGAGAGCCACTAGTTGGTTTTGCGTATTACAAGCCAAACACCCAGGGCGGTAACTCCTATTCCAAGGAAGCCTTGGGTGTTTACTTTTTCTCCGAAGAGAATGTATGCCTCAAGGGCCGCTGCTGGTGGAACAAGATAAAACAGAGAAGAAACCGAGGCAGCGCTACCACTGTTGAGCAAGCGCATCAAAAGAAGGACCGCTCCCACAGAAAGAGCGATGATTAACCAGATAAATGCGGCTGCAAACTTGGGTGTGAACTCAATACGCGTGCCACCCGTTGCAACCGCAGCGATGCCCAACACTGCACCCGCTGCAAGGTATTGGTAGGCCGTTCCGGCCAACAGAGGAATTGCTGCACCAAACTTCTTTTGCATCAGCGTGGCCGTACTACTTCCTAGCAGTGCAACAAATACTGCCGCAATTCCCACTGTAGAAACCGAACTATCAAAAGTTGGTCCCAGAACTAATGCAACACCGATCAATCCTGTTACTAAGCCTGCAAACTGACTCCAACGAAGTTTTTCACCTAGAACTTTGACTGCCAGAATTGAAACAAATACTGGTTGCAAGCTCGTGATCACTGCTGCAACTCCTGCAGATACCCCTTTTGAAATTGCGAAGAAGACTCCCCCTAGATAACAGGCATGGAGGAAAAAACCAATGAGTGATGATTTACCAATATCTCCTCGAGTGAGTGCCAAAGGAGCTTTCAGGATGCGTGCTGCTAGAAAGAGAATTACAGCTGCTATAAAAATTCGGACTGATAAGAATATAAATGGATCTGCATAGGGAAGGCCGTATTTAGCACCAACAAAGCCAGTGCTCCATAGAAATACAAAGAGATAGGGTGCTAGACGCGCAGTTTTCAACCTTCACACAACGCTTTGAGTTGCACCAAACTCTTAGCCATAAACTTTGGATTTCTAGCCACAGCCCCAGTCTTCTTGAGCCACCAGCGAGAGAAGGCAGGGATGGAGTAGCCATCAAAAATCTCTGTTACCTGAGTTGTTGAATTACCCAAATCTTGGAGCTCGTATGACCAGGTCCATTTCATTAAATGGCTCCAAGTAATCTTTTGATTCTCTTCAAATGCCACAACTGTGTTGGTAATCCGATATGGCACCTTAATCTTCATCGCCATTGAAAATTTTGCGCCTAGGTGCAGACGGGCAGGGCCTGAAATACTCTCTTTAATCGTTGCTGAACCATCAAAAGATGCATGAGCTCGTGGGTTAGCTAGTACTTCAAATATCTTTGATGCTGGAGCGTTAATGACTATGCGTGCTGCAGCCGTATTTGGATAATCAACATCCAGAATCTCTGCGCGCACTTGTGACATTAGTGTGCTGAACTCGCAACCGGCTTTTCATACTCTGTAACCATTCCAATAATTGAAATAACAAGAGCCCCTAGTGAAATCACGGTCAACCACCAACCGATAATTAATGAAAGCGTCAGTGCACACATGCTCAAAGCAACTGGCAATGGCCACCATGAGTGGGGGCTATAGAAACCAAGATCCCCAGCACCATCTGAAATTAATGCAGTGAGATTATCTTCAGGAAGAATCTGTCCGATGCGGCGTTGTGTGAACCACACATAGAAACCAACCATGCCAGCGAGTGCTGCAGCAAGGAGCATGCCGCCGATTCCTACTGGCTCACCGCCCACTTGCCAATAAATAACTGTCATCAAAGCATAAAACAGTGAGAGACCGATAAATAGCTGCCAAGAAACCTTCATAGTTTGTTAGTGCCCTTCAGTCTTAACGTGTGGGTAGTGCAGATCAAATGCTGGTCGCTCTGATGAGATGCGAGGCATTGAAAGGAAGTTGTGACGTGGTGGTGGACATGTGGTTGCCCACTCAAGTGATGCTCCGTAACCCCAAGGATCATCAACGCCAACTACTGGTGCTTTGCGTGTGATCCAGATGTTGACCATAAATGGAATCATTGAAAACGCTAGTAAGAATGAACCGATTGTTGAAACTTCATTCATAAATGTGAAGCCATCAGTTGGTAGGTAATCTGCATAGCGACGTGGGAAACCCTTAATTCCTAGCCAGTGCTGAATAAGGAAAGTGAGGTGGAAGCCGAAGAAAGTTGTCCAGAAGTGAATCTTTCCTAGGCGCTCATTGAGCATGCGACCAGTCATCTTTGGCCACCAGAAGTAGAAACCAGCAAACATTGCAAAGACCACAGTTCCAAAAAGAACATAGTGGAAGTGAGCAACGACGAAGTAGCTAGCAGAGACTGCGAAATCTAGTGGAGGTGAAGCAAGAATAATTCCTGTCAATCCGCCGAAGAGGAAAGTAACAAGAAAGCCCATGACCCAGAGCATTGGAGTTTCAAAAGTAACGTGACCACGCCACATCGTTCCGATCCAGTTAAAGAACTTCACACCTGTTGGAACACCAATAAGGAAAGTCATGAAAGAGAAGAAAGGCAAGAGAACTTGTCCAGTTGCAAACATATGGTGGGCCCATACTGAAACAGAGAGTGCGGCAATTGCAATCGTTGCTGCAATCAAACCTTTATATCCAAAGATTGGCTTGCGGCTAAAGACCGGCAAAATCTCAGTAGCAACTCCAAAGAATGGTAGAGCCAAGATATACACCTCAGGGTGACCGAAGAACCAGAACAAGTGCTGGAACAGCATTGCTCCGCCGTTTGCTGGATCAAAAAGATGCGTGCCATAAATACGATCTGCCTCAAGGCCCAGTAGAGCAGCTGCTAGTGGAGGAAAAGCCAGAAGGACAAGGATTGACGTCAGTAATACGTTCCATGAAAAGATTGACATACGAAACATCGTCATACCAGGTGCACGCATGGTGAAGATAGTTGTAATGAAGTTAACGCCACCCAGAATCGTTCCGATACCGCTAACTGCAAGGCCTAATAACCAAAGATCTGCGCCAATTCCTGGTGAATATGTTGCATTTGAAAGTGGAACATAAACCGTCCAACCAAATGATGCTGCTCCTCCAGGGGAAAGGAATCCGGCAAAGGCCATAATTCCGCCAAAGAGGTAGAGCCAGTAAGAGAGCATGTTAAGGCGGGGGAAAGCAACGTCGGCTGCACCGATTTGTAGCGGCATGATGACGTTGGCAAAGCCCACGAACAATGGTGTTGCAAACATGAGCAACATGATCGTTCCGTGCATCGTGAAAATCTGGTTGTACTGCTCAGCGCTCAAGAACTGCATTCCTGGGCGAGCAAGTTCAGAGCGCAGTAAGAGGGCCAACAGGCCAGCAATGAGAAACCAGGCAAATGATGTAATCAGATACAGGTAACCGATTGTCTTATGGTCAGTTGATGTAATCCACTTTACAAATGCCTTGCCCTTTATAGCTGGTGCTGGAGGCATCTCAGTAATCGTTGGACGTTCTGCATATGTTGTCATGCGCTGCTCCCCTGTAAGGTTTCAAGATAAGTCTGGTACTGCGCTGGTGTAACTACGCGAACCGTGAACAACATTTGTGAGTGACTTCGTCCACACAAAATATTGCATCGGCCCGGGAAATCCCCCAGCTTGTTCGCAGTAAATTCTAAGTAGTTAGTGACCCCAGGAATATTTTGCATTTGAATCATGAATGCTGGAATCCAGAAACCGTGGATAACATCATTTGCTGTGATTGTGTAGCGCACTCGCTCGCCCAGTGGAACATAGAGCACAGGTGGCTGTGCAGGACTTCCGGTCACCAGCGCATCAGGACCCGCTTCTGGATAACCGAACTGCCATGACCATTGAAATCCCGTAACAGTAATTTCATGCTTATAAGTATCTGTCTTTGCAGTAATTACTGTTTGCTTCTGAGCGGTGAAATAGAAAAGAACTGCCACGATGATGAAAGGAATGATCGTGTAAAGAACTTCAACAGGGATGTTGTACTGAGTCTGCTTTGGAAACTCAGGGCTATCTTTTTTAAGACGATGGAAGACCGCTGGCCATAGAATCAAAATTAATGTAAAGACTCCAACAACACCGGCGGCAATCCATGCCCCTTGCCACAGTGAAAGAGACTCATCATTAACACTTGATAACCCCTCTTCAAAGCCAAGACCTGAAACTTTTGAGCAGCCCGTGAGCAAGAGTGCGGGAGCGAGAAAAAGCAGCCCACGAAGAAACTTAAGCGTTGTTAACGACATAGGGTTAAGGATAGAGCGCAAAGCGCGCTGAGGTGACATCGGCTTAAGGGGCCATCCTGGTGGTTCGTGTCACAGATTCTTACGGACTAAAAATTTAGGTGTGGAGCTATCTCTGCCGCTGCTTGTGCCCCATAGGCATCGTGAAAACGGGCAAGGAATTCGGCGCTGGTAAATCGATATTCCTGAGTTCCCATCGTCTCTATAACGTAGGTAGCGATCAGAGAACCTAACTGGGCACATCTCTCATGGCCCAAACCCCACGCCAGGCCTGCAATAAAGCCTGATCTAAAGGAATCTCCCACACCTGTTGGATCTGTCTTCGATTTCTCCTGTGGGACTCCCACTTGCACAAACTCACCAGCAGCACTTTCCACCTTTGCACCCTTTGAACCCAAGGTGACTACACGGATTTTCACATGCTCCAAAATCTCACGATCACTCCAGCCCGTCTTTTGCATGGCCAGGGCTAGCTCATATTCATTAAGGAAAAGATAAGAGGCACCGTCGATGAGAAGTTTGATCTCCTCCCCGCTCATACGTGCCATCTGCTGAGAGGGATCGGCAGCAAATGCAATGCCTTGGCTTCGACAAACATCAGAGTGATGCAACATCGCCTCTGGATCATCAGGTGAAATCACGACCATGTCAAAGCGCCCAGTCTTTTCCATGATTGGTCCTAGTTCAATATTGCGGGCTTCACTCATCGCACCTGGGAAAAACGATGCAATCTGATTGAGGTCATCATCAGTTGTGACCATAAAGTGGGCTGTATACAAAGAGGTTGAAACTAAAGCGTGAGAAGTGTCGACGCCGTGGCGAGAGAGCCAGGCTTCATAATCTGGCCAGTCTTTTCCAACGGCTGCAATGAGTACCGGATTTAAACCAAGAACTCCCATGCCATAACAGATATTGGCCGCACAACCTCCACGGCGAACATCCAAGCTATCTACAAGAAAGGAAAGTGAGACTTTTTCTAATGAACCGGCGACAAATGAATCAGTGAACTTTCCAGAGAAAGTCATTAAGTGATCTAGACCAACTGACCCCGCAACGCCAATTTTCATGTAGCGATACTAGGGCCTTTATTTAACTTTGTTAGTTAAATGAATCGCCGCATGCGCAAGAACCTGCTGCATTTGGATTATCAATTGTGAAACCCTGCTTTTCGATGGTGTCGACGAAATCAACAGTGGCACCCATCAAGTAAGGATCACTCATCTTGTCCACGATTACCTTGACTGAACCAAATTCACGGACGATGTCGCCATCTTGATTGCGATCATCAAAGTAGAGCTGATAACGAAGACCAGAGCATCCACCAGGCTGTACAGCAACACGAAGATTGAGATCATCGCGGCCTTCTTGTGCCAAAAGCGCAGCTACCTTTGCAGCAGCAACATCGGTTAGGGCAAGACCTGTGGTTGTAACTTCTGTCGTCATTTTCTCTCCTTGTTTAGGCTAAGCCTACCTTTCCCCCACCCCTGACGCGAGTTGTGACTTACCGTGAATATTTGTGGTTTTGCTCATGCCTTCTATAGTTGCCCCATGACTACTGAATCAACTGGCAAAGGCCGTCCAACCCCAAAGCGCAAAGATGCCCAGGCAAAGGTGAAGGTTTCTTCCTTATCCCCTGTCGTGACTAAAGAGCAAAAGCGCACCCAGAAGTTGGCCTCCAGGCAAGATCGTGTGAGCTCACGTGCTGCATATATGCGTGGTGAAGAAGGCGCGTTGCCACTTCGAGATCGTGGACCAGAGCGCCGCTTTGTTCGTAACTACGTGGATGCTCGCCGTTCTATCGGTGAGTATTTCCTACCTATTATTTTCATAGTTCTGGTTCTGACTTTGATTCAGATTCCAGTAGTTCAATTCACTGCTATTGCCCTGATGTATGCCGTTCTATTAGCCGCAGTTGTTGACGGCATTTTCTTAGGTAGACAAATCAAACGCTTGGTCCACGCCAAGCATCCATCATCTAACACAAAGGGTCTGGCCATGTATGCATGGCTTCGCTCAACACAGATGCGTCGTCTTCGTGCTCCTCACCCACAAACCAAAGTAGGCGATGTAGTTAATTAAGCTCTTGGATTTGGGCTGATGTTTTGTGCTGGGTCTTTTTCAGGCAGATTACCTAAAGCGCTATCAATTGCTTTCATGGTGTCCGCATCTAGTTTGACTCCTGCAGCCTTCACGTTTTCCTTCACCTGAGATGGCTTTGTTGCACCAACGATGGCACTAGAAACGTTTGGATTTTGCAAAACCCAGGCGACTGAAAGTTGAGACATTGTCAGTCCAGCCTTATCTGCAATTGGCTTAAGCTTTTGAACTGCAGTTAAAACATCATCTTTCATCCACTTAGAAATCATTCCAGCGCCGCCCTTTTTATCGGTAGCACGTGAGCCGGCAGGCGGTTTCTTACCTGGCAGATACTTACCAGTGAGAACACCTTGAGCCATTGGTGACCAGACAATCTGGCCAATACCTTCTTTTTCTGAAAGTGGAACAACCTCTGCTTCAATCACGCGCCAAAGGGCTGAATACTGAGGTTGGCTGGAAACAAAGCGGTTATAGCCACGGGCATCTTGAATTTTAAGTGCAGCTGCGATTTGGCTAGCAGTCCATTCAGAGAATCCGATGTAGTGAACTTTTCCTGCACGGATTAAATCATCAAAGGCGCTCAGAGATTCCTCTAACGGTGTTTCAAAATCAAAGCGGTGCATTTGGTAAAGATCAATGTGATCTGTTTGAAGACGCTTAAGTGATGCGTTACAAGATTCAATGATGTGTTTACGAGAAAGGCCGCGATCATTTTTGCCTGGACCTGTTGGCCAGTAGACCTTGGTGAAAAGCTCATATGACTCACGACGAACGCCTTTGAGAGCTTTTCCAAGGACCTTCTCAGCTCGAGTGCCGGCATAAACATCTGCAGTGTCAAAAGTTGTGATGCCACAATCCAGCGCGGCCTTCACACATTTGATTGCAGCGTCAGCTTCTACTTGAGAGCCGTGAGTGATCCAGTTTCCATAAGAAATCTCAGATACATACATTCCAGTACTGCCAAGGCGACGATATTCCATGCCTAGAACTCTATGGGCTTGCGCGCCGTGTTGCCAACCCCATCACTGTGTGATTACCTACGCACACAACTTAATACGCCCTTCATTAGGGGAAGTTCGGTGAAACTCCGACGCTGTCCCGCAACCGTAAAGTCGGATTACCTAATGGATGGTTCTAGACAAACACCCGCCGAGGTTTGCGGGGTGTGGTCCACATGTCTTCGAGATTTCTTATTCTTATCTCTTATTCGCGCGGCACTGCTCCCTGTGAGACTCTTTCACAATCGAGAGGCCCCACAGCAATGAAGATCAAAGCATTACTTATTTCACTTCTTATACTTTCCACGTCAGTTCTCTTTATCCCCCAATCACAAGCTGAAAGCAAAGGCTGGCGTTACTGGGGTTATTTCCAAGCAGCTCCAGGTGCCACTAAGTGGACTGCTGCAATGACTGGACCTACTGTTGATATCGCAGATGGCGCTGTTGAAGGTTGGTCCTTTGTATTTGGCGCTGACGATATCCCTTCTCTTGCGCCCGCAGTAAAACCTAGCTTTGCAAAGATCTGTGCTGGTGTTAAAGGTGACAAAGACACTAAGCGAATCGGACTCGTCATTGAGTATGGTTCAAAAGCCTGGGCACCCAAAGGTGAATCTCCAAAGAAAACAATCACTACTTGTGTTCGCACAGCAAAAACCTCACAGGGAATTGATGTTCTTGGCCAAGTAACAAAGATCCGAGCTGCCACCTCTGGCTTGATCTGCGGCTTGGGTGGATACCCTGCTAAAGAGTGCGGTGTTGAAATTCCAACACCAAAAGCTTTAATCAAGAAATAGTAATTCTTGCGTGAAAAAACTTTCATTTCACCCACTGACGTGGTGGATTTTCTCGGCCGCTATAGCCTTTGCAATAGCCCGAGTGAACTCTCCGGTCTTTGCCATTGCGGCAGTGGGTGTTATGTCAGTGATTGTCTTTACCCAACGAGATGACGCCCCATGGGGACGATCCTTTAATGCCACGTTGAAATTATCCATTTGGATCATCTCAATTCGAGCGATTATCGGTGTGCTCATTGGTGTTCCTATTCCAGGAACAACCCTTTTCACTATCCCCCGTCTGCCACTACCTAGTTGGATGCCCGGTATTCGAATCGGTGGCGCAGTGACCTTAGAGCGATTGAGTTCATCGATATCTGAAGGGGTCATCATCTGCGCAATCCTTGTGGTCTTTGGCGCAGCTGCATCTCTGACTAGTCCGCACCGTTTATTGCGTGTGCTACCTATCTATCTTTATGAATTTGGCATCAGTGTTGTGATTGCAACATCAGTGCTTCCGCAACTTGTCTCAGCCGTCTCACGCATTCGCATGGCACAGCGCCTGCGAGGTCAGAAAACCCACGGGGTGAAAGCATTTAAACGCATTGCGATTCCATTACTCGAAGAGTCATTAGCCAGATCCCTTGATTTAGCTGCTGCGATGGATTCACGAGGTTATGGGATAAGTAAGAAACGATCAAAGTACCGCCCAATTAAATGGGCACGGATTGATCTAGCCGTTGTTATAGCTGGCTTAACGGTGGTGGCGCTCTCATGATTAAGTTTTCTAACGTTTCACTTATCTATCCAAACTCCACAACTACAGTGATTGAAGACCTTACTCTTGAAATCGCTGAAGGTGAATTAGTTCTAGTTATTGGCCCAACAGGTTCAGGTAAGTCTTCACTGTTGCGACTGATCAATGGCCTTGTCCCCCACCACACTGGCGGGATCTTGGCCGGAAGTATTGAGGTTGATGGAATATCAACTGCAGAAGTCAAACCTGGCGGGCTGGCACATTTAATTGGCATTGTGGGACAAAACCCCATCAATGGCTTTGTAGCAGATACGGTGGAAGAAGAGCTTGTATTTGGGATGGAAGCTTTGAATCTTTCCAACGAAACAATGCGAAAGCGAGTGGAAGAAGTTTTGGACTTAATGTCTTTGTCTAGCCTTAGAAATCGCACCATTGCAACCCTGAGCGGCGGAGAACAACAGCGGGTTGCAATAGCAAGCGCGCTAGTTGCCCATCCCAAAGTCTTAGTTCTAGATGAACCAACAAGTGCACTCGATCCTATTGCCGCTGAAGAAGTGCTTTCGATTCTTCACCGCCTAGTTCATGATTTAAGTCTGACCGTAGTTATTGCAGAACATAAGTTAGAGCGCGTGATTCAATTTGCTGATCGCATTGTTCATATCAATGGCGCAGGCTCTGCTGTGGTTGGAACACCTGAGCAAATCCTGATGAACTCCCCTATTGCCCCGCCCATCGTTGAACTTGCTAGAGCCCTTGGGTTAAAAGAGATTGGTGTTTCGGTGCGAGAAATGCGCCGGATGACGCAAGATTTTAGGGACTCACATGAAGTCATTAGACAAGAAGCTCCCATTAGCTCTACTAAAGCATGTGTAACAGTTAATGATTTAACTATCTCCTATAGCGGCAAAAATGCAGTGAACTCTCTTTCAGCAACTATCTATGAAAATGAGATCGTTGCCATCATGGGTCGCAATGGGGCGGGCAAAAGCTCATTACTTCGAGCCATCGCTGGGGTCAGTGATAATGCATCGGGTGAAGTAATCGTTAACGGCATTGATTCCCAGAAACTACATAGTAAAAAGAGGCGTGAAAACATTGGCTATATCCCACAAGAGCCAAGTGATCTACTCTATGGGCAAAGTGTGAGTGAAGAGTGCAAACAAGCAGATCATGACAATGAAGTTCATGCTGGTACTACTTACGCGCTCCTTTCCCAACTCGTTCCTGGAATATCAGCACAGACACATCCCCGGGATTTATCTGAAGGCCAGCGTTTAGGTTTGGCGCTCAGTGTGGTGCTTTCGGCTAACCCACACCTGCTGATCTTGGATGAACCAACTAGAGGCCTTGATTATCAGGCCAAGCGCGTATTAACCAAGCTGCTTATTGATTTCGCTCGTGTTTTTAATCGCAGCGTGATTATCGCTACACACGATGTTGAACTAGTAGCTGAATTGGCTACCCGAACAATCTTTATTGCAGATGGTGACATCGTTGCCGACGGACCAACAATTGATGTGCTCTTATCTTCTCCAGCCTTTGCCCCACAGGTTTCTAAGATCATGTCACCCCAGCCCTGGTTAACAGTTGGCGATGTTGTCCGAGCCATTGAGGCACATAGATAATGCGCACTAATGACGTAGTCAGATTTTCTCCTCTTGACACAGCAGTACTGACCTTGGCTTCTTTGATTTCTGCGGCCGGATTTCTCTGGCCCTTTTTCTACAACGGCCAATCACTGCCACGCACTCAGCTTTTCTTTTGGGCAGCCCTGAGCGTTGCTTTCTTTTTAGTAATCATTCAGATATCTAACTCAGCACTCGATGCTAAGTCAGTTGCACTCCTGGGTGTTTTATCCGCCCTCATTGCAGCCCTTCGCCCCCTAGGTGCTGGTGCCGTTGGAATTGAACCTATGTGGTTTATTTTAATTCTTAGCGCTCGAGTCTTTGGTCCTTCCTTTGGATTCATTTTGGGTCTTACATCTATGTTTGTTTCAGCCCTACTCACCGGCGGTGTTGGTCCATGGCTGGGTTATCAAGTATTTGCAGCAGCTTGGATAGGTATGGCCGCTGGCATGCTTGGTGGCAAAAAACTAAGAGGCTGGAAAGAAATTTCCCTTTTGATTTTCTTTGGCATCATCGCTGCACAGGTATTTGGAATCCTGATGGATCTACAGTTCTGGCCTTGGGCCTTGGGCGCTGACACACAACTGTCTTACATCGCCAATGGCGCACTAAGTGAAAACCTCTCTCGCTTCATCATTTTTCACTTTGCAACCGCCATGGCATGGGATATCCCTCGGGCTATATTTACAGCGCTTCTTTTAGCGCTTTCAGGGAGAGCAGTTTTATCAGCGCTACGGAGAACTAAGACTCGTGCTGCATTCTTGCAGCCAATTGAATTTAACGAACGTGTGAAGGCATAAAGGGAAGTTTTACAACTTCAACCATTGCATCTCTGCCACGAATATCGATTATTAGTTGGTCACCGATTTTTACAGTTGCATCGAGAAGTGCAATACCTATTCCGACTTTAAGAGATGGTGAAAAAGTCCCACTCGTTACTTCACCTAGCAAAGCTCCATCCTGAGTTTTCACACTCATTCCACCGCGAGGAATCCCTCGGTCCAAAGATTTAACTGCCACGCTTCGACGCTTAGCACCTTGAGATTTCTGTGATTTCAAAACGCTAGAACCTAAAAATTCACCCTTATCCCAACCGATAGCCCAGGTTGCACTGGCTTCAACCGGAGTGATCTCTAATGAAAGTTCATGACCGTGGAGTGGATAGCCCATCTCTGTGCGCAATGTGTCGCGAGCACCAAGACCACATACCAATCCACCAACTGGCTCTATCGCTGCAACGATGGCATCCCAGACCTTTGAAGCATCTGCTGTTTTAGGAAGTAGTTCATAACCAAGTTCTCCTGTGTAACCGGTGCGGCAGAGAATTACTTCTGCGCCGCCAATATTGACCTTGTCAAAAGCCATGTAATCAATATCGGTATTTACGCCCAGTGATTGCATGACGTGCGGTGCTAGTGGTCCCTGCACGGCAATGACTGCATAGTCGGTGTGCAAATTGGTAACGGTAATTCCAGCTGGAACATGGGCCTGGAGAGTTGCAACAACATCAGTGGTATTTGAAGCATTTGGAACTAAAAAGAAATCATCTTCACTATTGCGATATGCGATGAGATCATCGATGACTCCACCTTTTTCATTACACAGCAAGGTGTATTGGGCAAAACCATTTCCAATTCGACCTAGATCATTAGTGAACATGGAGTTCAGGAACTCCAGAGCTGCTTTTCCAGTCACACTTGCTTTGCCTAAATGCGAAACATCGAAAATACCTACCTTTTCACGGACTGCGGCGTGCTCAGCCAGTACTCCAGCCCCTGGATACTCGATGGGCATCAGCCAACCGCCAAAATCAGCCATCTTGGCATTTCGGGCTAGATGCTTGTCGTGTAAGGGTGAACGCTTCATAGTGTGAAACCTACCAATACATCTATTACGCTGACGCCTATGACAACACTCAAAATCTCAGATGGCCTCGTTAAAGATGATCTCCTTGTTGTGGGACTGGTTAGCACCAACACAAAAGGTGGCATCGCCATCGAATCAGGTGATTTAGCTCTTGATTCAAAATCACTTTTAGCCTCATTGCTTGAGATGGGCGCAACTGGAAAAGCCGATGAAGTAACAAAGATGCCTGGTGGACCAGCGCGCCTTATGGTCTTCACCGGTCTTGGTGCAAAGTCTTCTTCTTACTCACATGAGAGTTTGCGCAGAGCTGCAGGTGCTGCCGCCAGAGCGTTAGCAGGAAATGCCGGAGCAACTTTTGCCCTTCCAACGCGCGATCTTGCAGGTGTGAGCGCCGTTGCAGAAGGTGCGGGGCTGGGAGCATATGTTTTTAATGAGTTCCGTGGATCCACTAAGGATGATCACAAAAGCGCTTTGAAGTCGGCAACAATCTTTTCAAAGCTTGCGGGAAAGAGTGAAGCGAAAGAGATTATTACTCGGGCATCAATTATCGCCAAGTACACCCATCTTGTGCGAGATCTGGTTAATACTCCCCCTAGCCATTTATATCCGGAGACTTTTACTAAGAAATTAGCTGCAAGTGTTAAAGCAGCCGGTGGTATTAAGGCTGGACTCAAAGTAACTATCTGGGATGAGAAGCAACTAAAGTCCCAAGGCTTTGGCGGCATCGTTGGTGTGGGCCAAGGTTCAGCCAACCCCCCACGTTTGCTTCATATTTCTTACACTCCTAAAGCTAAAAACGTTAAACGCTTTGCCCTCGTTGGTAAAGGAATCACCTTTGATACAGGTGGACTCAATCTCAAGGCCGGCTTAGGTATGGAAGCGATGAAGTGCGATATGGGTGGTGCTGCGGCAGTGTGTGCTGCAACCCTTGCTATTGCAGAACTTGGTTTGCCGGTAGCGATTGAATGCTGGGCTCCCCTTGCTGAAAATATGCCCAGTGATACAGCAACACGTCCAAGTGATGTCATCACCATCTTTGGTGGAAAAACCGTTGAGGTCCTCAACCCTGATGCTGAAGGCCGTTTAGTACTTGCAGATGGATTAATGAAGGCCCAATCAAGTAAAAATAAGCTAGATGGAATCATCGATGTGGCAACGTTGACTGGCGCACAAGTAATAGCACTTGGAACTCGCACAGGTGCGGTCATGACAAATAATCAAAGTTTTAGTGATGCATTTATTGCAACTGCTAAAGAAACTGGTGAACAGTTCTGGCCAATGCCTTTGCCTGTAGAACTTCGTGCTTCACTGGATTCTCCTATTGCAGATCTTGCTAATATCGGAGATAAAAATGGCGGCATGATGGTGGCTGGCCTCTTTTTGAAAGAGTTTGTGAACGATGAGCTTCCATGGCTGCACCTTGATATTGCAGGTCCTGCCTACAATGAGGGCAAGGCCCACGGATACACGCCAGTGGGTGGAACAGGTGTGAGCATGCGCTCACTCGTGAGATTGGTCGAACAGGCGTAGGTACGGCAAGATAGAGTCTTAGAGAATGAGCAAAAGGGGTAGTTGAGTGTCGCAATTTGATCTAGTGATTCTGGGTGGGGGAAGCGGTGGCTATGCCTGCGCTTTGCGAAGTGCACAACTTGGCCTCTCAGTTGTATTAATCGAAGCCGACAAGGTTGGCGGTACCTGTCTACACAAGGGCTGCATCCCAACTAAAGCGCTTTTGCACTCAGCTGAAATCGCAGATGGGGCGCGTGAAGGTTCTAAGTTCGGTGTTAAATCTACTTTTGATGGCATCGATATGCACGGTGTTAATGCATACAAGGACGGTGTTATCTCCCGTCTTCACAAAGGTCTGCAAGGTTTAGTTAAGTCCAGAAACATCACATACATCGAAGGTCATGGAAAGTTAGTTTCTAAAGACACGGTTGAAGTAAATGGCCAGCGCTACACCGGCAAAAACATCATTCTTGCGACTGGCTCATATGCGCGCACTCTGCCTGGCCTTGAAATTGATGGCAAACAGATTATTACATCCGATCATGGAACCAAGATGGATTACGTTCCAAAATCTGTCATCGTCCTAGGCGGCGGAGTCATTGGCTGCGAGTTCGCATCTGTCTGGAAATCTTTTGGTTCAGAAGTAACAATTATTGAAGGCCTGCCTCACTTAATTGCACTTGAGGACGAGAGCTCAAGCAAGCAGTTAGAGCGCGCATTTCGCAAGCGTGGAATTAATTTAGAGCTAGGAGTTAAGTTTAAATCTGCGACCAAGAACAAAAAGGGCGTAACGATCACTCTAGAAGATGGCAAAGAGTTCACCGCAGATCTTTTGATGGTCTCTGTTGGCCGTGGTCCAGTGTCGGCAAACCTTGGCTATGAGGAGCAAGGAATCACAGTTGATCGTGGTTATGTTCTAGTTGATAACAAGTGCCGCACCAACGTTCCTGGCATTTGGGCTGTTGGAGATTTGATTCCAACGCAGCAGTTAGCCCATGTTGGTTTTGCTGAAGGCATGCTCGTTGCCGAGGAAATCGCTGGGTTGAATCCACGCCCAATTAACTACGATGGAATTCCACGTGTTACATACTCAGATCCCGAAGTTGCATCCGTTGGTTTAACAACTGCAGAAGCTAAAAAGCGTGGTCATGATGTTGTTGAACTTACCTATGACTTAGCTGGAAACGGAAAGGCACAGATTCTTGGTACTGCCGGTTCAATCAAACTAGTTGGCGAAAAAGATGGCCCAATCCTTGGAGTTCACATGGTCGGTGCGCGCGTCGGTGAACTTCTAGCTGAAGCAGAGTTAATCTTTAACTGGGAAGCACGTGCAACCGATGTTGCATCCCTGATTCATGCACACCCAACACTGTCAGAGGCAATGGGCGAAGCTCATATGGCTCTTGCAGGCAAACCGCTTCACGCACACGGATAACCAAGGAGAAAATAATGACATTTTCCGTAACGATGCCGGCACTTGGTGAAAGTGTTAGCGAAGGAACAGTTACACGTTGGTTAAAGTCTGAAGGCGACCATGTCAATGTTGATGAGCCACTTCTTGAGGTTTCAACTGACAAAGTAGATACCGAGATTCCCTCCCCTGTTGCTGGAACTCTCACAAAAATTATTGTTCAAGTTGATCAAACAGTTCCAGTTGGCGCAGAGTTGGCAATCATCGCCGATGGCGCTGCGGCGCCTGCTCCAGCGGCACCAGTAATTGCTGCGCCGGCAGCCCCGGTCACACCACCACCTGCAGCCCCAGTTGCTGCTGCTCCCGCCGCATCAGGTGCAGGGACAGTCATCACAATGCCTGCATTGGGTGAGAGCATAAGTGAAGGAACTGTCACACGTTGGTTAAAAAATATTGGTGACTCAGTTGCCGTTGATGAAGCATTGCTAGAAGTTTCAACTGACAAGGTTGACACAGAGATCCCTTCACCAGTTGCCGGAACTTTATTAGCAATTGATGTTGCAGTGGATTCAACAGTTCCGGTTGGTGCTCGTCTGGGATTAATTGGTAGCAGCGGAGCCGCACCAGTTGCAGCACCTGCAGCACCAAAGCCAGCGCCAGTTGTTGCAACCCCAGTTGTTGCAGCCCCTGTTGTTGCAGCCCCTGTTGTTTCTGCTCCTGCACCAGTTGCATCAGCACCTCTCACACAACCCGTTGATGCTTATGTCACTCCCCTGGTTCGAAAGCTTGCAAATGAACTCGGAATTAATCTAGCAACTGTCAAAGGAACTGGAATTGGCGGACGCATTCGCCGTGAGGATGTTGAAGCGCTTTCAAAGCCAGCCGCACCTGCATATTCAGCGCCTGCACCAGCTGCTGCAGCACCTTCTGCTGCAAGACCAGTAACTGTTGCAGTTTCTCCACTTCGTGGAACAACAGTGACAATGTCTCGACTTCGCAAAGTTATTGCTGCCAGAATGGTTGAATCACTTCAAGTAAGTGCCCAGCTAACAACTGTGGTGGAAGTGGATGTTACAAAGATTTCTCGTTTGCGCGAAAAGGCAAAGGCCTCATTTGAAGTGCGTGAAGGCGTGAAGCTTTCATACCTTCCATTCTTTGCAGTTGCTGTGTGTGAGGCACTCAAGCAGCACCCAGTTCTTAACTCATCAGTTGAGGGCGATCAGATTACTTACCATGGCACAGAACACCTAGGTATTGCAGTTGATACAGAGCGTGGACTTCTTGTTCCAGTTATTGCTAACGCTGGTGATTTGAACATGGGCGGAATTGCACGAAAGATTTCAGATCTAGCTGCTCGCACACGCGATAACAAGGTAACACCAGATGAATTGGGTGGTGGAACTTTCACTCTCACAAATACTGGTAGCCGCGGGGCACTCTTTGACACACCCATCATTAATCAACCACAGGTAGCAATCCTTGGTTTAGGCGCAGTGGTAAAGCGTCCAATGGTTGTTCGCGGTGAAGATGGTGGAGAGACAATTGCTATTCGTTCAATGGTTTACCTCGGTCTTTCATACGATCACCGTGTAGTTGATGGGGCAGATGCAGCACGTTTCCTTGTCACATTGAAAGAGCGTCTAGAAGGCGGCGCTTTCGAATCTGATTTGGGACTCTAAGTAGTAATGCGCGTCCCTCAAAGAATCGCAATTAGCGGTTCATCTGGCCTCATTGGTACTGCCCTAGTTGGTCATTTAAAAAGTGAAGGCCACACAGTTCAACGCTTAGTACGCCGTGCTCCGGTTGCATCTGATGAAGTTCAGTGGGATCCACAAACAGGCTTTGTTGATTTGGCTCCCCTTGCTGGAGTGGATGCAATCATTCACTTAGCTGGTGTGGGAGTTGGCGATAAGCGATGGACTAAGAAGTTTAAATCAGAAATTCTCAACTCTCGCTTGCTTGGAACAACTGCTATCGCTAAAGCAGTTGCAGAACTCAAGCCTGCGGTATTTATCTCAGCAAGTGCCATTGGTTGGTATGGAGAGAGTGGAAACCGCGCAGTGGTTGAAACAGATCGCGTCGGAGATGATTTCCTTGCAGCTGTTTGTCGTGAATGGGAAAGTGCTGCTGATTTAGCTGGTGATGTTCGCACAGTTAAGATTCGCACTGGTTTAGTCCTTGATCCAACCGGCGGAGCACTCGGAAAAATGTTGCCACTCTTTCGCTTAGGTTTTGGTGGAAAGCTTGGTTCAGGCAAGCAGTGGTGGTCTTGGATCACTCTGCATGATCAAATTCGCGCCATGGTTTTTGCTTTAGAAAATCCAATTTCAGGTCCAGTAAATGTAACTTCACCTAATGCAGTAACTAACCAAGAATTTACCTCAGCACTTGCTCGTGCACTTCATCGCCCAGCACTCTTTCCAGCACCAGCAATTGCGCTAAAGATTGCACTTGGCGGTTTTTCCTCTGAAGTTCTAGGTTCTAAAAAGGTAATTCCCCATGTCTTACAAGAAGCTGGCTTTACTTGGGATTATCCCCACATCACCGAAGCGCTCAATCAACTAGTTCAAGATTAATTGCGCAGCCAAGCTGCCACTAAAGAGGGCGCCTTGCTGGGATGGAACTGTTCGGTGATCACCTGCAACATAGAGATGATCTGAAATCTTTGTTGGCGCAGTGAGTGCTTTTCCAACTTCATGCAGCGGCAGCGCCGAAGGAATTTCATACTTTGCAATCAACTGCCAATCACGTGTTTCAACGCCCCACATTGTTGAAAGGTGGCGTCGAACCTCTGAATCAGTTGTTCCAAGTTCAGTAGTACTTGAAATCAAATTTATACCTTCGGGTGCGTAAGCCTTTGAAATATCAGAGATAACCAAGCTATTCATCACTGGTCCACGATTTTGACCATCAATGAGCAGGCGACCAGTTCCAGATGGGTTCTTATCCGTTGCGTGATACCAAGTTACACATCCCTGCATTCGGCTCACATCACCAAGTTCTAATAGCTGTGTGGCAGTTGTTGCATCTGTTGCAATCAAAATATCACTAGCTTGAAATTCACCGGCAGAAGTTTGTACCGCTTTACCTACAATGCGCTCTGCTCGCACATTGAGTTGCAGATCAACTATTCGCGATGCAAGTGCCTGTGATAGTTGTCCAACGCCAAACTTAGGAATACCTGGTGAGCCAGTCACAAATGAACGAATGACGATTTGACCGTAGTGTGCATCGACTTTATCTGGATCGGCTAGAAAGACTCCTTGTAAGAAAGGGCGAAGCACTCGCTCATATGTTGTTCCACAACCAGCTTTTCGTAGCGCTTGGCCCAGTGATTGTTCACCCTTTAACTTAGAGAAAATAAAGCGAGCAAAATTCACTTTCTCATTTAGGGAACCGGTTCCACGATGCAGCGCTGAAAATGGTGCTTTGCGCGGATCTCCCAATGCAATTCGCTCAGTTCCTAAACTGACCTCGATTACGCGCGGTGCAGGTATGAAATCAATCTCGTCAATAACATCGAGTTCAATAAGGGCTGGGTATTTAGAGTTAATGAGTTGAAAGCCACGATCACAGATGTATCCATCAATGTGATCACTTGCTACTCGCCCACCTGCCCGATCACTTGCGTCAATAACTGTTACAGAACGACCTGCAGCTTGCAGTTGGATGGCGGCGTTGAGCCCAGCTAGACCAGCGCCAACAATGAGGACATCACTTTTCTTAGACATCAAGTGCGTTATTTCGGGCCTGATCAATAATTTTCGCAACTAAGAGCGCATCATCATTTGCAATTGGCCATGGGTTGGTGCCAGCAATAGCACCTGCAACTAAAGTGTAGAAAGTGGCGTAGTTACCATCTTCTCCAACAATTTCTTCCACCTCATCGCCGCGATGAATAAAGGTCTTTGATTTCGTAGGAACATCCCATTTACCGCCCATAGGGATTTTGCCCGCTTTGAGTAGGGCCTCTTGAGGATCTAAATCATTAATAACTAATGCGCCTTTGCTACCCAATATACGGATGCGAGGACCTGGTGCACCCACAACAACACTTGCCGAAAGAATAGAAAGAACTCCTGAATCATGCCCCAGAACTAATACAGCATCATCATCTGCTCCGCCGCGAATGGTGCGCACGGTTGAGGTTACAAGTTCAGCTTTTCCGAACCAATCTATGGCCGTTGAAATCAGATGCGGCTGCAGATCAAGGAGATGTCCCCCACCATCTGCTGCACTCATATTTTCACGCCATGAAGCTTTATTGAGCTCTGGACGAAAGCGCTCAAAGCGCGAATCCATACGATGAATAGTTCCTAGTACGCCAGAAGCTAAAACTTTTTTAATTGTTAGCGAATCACTATCCCAGCGACGATTAAAGAAAGTTGAAACAGGAACTCCTTCGCGCTCACCAGCAGAGATAATTTCAGCAGTTTCAGCAAAGGTGCGCCCCATAGGCTTGTCTACAACAACTGGGATACCAGCATTAATTGCAGCAAATGCATGTTCAGCGTGGACAAGATTGGCTGATGCAACAACTACAAGATCTAGTTTGTGAGCTACTAACTCTTGAATCGTTGCAACAACATTCACATGTGGAAAGTCTGCACGGGCATGTCCTGCCCGTTCGGCATTACTGGTCTGAATCGCTACGACTTCATACCCACACCCTTTAAGCAAAGGTGCGTGGAAATAACGTCCAGCTAATCCATAACCAGCAATGCCTACGCGCATTAGCTCTTTATATCTTCATGCTGCAGCTTTGAAGGCCACCAGATCTTTGGACCAATCTCATGAACCATCGCTGGCACCAAGATTGAGCGAACAATAATGGTGTCTAGAAGAACTCCAAAGGCCACTGCAAAACCAAGTTGAGCTAGCGGTACCAGCGGCAACAAACCAAGAACAGCAAAGGTTGCAGCAAGAACGACTCCCGCAGAGGTAATGACTGATCCCGTTACAGTGACACCCTTAATGATTCCTGCACGCGTACCAATCTTGGCACTTTCTTCGCGCACTCGTGTCATGAGGAAGATGTTGTAATCAATTCCCAATGCCACCAAGAAGATGAAGGCAAAGAGTGGGAATGAATTATCACCACCAGCAAATCCGAAGACGTTGTTAAAGACCAACGCACATACTCCCAAAGTTGCAAAGTATGAGAGCAAGACAGTTCCAAGAAGGACTATCGCACTCAAGATACTGCGCAGCAGTAATCCCAGGATGATTGTAATAACAAATAAAATAATAGGAATAATCGTTCTGTTATCTCGATTATTGGCTGTGCGAACATCTAGGTAAACGGCACTTGTGCCACCAACTAATGATGTTGCATCTGCATTGCGGGCAAGTTCGCGAATCTTAGGAATATCATTTCCAGCTTCAACACTGTCTGGAGATTTATCCAAAGTAACATTCAAAATAGCCTTGTTGTTAACAACCTTGATCGCCTTAGTCATTGGATCAATTAAAGGTGCGATATCTGTAACACCCGGTGCGCTCTTAACTGCAGCAGTTACAGCATCAATTTTATCAACTGCCACAACTATCTGAGTTGGGTCACCCTCTCCGCCAGGGAAGTGAGTCTCTAGAAGCTTTTGCCCAGCTACAGATTCTGGATTTCCAGTAAATGTGTCCACGGTGCCCAAGCCATCAGCTTTGAGAGTCGTTGAAGCAAATGCAAAAAGTAATAGGGCTGAACCCGTAACAACCCAGGCTTTACGAGGATTGCGTCCAATTCCATTTGCCAATTTTGACCAAGGGCCACTCATCACATGATCATCGCCATCAAAGTGTGGACGACGTGGCCAGAATATCCAACGACCAAAAAGTAGAAGCAGTGCGGGTAATAAGGTCAAAATTGTGATCATCGCGCAAACAATTCCGATTGCGCCAACTGGGCCTAGACCTGCAGTGTTTGTTAGCTGACTAAAGAGCAAAACAAGCAAAGAAATGGCAACCGTTGAACCTGAGGCAAGAATAGGTTCCCACACTCCCTTATATGCACTCTTCATTGCATCAAAACGGCTCTCATGAAGATGTAGTTCTTCGCGATAACGAGCAATGAGTAAAAGGGCATAGTCGGTAGCGGCACCAATGACCAAAACCGAGAGAATTCCCTGCGATTGACCGTCAACATCGATGATGTCATTTTTTGCTAGTAAATAAACAATTCCACCTGCAGTAGATAGTGCAAACAATGAGGATAAAAGAGGGATTATCCACAAAATTGGTGAGCGATAAACAAAAATCAAAATAACTGCAACAACTGCAAGTGTTGTTGTAAGCAACGTGGAGTCCAGAGTTCCAAAAGCGCTAAAGAGATCACCAAGTAATCCACCTGGACCTGTTACATAAGGCTCTAGACCATTAGCTTGCGCAATTGGTTTTATATCGGCACGAAGTGTTGCAATAAGTTCGGGCAAAACTGGTTCATCATTTGGAAGAACTTTGGAGATCGCATTTCCATCTAATGGGATATTTGCCAAAATCGCTTTTCCATCTTGGGCCGGAAAGACGCTTATCTGCGCACCGGGAGCTAAGAAGTCAGAGATCTTTGCGCTCGTTCCACCCAGAGTTAATCCACCGACTTTTGATATGTGTGCATTAATTGCAGCAAATGTCTCAGGAGTTGATGTGCCTTCAAATAGAATTAAAGTAGGAAAATTAAAACTGTCCTTGCTCGAAAAAGTAGCAATAACATCTGCAGCCTTTGTTGCTTCAGCACCCTTTGGCAAAAAGGAAGAGTTGTTGTTCTCTTGAACCGATGTGAGCTTGCCAAATAGAGGACCCATAACCCCAGTAATGCCAAACCAAACGATTACTACCAAGAGTGCGATGGCAAAGGGCTTGCGGGTTTTTTGGATTGACTGCGTGGACATGATGAAGGGGGCCTTTCTTAGAGGTCTCATATGGCGTCAATTGGTAAGGAGCCAAGCCTACCTTTAGGCTAGCGCTGTGCCCGTTGTGACCCAGCCTAACCAGAGTGCAATAGCCCTCACCCGCCACGGCCTCATTGATTATGAAAAGGCCTGGCAAGAACAACGCATTATTCACTCAGAAGTTGCGCAGGGAATTCGCCCCAATACTTTGTTATTACTCGAGCACCCATCGGTATATACAGCCGGTCGGCGAACTTTAGATTCAGAAAAACCCCAAGATGGAACGCCAGTCATTGAAGTTGATCGCGGCGGAAAAATTACATGGCATGGACCAGGACAACTTGTTGGATATCCAATCGTAAAACTTTCTCAACCCCATGAACTTGTTGGCTTTGTTCGCGAAATTGAACGTGGACTGATAAATGTCTGTGAAGATTTAGGGATTAAAGCAACCTGTGTCTCTGGTCGCTCTGGTGTTTGGGTGATTGATGATGCGGGTGATCGCAAGATAGCTGCCATCGGTATTCGTGTGAGTAAAGGCGTGACTATGCATGGCTTTGCACTCAATGTCTGTCCAGATCTCAGCGCCTTTGATCAGATTATTCCCTGCGGAATTGCAGATGCTGATGTGACTTCTATTTCTAGAGAGCTTGGCCGTAACATAAGCATTGAAGAAGTTTCTTCATCAGTGGAGCGACATATTTTATTATCATTGAAGAAGGTGTGTGCATGACACTTGCCCCAGAAGGTCGCAGATTAATCCGCATTGAAGCCCGTAATGCCGCAGTTCCTATTGAGCGAAAGCCTGAATGGATTAAGACCAAGGCACATATGGGACCTGAATACACCCGCTTGCAGAGCCTTGTTAAATCTGAAGGGCTACATACCGTCTGCCAAGAGGCAGCTTGTCCAAATATCTTTGAATGTTGGGAAGATAAAGAAGCAACATTTTTGATTGGTGGCGATAAGTGCACACGACGTTGCGATTTCTGCAATATCGACACAGGAAAACCTGATGCACTAGATCGTGACGAGCCGCGCAAGGTTGCAGAATCTGTTAAGGCGATGGGACTTAAGTACGCAACCATTACCGGTGTCACGCGCGATGACTTGCCTGATGAAGGTGCTTGGCTCTATGCCGAAACCATTCGCAAGGTGCACGAGCTTAACCCAGGTACTGGTGTGGAAATGTTGGCACCAGATTTCCACGCCAAGGCACACTTACTTAACGAAATCTTTGAAACTCGCCCAGAAGTCTTTGCCCATAACTTGGAGACTGTCCCCCGTATTTTCAAGCGCATTCGCCCGGCATTTACTTATGAAAAATCTCTCACTGTTATCTCTATGGCCCGTGATTTTGGCTTAGTCACCAAATCAAATTTGATTCTAGGTTTGGGTGAAACCCGAGAAGAAGTTACGCAAGCACTTGTTGATTTACACGATGCGGGCTGTGATTTGATCACTATTACTCAGTATTTGCGACCAACTAGCCGACACCACCCGGTAGAGCGATGGGTAAAACCAGAGGAGTTTGTTGAGCTTTCGAAAGAAGCCACAGATATTGGTTTCCTTGGAGTAATGAGCGGGCCACTTGTGCGCTCCAGCTATCGCGCCGGTCGCCTCTATAAGCAGGCAACGGATGCAAAGGCAGCTCGTGGCTGATCTTGTCTATCCACCAGTAATTGCAGTTATAAAAACCTTTTGGAAAGTCCTTGGACTTCGTTTTGATTTTAGCGGCGCGGAACACATTCCACGCAAAGATGGCGCAATTCTTGCTATCAATCATGTGAGCTACTTAGATTTTGCAATCACTGGAACAGCAGCCCTGCCTGCTGGTCGATATGTGCGCTTTATGGCTAAGAAAGAAATCTTTGCAAACAAATTAGCAGGCCCCCTTATGCGCGGCATGCACCACATCAGCGTTGATCGCAGCAGTGGTTCTGCATCTTTTGTTGCGGCCCTGCGCGCTCTCAAGGCTGGTGAGATCATCGGTATCTTTCCTGAAGGCACAACCTCAACCTCATTTGAGATTAAAGAACTTAAATCTGGAGCAGTCAGATTAGCCATCGGTGCTGGTGTGCCGATTATTCCTTCGATTATTTGGGGTAGTCAGAGAATTTGGACTAAGGGCGTTAAGCGAAACCTCAAGCACAATAAATTCCCAGTAACGGTGGTCTTCGGCGAGCCAATCTTTTACGAACGCGGAGCTGATGTAGAGCAGGCCGAGTTACATCTGCGCAAAACATTGCTAGCCATGTTGTCTCGGGTGCAAGAGAACTACCCTGATAGCCATGTGGGCCAACGTTGGGCTCCCACCCGTCTTGGTGGAACCGCCCCTGCCCCACTAAACTAAAGACATGTTCACAAGAAAAGCTAAAGAAAAGAAGATCAGGACTCCACGTTTTCAAACCTTTCGTGATGCATACGCTGTCACTAAGCAGGTTAAGCCTTGGATTGGTATAGCCCTTGTCGCAATATTTCTGGTAACTCTTTCAATAGGAATTGGCATCGGTATAGCAGTTGGCCGTCCTGTTTATGTTGGCTTTATTTTCACTCCTCTTTCACTCCTCATGACTCTTCTCTTCTTTACTCGCGTTGCAGGACGCGCTGCATACTCATCAATCGAAGGACAAATTGGTGCTGGTGCAAGTGTTTTGATGGCTATTCGCAAAGGTTGGACAACAACTCCAGCCGTAGCAGTCTCACGCAACCAAGATATGGTCCACCGAAGTGTCGGCCGCGCAGGGATTGTTCTAACTGGTGAAGGCTCACCCAACACAGTTCGCCAACTACTACAGGATGAGCATAAGAAGACTGAGCGCTTTGCCCCTGGAGTTCCAGTAATTGAAGTATTTGTTGGCGATGGTGAAGGCCAGGTCTCACTACGCAAACTACAAAAGCATTTGCAAAAGCAGCCTAAGAAATTGACTGCCCACCAAATGCGCGAAGTTCGTGCACGCCTGAAGGCAGTTGGTGGTTTGTCTATGCCAATTCCCAAGGGTCCGATGCCCACTCGTGCCCCAAAGATTCGCTAATACATCTATAGGTCAACGGATTGAAAGGTTGATTCTTTCTCCATCGTGGAGCTGTTGATCTGGCAAGCCCTTTAATACATGCACTTTTGCCTCTCCAACCACATCCCACTCGGTATCTCCTGATCGCTTCACGATAGCTGTGAGCTCATCAACTCCTATAAGAATTGAGTTATCAGGAACGTGCAATAAAACCTTGGCAGCACTCTCTGGAATCCACCTAAAGAACTTATTAAAATGTGGGATTACGCGAATCTCTGGAAGCAAATTCAATCCAGCTGTTGGGTTTTTCTTCAGCAAGCGAAAGTTGGGAATATGCGCGCTCAGAACCATGGCTCCGGCGCTGCATCCGGCAAGTGATGCTCCGCTTTTCCAATTCTCGGCAATTGCAGACCACAGGGGTGAATCAATGAGAACTTCTGCCAGATGGTGTGGGTCTCCTCCGGACATATACATCAAGGCGCAATTTGCTACAGCATCAACATATTTTTGATTGAATGCATCTTCACGTGTGAAGATGGGAAGATAAGTTGCCTCCACACCAATACTTTTTGCTTGTCTAAGTCCAAGCTCTTTCCAATATTGCAAGCGGTCACTGTTTTCGCGTCCTGCCGCAGTTGGGATTTGTAGATATCTGGCTTCTTTGCCGTTCTTCACGCCATCGTCAACAAGTGATTTCTCAAACTCGGCCATCGCAGGGAGATATTCCCCTGAACCAATCAGTGCGAGTGAGCCATTCATGTGGCAAGTGTAGGCGGAGTTAACTTGATTTAATCAAAGCTCCTCTAACCTCTGGTCAATACCGATCCACTTAAGCGCTCATGGATTCCGCGGCCGTTCTGATCAAAAGTAACTGCAGTGACAACTAGAACTAAAAATACTGTTCGAATCAGTGCTTGAGATAAAGAGATTGCCCCTCCATCTTCAAAGCGAACAACCTTCATTCCAAAGAGACGGTGGCCCAGGGTTGCACCTTGCAAGGCGGTGAGGATCCAGACTTCTAGAAAGAAGATAGCTAGAACATAGAAGGAGCTGTTGGGGCTCATCTTGTTAACGCCCCCACTGAGCGCGGCCACGATCGCATAACAGGCCAACCAATCCAGGGCCAGGGCAGCCATGCGGCGTCCATAGGTGATTCGGATGAATGGGTAGCTCATGGACCTAAGCCTAACGCCCTTTAAATTCTTAACATGGATGTAACAGGGCGGTTAGGCCAATGTGGCCTTTGCGACTTATTCTTGGGCCACGAAGCAGAGGGCTCAAAGTCGAGAAATTCTGCGCTGATACACCTTTTATGTATCCATGTGAGTTGGGAGAAGCATGTTTAAGAACTCTGCAGAGATTTTTGCATATATCAAGAAGGAAGACATAAAGCTCGTTGATGTTCGCTTTACTGATCTTCCTGGTATCCAGCACCACTTCAACGTTCCTGTTGAATCATTTGATGAGGCTGTCTTTACTGATGGTCTGATGTTTGATGGTTCATCAATTCGCGGATTCCAGTCAATCCATGAATCAGATATGAAACTGCTACCAGTTCCAGAATCTGCATACGTTGATCCATACCGCAAAGAGAAGACACTGATCATTATCTTCTCTGTTCACAACCCAGTTGATAACTCACCATATAGTCGTGATCCACGCGGTGTTGTGGCAAAGGCAGTTGACTTCATGCGTGCACAAGGAATCGCTGACACAGCATTCTTTGCACCAGAAGCTGAATTTTATGTTTTCGATCGCGTTCGCTTTAAGACCGATATCAACACTGCTTATCATGAGATTGATTCATATGAGGGTGCTTGGAATACAGGAATTAAAGAAGATGCTGACGGAACTCCTAACCGCGGATACCGCACACGCGTAAAGGGTGGATATTTCCCAGTATCGCCAACAGATCAATTTGCTGATCTTCGTGATGAGATGGTTATGCAGCTTGGAAAAGTTGGCCTTCTAGTTGAGCGCTCACACCACGAAGTTGGTACAGCGGGTCAGATGGAAATTAACTATCGTTTTACAGATATCTTGCACGCAGGCGATGATGTAATGAAGTTTAAGTATGTAGTCCGTAACACCGCATGGCAGGGTGGCAAGACTGCAACATTTATGCCAAAGCCACTCTTTGGTGATAATGGTTCAGGTATGCACGTTCACCAATCACTCTGGAAAGATGGCAAGCCATTGTTCTTCGGTGATGGATACGGTGATCTTTCAGTCATGGCCCGTCACTATGTCGGTGGTCTTCTCAAACACGCTCCGTCATTGCTTGCTTTCACTAACCCAACTGTTAACTCATACCGTCGCTTAGTTCCAGGTTATGAAGCACCAGTGAACCTTGTTTACTCAGCCCGTAACCGCTCAGCTTGTATCCGTATCCCAATTACAGGATCCAATCCAAAGGCAAAGCGCATTGAGTTCCGTTGTCCAGATCCATCATCAAATCCATATCTAGCATTTGCTGCGATGTTGATGGCCGGTCTTGATGGAATTATCAATAAGATCGAACCACCAGCCCCAGTAGATAAAGACTTGTATGAATTAACTGGCGAAGAAGCCGCAGCTATTCCACAAGTTCCAGGATCACTTGATGAAGTGCTCAATAACCTAGAGCGCGATCATGAGTTCTTGCTCAAGGGTGGAGTATTTACTAAGGACCTTATCGAGACATGGATCGAATTCAAGCGCAAGCAAGAAGTTGATTATGTTCGTTTGCGTCCACATCCAGCTGAGTTCGAGCTGTATTACGACATCTAAAAACTGCTTTAAGACAAAGCCCGTGCCGATTGGTGCGGGCTTTGTTGTATCCGGACATAGTAGATTTACGCCATGTTGCTAGATGCCCTTATCGCCATCTTCTTCTTTCTAGTTGGTCTAGAGATCAAGAATGGCATCAAGGATTTCAAGACAGCCGTTGTCCCAATCGTTGCAGCTTTGGGCGGAATGCTTGTTCCTGCCGGAATCTATTTACTCATCAATCCGGGTTCACATATGTGGGCAGCTTCAATGCCAACAGATATCGCACTTGCACTAGGCGTTCTCACGTTGTTGGGTAAGCGAGTCAATCCACATGTGCGCTTATTTCTCTTAACCCTTGCCATCGCTGATGATCTCTTTTCTCTCATCGTTCTAGCAATCTTCTATGGCAATGATCTAGAACCAATTAAGGCTTTATCAACCCTGGGCGCCGCGGCAATCGGATTCATTCTTCCGCTGCGTGCTCATGTGTTGCATAAAGTCATTAAAGTTCTAACACCAGTTTCAACTTTTTTCATAGTTCCTGTAATTGTTATTGTGAATATTCCATTAGATATCAATATCAGCGCCTTCACATCACAGACAACAATCGCCATTATCATCGCCAGATCCATAGGCAAAATCATTGGAATCACATTATTTGCATGGTTAGTGTTGCGATTTGGTGGTCAGGCAAAGATTGGGATAAAAGAAATCACTGGTGTGGCAACGCTGGCAGGAATGGGACTGACAGTTGCCTTAGTTATCGCAGATATCGCGGCACGCTCTGAAGCTGAGTTAGATCAAGTGAGGTTAGGACTCTTTGTTTCTGCAATTCTTTCCGGGCTAGCGGGATATATCTGGCTTAGAAGGACTCCTGCGCCCTTATAGCTTTTCTCGATAAGAGAATATGTCCTATAAAACCAATGAGCAATGCTGCAATAACTCCCACGTTGGCATACGCCCATGCGCCATCTTTGCCACCAATGAGAAATAGCAAATAACCCTGCCACGATAACCATGAGGCAAAAGTATTTGTAACTAATCCCCAACCAACTACTGTTCCAATAATCATTAATACGAGAGATCCCCTGTTGATTGATCCATACATGCCTTGTGGGTCATATAAGTCCCTCTCGCTGTATGCCTTCTTTCGCATGATGACATCTGCAACGAAGATTGCTGACCACACTGCAACAGGAACACCCAGTGTGATGAGAAATCCTTGGAACGGATAGAAGAAATTATCAGCGACCCAGACGATATATACAGAGCCTACAAGCATGATAAATGCATCGATTATGGCTGCTTGATGACGTTTGATTGGAACACCGATTGAAACAAGGGCTAGCCCCGAAGAGTAAAGGTCAAGAATTGCTCCTCCAACTAATCCTAGAATTGCAACAAGAGCAAATGGAATTAAGAACCATGTTGGCAATAGCGAAGTTAAAGCACCGATTGGATCCATAGCGATTGCTTGGCTGAGATCTTTGCTGCTAGCAGACAGGGCTGCACCATAGATAACTAAAATGATGGGCACAACCGAAGCTCCAAATACAGTCCATCCCACAACTGCTTTGCTTGAAACAGATCTAGGAAGATAACGCGAGTAATCTGCGGCGCAATTAACCCAACCAAGTCCAATACCGGTCACACCGAAAATGAGTGCACCAATGAAACCTTGAGTTGAGCCATCCTTAATTGCAGTTACCGCACTCCAATTAATGGTGTCGATTGTTAGTGCGATGTAAACAACGGTCATCACAACGGTAATCATCGTCAATATTTTCTGTAGCTTCATAATGACGCTAAGTCCTAGAACTCCACCAAAAACGGTGAGTGAAACCGCTATTACAAATCCAAGAATCAAAGCAAGGTTCTGGTCAACTCCCCCAATTCTAGAAAAGACAGTCCCCGTTGCAAGAGTTGCTAGGGAGACTAAAACTGTTTCCCATCCGACGAAGATAAAATATGAAAGGAATCCAGGAACGATGCTGCCCTTCACTCCAAAGGAGGCTCGAGCTAACACCATTGTTGGTGCATTTGAACGCTTGCCAGCTAAAGAACTAATACCGACTAAGAAAAAGGAACAGATTGTGCCGATGATCGCAGCCCATGTGGCTTGCCTAAATGAGATTCCAAATCCTAAGAAGAAGGAACCATAGGACAGGGCTAGGAGTGAGACGTTTGCCCCAGCCCACGGCCAGAACAATGAGCGCGCCGAACCTTTGCGCTCTGATTCTTGAATCAGGTTTGGACCATTGATCTCTAGTTCAAAGTTGGGCATTGGTGCAGTCTACTTCTTGATACGCCTAACAACGAGGAAAGCAATGCTAATCAGAGCCAAAAATCCGATTCCATTCACAATCAAATTACTGCCACTTTCTGCAACTTCTTCTCCCGCGATTTCTTCACTTTGCGCACTTATCGCCACTGGGGTTTCTCCCACAGTAAAGCTGTAATCGCCTTCAACGGGATGTCCGTCTTCGGAAACTATTCGATAGTGCACTGAAACCAGGCCAGTGATATCGGTTAACTGCAATTTTGTTGAAATCTTGTTGCCTTCAACTAATGAAGCTGGGGATGAAATCAATCGACCTTGACTATCAGTTACTTCAATTGAATTTACCTTGGTATCTCCAATGATTTGAAGCTTTCCCTCAAATTCAATGGAAACCTCTGTGGGTGCTGTGAACACATTTGAATCTACTGCCGGAGTTGCTTGAACCATTGCTCCGTGAGCAAAGGCTGCAATAGGAAAGGCAAAAAGAGAGGCAACAGCAAGTGCAAGAATTTTCTTGATCATTTTTCCATCTTAGTCAAGAAAGAAGTCGAGAAGGAAATCCTTTGTCCCTGGAGTAACAGAATACTTTTCTAGATCAGTAATTCCTTCTGATGCCAATAACTCATCATCGACAAAGAAATTGCCTGTGCACTCGGCAGCCAAACGATTAAAGATGATATATGCCGCATCTGCCAAGATCTCAGGCTTACGACCAGCTAGTGCGTCAATTCCTGGAATCATCTGCAGAGCTGCAGTATCAATAACTGTGCGTGGCCAGAGTGCATTCACACCAATTCCATCGCGCTTGAACTCTTCAGCCATTCCCAAAACACACATACTCATGCCGTATTTAGCCATGGTGTATGCGACGTGGTTCTTAAACCAGATTGGCTTCATTGACAGTGGCGGAGAAAGATTCAAAATATGAGGATTGCGCCCTTCAGCGCCAGATTTGCGCAAATGAGGCAGTGCAGCCTGTGAAGTTAAGAATGTGCCGCGCACGTTCACATCAAACATGAGATCAAATCTCTTTGCTGGAGTTGCATCTGTGCGAGTTAAGTTAATAGCACTGGCATTGTTGATCAAGATATCGATGCCACCAAAAGCCTCCGCTGCTTGATTTACTGCGGCCTCAATCTGAAGCTCATCGCGAAGGTCGCATTGAATAGCAAGGGCTTTTCCACCTGCAGCTTCAATTTCAGCTGCGGCTGTGTGAATGGTGCCGGGTAGTTTTGGATTAGGTTCTGATGTCTTAGCAGCGATTGCAATTGATGCACCATCGGCAGCTGCGCGCAAGGCAATGGCTAAACCAATACCCCGAGATCCCCCGGTGATGAATATTTTCTTACCTGCAAGTGTCATGATTTCCCTTTCTTGGCCATGAACTTCATAAAAGCTTCCATCGCTTCATCAGATTGCAAAGCCATAGAAAAGATTTCAAACTCTGCCTTCATTACCGCTGCCACTGATTCGTGATTGCGCGCTTTAAGCAGGGCTTTGGTGTTAATGATTGCCTGTGGTGGTTGTTCTGCAATATGTTGAGCAATTTTGGTTGCAGCAGCCAATGCATCTGGATCAATTTCTGCGATTAATCCCATTTCAATGGCGGCATCTGCGCCAAAGGATTCACCTGTGAAGAAGATCTTTGCAGCTCTTTGATATCCCACTAGGGCAGGAAAAAGAAAACTTGATCCTGCTTCAGGAACTAATCCAAGGGATGCAAAGGGCATAGAGAAGTTGGCAGAAGGTGCGGCGACAACAACATCACAGTGCAGCAGCATTGTTGTTCCGACTCCCACTGCATTTCCTTTAACGGCCGCAATGAGTGGCTTTGGAAAGTTAAGCAACGCTGCCAAGAATTGGGCAACCTCTGATGAATCACTTGTTGGCGGGTTATCCATAAAATCTACGATGTCATTGCCGGCAGTGAAATGATCACCTTCACTTGTAAGGATCACGGCACGAATAGAAAAATCTCCTGCTGCATCATTGAGGCCCTTAGCTAAGCCTGCATACATCACTCGGGTAAGTGCGTTCATCTTTGCGGGGCGATTGAAGGAAAGGGTCAGTACTGAGCCCGCCTGAGTGGCCAAGATTTCATTCATTGACGCATCTTAGGGGTGATATTCCCCTGAACAAAGTAGGACAATGAAAACACCCTAGAGAGGTGGCTATTACGATGGCTAGAGATATAACAATTGCAATACGGGAACTATCCCCCTTTGAACAGTTGGTTCTCAATCTTTTATGTGAGGGTAAGTCCAACTCTGCAATCGCTCATGAAACCGCCCATACTGAAAAAGTCATTGAAAATACTGTCAGCCGAAGTGCCCAGGTCTTTGGAATTAAATCTGATAGCGAAACCAATTTAAGGGTTCTTCTTGCTCTTGCATTTCGAGCACATTACGGTGATAAAGCATTCGATTCTTTACATGTTGCTTGTTCGCACTTTGAAATTGGCGCAGATGGCCAGTCATTGTGCAACCGCCACATCGATTAGTCTCTGTCTAATGAATCACAGTTCCTGAGGGCTAACTCTCTCAGATTCATTTTTTCAATTCATCGAGTGGTGACCCTCGCACTTTCGAACTCTCACACATAGTTAGAAGAGTTAACTATGTAGTGCATCAATACACATGATGCCTAAAAGGAGAGTAATTAAATGAAACGTAGAACTTTTGACAAGCTAGTTTCTTATGTAGGTCTTGGCCTAGCAGCACTTCTATTCATATTTGCAGGCTTACTTAACTTCGGAGCAAACTTTGCTAACGATTCTGTTGCAAGTCAGTTGGAAAATCAAAACATTTCCTTCCCTGCCCAGGATGCAATGCCAAGTGACACTAAAGATCAACTAGCCAAGTGGGCTGGCATGAAAGTAGTTACAGGAGAAATGGCTAGAGATTACTCAGACCTATACATCTGGGAGCACATGAAAGGCTCTGCAATTGCAGTAATGGGTAAGCCAGCTACTTACTCTGAGGTTTCAGGTGTTTACATGGGTCTTGTGCGTGGTGGAAGCACTGATGTAGAAAAGATTAAGCAGTATGGGGATCTTCGCCAAACACTTTTCATGGGTAACACTCTTCGTGGCATGCTCCTTGAAGCTTATGCATTTGGAACTCTAGGTGTGATTGCAGGTTACGCAGCAATTGCATCTTTAGTTGGCGGAGTTCTTTTCCTCTTGCTAGGTATCGCTGGGTTAATGCACATTCGTCGCACTCCTGAGGATGCGACGATTTAACCCTCAACTCTCCGTGAGGGGTTAGAAAAGGCCCCCTGGTTAATACCGGGGGGCCTTTTCATTTCTACTTCTTTTCTTCTTTAGCGCTCAATCTTTCCAGTGATGAAATCTTCAACCTTATTATGTGCTTGTTCATCCGTGTACTGAACAGGTGGTGTCTTCATGAAGTAGCTAGATGGTGAGAGCAAAGCTCCACCAATCTTGCGATCAAGACCGATCTTGGCGCAACGCAGTGCATCGATGATGACACCAGCAGAGTTAGGTGAATCCCATACTTCCAACTTGTATTCCAAGTTAAGAGGAACATCACCAAAAGCGCGGCCTTCGAGGCGAACGTAGGCCCACTTGCGATCATCTAGCCATGGAATGTAGTCAGAAGGTCCGATGTGAACATTCTTCTCACCCAAGTCGTGCTCTAACTGTGATGTTACAGAGTTAGTCTTTGAAATCTTTTTGGATTCAAGGCGATCACGCTCGAGCATGTTCTTGAAGTCCATATTTCCACCAACGTTTAATTGGTAGGTGCGATCGAGGTGAACACCACGATCTTGGAACAACTTAGCCATGATGCGGTGAGTAATTGTTGCACCCACCTGGCTCTTGATGTCATCTCCCACGATAGGAAGACCAGCATCTGCAAACTTCTTTTCCCATACTGGATCTGATGCGATGAAGACTGGAAGTGCGTTAACAAAAGCACAACCTGCATCAATTGCACACTGTGCATAGTACTTAGCAGCAACTTCTGATCCCACTGGTAGGTAGCAGATCAAAACATCTACTTGTTCTTCCTTTAATACTGCAACGACGTCGACTGCAGGGACATCGGATTCTTTGATTGTTTCGCGGTAGTACTTACCGAGACCATCATTTGTTACACCGCGTAGAACTGGAACACCAGTCTTTGCTACGTCCGCAAACTTGATGGTGTTATTCTCGCTGGCCCAAATGGCATCAGCTAGATCTAGACCGACCTTCTTTACATCAACGTCAAAGGCTGCAACGAACTTCACATTCGAAATGTGATACGCCCCAACAGTTGCATGCATAAGACCTGGGATCTCTTGATCAAGGGCAGCATCCTTATAGTAAGTAACGCCTTGAACTAAAGAGTTGGCACAGTTTCCTACGCCAACGATTGCAACACGGATGTCGCCTTTACCGGTTGTTATGTTCACTCTATTTCCTCTCGGTTTTGATCATTTTTTCCAGCCAAGCAATCTCTCGATCAGCTGAGTCCAGTGAGTGACGTCGCCACTCCTCTAGATATTTATCGATTCCAATCGGTGACTTCTCGAGTTCACCGCGCAGAATCTCTGCTTTCTCCTTGAGGCGACGATGGCGTCCCTCAAGAATTCTTACTCTGTTCTTTGAAGATGTTGGAGAAAAAAATGCAAAGCGGATTTCAAATCCTTCGTCTTCCCATGTTTCAGGACTAACCGTTTCTGTTAGGTTCTCAAAGCGGGCCTGACCTTTATCGGTAATGTCATAAACGATCCGCGAGCGCCTAGATGGAGAATCCACCACCGTCTCTTCGATAAGGCCGGCTTCCATCATTCTGCGCAGCTGTGGGTAGAGAACTGAAAATGAGAGTGCGCGGAAGGGTCCAAAGATTGTGCCCATGCGCTTTCGAAGCTCATAGCCATGAAGAGGGGTCTGGGATAAAAGACCAAGGAGGGCGAACTCAAGTGATTCACTGCGTGAGCGCATCGCTTACTCCCTCCTACCTATCGGTCTATGTATCCATTCGATATATAGAGCCATAATCTATTGGGATAGGTCTACAGGCGCAACTTCCAACACGCTCACGCTCAGATTTCACCTCCACTTGTGGTGTGGCGTACGCCTTGGTACCCACCAGCCCAGTTCTACCCTTTATTTAACGCCATCCGCTCCTCGTGGCTGGCTGTAACGCAGATCTGAAAGGACGTTAGCAATGTCGCTACTCACATGGAAACTTCATGGAAACGGTAAGACCCTATCCCCGGGCGCAGTTGTTTCAACAGATGAACGCCTTACATGGCCTCGCACCTTTGGTGTGGGTTTACAACACATCGCCGCAATGTTTGGAGCCACTTTCCTCGTTCCAATCATTACTGGATTTCCACCCACAACAACACTTTTCTTCTCAGGAATCGGCACACTGCTATTTCTGGCACTGACACAAAATAAAGTTCCTAGCTACCTAGGTTCTTCCTTTGCCTTTCTAGCACCAATCGCTGCAGCTAAATCTGGTGGCGGAATGTCAGCTGCCCTCGGTGGCGTTGTAGTCACAGGTTTGATCTTGGCCGCTGTTGGTCTCATTGTTCGCCAAGCCGGTATCGGTTGGATTAACTGGTTATTGCCTCCGATCGTAACTGGAACCATCGTTATGGTTATTGGCTTGAACTTGGCAGGTGCTGCAAAAAATAACTTCGTTGCAGGTCCCATGATCGGCATCATTACCTTGGCATCTATCGCATTAATCTCTGCGGCTTCTCGCGGCTTCCTCAATCGCATCAGCATCTTTGCTGGTCTAGTTGTTGGCTACGTCGTTGCCTTGATTCAAGGGGATGTGAAGACCGAAGCAATCACAGCTGCTAAGTGGGTTGCACTACCTTCATTTACAACCCCAACATTTGATGGCAAGGCAATCGTCTTGTTCCTACCTGTTGTGCTTGTTTTGATTGCTGAAAACGTTGGACACGTTAAGGCAGTTGCAGCAATGACTGGCAAGAACCTTGATGATCAAATGGGAACAGCTCTTATGGCAGATGGTCTTGCGACTACTTTGGCTGGTGCCGGTGGTGGATCAGGAACAACTACCTATGCTGAAAACATCGGTGTTATGGCCGCTACTCGCGTTTACTCAACTGCTGCATATTGGATCGCAGGATTAGGCGCTGTAGGACTATCACTTTCTCCTAAGTTTGGCGCAGTTCTTAGTGCCACACCTGTTGGAGCACTTGGTGGCGTTGGCGTTGCTTTGTTCGGAATGATTGGCGTCCTTGGCGCTCGCATCTGGATTGAAGGCAAAGTTGATTTCTCTAACTCAACTAACTTGATCATCGCAGCATCTGCTTTGATCATTGGTATCGCAGATATGTCATGGACTCGTGGAGATTACACATTTAGCGGAATCATCAATGCAACATTGGTGGCAATCGTTGGATACCGTGTTATGGCCTCAATTGCTTCATCTAGGGGTAATAACTAATATCTGACCTATGGTAATTCCTTCGCGGTTAGCTGAGTACATCGTTGCCGCGATGATAATTATCTTGGCGCCTGGCCCGAGCGTTTTATTCGTAATCGCTCGGGCCATCGCCTGGGGTCGCAAAGTTGCAGTTTTCACCGTCGCAGGAAATGTCTCCGGCTCTTTTGTTTTATCAGTATTTGTCGCCCTTGGTCTTGGCCCTATCTTGCAAAGATCAGATCTTGCATATATCGCAGTTCAATGGGGCGGTGGTCTTTACTTAATCTACTTAGGTATTGATGCCATCAGGCAACGCAGAGCTCATGCAGCCGATATGACAAATCAGGGAGATAGCTCCCCTACTGCACTTCGTTCTATGCGAGATGGTTTTTGGGTTGGAGCACTCAACCCCAAGGCAATAGTTTTCTATGCTGCCGTACTTCCCCAGTTCATTGATCGCAATAAGGGTCACGTCACCTCACAGTTGATCTTGCTTGGCGCGATTTTTTCAGCCCTTGCCTTTATCTCAGATGGCACCTGGGGATTATTGGCTGGCACTGCACGTGCATGGTTAGCAAAAGATTCCAGTCGCCTGGAAAAACTACGCGCAGCCGGTGGAAGCATAATGATTCTTCTGGGTCTGTCGGTTTTGTACTTAGCAATTGTCAGTGGCTAGAGCCACAATAGGCATATGAAAAAACCTCTCAAGCCAGCGCGCGAAAACATCTCCCCTTCAGATTTAACTTTTGGGCTCTCAACATGCAAACGCTGTTTATGGGTTAAATACTGGTACAAAGTCACCGCTCCTATGACCATGCCACTTGTTGGAACATTATCTTCACTACAAGAAGAGTTCTTCCAAAGAGCTGACATGCCAACTATTGATCCATCCCTTCGCTCAGGAACTGTTACTAAATGGGGCGAATTCGTTAAGAGCAAGCCGATACAAATCAATGGCCAGGACACTCGCTGGCGCATATTAGGAAAATATGACCTTCTATCTACTAATGATGATGGCACTGTGGGATTAATTGATTGCAAGGTCTCAGATTCAGATCGAGATAGCGGAGCTTTTTATTCACCGCAGCTTGAGGCATATGCCTTTGCATTAGAAAATCCAGCTGCAGGAAAGGCCGTGGAAGTTGCATCCATGGGCTTGCTAGTGTGGAAACCTACGCATTCAGTTGGTGATAACCCTGAAAACAGTGGCTTTGGTGTGTATCAAAAGTATGTATCTGTTGAGCGTGATCATGATAATTTCATGCGCGTTATCGCTGACTTTATTAAAGTTCTAGAGGGTGAAATCCCAGAATCTGGGCCAACCTGCACCACATGTCAATTCTTAACAACAAGAAATGGATTAGATCTTCTCTAATCTTCCTCGCCAGCAACATTGATATCTTCAGGCTTTGATTTCTTGGGAGAATACGTGTCAACATATTCTTGACCTGACATAGCTTGAATAACATTCATGATTTGATCTGTGACATCGCGCAGATATAACAAATCTGTGGAATCTCCATCAAAATACATCGGCTTTCCAAACTGCATTCCTACGCGGTGAAGATTAGGAATCACTTTTCCTGTGGGTTGAATCTTGTCGGTATTAGACATTGCAACCGGGATGACGGGTGCTCCTGATTCAATTGCTAAACGGGCAATTCCTGTGCGACCTTTATAAAGGCGACCATCTGGTGAGCGTGTGCCTTCAGGATAAATTCCTAAACAATCTCCCTCGGCCAAAACTTTCAAACCAGTAATAAGGGCGGCTTCACTTCGACGCCCCCCTGAGCGATCAACTGGAACTTGTCCGAGTGCAATGAAGGTAAGTTTTTTAAGTAAGCCTTTAGGTCCAGGTGATGTGAAGTACTCACTTTTAGCTAAGAAAGTAACTTTTCGTGGGACAACTAAAGGCATAAAGATTGAATCGCTGAAAGATAAATGGTTGGAAGCGATGATTACCGGGCCTTTTGCTGGAACATTGCGAAGGCCTTTTACCTTGGGACGAAACCCGGCCATCAAAAAAGGCGTCAAGAACGCACGCAAAGTTGCATACGGCAGGTTGTTGAGCATGGCTCTAATTTAGTGGCTATTGCCAGATATGACACTATCTGAGGGTGAGTAATCCCCGTCCAGGCCCTGATGAGTTCGATGAAGAGGAACTGATTCGTAGTGAATTCGACTCTATCGTTTCTGGCCTGTCCTTGGATGAATCTGCACCAACAACCTATCTTGATGAATTAGATGCAATCCAGGATACGAACCGTTTTATTCCACCCAATCCCCCACGACAATCACCACGTGCGATGTGGCGTGCAATCAAGCGTGCAGTTAATCGTTGGTTTCATCGCGGTTATCACGAAGATGATGGAGCAACGTTGTGAGTACATTTAAATGGGGAATTATCGGTACAGGTGGAATTGCTCATGCTTTTGCAAAGGACATTGCGTACTTAAGTGATCATGTAATTGCTGCAGTTGGTTCTAGAAATTTAGAGACTGCCGAAAGCTTTGTAAAAACTATTCCTGGTGCGAGAGCTTATGGAAGTTATGACGAGCTCATCAATGATTCAGATATAGATGCGATTTATGTCGCAGTCCCACATCCATCACATAAAGAAAATGTCATTGCAGCCCTTAATGCAGGTAAGCCCGTTCTTTGTGAAAAGCCATTTGCAGTTAATGCCAGTGAGGCAAAAGAAATGGTGGCAGCCGCTAAGGCTAATGATGTTGCGTTAATGGAAGCGATGTGGGCACGGTTCTTGCCACACTATGCCAAGATTCGCGAAATTGTTGCAAGTGGAGTTCTAGGCCACATCACAACTATTCACGCCGATCATGGGCAACGTTTAGCTGATCAAAATATCCCACGCCTTATTGAGCCTTCACTTGCAGGCGGGGCATTACTTGATCTTGGAATCTATCCAGTCTCGTTTGCACATATGGTTTTAGGTATTCCGCAATCAATAACCGCTTCCGCCATCTTTACAGACAAAGGCGTGGATGCCCAAAGCTCAATGATTTTGGATTACGCCAACGGCGCGCAAGCCGTCTTGAATACAAACATGGTTGTACAAACTCCATGCACGGCAGTTATTGCAGGTTTAAATGGTTATCTAGAAGTTAATCGAACTTTCTATAACCCAACCTCAATGCGTCTTACCCTCTTTGATGGAACTGTTACTGAGTATCCATCTGATTACCAAGGCCATGGATTGCGTGAACAGGCCGTTGAATTTGCCCGTGTAGTAAAAAGCGGTGCGAAAGAATCACCGATTCTAAGATGGGAAGACACCATCGCCATTATGAAGATTTTGGATACTGTGCGCTCTCAAATCGGGTTGAAATACCCATGTGAAGATTAACTTCTAGCTAAGTCGGCAACACCAACAAGACCAGCTTCATTGCCTAACTGCGCCGCAATAATTTTTGGGTATGGATGCTTGCCCGCAAAAGACATATTTCGCTCGAGTGATTCACGCGTTGGCTTCAAAAGAATCTCACCCGCATCAATTACTCCCCCGCCAATAACTACACATGCAGGATCTAGAAGAACGGCAAGTGATGCAATTCCGGCACCTAACCACTGACCGGTTGTATTAAAAGCTGTCAATGCGACTGGATCGCCATCTCGCGCAGCCTCGGCAATAGCTTGACCCGTAAGACCTGCAACGGTGCCATCGCCGCGTGAGAGTAAATTGCGCGCAACTTCAGGGCTAGCGTTTATGGCTTCGCGCGCATGACGCAGTAATGCATTCCCGGATGCATATTGCTCAAAACAACCTCTGGCACCACAGCCGCAGATATGTCCATCAGGAACAACTCGCATGTGTCCAAACTCTGCAGCGATTCCGTAGGCACCGCGATAGAGCGCACCGTTAACAACAATGCCTCCACCAATTCCAGTGCCAACTGTAAGCATCATCATGTGATTTTGATTTTTACCGGCACCAAACTTTGCTTCACCCCATGCTGCTGCATTTGCATCATTTTCAATAACAACAGGAAGCCCAATGAGTTGTGTGAGTTGATGATCTAAATCAACGCCATTCCAATCAGCGATGTTGGGAGTTGCAAGCATTGTCTTTCGATCCGAAGAAACAAAGCCTGCAGCAGATACGCCAACGGAGGTAACAGAGTGCTGTTGCAGTAACTCTTTGGCAACATCGGCAATAGTTTGTGTTAGCGCACTTCCACCTTGGCGTGGTGTATCTTTTCTGGCAGTAGTGAGAACTTTTCCAGATTCATCAACAACGCCGCCAAGAACTTTAGTTCCGCCAACATCGATACCGATTGTTAAGGACATAAGTGTGTGATTAAGCTTCTAGCGCAGCTTTGAGTTGAGCTAGTGCTTGATCGATCGTTGTCTTCTCAGCTTTTTGACGCATCATCGCTGGGATTGGCATTGAAAGTGAAACACCCAACTCATAGGTAACCTCAGTTGTATCTTCATCGACTGCCTTGATGGAATATGAACCATCCATGCCGGTGAGAAGATCTGCCTCATCGAGTGAGAATGAAAGTTGCGCCGGAGCTTGGCTCCAGTCGTAATCTAAAATTACTCGATCTTTCATCATGCCTGCATCAATAGTCATCTTGACCTTGGTGGCTCGGCCTTGCTCATCCTTTGCAACGACCTCGCTGGCCTTAATCGCGCTCGACCAGGTTGGATACTGGTCGAGGGCAAAAAGGGCGCCTTGGACATCGGCTATAGGGGCATCAATCGTGATTGTTGAACTGCTTAATTCGCTCATGGGCAAAGGTTACCCTCTTCCGCATTTCATATTTCTCACGCTAGCGTTAGCCCCATGAATCAAGTCACAACTCCCGCCCTTGTCCCTTCAGCTACTGCTGGCAATCTGACAAATCTGATTGCAGAACGCGCTTGGTTTGAGCCTGAGCGCATCTCTATGTCTCGCCCACTGGGCGATGGATGGCAGAGCGTTACTGCCAAAGAAGTTGATGAGGAAGTTCGAGCAACTGCCAAAGGATTAATCGCAGCCGGTGTTCAAATTGGTGATCGCGTGGCGATCATGGCCCGCACGCGTTATGAGTGGACGATTCTTGATTTTGCAATTTGGTATGCCGGAGCTGTCGTGGTTCCAATCTATGACACATCATCTGCAGAACAAATTGATTGGATTCTCAACGACTCTGCAACTGTGGGACTCATTGTAGAAACACCAGCGCTGCGTGAATTAGTTCAAACAGTTTTGCCGCCACATACTAAGCACATCTGGACAATGACCGAGGACGTTCTTGCGGTGCTTCGAAATGCCGGTGCTCAGGTTTCAGATGATGAAATTGAACGCCGTCGCGCAGCACTTGTCCCAGATACTTTGGCAACACTTATTTACACTTCAGGAACAACTGGAAAACCTAAGGGTGTCACTCTTACACATGGCAACTTCTTAGCTGAGTGCGGAAATGTTGTGCAGGGTGCAAGTGATTTATTCCTTAAGCCTGGTGGATCAACTTTGTTGTTCTTACCTGTCGCTCACGTCTTTGGTCGCATGGTTCAAATCGGTGCAATTAATGCAGGCTTACATCTTGCGCATTGCAGTGATCCAGTGGGACGCCTTCCAATTGATTTAGCTTCATTTAAGCCAACATTTGTTTTGGCTGTGCCTCGTATTTTCGAAAAGATTTACAATGGTGCAGAAGCTCGTGCTGAAGCTGCTGGTAAAGGAAAGATATTTAGAAAAGCAGCCGAAACCGCCATTGCGTATTCAGAAGCTATGGATAAGAAGAGAATCTCTCCACTTCTTACACTCAAGCACGGCCTCTTTGACAAGTTGGTCTACTCAAAGATCCGTGCAGGTATGGGTGGACGTGTTGAAGCTGCCATCTCTGGTGGTGCACCACTTGGCACGCGTCTGGGCCATTTCTATCGTGGTGCTGGCGTAACAATTTTAGAAGGCTACGGTTTAACTGAAACAACTGCTGGTGCAACCTTGAATTTAACTGGTGCTCATCGCGTCGGTTCTGTTGGACGCCCAATCCCAGGAACTTCAATCAAGATTGCCGAAGATGGCGAAGTGCTCATCCGCGGAGCAATTGTTATGGGCGGATACTGGCAAAACGATGCAGCCAATGCTGAGGTTTTTGATTCTGAGGGCTGGTTTCAGTCAGGAGACTTAGGAAAGCTCGATGATGAAGGCTTCCTCTATATCGTGGGCCGTAAAAAGGAACTTATTGTTACTGCAGGTGGAAAGAACGTTGCCCCTGCAGTACTAGAAGATCGCTTACGCGCACATCCATTAGTGAGCCAGTGCATGGTCGTTGGCGATAATCAACCATTCATTGCAGCTCTTGTGACTATTGATCAAGATGCACTAAAAGGTTGGGTTACAAACAATAAGAAGGAAGGAGCTTCATTGGCTGATCTTGCCAATGACCCTGATCTCATTGCCGTTATTCAAACTGCGGTTGATGAAGCGAATAAGGCAGTGAGCAAGGCGGAATCAATCCGAAAGTTCACTATTTTGACCACTGATTTTACAATCGCTGGTGGACATTTAACTCCAAAGCTTTCACTCAAGCGACATGTCGTTGCGAAGGAATTCGCTAAGGAGATTGACCAGCTCTTCACAAAGTAATTATGTGAGCCTTACACAGCGGGTAAAACTCGCACAAGAGCTCCACGATGGCATAGCCCAAGATCTCGTGGGGTTGGGCTATGAGTTAGATGCTTTGTTGTTTCAAGAATCCGATGAAGTTAAACGTGCTGCGCTGCGTTCTGTGCGCTTTGATATCAATACATTGATAGAGAAAGTGCGTAGTGAGATCTTGGAGCTTCGCACGCAGCCAGATAAGCATGATTTACTCGAATCTCAACCCGAGTTGGCATTTGAACTCACTAGGGTTTTCAATGAAATTATCAGCAACGTAACAGAGCATTCACGGGCAAC
>JBBAMY010000007.1:0-67071 GCA_040402235.1 Candidatus Planktophila sp. | reverse complement strand
GGGTAACTAGTGAGAAGTAACCCCTAATCTGAAAAAGCGCAGGTCAGGGGCGCATTTTGTTGCAGTGCATTGTGCATAAAAGTATTTTTGCAAATCTTAAATCGTGAGATTTATCAACTACGGCTTCGGAGTTTGAAGGCTCCAGCTGCTGCAACATTGAGATTGGAATTCATTTTGATATGAATAAATGTAAAGAGGAAAAATCTGGCCTAGTTTTTCTTGAGGAATCGTTATTTGAATTGTCACATTTCCTGAAGCATCTTTTGGAGTCTTAGTCTGTTCTGCGCCTAGCAATAGATCCTTAATCTCAATGAAGGCTCCTTGCGCGATGTCTGCAACTTTAAGTACTACCTTGTAGACATTTCCAGTCCACTCATTTGAAACAAACTGTGGTGCAACCAAATTTGGTTTTGCTCCACATCTCTTGTTACAGCCTGGACTAATTGCACGTGGTTTAGAGACTGGTGCTTTAGTCGCTAACTCTCCCCCTACATTTTCTACTTTTACTACATCTCCAAATGATCCAGACTCAAGAACAGTTATCTTCCATCCATTTGTAGTTACTGATTCATTTACTTTTAATGGGGTGTCTCTTTCCCACTCTCTATCTGTGCTTCTTGCTGGTGGGACTAACTTATAAGCTGAATTTGGATGAGTGATTCTCGTGTCAATTGTGTAAACAAGAGTTCCACTTGATTGCAAGCCTAGGTGGTTATCAAAACCCAACCTACGTCGCGACTCGATAGCAATCCCGGTGTTTTCAGTTAATGGAATTACAACACCTTTAACACCATTGGTTTTCATCGCAACTGGACGAACCCAGTGGATAGATTCATCTTTACTTGTTATGCAATGAGTTTGATCATCATTTAAGATTCCTAGCATAAATCGATGCCAGAAAGTAAGTTCGGGAGACATCGGTGCAGCCATTACATCAAAGATACCCATACCGTCTGATTTTTGATTAGACACATCAGCAACATTTCTAATGTCAGAAAGGCCTAATGCGTGCCCAAATTCATGCACATAAGTTAACTCGGTTATGTCATCACCACCACGACCTAGGACATTAGCGACCTTCCCCTCTTGTGTTACATATTCTTCGCCAGGACTCAATGGCCAGACCATAAAGGTTCCCATTTTGCTCATTGGGGTCGATGGTGGGCTGATGACGATAGCTGCTGAGACATTTGTGAAATCGATATACGTGTCTACTTGTTTAAACACTTCACCTAGGAACTTGTCGTATTTTACTGGATCCCATGTCTTATTAAAGAAGTATCCGCCTACGTCATAGTCGGTTAAAGGATTTGGCATCCGAATGTATTTCTGTGGGATTTGCCACTGCATATTGATCTTCTTGGTTGCCGCACTTGAATAGAAATCTGTAATCGCCTTTTTCATCACCGTAAAATCTGCTTCCGGTGATGCTGACGCAACCACATCTGAAAAATCGACTGGAATTATCTGAATCCGTGGGCTATTAAGAAGATTCACTCGCCCACTTGGAATTGAAAATCCAGTCGACACACCTGCGTTCCATGGCACACCTTCGACAATTTTACATGTTGCTAAATTCGCAAATGCCGCCGGATTAGAGACTTGTGTTTTTGGTGTTGCTGAAACTTCATCCGCGGCTAGGTATTCCCAAGTGATAGCCCTAATCGGTGTGACATTTGGTATTTGCACCACAGGTTCTTCTGGTTTTTGAGTTGCTGTTGGTGTGGGCGATGGGGCAGCAATTGGAGTTGTTTTAGTTACTACTACAACTCCTTTATTCCAAACAAGTTTCTTTCCACTTTTTATGCAGGTGTATTTCTTACCCGCAAGGGTTGATGTAGAACCGGCTTTAGAACAAGTTGCACCTGCTTTTGGTGCAGCTAATGCACTGGTAGGAATGAGTAGCCCGAAAGCTAATACCAATGCAATTAGCGGCTTCTTCATGGAACTAGTCTGTGGCCTAGGCTCTATAAATACAACGATTTAGGCTTTTATACGCTCATTTGTTGGATCAAAGAGTGGCTCTGCACAAATAACACCCGTGCGCCAGTTACCAAAGAACTCCACATCCACACTTGTTCCAACGCCAGTGTGTTCGATTGGTAGATAGGCGTAAGCAATGGCCTTTTTAATTGTGTAGCCCTGGCCACCAGATTTAATGCGCCCAACAATTGTGCTTCCGATTCGAATGGGTTCTGATCCAAATGGCACACATGTCATGTCATCAAAGGTAATTGCAACTAATTTACGTGAAAGATTACTTTGCGCAGCAATAGCTGCCTCTTTGCCGTGGAATTTCACTTTCTTAAGTGAGACTGCAAAGCCAAGACCTGCCTCATAAGGATTAGTTTCAGTGTTTATCTCACCTGCCCAAGCGCGATAACCCTTTTCAAGACGTAAAGATTCAATAGCTCTATAACCACAGGCTTTAATTCCCTGCCCTTTACCTGCCGCCATAATCTTTTCCCACAGCTCTAACCCTTGTTCGGTTGGAACATAGATCTCCCAACCCAGCTCACCAACATACGTTAATCGTGTTGCGCGCACTTTAATATCACCCACAGTAATTTCCTGTGAACTCATAAACGGGAATGCTGCGTGAGAGAGATCAGCACTCGTTAATAACTGCAGAATCGCTCTGGACTTAGGTCCCATGATTGCAAAGCAGGCAAGATCTTTAGTGATGTTTATAATCTCAACACCATCAAAGGAATGTTCGCGGCGCATCTTTTCTAACCAACCAAAGTCGTGCACCGAAAAGGCAGTTCCTGTGACAATCATGAACTCATTGTCTGCTGTTTGTGTGACGGTGTAATCAGATTCAATGCCGGCTTTTGAGTTAAGTGCTTGTGTGTAGGTTGTTTTGCCAACACCTTTGACAACATTGTTTGCACATACATAGTTGAGGAATTCACCTGCCCTAGCGCCACTTATGCGGGCTTTGGCAAAGCTAGATTCATCAAATAGACCAGCCGTTTCCCGGGTTGCCTGGTGCTCTATTTGCACCGCATTTGACCAGTGATTTCCTAACCAATCTTTTGGGCGTAGTGCATCGTTGCCAATATTGGTTGAATAAAAATTGACACGCTCCCATGAAGATTTCTCACCAAAGACCGCGCCGTTTGCTTTATGCCACTCATAGACAGGGGAGACAAACTTAGGCCGTGCAGATTTGCGCTCTTCACTTGGGTAGTGGATGTCGTAATACTGCTCGTAGTTTTCTGTGATGCGCTGCAGAGTGAAATCAGGGGATTCATAAGATGCACCAAAGCGTTTGATATCCATATGCCACAGATCCATTGTTGGCTCACCTGCAACAACCCACTCAGCAACTACTTTGCCAATTCCACCAGCTCCTGCAATACCGTGGGCACAGAATCCTGCAGCGACAAAGAAACCACCAACTGATGTTTCACCTAAACAGAACTCATTATCTGGCGTGAAGCCCTCTGGGCCATTGATAAAGCTTTTAATTCCAACTTCTGCCATCTTAGGCACTCGCTTTTGTGATGCTTCAGCGATATCTGTGAAGCGATCCCAATCTTCAGCCAATAACGAGTTGTTAAAATTCGCTGGGATGTCATCAATATTGTTGTAGTCAGCAGACCATGCCTTTGATGTGCGCTCATATCCACCCATAAGAAGACCCGATACTTCTTGGCGGAAGTAGATCAAATTGTCTGGATCACGAAGGGAAGGCAAAAATGGGGCATCTTGTGGCATAAAGTTTTCAGTAATTAAGTATTGGTGACTCATAGGAACAATTGGCACACGAACATTGACCATGCGTGCTATTTGCGGTGCATACATTCCACCGCAGTTAACAACTATTTCGCATTCAATCTCACCTTTGTCGGTAACAACACTGCTCACGCGCCCGTTAGTTGTTTTAATTTCAAGGACTCTGGTGTGTGTGAAGATCTGAACACCTTGCCTGCGAGCACCGGCCGCCAGCGCCATTGCCAGCTGTGAAGGGTCGACTTGACCATCTGAGGCCATATAACAAGCGCCAACAACACCTTCTAGGTCAATGAGGGGAAAGAGATCTTGGGCTTCTTTAGGAGAGATCTCTTTGAGATCTAAACCAAATGTTTTAGCCCAACCGATTTGCCTGCGGATCTCTTGCATGCGCTCAGGTGTGGAAGCCAACTTAATACTGCCGCACTCACGCCAACTTGGGGGCGTCTCTGTTTGTTGTAGTTTTCTATAGAGATCAACGGAGTGCATATTCATCAGCGTCAGTGTTGGATCCGCGCGCAGTTGACCTACAAGACCTGCGCTATGGAATGTGGAGCCACTGGTGAGTTCATTTCTATCGAGCAAAATGACATCTTTTTCGCCAAGCTGCGCTAAATGATAGGCAACCGATGTTCCGCCCACGCCACCACCAATAATGATGATTTTTGCTCTGGTTGGGAGTGCTGACACGGCCACATATGAAATGTATCCTGAATGCGTGCCTGACGATAGTGTCCTTGAGCAAGAGTTCGGTGAACGGTTCAATAAATTCGCCCTGCTCAAAGCCCGCACATCGATTAAAGAACTATCCGGGGGATTAACCAATAGAAACTTTCTTATAGAAACTCCAGGCGATAAATATGTGGCCCGGGTCTCTAGTAACTCCTCGGACTTTCTGGCAATCAATAGAGGCTCTGAATTTGTAAACACCACCATTGCCGGTGAAGGCGGCGTGGGGGCAGAAGTTTTGGATTACATACCCGGTGAAGGCCTGCTCCTTATTTCCTACATCAGCGGCAAAACCTTTGGGGCAGATGATGTTGCAGCTAACTTGCCCCGCATTGCAACCAGCCTTCGCAATCTGCACGCTCTTAAGCCTTTTGACCATGAGTTCAATATGTTTAATACACAGAGTAATTATTTAAAGATAGTAAAAGAGCAGGGCTTTAGAGTTCCAGATGGCTATGAGGATTTTGCACCTATGGTGGCTCACATCAAAAAAGCTTTTGCAGTTCTCTTTGAAGGATTAGTGCCCTGTAATAATGATTTATTGCCAGGCAATTTCATCGATGATGGCAAAAAGATCTGGCTTATTGACTATGAATACTCAGGAAATAACGATGCCTGCTTTGAGATTGGCAACGTCTGGGCAGAAGCCTTTCAACCCATTGAGGCGCTGGAAGAGTTAGTCACCGCTTACTTCGGCGCACATCGCCCCGACAAAGTTGCACGTGCCTGGCTATGGGCGCTGATGGCAAAGTATGGATGGACTCTGTGGGCATCCATTCAAGATTCAGTGAGTGAGATTGAATTTGATTTCTGGGAGTGGGGAATGTCTAAATACGATTTAGCTAGAAGTGAATTTACGAGTGACTACTTCAAAAAAGCTTTGGTGGCAGTTACAACGAAATAAAAAAGCCCGCCGCATAAGCGACGGGCCTTCTTACTAATTAGCTTTATTCTGGGACTACAGAAACTGTAATCTTTGCAACGATATTGTGGCCAAGTGCGACCTTCACATCGTGATTTCCTGTCTTCTTAATATGACCAGCAGTCTTAATTGAGTGACGATCGATATCTAGACCAAGCGCTGCCTTGATTGCGCCAGCAACATCTTTATCTGTTACTGAACCAAAGAGAGCGCCCTTTAGGCCAACCTTTGCCTTAGCAACAACAGTTGCTGACTCAAGCTTGGCTTTGATCTCTTTAGCGTGGTCGATATCGCGCACTTCACGAGCTGAACGCGCACGGCGAATGCTCTGAATCTGCTTTTCTCCACCCAGTGACCATGCAATCGCATTTCCGCGTGGCAACAAGTAGTTGCGTGCGAAGCCATCTTTAACAGTTACAACATCTCCTGCAGAACCAACGCCTGCAACTTCACGAGTAAGGATGAGTTTCATAGTCAGTTCCCCTTATCGCGCTGTTGATGTGTAAGGAAGTAGTGCTACTTCACGGCTGTTCTTTACCGCAGTTGCGATTGAACGCTGGTGCTGTGTGCAAGCACCTGTAACGCGGCGAGCGCGGATTTTGCCGCGATCTGAGATGTACTTGCGAAGGGTGGCAATATCTTTGTAATCGATATAGCTGACCTTCTGCTGGCAGAAGCTGCATGGCTTCTTCTTAAATTTCTTATTAAGAGCTGCTGCTTTTGCGCCCTTATTCTTCGGTTCACGAAGAGTCTTGTTATTTCTTGCTCCCATTGTGGTGCTCCTTTTCGGGCCCTAGTTATGAACTAGGAATGGATGGATAGGTTGGTTTAGAACGGTGGCTCGTCGGTAGTTGAGGATGCTCCCCAACCTCCGCCGCTTGGCGTAGATGAAGCTGCTGCCCAAGGATCTTCGTTAAATGAATCAGCTGCAGCAGGTGCAGAGAATCCGCCACTTGTTCCGCCAGCGCGTTGGGTCTTAGTGACCTTTGCAGTCGCGTTACGTAGTGATGGTCCGACTTCATCAACTTCTACCTCAAAGACAGTGCGCTTTTCGCCTTCTTTAGTTTCATAAGAACGTTGCTTCAAACGACCAGAGAGAATGACGCGCATTCCTTTTGTCAGTGACTCTGCAACATTTTCAGCTGCTTGACGCCAGATCTGACATTGAAGGAAAAGGCTCTCGCCATCTTTCCATTCATTAGTTTGCTTATCTAAATAGCGTGGTGTTGATGCAACGCGAAATTTTGCAACGGCCGCACCTGATGGTGTGAAACGTAGCTCTGGATCGTCAACTAAGTTGCCGATCATCGTGATAGTTGTATCTCCTGCTGCCATTTTATTTCCTCATCTCTACTCGTGGAGTCCTAGCATCATGTATGCAAAAAGCTTATGCGTCTAGACGCATTGCCTTTGTGCGTAACACTGATTCGTTCAAATTAAGCTGGCGATCTAATTCCTTAATCGCTGCTGGTTCGCAATTCATATCAATGACTGCGTAGATACCTTCGCCTTTTTTCTGAATTTCAAAAGACATACGGCGACGGCCCCACAAGTCGAGCTTGTTGACTGTTCCACCTGAGTCTTTAATGATCTTCAAGTATGTTTCTAGGCTTGGTGTGACGGTGCGTTCTTCTAGTTCTGGATCAAGAATGACCATAAGTTCATAATGACGCATGTGTTAACCCGACCTCCTCTGGACTAAGACGGCCACGGTATTTCCGTGACAGGAGGGTTAATACTTTCCTTAATCCAACCCAGGGGGCCGGTTCAAGGAGGTTAAGGGTAAGGCTTAGAGGCCTCAAAGAGTAAATCGAACAGGGATCCCTGTGTATTTCGGGCCGCCAAAGCCCGCTTTATCAGCACAAAGGCCAGATATGCCGTGGCAGCAATCCGAATCAGCGTGATGGTGGCATAGCCGCCCTCCTGCAGACCAAACTTTGCGCCGGTGAAAAGAGCTAAGTGCTGCCAGATCGCAACGTGATACATAGTTTCAGTAATCTGCCAGATCCAAAAAGCGTGCAGATCTTTTTTGTTGGTAAGTGCAATAACTGCCAGCGGCGTTAACCACAAGACATACTGCGGTGAATAGACCTTGCTAGCAATCATCACAATTGCTAAAACGATAAAGGCAACGGATGCCAGAGTAGGTGTGTTCTTTACTTCAAAGAGGAATATTACAAAGGCAGTTAATCCAATGAGTAATAAGAGAACTGCCAAGTAATTGAGGTTAGCAAGACCTAACCCTAATTGACTAAAGGCCAACCACAGAGAACCCCAGTCAGCATCGCGCTCCATATTAAGTTTATAGAAACGCCACCAACCGGTTGGGGTTGTTAGAGCAAAGGGAAGATTAATTGTTAGCCAGATAGCAACAGTGGTGGCAGCATATTTCACCATCTCTCTGATTTGGTTTGAGCGCCAGAGAATGAAGATAATTGGTAAGAGTAGGAATATTGGTAAGAACTTAGTAGAAATTGAAACTGCAAGTGCAATGGAGCTATACAAGTATTGCTTTCTATCAAACCAATAAATTGCCAGCATCATCGTGGCGATTGCCCATAGATCCCAGTTGATGTAGAGGGAGGCAATCATGGCTGGCGCAACGGGAAGTAAGTAAGTGAACTCTGGTTTTATTCGATAAACGATAAACACAAGCCCAATAAAGAGCAGCGCCAATAGAAATGCGTTGAAGTTAAAGTAAGAGATAGGTGAGTGGGCAACAAAAGAAGTTGCATACATAACTAATCCAGTTAATACTGGATATTCAACAGCGTTGGTATCACTTGCATAAGGCCACTTGTTATCGTCCATTCCTCGCTCACCAAAAAGAGATGGAAGATCGCTATAACAAGCGTGAATGTATTGATCTGGCGTGGCCCAGTTGGTCTCCTGGCACTGTGAAAACTTAGTAAAAGAGAGCAGCGCTGCAAAAATAGCTAACGCTAGTAATGCCCTCGTACGCATTGCCATTATGGGGTGCGGGTTTGCTTTCCACCCGAAGTGATAACAACTGGTTCAAGGCCACCGATATTTGAAGGTGCTGGGAACTCCATCACTGGTTCGCCCTTAAGTGCACCTTTCATAAAAGCGGTCCAAATTCTGGCTGGGAACGTTCCACCTGTCACAGAGGTCAATCCACCTATTCCATTGAGAGATTCAGATGCGCTATCGCGAAACAAAGCAACCGATGCTGCTAGCTGTGGTGTGTAAGCACTAAACCAAGCAGAGGCGTTGGACTGAGATGTTCCAGTCTTTCCTGCAGCTGGACGACCTAATGCAAGTGCTGCAGCGCCAGTACCACCGGTAATTGTTCCCTTGAGTGCGTAGGTTAAATCGGCCATCACTTCTTTACTAAATACTTCCTGTGTCTCTTGCTTGCCTTCATACAAAACACCTTTGTTGGAGCCAATAACTTGGGCAACTAAATAGGGTCTTGATTTGATTCCTTGAGCAGCAAAGGTTGCATAGGCATTTGCAACATCAATAACGCGCGGACTTGCAACACCTAGAACAACAGAAGGTGTTGGAATCATTGCAACTGATTCTGGAATACCTGCGCGCCTAGCAACATCTACAACTGCAGCTGGACCCACTTTAATTCCTAGCGGAACAAAGATTGTGTTGATTGAATGCTTAGTTGCATACATGAGATCAACTTGGCCCCAACCTTCATCGCCATAGTTAGAAACAATGTATGGCTTTCCTAGATCATCAAATACTTGTGGTGAATCACCGTTCCACATCGAGGTCAAAGGAATGCCTTGTTCAAGTGCTGCAACTATTGCAAAGGGTTTAAATGTAGAACCAGCCAGGGCAATAGATTGTGTTGCATCACTGAGCTGGCGCTGTAAGTAGTCCCGGCCACCATAAAGTGCCACAATCTCACCAGTTCCAGGCCTAATTGCAACTAAACCAATACGTAAGTTTTCTGGCGCTTTTGATGGATAGAACTTATTGACTGCGTCAACAGCAGATTGTTGCGCCTTTTGATCGAGCGTTGTTTTAATAACAAGACCACCAACAAGAAGTTGATCTTGGGTAAAACCTAATTTAGCTAACTCTTTAGTAACAGCTTCGATGATGTGACCCTTAGGTCCGCTGAGCTGGCCTGATGTGGAACGTGGTGCAACTGTTGGGAACTTCATCTTTGCAGCGGCTTCTTCATCTAGCCAACCAGCTTCAATCATTCCCTCTTTGACGTATTCAAACCGTGCTTGCACACGCTCTAGGTTTCCTTCTTTAAATGCTGGGTCATATAAACCAGGAGAGCGCAAAATAGATGCAATGACTGCAGCTTGCGAATTTGTTAGTTGATCCACGTTACGGTTGAAATACTGCTGGGATGCTGTCATAACACCATAAGAGCCACGACCAAAGTAAATAGTATTCAAATAACTTTCAAAGATTTGATCTTTAGAGAGTTGGTTCTCTAACTTAATAGCAATAACTAACTCTTTGATTTTTCTTTGAATCGTTCGACTTGGTGTTAAAAACGCTGTCTTTGCATACTGCTGCGTGATGGTTGACCCGCCTTGCAGTGAACCACCTCTTAAGTTGTTAACAACTGCGCGCAAAATGCCTGTCACAGAGAAAGCGCGGTTGGAATAAAAACCACGATCTTCTGCGGCCAGAACTGCGTGGCGCACGTTAAGTGGAATCTTTGCTAGCGGAACAATTTGGCGGTTCTGAGTCCCTACGCGACCGATTTCTTCGCCATTTGAATATTGAATAATCGTTGACTGTGAATTCACATATGCATTTGCATCAGGAATATCTACAGTGAAGTAAGCCAAAGCAAAGAGAACAGATCCTGCAATGAAGCCAAAGCCGCCTAGAAAGACAGCTGATCTGATCAGGAACTTACGCATTACTTAAGGCTACCTTGTGGCGTAATCCTCGTCCTCCAAGGTGCGTACCTTGCGGGGCGCCTTGCGTTCGTGGCCATCACCTAAAATGAATGAGGCGCACAGGTGATTCCAAGAACAACCTCTACACACCTCAACGATATAGACGCGAAACTCTCCAAACTCGCTTTCCATCTGCGTTAACTCTTTAACATTTTTAATACGCCCTGAGTATTGGCCTAACTGTTCACCAAATGAATAGCGAAGTTCAACAAGTTCATTCTTCTTACACACCGGGCAGCTGCGCCCAACTTTCTCCCCATGCCACTTTGCCGCCCGCATCAAGTACGGATCCGCGTCGCACGCATCAACAACACCACGAAAGAGGGCCATTAAAGTGGCACGCTTGTCGAGTGAATAGTCGATGAACGAACGTTGAGATTTCATTAGGGTTAAGAATAAACCTAATTAAGCCAGTACGCTCTTCATTATGAGTTTCCTTAGTTTGCTGCGGCATCCTAGGTTCTCCCGCTTGCTTGCAATCCGTTGGACAGGTCAAGCCACCGATGGCATCTTTCAAAGCGCCCTAGCTTCTTTTGTTCTTTTCTCTCCTGAACGCCAAGCCAATGCATTAAACGCTGCCCTTGGCTTTGCCGTTGTTTTACTGCCGTATTCACTTGTGGGCCCTTTTGTTGGAACGATTCTGGACCGCGTTTCACGCCAGCGTGCATTATTTTTTGCAAACCTTGCTCGTAGTGCCAACTTATTACTTGTTGCCCTCTTTGTTTTTAGTGGGACCACTGGTGTTGCACTAACTGCTGTTGTCCTTATCGCTTTTGGAATCAACCGCTTAATCCTTGCAGCCCTTTCTGCTGGATTACCACTGCTCATTGATGCAAAATCACTTATCACTGCAAATGCAACCGCAGTTACCGGTGGATCAGTTCTTGTTGTTATCGGTGGCGGTATTGGTGTGGGAGTACGAGCAATTACTGATTCCTTGGCTATCGCCAATCATGCTGATGCGCTCCTAATCCTTATGGCCAGTGCTGGTTATTTCGCTGCAGCCCTTTTGAGTAGCCGATTAAACAAATACGAGATCGGTCCACTCGAACATGAAAAGAAGAAAGCCAGTTTCATGCAAGGCATTACTGAAATGCGTGAAGGTTTTCAATTCTTGCGTGTTAACTCTGATGCTGCGCGTGCAATCTTGGCAACAGCTGTGCACCGCGGGGGATTAACTGCGCTCACTCTTACGGCTTTATTGCTTGAACGAAACTCATTTAATGATCCTAATTTTCCTGAGGAAGGCTTAAAAGGATTTGGTTTTGCACTTTCATTTGCTGGAATTGGCGTATTTCTTGGGGCTTTCCTAGCACCGTATGGAGTTTCAAAAGTAGGACGCCACCGTTGGATTCGTTTAGCGATTCTGGCAAGTGCTGCCTGTCCACTAATTTTGGCCAGCGTTCAGACTCAAGTGACGCTCATTCTCACTGCATTCTTATGTTCATTCTTTGGCCAAAACTTAAAAGTCACTAGTGATGCACTCGTTCAATCCAAGATCGATGATTACTATCGCGGTCGTGTTTTTGCGGTGTATGACGTTGTAGTAAATGGAGCAATTGTTTCTGGTGGTTTAATCGCAGCGCTCTTGCTTCCAGTTTCTGGTTTGGGTGCAACGGTTCCGCTCTGCGTGAGTGCGGCTTACTTCTTAGTGGGAGTGCACTTACTTCGCGGATCTGTCTTTCCACCAGTTAAGTAGAGCCTGAGTAGCTCTCTCTTCACCGATTTGTCCCTGTTCAAGACGTAGCTCCATGAGGAAATCCATCGCTGCGCCAACATCACGTGATGGTTTTAACTTTAATAACTCCATGACTTGTTCACCATCTAAATCAGGGCGAATCTTTAAAAGCTCTTCCTGTTCCATGAGAACTTCAATACGTGCTTCTAATGAGTCATAGACAGAAGCTAAGCGCGCAGCCTTTGTTTTGTTTCGCGTGGTGCAATCAGCGCGAGTCAGGACATGCAAATGAGTCAATAAATCACCGGCATCTCGCACATATCTGCGCACAGCAGAATCACTCCATTCTCCATCCCCATAACCATGAAAGCGCAGGTGCAAAGTAGTCAGTAGTTCAACGGCCTCCACAGTGTCTCCATCAAAACGAAGTTCAGATAAGCGCTTCTTTGCAAGTCGAGCACCCACGACTTCATGGTGATGAAATGAAACCCCGCCGCCTTCTATGAAGGCACGTGTCTTTGGTTTTCCAATGTCATGTAAAAGTGCGGCAAGGCGAATAACAAGGTTAGGACCGCTTAAGCGATCTTCAAGTTCCATCGCTTGTTCTAGCACTGTAATTGAATGTTCATACACATCTTTATGGTGGTGGTGCTCATCGACTTCAAGACGCAGCTTAGGAATCTCTGGCAGAACTAAATCAGCTAAGCCTGTGTCAACTAATAATGTGATTCCTTTGCGCGGATTATTAGACATGAGAATCTTTGTGAATTCATCGCGCACGCGCTCTGCTGAGATAATAGAGATTCTATCTGCTAACTCTTTAATAGATGTTAAAACAGCTGGCTCTATTTCAAAATCTAGCTGGCTAGCAAAACGCGCAGCACGCATCATGCGCAGTGGATCATCATTAAATGAATCATTGGGCAGACCCGGTGTGCGCAGAGTTTTTTCTGCTAAATCTTTCAAACCATTAAATGGATCAATGAACTCTGGCTTATCAGTAGTCAACTCCAATGCCATTGAATTAACTGTGAAATCACGACGTGATAAATCACCGTTGATATCTTTGCCATATTCAACCGATGGTTTGCGTGAATCAGCATCGTAATGTTCGCTGCGATACGTAGTTACTTCAACAGTTGTGTCACCACGTTTGCCTGCAACAGTTCCAAATGCAATGCCGGTATCCCAAACATTTTCTGCCCATTCATTTAAAATCTTTTTTGTTTCTTGTGGCAACGCATTCGTTGTGAAATCTAAATCATTTCCCAGTCTGCCTAAAAGCGCATCGCGCACAGGTCCACCAACCAATGCCAAAGTAAAGCCTTTGGCTTTAAAGGATTGCGCTAGAGAACTTGCCAGCGGGGCTCGTTCAATAAGTGAGCGAATGGCTAACTCGCCCGCGGCTCCTAATGCGTTACTCACAATAAGTAAGGTTAGAGCAGTACCCTTGCTCCATGATCCCGGCACCTGGTGCGGGCAGCGAAGGTACGAAAAAGAAGCGGAAGCGTAAGCGCCCCGCTAACCGCGGCCCCCAAACACAGAGTTCAAGTAACCCTGAAAAAACTCCTCACCCAAAAAACAAACGTCCCTATGCAAAGCGCGTGGATGAAGTCAGCGCTGGCGGCTTGGTAATTGATTCAACTGGCACGCAAGGCCTTCTTATCGGGCGCATTGATCATAAGGATACAAGTGGCAAGCGCGTGCTGTGGTCATTACCCAAGGGGCATATAGAAGAAGGTGAAACTCCAGAGCAAGCTGCAATCCGTGAGGTGGCCGAAGAAACTGGAATTACATCATCTATTACTAAATCTCTAGGTGTTATTGATTTTTGGTTTATGGCTGGTGGAAAAAGAATTCACAAAACAGTTCATCATTTTATCTTCACTGAAGTCAGCGGGGAACTAACTCCACAAATCACTGAAGTTGATGAAGTCTCATGGTTTCCATTAGCGGAGATAGTTGATCGCCTGGCATATCCAGATGAAAAGAAATTGATTGCTAGAAGTGGTGAGTTAATCTCATGAGAAAACTCATAGGTGTATCACTCACAGCGCTCTTCTTGCTTGCACCGCTGTCACCCGTTCAAGCTGACTCAGCAATCATCCGTGTTGTGAGTGCCGCGCATCAAACTTTCACTGGTGAATTTAGAAATGATGACTTAGCACAAGAGTTAACACCTTCAGGAAAATTGGGCCAGTTGGTCTTTGTCCCTGTGTCTCGCTCAAAAATTTGGGTAATCGATCCAGCTCTCATTGATGAAGTTGCTGCCATGACTGGTGACTATAAGTTAGCAACTGGTGCTACACCTATTGGTTCACAGATAGCTTCTAACTGGTTAGTACAGTTGCAGAAAGTTTCTAAAGGTAATGAAGTCATCGCCCTTGCCTACGGCAATCCCGATATTGCGCTAGCTAAATCTTTAGCGCCGAGTGAATTAAAAATGTATTACGCTTTTGGAAAATCTCAACTGCAGATTGCATTAGGACGAATTGTGCGCAGCGAGCCAGATGGTGGCTGGAGCACGGGTAAATCAAAGCTAAATCCTGTCTCAAAAAAGAATTACAGCGATAACCGCAAAGCACTTACTCGACTATCGCGCGCAGTTGAAGATGCCGAATTAATGTTGATGCGAGCCCGATTAAGTCGGCTTTTATCACCATCATTAGATAAAGACTCTCGTGACTATTTCTCCTATAGCGCCAAAGCTGCCGTGGATGCCCAAGTGCGAAAGTTACGAATTAACCCAGGCAAGTATCAGGTGACAACTGATTCAGCAAAACTTCCTGTCACAATAATTAATGAGTTTGCAGTCGATGTCATGGTGAATATAGAAATGACTCCCATGAATTCCCGGGTTGTTGTTGAGAACTTTGCTGGTGTTGTTGTGCCCGCTAACTCTAAGACGCAGTTAGAACTCACCTTGGATGTCGTTGCCCCAGGGGAGACCACGATCTTTGCCCAGATCACCGATGCCACAAGTGTGGATGTCGTGCCGCCATCTATTTTGCAGATTAATTCAACGGTTATTGATAAACGTGTGACATGGTTTACCACAGGGGCAGCCATCCTGCTCTTGCTTGCAGCAGTGGCCCAAAGTGTTCGCCGAGTAAGAAAGGGGCGCAACGATGAAATCTAATGAGCTTTTCCGTGCCTCTGGAATCATGGCACTTGGCACAATCATTTCTCGTATTACAGGATTTATTCGAGGCATATTAATTGTTGCAGTTTTAGGTACAGCGTTGCTTGCTGATACCTACAACGTTGCTAACACAATGCCTAATATTTTGTATAACTTACTTGTGGGTGGTGCACTAACCGCGATATTTATTCCACAGTTAGTGCGATCTTTTGATCATGAAGATGGTGGCGATGGTTTTGCATCGCGCTTAATTACAACAATTTCTATTATTTTATTTGTGTTAGTTGCTGTGGGAATGTATTTCGCTCCGGCTCTTGTGCGCTTATATGCACCAGAGTTTTTCACAACAGGTTTTGAAGTTGAAAAAGAGATTGCAATTGCTTTTACCCGCTACTGCTTACCGCAGATCTTCTTCCTAGGCCTGTTCACAATGCTGGGCCAAGTAGCAAATGCCCGTGGTTCTTTTGCCCCACTCATGTGGGCGCCGATCGCCAATAACATCGTTGGAATAGCTCTATTCGGTGCTTTTCTTGTTTTCTCACCATCTGTGAGTATCGATAATATTTCAAATATCCAAGTGCAGATTTTGGGGTGGGGAACAACGCTCAGCGTGGTTGTTCAGGCTTTGGTTTTAGTTCCAGTAATTAAAAGGCTAGGTATCAAACTGCGCCCACAATGGGGAGTGAAGGGTCTAGGTAAATCGTTTGGTTTAGCGGGTTGGACTCTTATTTATGTTTTGATTTCACAGCTTGGTTATTTAGTAACAGTAAATGTTGCCACAAGTGCTGCGGTGCGAAGTGCGCAAGAAGGTATAGAGCGGGGTGTTGGATATACCCCTTACACATTTGCTTACTACGTAATGTTGTTGCCGTATTCAATCGTTACCATCTCAATCATCACAGCAATCCTGCCTCACATCTCACGCCTTGCATTAGAGAAGAAAGCCGAAGAAGTACGCGAGCAGTTAATCCGTGCAATAAGACTTGTTGGAGTTATTACTATTCCTAGCGCGGTTGCCTTTTTATTATTTGGCCCACTTATTACTTCGGTTCTCTTTATTGGTATCCCACTGGAAGATTCCAGGTATATCGGTTATGTATTGGCAGCATTAAGTTTTGGATTAGTTGCTTTTTCTATCAACTTAATTTTGATCCGTGGCTTTAATGCATTTGAAGATACTCGTACACAAGTAATTTCAATATTAATTATCAACATTATTGCCGTTGGACTTTCCTACCTTTCACTTGCCACGTTGCGCAATCAATGGGTGACAATCGGTTTAGGTGCAGCTTTCTCAATCTCATATTTGCTTGGTCTGTTTGTCACTTTGTCGTTGCTTAAAAAACACACGGGGAAGATTTCTTTGAGAGATTTTGGTGGCCAACACCTTCGCTTATTCGGTGCCTCTTTTGGGGTGATGTTGCCGCTATTTGCGTTAACTCGGTATCTAGATTGGGTTGGCGTTGAAATGAGCAAAATCGCTAGACTGGGAGAGTTAGCAGTTGTGATGGGCGCCGCATTTATTGGCTATTTAATTGCTGGCAAAGCTGCAGGTGTTGAAGAGATTACAATGATTAGGCATTTAAAGAACTCTGTTTTGCGTCGTCCAGGCGCAGCGGAATAAAAAAGATACGTTACGGGTTACAGGGAGTACATATGAGTGAAGTTAAAGATGTCGTAATTGTTGGATCAGGCCCAGCTGGATACACAGCCGCTATTTACGCATCTCGCGCGCAGTTGAATCCAGTTATTTATGAAGGTTCAGTAACTGCTGGCGGCGCACTCATGAACACAACTGAGGTTGAAAACTTTCCTGGATTTATTGACGGTGTCATGGGTCCAGATTTAATGGACAGCATGCGAAAGCAAGCAAAGCGCTTTGGCACAGAGTTAATCACTGATGACATTGTCGAAATGGATTTATCAGGTGAGATTAAGGTTTTAAAAGATGGATCTGGCAACACTGTTAAAGCTAAATCTGTCATTCTCGCGATGGGTAGCGCATACAGAGAAATCGGTTTAGTTAATGAAAAGCGTCTATCTGGCCATGGTGTTTCTTGGTGTGCAACATGTGATGGTTTCTTTTTCCGTGGACAAACAATTGCAGTTGTTGGCGGAGGAGACTCAGCCGTTGAAGAAGCAACATTCTTAACGCGTTTTGCTGACAAAGTTATTTTGATCCACCGTCGTGATTCCTTGCGCGCATCAAAGATCATGGCAGATCGCGCTGCTAATAATCCTAAGATTGAATTTCTGTGGAACTCAGAAGTAATTGATGTTCTAGGAGCAGATAAAGTCTCTGGCTTAAAAATTAAAAATACTATTGATGGTTCGGAATCAACTCTGGATGTCACAGGGCTATTTGTTGCCATTGGTCATACCCCGCGCAGTGAGTTAATCATTGGGCAAATTGATCTCAATGAAGAGGGTTATGTACAAGTTGAAGGTCGATCCACTAGAACAAATGCCACGGGCGTCTTTGCTTGCGGGGACTTGGTTGATTACACCTATCGCCAAGCAATCACAGCAGCTGGATCAGGCTGCGCCGCGGCGCTGGATGCTGAAAGATTCCTCTCAGGACACTAAAGTTCTCAACCTCAACACATACATCAAGGAGTAAATAATGGCCACGAGCAAAGTAACTACAGCAACATTTGATGCTGAGGTTTTAAAGAGCAGCACGCCTGTATTGGTGGATTTCTGGGCGGAATGGTGTGGCCCATGCCGTGCTGTGGGACCGATTCTTGAAGAGATTTCAGATGAATACGGTTCAAAGCTAAAGATCGTAAAGCTCAACACCGATGAAGAGTCAGCAATTGCGATTAAGTATGGAATCTCATCGATTCCAACTATGAACGTTTTTGTTAACGGCGAAATCGTGAAGACAATTGTTGGAGCCAAACCAAAGCCTGCGATGCTAAAGGAACTCGAAAGCTTTCTCTCTTAAATAAAATGTTCTCCTTTTCTGAGTCCGAGATACGCTCTTTTCAACAGGCCCGTGGCTTAAGCGTCACAGGCATTGTTGATGAGGTTACGGCCCGTGCACTTGAAGAAGCGCAGTGGAAACTAGGGGATAGATCTTTAAACTTACAAGAGCCACCCTTAATGCATGGCGATGATGTCGCAGCTTTGCAATCGCGTTTGACTGAGATGGGTTTTGATTGTGGTCGTGTTGATGGAATTTATGGTCCGCGCACTGAATTAGCGGTGAAAGATTTCCAGAAATCAGTTGGTGCAACCGTTGATGGAAAATGTGGACCTGCAACAATCATTGCTCTAATTCGTCTAACGAAAATAGTTTCAGGTGGTGCTCCAGCGTTAATGCGTGAGAGTGCAAATCAAAAAAACCGTGGTCCAGCACTTGCAAATAAAACTATTGTTTTAAACCCTGATGGTGATGATTCACTTGTTTATGATGTTGCAGTTCGCACGGAAGGTCGTTTACTTGCACTGGGTGCTTCTGTTTTCTTAACACGAGGTGCAACTAATAATCCTAGTGAAAAAGAGCGTATTGCTTTCTCAAATAATAGTAGCGCTGATTTAATGATCTCACTTCATGAAGATAGTTATAAGAATGAAAGCGCCCATGGGGCGGCAACGTATTTCTATGGCAGTGACGTGCACGGTGTGCACTCAATTGTTGGGGAACGTTTTGCATCACTAGTTCAGCGAGAAATATGTGCCCGCACTGATTTTGCTAACTGCCGCACACATGCCATGACATGGGATTTATTGCGCTTAACTAAAGCACCCGCAGTTCGTATTGATCTGGGTTATAAAACTAATCCTGGCGATATTGGCCGTATGTCCCGTCCAGATTTTCGTGATGTCATTGCTGAAGCCCTAGTCATTGCAATTCAACGGCTCTATTTAGCTGCTGAAGATGATGCAAAAACAGGAACTTTGCGTATCTCTGATCTGCGCAAAGCCGGTATCCGCCGTTAATTCATGTTCGGCTAAGTGCCCTTATATGGCAGACTTAAGCCATGTCTGATGTAACGCCACGTTTTACAACCGGAGCGCCTCAAAACTTAGAGGAGCGCTTTGCTGGACGTGCTGCGCATATGCAACCAAGTGAGATTCGCTCTCTCTTTGCTGTTGCATCCAGACCTGAAATTGTTTCACTCGCTGGTGGAATGCCAAATCTTTCAGCACTTCCTATGGCAATGATGGCTGATGTTGTTCAAAAACTTATCTTGACTAATGGTCAAGAAGCACTGCAATATGGCAGTGGACAAGGACATCCAAAACTTCGCGAACAAATCTGCGAAATGATGGCGCTAGAGGGAATTCGCGCTAATCCTGATGATGTTTTAGTGACAACTGGTTCGCAGCAAGCTCTAGATTTGATCTCTCGTATCTTTATTGATCCAGGCGATGTTGTTTTAGCTGAAGCCCCTTCTTACGTTGGAGCACTTGGAACTTTTCATCAATATGAAGCCAAGGTTGTCCACGTTGAAACTGATGATTTGGGATTAGTTCCTGATGGACTACGCGCTGCGATTAAGAGTGTGCGAACATCTGGTCGCAAAATTAAGTTTTTATACATGATCCCTAACTACCAAAACCCGTCAGGTGTGCTGCTTCCAGCAGAGCGCCGTACTGAAATCTTAAATATCTGTCGCACAGAAGGCATCTTTGTTGTTGAAGATAACCCATATGGCCTACTTGGCTTTGATAAGCCATCACCAAATGCCATGCGCGCTGAGGATTCAGAGAATGTTATTTACTTAGGGTCTTTTTCAAAGACGATTGCTCCAGGCATGCGTGTGGGTTGGGCGCTCGTGCCACCGTCATTAAAAGAGAAATTAATTATTGCAAGTGAATCATCAATCTTGTGTCCATCTAACTTCTCACAGCTAACAATCTCTAGTTACCTAGCAGATCAGCCATGGCGCGATCAGATCGCATCTTTTTGTGAGCTATATAAAGTGCGCCGTGATGCGATGCTTGAATCATTAGATGAATATTTTCCAGCAACCGCTAAGTGGACAAAGCCTGGCGGTGGTTTTTACGTCTGGGTTACTTTGCCTCCAGAAATTGATACTAAAGCTCTAATGCCTAAGGCGATTGTCGCCAAGGTTGCCTATGTGCCAGGCACAGCTTTCTACGCCGATGGTTTCGGTTCGTGGTCAATGCGTTTGTCTTATTGCTACCCAACACCTGAGCGCATCCGTGAAGGTGTTAAAGCTTTGGGCGGGGTTATTAAGACTGAGATGTCACGCCGCGGCGCAAATCAACTTAATTAAGTATTAATCACCTTAACAATACGTTTTAAATCATCCGCTCCAGCAAACTCAATAACAATCGTTCCTTTTTTGAAGCTGCCTTGAATGGAAACTCGGGTGTCGAGTGAATCCCCCATGGTGTCAGCTATTTCGGCAAGTTCAGGGCTGGCCGACTTTGTTGCCTTTAACTTCTTGGCCCCTTTTCGCTTAGGTGCACCAATGGAGATAATTTCCTCAGTTGCGCGCACGCTCAAACCTTGCGCAACAATACGCGCCGCTAACTTTTCAATCTCAGATGAATCACTTAAACCTAAAAGTGCGCGAGCATGTCCTGCGCTGAGCGCTCCGGTAATAAGTTTTTGTTGAACACTTGTTGGCAAGTTCATTAAACGGATGGTGTTAGAGATAAGTGGGCGTGATCGTCCAAGCTTTGCCGCGAGTTCATCATGTGTGCAGTTAAAGTCAGTGAGAAGTTGTGAATAGGCAGCTGCCTCTTCTAATGAGTTGAGTTGGCTGCGGTGGATATTTTCAATCAACGCTTCGCGCAAAAGTTCATTATCTGGAGTTTGGCGAATAATTACTTGAATAGTTTTCAATCCTGCAGCTTTGGCTGCACGAAAGCGCCGCTCTCCCATAATTAATTCATAAGAGCCATCTGGTTTTTGACGAACAACTGGTGGTTGCAAAATACCGATCTCTTTAATAGATGCCGTTAAGTCATTGAGTGCATCAACATCAAAGTGTTTGCGGGGCTGACGTGGATTAGCTGAGATGAGATTGATGTCAACTTCATTTTGAGTTGCAACTTCTTGCCCAGCAACAGTTAATGATGTTGGAATTAAGGCATCTAAGTTTGTTCCGAGTCCTCCACGACGTGCCATTATGCAATCTCACCTTCGCGCTTGTAGTTAATTGAAACAACGTTGGAATCAAAAGGTTTGCCGCGCTCAGCTAATTCACGGGCAACTGACATATATGCAATTGCTCCAGGTGATGAAGCGTCATAGGTCATTACTGTTTGGTTAAATCCTGGTGCCTCTGAAACGCGCACAGCACGTGGAATAGGAATATCAATTAACTCATTGGGATAATGTTTGCGGATCTCATCTGCAACATCGTTGGCAAGGCGTGTGCGACCATCAAACATTGTTAAAACAAAAGTTGAAAGTTTTAATGATGCGTTTAAACGTTTCTTTACTAATTCATAAGTTTTTAATAGCTGCGCTAAACCCTCTAATGCATAGTATTCACATTGAATAGGAATCAACATTTCTTTTGCAGCTGTTAACGCGTTAATTGTTAATAAGCCAAGTGATGGTGGACAATCAATAAAAATATAATCAAGCGGATCTCCCGCTTCAGTGCGTGCTGTTGCTAACTCATCAATGGCATCTTTTAATCGCATCTCACGTGCAACCATTGGAACTAGTTCAATCTCTGCTTGTGCAAGTGAAGTACTTGATGAAACACATTCAAGAGATGGAAATCCTTTTACTTTTTGTATTGCCTGCGACATTGTTAAATCGCCCATCAAAACTTCATAAATTCCAGCGTTTTCTAGGTGCTCTACCCCTAGGGCAGTTGAGGTATTTCCTTGTGGATCTAAATCAATAACTGCCACCCGCAGGCCGCCCATAGAAAGGGCTGCAGCCAGGTTGACTGTGGTGGTGGTTTTGCCGACCCCACCCTTTTGGTTGGCCACGGTGATAATTCGAAGGGAAGCTGGTTTTGCCATCGCCTCCTTGAGGCGGCGGGTTCCAATAACCTTCTTTGTTTCACGTGAATCGTCCACGAGGGCTAGTTAAGCACCTTTGCGCACTTCTACTATGCGTCCAAGCTCAATGCCCTCAAGATTTACCTCGTGGAGCATGGCTTTAGGCACAGATTTCATCTCTTCCTCAGCTGATTTGCCCTTAATGGCCATCAGTGAGCCATTGGTCTTTAAAAGGTGCCAGCTCATCTTCTTTAACTTCTCGAGTGGGGCCACTGCCCTAGCTGTTACATAGTGGGCAGTTGTGCGCACATCCTGGGCCTGGCCGCGGATAACCTCAATATCAAGGCCAGCTACGGCCTCCTTTAAAAACTCCACTCGGCGCTCAAGGGGCTCAATCAGGGTGACTTTGAGATCTGGACGGGCCAGGGCAATCACGATTCCAGGCAGGCCTGCCCCTGAGCCGATATCAAAGACTATGGAGCCCTCTTTGAGAAGGGAGGTGACGGGCAGGCAGTTGAAGATATGGCGGTCCCAGATCTTGTCAGCTTCGCGGGGACCGATTAATCCACGCTCAATTCCAGCGCTTTCTAGGAATGCGGCATAGGCGTGAACCCGATCGATATCAGGGAAATATCGCTCGATCAGGGTTTCACGTGAAACCTGCATCTATGCTGGATAGATAACGACGTAGCGGTTTGGGTCTTCCCCATCAGATTCGCTACTTAGGCCCAGCTCTTGAATTGTGTCATGGATGATTTTGCGCTCAAAGGCGTTCATGGGAGCTAGTTTGATTGAAGCGCCAGTGGACTTAGCCTCTTCAGCCATCTCATTGGCAAGCTTTGAAAGCTCTGTGCGGCGGTTGGCACGGAAGTTATCGATATCAAGCATCAGGCGTGAGCGATCTCCGGTAGCGGTCTGAACTGCTAGGCGGGTGAGCTCCTGAATGGCATCTAGAACTTCACCATCTTGGCCAACGAGGTGGTTGAGCTTTCCTCCAACGATAGCCAGTGAGGCACGATCGTTTTCAACGTCAATATCAATATCGCCATCAAGATCTGCGATGTCGAGCAGGGCCTCTAAGTAGTCAGCGGCGATATCGCCCTCTTCCTCCAGCTTTGCCACGCCTTTTACAGGCTTTGTTTCTGCTACTTCTTCTACCTTTTCAACAACTTCTGCTTTTGCCTTTGCCATTACATATCTCCCAGTCGGGTTTGTAGTGAATTAATACTATTTGTACTGATTTGTCCTACTTCTTCTTTTTCTTCTTCTTTGGTTGGTTTCGTTGCCCTTTAACTTCTTCTTCTGCCGGGGCCACATCTGTTTCAGGTGCTACTACCCCGCCTTTATGGTTGCGCTTTTTTTGCAGCTCTTCATAGGCAGGTGATCCTGGAGTTGGGTTTCGCTTAATGACATAGAACTGTTGTCCCCATGTCCAAAGATTTGTTGTTGACCAATAAATTAAAACTCCTACTGGAAAGTTAACACCTGTAATAGCAAAAATTACTGGGAATGCATACAGCATAATCTTTTGCTGTTGCAACATCATATTGTTGCTTGAATCCATTTTTGGCATTCCCTTTAACATCAACTGACGTTGTGTTGTGAAGGTTGTGAGTGACATAAATGCAATCAAAATAACAGTAACAATCTTTACGGTTGTTATATCTGAACCTAAAAATGTTTGAGAAATTGGTGCACCGAAGAACTCAGCTTGGGCAGCACTGACAACATCTGTTTGTGACAAAACACCATGTTTGACGGGTGGGTTCTTACCAATACCGTTGAGAACGGTGAAGAGTGCAAAAAAGATTGGTGCTTGGGCCAGGATTGGAAAACATGAAGCTAATGGGTTTGTTTTGTGCTCTTTATAGAGCTTCATCATCTCTTCTGATTGCTTCTGTCGATCATCTTTATATTTCTTTTGAATATCCTTCATATGCGGTTGAAGGGCAGTTAATGCGCGCTGACTTTTAATCTGCTTCACAAAAAGTGGGATTAAAATAATGCGGATGATGATTACAAGACCGATGATTGCTAGTGACCATGACACACCACTGTCTGCGCCAAACAAAGGTGAGAGTAAATCGTGGATATTGACAATAACCCAAGAAACAGCGATATATAAGGGTTTTAAGATGCTATCCATTAACACTTACCTTCTCTTTCGAAACTACGTAGTCAACTCCGCCATGTGACCATGGGTTACAGCGCACTAAACGCCAAGCGCTCATTGCAACTCCTTTTAATCCATATGTTTCAATTGCACTGACCGCATAGCTTGAACAAGATGGGTAGTACTTGCACCGAGGTGCTAATGATGGTGAAATCCATTTTTGGTAAAACTTAATAGGAGCCGTTAGGATTATTTTCATTGTGCGCCCGCACGATCTTTAGATTTACGAATAAGTTGGGCAACAACAGTTGCAATCTCTGACTGGCAATCAGCATCAGCTGAGTTATTAAGTCCGCGGATAACCAAAAGGGACCCGGTTGGAAGGGTTACGTAGTTATCAAAAATACAGTGGCGGATTTTTCGGGCTAAGCGGTGGCGAGCAACCGAACTACCGACGGCTTTGTTAATAATTAATCCCGCGCGGGCAGGTTGATCGAATTCACCTAAATATAAATAGCCGACAAAGTTGGTCGATGAGTAACGGATTCCACTCTTTGTTGCACGGGCAAAATCCCCGCTCTCAGTTAAACGTGCGCTTTTGGCAAGCACAGGAGTTCTCCTTAGAGATCTTTATGCGGAAAGACGCGCGCGGCCTTTTGCACGGCGAGCTGCAAGGACAGCGCGACCTGCGCGTGTGGCCATACGGGCACGGAAACCATGCTTTTTGGCACGACGACGGGTATTGGGTTGGAAGGTGCGCTTTGTCATGTCAAACTCCTAAATAATTAAAAATCTACTGCGGGCCAGAAATACGGGGGAAGCAAGAAGGTAACGGTAGAGGTCTGGGGATAAGCCGGTCAAACTCAGATCTAGGCTCAGCCTCTTTGGAGCCTACTGTGGATAACCAGTTGCTTTTTTTTCCAATCCGCTCTACTTTTACGCCCTCCTCCACAGGTTTATAGCTTTTGGAGGTTTTATAAGGGCTCAACCTGGGGTTTAGACCACAGGCTGTGGATAACCCTGTGGATATCAGAGAGGGGCTGAAATGGCCGTTAAAGAGATTGAGTTAACGACTCTCTGGGATCGCGTTATTGAAGAGGTTGCCGTTGATGCGCCTCAACATCGAGCATTTTTACAACTCACAAAGCCTTTAGGTCTACTCCATAACAACGATCAAACAACTTTATTGGTCGCAGCTCCTAATCTTTTTGCAAAAGATGTTTTAGAGAGCCGCCTGCGCACAGTTGTCTGTGATGTCTTAACCCGCGAACTCGGCGATAAGGCCAGCATCGCTGTGACTGTGGATGAAATGTTGGAATCTGCCGAACCACAAACCCCAGAAGTTGATATTGAATTCGTTGCACCCAAGGTTGGAACGGGCCGTGAAGAAGCCCCGTCAAAAATTGCAGAGGTTTCACAACTTAACTCTCGCTACATCTTTGAAACTTTCGTTATCGGCGCATCAAATCGCTTTGCACATGCTGCAGCTGTGGCAGTTGCTGAAGCACCAGCTAAGGCATACAACCCGCTATTTATCTATGGTGAGTCAGGCCTTGGAAAAACCCACTTATTACACGCTATTGGCGCCTATGCCAAAGAGCTCTATGGCAGCGTCCGTGTTCGCTATGTTTCATCAGAAGAGTTCACCAATGACTTTATTAACTCCATCCGCGATGACAAGGCAACTGCTTTCCAACGCCGCTACCGCGATCTAGATGTTTTGCTTGTTGATGATATTCAGTTCTTAGAAAACAAAGAGCGAACTCAAGAAGAGTTCTTCCACACTTTCAACACTTTATATAACGCGAACAAGCAGATTGTTATCTCAAGTGATCGACCACCAAAGCAATTAACAACTTTGGAAGATCGCCTACGTTCTCGCTTTGAATGGGGTTTGATTACAGATATTCAACCTCCTGAATTAGAAACACGTATCGCAATTCTTCGCAAAAAAGCTGCGCAAGATAAATTGAATGCTCCCGATGATGTTTTGGAATACATCGCCAGCAAGATTTCAACAAATATTCGTGAGTTAGAGGGCGCACTTATTCGTGTCACGGCTTTCGCGTCTCTTAATCGTCAAAGTGTTGATCTTTCTTTAGCTGAAATTGTTTTAAAGGATTTGATTCCTAATGAGAACAACCCGGAGATAACTGGCGCCACGATTATGGCTCAAACCGCTGCGTATTTCTCCCTTACTATCGATGATCTTTGTGGAACATCTCGCTCCCGGGTATTAGTTAATGCCCGCCAGATCGCTATGTATCTCTGCCGCGAGTTAACCGAACTCTCGCTTCCAAAAATCGGCCAAACATTCGGCGGGCGTGACCACACCACGGTTATGCACGCCGACCGCAAAATCCGTCAACTGATGGCTGAGCGTCGTTCGATCTATAACCAGGTCAACGAACTCACCACCAGAATTAAGCAACAAGCGAGGTAAACGCACTAAAAGTGTGAAATGTCCGCTTTGACACTCTTTACCCCCAACTTGGGGATAAGTTGTGGACAACTGTGGAGATCTCACCGTTTTTTGTGGATAGGCCCGTTATGGTGCGTTGAAGAGTAGGAAGGGGAAGGGTGTAATTATGATATTTGTGCACATCTTTTCCCTCTTTATTCACACCCTCCAGGAATTAAAACGCCGTGTTGAACTGGGCTTATCTCTTTTATACACACAAAAGCTGCCTGGTTACTACGACTACCTTTATATATATAAATCTAGATGTGAAACGAACCTTTCACTGAATTGGGGCAGGGCATGAAGTTCATAGTTGAGCAGACAGTTTTAGTTGATGGCGTCAATTGGGTTTCCCGCTCCCTTTCAACTAGACCAATTAAAACCGAGCTCCTTGGAATAGTTATTGATGCGACAGGTGATCAGGTTTATTTATCTGCCTCAGATCTAGAGACAGCGAGCAAGTCCCATTTTCACGCCGAGATAAAAGATCCAGGAAAGGTTTTAGTCCCAGGAAAACTCCTAGCTGAAATCTCCCGCTCTCTTCCAAATAAACCCATCACTTTTGTTTTAGAAGGAACACGCGTATTAGTAACTAGCGGCAGCGCAAAATTTACCTTGCCGACTTTGTCAGTAGATGAATATCCCAACTTGCCAGAACTACCAGATACAACTGGAACGTTAGCTAGTGATGTCTTTGCAACTGCAGTCTCACAGGTAGCAATTGCTGCTGGGCGCGATGATTCATTGCCAACCCTAACTGGGGTGCATGTTGAAATAAACGAGGAAACCATAACTTTGGCAGCAACTGATAGATACCGCTTGGCTGTGCGCGAGATTCAATGGGATCCAACAACACCTAACGTTTCAACAAGTGCCTTGCTTCGCGCTCGCACCCTTGCAGATGCTGCTAAATCTTTAACTGGAACCAAAACAGTCTCAATCTCTTTTGCCCCCTCATCTAGTAATGATCGTTTAGCTGGATTTGCTGGTGATGGAAAGACAATGACATCGCGTATGTTGGATGGAACCTTCCCCCCATACCGCCACCTTCTTCCACAAGAAGTAACTTCTACCGCTCTTATTGAAGTAGCAACACTTCTAGATTCAGTGCGCCGCGTGGCCCTTGTGACAGATAAAACCGTTCCACTTCGCTTGGACTTTAATAACAACACTCTCTCCCTTGAAGCAGGTGCGGGCGAGGAAGCACAAGCCACAGAGGCTATTGAAATCCTTTTAACGGGTGAACCAATCTCAATCGCATTTAACCCAGTCTTTTTGGCTGACGGTTTAACCGCTGTTGGAACAAAGTATGTGCAGATCTCATTTACAGGTCCTAACAAGCCAGCAATTTTGATGGGTAAGAGCGATAAAGATGGTGCACTTATCGAGAACTATCGTTACTTGTTAATGCCAATGCGTTATGCCTCATAATTTATAGGCCCCATTAATGCGTATTAATAAGTTGGCGTTGACCAACTTTCGTTCCTATCCCTCATTAGAGTTAGAGCTCCAACCTGGAGTTACTACCTTTATTGGTGATAATGGTTCGGGTAAAACAAATATCGCAGAGTCGCTGATCTATTTAGCTTTTCTTTCATCCCACCGTGTTGCTAACAATGTTCCATTGATTTCACTCGGAGCCCAGCAAGCAATCATTAGAACCGAGATTGAAAGAGATGATCGAACATTAAGCATCGATTTAGAAATTAACGCTAGTAAAGCTAACCGCGCCAGAATTAACGGCAATCCAACTCGAAGCCAGAGAGAGATTCTAGGAGCGTGCCAAATAGTTTATTTCTCTCCTGAAGATTTAGATTTAGTGCGCGGAGAACCTGGCGGGCGGCGCGACTTCCTGGACCGCCTACTTATTACTCGCACGCCTCGCATGGCAGGTGTTATCGCTGATTATGAGCGTGTAGTTAAACAACGCAACGCACTATTAAAAACTCGCTCCTCAGCCAGTGCTCTTATCCCTTGGAATGAACAACTTATTAAGTTTGGAGCTCAGCTAACTGCAGATCGAATAGCCCTAGTTGAGGCCCTCAATCCCTGGGTAACTAAGAACTACGCTAATTTAAACGAGGTAAAACCAGCATCAATTTCATATAAGTGCAGTAGTGAAGGTGTCTCAAATAATTCCGAGAACAATATTGAGGTTTTGACTAAAAGGTTAGAAGAGGTTGCCTACCAAGAGATTGAACGTGGGGTTTCTTTAATAGGTCCACATCGCGATGATCTTCATTTACAAATTGGAGACTTTCCTGCAAAGGGTTATGCCAGCCATGGTGAATCATGGTCGATGGCTATTTCATTGCGCATTGGATCTTTTAATCTTTTAAAGAGTGAAGGTTCAGAACCTATTCTTATTTTAGATGATGTATTTGCAGAGCTTGATACATCGCGCCGTAAACAATTAATGTCTGCAACCAAGTTAGCCGAACAAACAATCATTACTGCAGCTGTTGAAAGTGATCTACCAGAAGAGCTTTTAACACAAAAGTTTTATGTAACACCTGGTGTTGTTAAGAAAGGAAAGAGTTAATGACAAAGCGCGACTTGGCTCTAGATCTTTTCAAAACATTTAAAACAGGTGTGACTAGAAAAGCCAACAAACCCGCGCCAACTAAAACTGTTGGACAAGTTGGGGATCCAGAATTAATTGGTGAATTATTAAGTAATATGATTGAAGAACGTGAATGGAATAGTGGTTTAGCTGAAGGAAACCTATTTATTACATGGGATAAAATTGTTGGACAGGAAATCGCGCAACACACAACACCGATTTCTGTTTTAGATTCAACGTTAACAATTCAAACTTCATCGACTGCATGGGCAACACAGTTAACGTTGGTTGCAGATAATTTGTTGGCCACAATTCAAAACGATCCAACAGGGGCCACGATTCAAAAGCTTCGATTTATTGGTCCTCAGGGTCCTAGTTGGAAAAAAGGGGTTCGTTCGATCCGTAACGCCAGAGGACCTCGAGATACCTACGGATAAGCCCCAGACCCACTAGGAACCCTCACCCACACGCTTAAAGTTCGGCTATACCCACACCCAAGGCTTATTGCGGCTATTTCAATCTCCTTTTTCCCACTAGGATAGGAGCGTGCCGAAGGGAATCTCCCTTCCAGAAGCCCTCAGAGGGCAAAAGAACAATTCGACCTTGAAGGAGACCTAGTGGCTGAGAACTCCTATGACGCATCCAGCATCACGGTGCTGGAGGGTCTGGAGGCCGTGCGAAAGCGCCCTGGAATGTATATCGGTTCTACCGGTGAGCGCGGACTACACCACTTGGTTTATGAAGTTGTAGATAACTCAGTCGATGAAGCTCTAGCTGGCTACTGCAGCCAGATCGATGTGACGTTGATGGCAGATGGTGGCGTTGAAGTAATCGATAACGGCCGCGGAATCCCCGTGGACATGCACCCGGTTGAAAAGAAACCAGCCTTAGAAGTTGTGCTCACCGTTTTACACGCCGGTGGAAAGTTTGGTGATGGCGGCTACTCAGTCTCCGGTGGATTACACGGTGTTGGTATCTCAGTTGTTAACGCTTTAAGTACGGATTTGTCCGTAACAGTGCAACGCGATGGAAATTTTTGGTACCAAGATTACAAACTAGGTGTTCCAACAGCTCCAGTTAAAAAAGGTGAAGCATCAACGAACTCTGGAACAACAGTTCGCTTCTGGCCATCGAAAGAAATCTTTGAAACCACCGATTTCTCTTTTGAAGTTTTATCAACACGTTTTCGCGAAATGGCATTTCTAAATAAGGGCTTAATTCTCACTCTTACAGATGCCCGTGCTGGTCACGTTGATGAAGTGGGCGAACAACTAACCGTGCGCTACCAATACCAAGGTGGAATCTCTGACTTTGTTAAGCATTTGAACTCCACCCGAGGTGAAACACATAAATCTGTTATCTCTTTTGCTTCAGAGGATAAGAAGAATAAAATCGCTCTAGAAGTATCAATGCAGTGGAACGCTGGATTTAGTGAATCTGTTTACACATTTGCTAACACCATCCACACCCACGAAGGTGGCGCTCACGAAGAGGGTTTTAGAACTGCGCTAACTTCAGTCGTTAATAAGTTTGGTGAAGAAGCTGGATTTATCCGCAAGAAGGAAGATCGCTTAACCGGTGATGATGTGCGCGAAGGTCTAACGGCCATCGTCTCACTTAAACTTGTTGATCCTCAGTTTGAAGGCCAAACTAAAACAAAGCTAGGTAACACTTCTGCAAAGACTTTCACACAAAAAGTTGTCAACGAAGAGTTAACAACATGGTTTGAGCAAAACCCAGCAGAAGGTAAAGAGATCGTCCGAAAGAGCATTGATGCAGCGGCAGCACGTGTTGCAGCACGCAAAGCTCGCGACTTAAGTCGTAACCGCAAAGGCTTACTAGAGGGCCGCGGAATGCCAGGAAAGCTGGCTGACTGCCAGTGGACTGATCCTGCAAAGTGCGAGCTCTATATCGTTGAGGGAGACTCTGCGGGCGGGTCAACAAAAGGCGGCCGTGATTCACGTAATCAAGCAGTGCTTCCTATCCGCGGAAAGATTTTGAATGTTGAAAAAGCACGCATTGATCGTGTTTTACAAAACAATGAAGTTCAAGCGCTCATTACTGCCCTAGGTACTGGCGTGCACGATGATTTCGATATTAAAAAGCTTCGCTATCACAAGATTATTTTGATGGCAGATGCTGATGTGGATGGTCAACACATTCGCACATTACTTCTGACTTTGTTGTTCCGTTTTATGCGCCCACTCATTGAAAACGGTTTTGTTTACTTTGCTCAACCCCCTCTCTATAAACTCAAGTGGGGCGGGAAAGAGCCAGTGGAATATGCATTTAGCGATCGCGAACGCGATGGCATGATTGAGATTGGTTTGGCTGCAGGAAAGCGCCTACCTAAAGATGATGGAATCCAGCGCTTCAAAGGTTTAGGTGAAATGCCAGCCAAGGAACTCTGGGACACAACAATGGATCCAGAGCACCGCGTTCTTATCCGTGTGACATTAGAGGATGCAGCAGCTGCTGATGATTTGTTCTCAGTATTAATGGGTGAAGATGTTGAAAAGCGCAGAGCCTTTATTCAACGTAATGCTAAAGATGTTAGGTTCCTGGATATTTAATGGATGAGTTAAACCCAAAAAATCTTGAGTCATTCGACAAGATTGAAACCGTTGACCTTCAAGTTGAAATGGCACGCTCTTATCTTGACTACGCCATGTCAGTTATTGTTGGTCGCGCTCTGCCAGATATTCGTGATGGGTTAAAACCTGTTCACCGCCGTGTTCTTTATGCGATGTATGACGCGGGATATCGCCCGGATAAGGGTTACTACAAATCTTCTCGCATCGTTGGTGACGTTATGGGTAATTACCACCCACATGGTGACACTGCGATCTATGACTCTGTAGTTCGCCTTGCCCAGCACTGGTCTTTGCGTTATTTACTCATTGATGGAAATGGAAACTTTGGTTCCCCAGGTAATGATCCAGCTGCAGCGATGCGCTATACCGAAGCTCGTTTGTCATCCCTTGCAATGGAGATGATGCGCGATATCGATGAAGACACTGTTGATTTTGTTCCTAACTATGACGGGCGCTCACAAGAGCCAACGGTTTTGCCTTCTCGCTTACCTAACCTTTTAGTCAATGGAAGCGCCGGTATCGCTGTTGGTATGGCAACAAATATCCCACCACATAACCTTCGTGAAATCGGTGAAGCGGTTATTTTTGCTCTAGAACACCCAGAGATGAAGCAAGAAGAACTTCTTGCCAAGTTCCTAACTATTGTTAAAGGCCCCGATTTTCCTACTAAAGCTTTAATTGTTGGTCGCGGCGGCATTGAGGATGCTTATCGCACAGGCCGTGGATCAATTACTATGCGCGCAGTTGTTCAAGTTGAAGAGATTAATAAACGCACATGTTTAGTTATTAGCGAGCTTCCATATCAAGTTAACCCAGATAACTTAGCTCTTAAGATTGCAGAGCTTGTTAAAGATGGAAAGATTAAAGGAATTGCAGATGTGCGCGATGAAGGTAATGAGCGCTTAGGCCAGCGTTTAGTAATTGTTTTGCAGACGAGTGCTATTCCAAAGGTTGTGCTTAATAACCTTTATAAGCAGACACAACTACAAGACACATTTGGTGCCAATATGTTGGCATTAGTTGATGGTGTCCCTCGTACATTGCGCCTAGATGAGTTCATTCGTTACTACATTGACCACCAGATTGAAGTAATTGTTCGCCGCACTAAGTTCCGCTTAGCTGAAAAAGAAAAGCGCGCACATATTTTGCAGGGCTACCTCAAGGCCCTCGATGCCTTAGATGCCGTTATTGCCCTAATCCGTGCTTCCACAACTCCTGAAGAAGCTCGCACAGGTTTAATGAAACTTTTAGATGTTGATGAAATTCAAGCAAATGCAATCTTGGATATGCAACTGCGCCGTATTGCTGCCCTTGAGCGCCAGAAGATTAATGATGAATATGACGCGTTAATGGCTGACATCCTCATCCTTAACGCGATTCTTGTTAGCCCTGAAAAGCAGCGCGATATCGTGAAAACAGAGCTAACCGATTTAGTTGCAAAATATGGCGATGATCGCCGCACACAGATTGTTGCAAGTGAAGGTGATTTCAGTGCCGAAGATTTAATTCCTGACCAAGATGTAGTTGTAACAATTACACGTGGCGGCTATTCAAAGCGCACCATGGCAGATCTTTATCGATCACAGCGCCGTGGTGGTCGTGGCGTAAAGGGCGCTGCGCTAAAAGAAGATGATGTTGTTGATCATTTCTTTGTTGCCTCCACTCACGACTGGTTGTTGTTCTTTACAAACCAAGGACGCGTATATCGCGCAAAGGTTCACGAACTACCAGATGCTGGACGCGATGCTCGTGGACAACATGTTGCCAACTTAATGGCATTTAAACCAGAGGAGAAGATTGCTGAAGTTCTCTCCCTGAAGGACTACACCATCTCTCCATTCTTAGTTCTTGCAACTAAAAAAGGTTTAGTAAAGAAAACTCCTTTAGTAGAGTTTGATTCACCACGTACCGGTGGGTTAATTGCGATCTCTCTAAAGCCAGGAGATGAAGTAGTTGGGGCATCACTCGTCAACTCCGATGATGAACTCCTCCTTGTTTCAACAAAGGGAATGTCACTTCGCTTCACGGCAGATGATGAATCACTTCGACCAATGGGCCGATCAACTAGCGGAGTTATTGGAATGAAGTTCCGCGCACATGATTCTCTACTCACAATGGCTAGAGTGAACTCAGAGTTAGCCGCTAACTCTTTTGTTTTCACTGCAACTGATGCTGGTTATGGCAAAAAGACACCATTAGATGAATATCGTTTACAGGGCCGTGGTGGAATCGGAATTAAAGCTGCCAAGATCGATGAAAGCTCACGAGGCTCATTAGTGAGCGCACTTGTGCTTCGCGATGAGGATGAAGTCCTAGCAATTACATCTGCTGGCACAGTAATGCGCACACCAGCAGCCCAGGTTCGCCAAACCGGGCGCGATTCAATGGGTGTGCGCCTAGTGAACCTAGATGAAGGCGTTGCTCTGGTCTCAGTGACCAAGAACAGCGAAGATGAGATTTCTTCGAAAAGTTAGTATGGTTCACACTCTGAGTTAAGCAGCTGACCCCCATTTTGGGAGTTAGGGAAGTTCAAGGTAACCTTGCGCTTCTGCAATCGAGATTCATCTTTGTTGCGGGCCTATAGCTCAGCCTGGTTAGAGCGCTTCCCTGATAAGGAAGAGGTCGATGGTTCGAGTCCATCTAGGCCCACCCCCCGCTCAACACGGGGACCTAGCTCAATTGGTAGAGCACCGCCTTTGCAAGGCGGGGGTTAGGGGTTCGATTCCCCTGGTCTCCACGTTATGACAACTACAGCGACCCTTCACACATCACTCGGTGACATCGTCATCGAGCTATTTCCTAACCATGCACCAAAGACTGTTGCAAACTTTGTTGAGTTAGCAACTGGTGAAAAAGAGTGGACTGATCCACGCACTGGAAATAAGACAACTGCCAATCTTTATGATGGAACAATCTTTCACCGTGTTATCGACGGTTTCATGATTCAAGGTGGGGATCCACTAGGTCAAGGAACTGGCGGACCTGGATATCGCTTTGCAGATGAGTTCCACGGAGAGCTAGTTTTTGATCGTCCATACATCCTTGCAATGGCTAACTCAGGCCCAGGAACAAATGGTTCACAGTTCTTTATTACCGTCGCACCAACTACCTGGTTAAATCGCAAGCACTCAATCTTTGGTGAAGTAAAGGATTCTGCTAGCCAGGCTGTGGTTGATGCTATTGGTAAAGCAAAGACTGGCGCGCAAGATAAGCCGGCAACACCAATCACAATCAACAGCGTCACCGTTGCTTAAGCGTTCTGCTACTTATTCTCTAATCGCATTAATCTGCGGTGCATATCTGCTGCAGATGGTTGTTCCATCAATCGAAATGCGTTTAGTTTTACCTAACATAGATTTCTTACTGGCAACTAATGAGTGGTATCGATTATTTTCAGTCTCACTTGTTCATGCCGGGCTATTACACCTTGGTTTTAATATGTATGCCCTCATGGTTTTAGGCAATCCACTTGAGGCTGCTTTTGGTAAAAACAAGGTGCTATTTATCTTTTTCTTCTCACTCCTCACCGGCTCACTCACTTCTGCCTGCTTTGCTTCCCCTACTTCTTATTCAGTGGGTGCATCAGGTGCAGTCTTTGGTTTATTTGGAGCCATTGCAATAGTTGGAAAGCGCATCGGCACAGATACACGTTCGATCTATGTGATTATCGGAATTAACTTTGTAATTAGTTTTGTTTTAGGCGGAATTGATTGGAAAGCCCACCTAGGTGGATTAATAGGTGGAGTGATTGCAGCTCAATTAACCCTGAATAAAAGATAAGAAGTTATCCACAGCCTTTACCCACAATGTGGATTGAATTACATGCGTGTAATTAAGAAGGTATTAACGCCAGCGGGTGGCTAGTGAGAAGCCCACACCGATAAAGCTAAAGCCAACGATCATGTTCCATGCACCGATGCCTGGGATTGGATATTGGGTCTGAGTGACGTAGAAGATCACAATCCAGAACAGGCCAATCAAGAAGGCAGTGACCATCGTTGGGGCTAACCACTTAGGGCTCTCTAGCGGGCCATGAGGAGTTTCAACGACAACTTCCTGGTTATGGGCGCGCGCTTCAGCGACTTTCTTACGGAGCTTTGATTTAGGCATACGCGAAAGATACACCATGAGCAAGAATGCTCCTATGGCCACCAAGATCCTTGTCGTCGATAACTACGACTCCTTTGTCTTTAACTTGGTGCAGTACCTGCAGCAGCTAGGCGCAGAGTGCACCGTGGTGAGAAATGATGCCATCAAGGCCGAAGATGCTGCGAACTACAACGGCGTTCTCATCTCACCAGGACCAGGCGTTCCTGAAAAGGCCGGGGTTAGTGTTGAAATGATTAAGTTTTGCGCCGAGAAAAAGATTCCGGTTTTTGGTGTGTGCTTAGGCCATCAAGCAATTGGTGTTGCATTTGGCGCAACAGTTTCACGCGCACCTGAACTACTTCATGGAAAAACTTCTTTAGTACATCACCAACAACAAGGCGTTCTTGCAGATCTACCATCACCATTTACTGCAACTAGATATCACTCACTATGTGTTGAGCGTGACACGGTGGGTGCTGATTTAGAAATAACAGGATCTACTGAATCAGGAATTGTTATGTCCATGCGCCATCGCACATTACCCATCGAAGGTGTGCAATTTCACCCAGAGTCAGTACTGACCGAACACGGACATCAAATGTTAGCTAACTGGTTAAGTGCATGTGGTGATAAGAATGCAAAAGCTAAAGCAGTTGGCTTATCACCAGTTGTTGGTAGCCGTTCTTAAGGTGCTTTATTAACTGTAATAGTTACTGACTTACCAATTGTTTGTGTAGTTCCACCATCAGGTGCCTGTCTAATGACAACACCAATAGGTTGGTTTGCATCATATGCATCAATTGCATTGACTAAGAATCCAGCTTGAACAAGCAGAGTCCTTGCTTGGATTGCATCCACACCAATAAGCGCGGGAACAACAACCTGGCCACTAGCAATTTGTAATACAACCCCACTGCCAGCAGTAATAGTGGAACCAGGCTCCGGTGTTACTTTCAAAACAGTTCCTAGAGCTTCATCCGAAGGAAGGGCCTCTGTGCGAGAGACAACTAAACCAACAGCGCTGAGGGCTGTGCGAGCATCAATGAGTGACATACCCACTAAATCTGTGGGAATGACCGCATCGCCTGGTCCATCTGAAATAGTTAAAACAACTCCAGAACCTTTTTGGGCACGTGTTGTTGCTAGTGGTATTTGACTAGCAACTCGATCTAAAGGAATTCGTCCATCATAGGCACGTTGGATTGTTACAACGTAATCGCTTAAAAGAGACTGAGCATCAGCTTGAGTTAAGCCCACAACGTTAGGGATTTGAGGCAGATTATTAGTATCAACGCCTGGTCGGGTAACAAATAAACCAGCGGCAATAACAGTGATTGCAAGAATTGAACTCAAAGCCCCCACTAATACTTTGCGCCGAGAAATCTTCACTTTTGGAATAGTCGTAGTGAGGGCTTGGCCAGTTCCAACTTTAAATAAATCATCGAGCATTAGACCTGCTGATTGATAACGATCTTCAGCCTTCTTAGCAAGGGCCACAGAGAGAATGACATCAACACCTTCAGGTAGTTCAGGTTGAATCTTGCTTGGTGCAACGAGAACTCCAGAGACATGTTGATAGGCAATTGAAACGGGTGTGTCACCTGTGAATGGTGGCTGTCCGGTTAATACTTCATAGAGCAAACATCCAGTTGAATAAATATCACTACGCAAATCTGCAACCTCACCCAACGCTTGTTCAGGAGAGAGATATTGGGCAGTACCAACAATGTTCCAGGTGCTAGTGAGCGTTGCACCAAGATCTGCAAGGGCGCGCGCAATACCAAAATCCATCACCTTCACATCGCCCTGATCGGTAATCATGATGTTGGCAGGCTTGATATCTCTGTGAACAATTCCGCGCTGATGAGAATAATCAAGAGCAGCCAAAATTCCTTCACCGATTTCAAGTGCGCGCTTGAGTGGCATGCGCTCACCATCATGAATGAGATCGCGCAAAGTGTCGCCAGAGACTAACTCCATGACTATGTATGGGGCAGGGGTTTCACCAGAGTCATAAACTGCAACAATTCCAGGGTGATTTAAACCAGCAGCAGCTAGCGCTTCTTTTCTAAAGCGTGCAACAAATGAGGGATCACGGGCTAAATCACTGCGCAATACTTTTATCGCAACTTGGCGAGCAAGGCGAGTATCTTCGGCAACATAGACATCGGCCATTCCGCCGGTGCCAATCATTTCGCCGAGCTTGTAGCGGTCACCAAAGAGCGAGTTAATCATTGCGCCGCTCCTAAAACTTCATTGGTTGTGACTTCATCACCGGTTATGTCGGCAACAATAACAGTGACGTTATCTGGTGCACCATTGATGTAAGTGGCATCGATAAGTGCTTTGAGAGCATCAGAGCGATCAGATTTCTTTAATAAAGATTTAATCTCTTTTTCGGTTAAAACACTCGATAAACCATCACTGCAGAGTAGATAACGATCCTTCTCTTTGACTTCATAGATCTGTAAAACAGGAGTAACAGTGCCTTGGCCCATGAGCGCTTGAGTTAAAACAGAGCGTTGTGGGTGATCTGCCACATCAGATTGTGAAATAGCACCTTGATCTAGAAGCTCTTGAATAACAGTGTGGTCATTGCTCAACTGTTCTAATGTATTTGCGCGCAGGCGATAGCAACGAGAATCTCCCACATGTAGCAGGGCAATGTTTGAATCAACAAGCAATAGCGCGGTCAGGGTTGTGCCCATTCCACGGAGTTCATTTGCCTCCTCGGCGTATTCACCAATCTGTGAATCGATAGTGAACAGCGAGTGAAGAAGTAAATCTTCTACGGAATCAGCATCAATCTCAGAACTTGTTAGTACTGGGCTAAGTTTTTGCAGAGCTTTAATCGCAATCTTTGATGCAACTTCACCGCCAGCATGTCCGCCCATTCCATCAGCAACTGCAATGAGGCGACCAGAAACAAAAGCAGAATCTTCATTTCCACTGCGCTGTAAACCGTCAGCCGAGCGCGCACTGCTCTGGAAGTAAATAGCGCTCATGGGCATAAGCCTAACCCCTGTTAATCTTTAATCATGAAAATATATGCCCACCGCGGAGCCTCTATAGATTTCCCAGAGATGACCATGGATGCATATAAAGCCGCGGTCGATCAAGGCGCCGATGGCATGGAGTGCGATGTCCGCCTGACAAAAGATAACCAGATTTTGTTATGGCATGACGCCGACATGAAGCGCACCGCCGGTTATGGCGGTCGAATCGCAGAGATGACATACCCACAAATAAAACAGCAGTACCCGCAAGCAGTTTTGCTCGAAGAGTTATTGGAGCTTGCTCGAGATAACGATATGGAACTTGCGATTGAAACCAAACATCCAGTTCCGCAAGGAAGTATGGTTGAAAAGAAAGTTTTAGAACTACTAGAACAAGAAGAGCTAGAAACTGATGTTGCCTTAATGTCGTTTTCTTGGCTAGCGATTGAAAATATTCGAAAGATTAACCCACAACAAAAGACTGTGGCCCTTTTGGACAATAAATTCAATTACCTGATGCAACGATTTACATCTGCACCCATTCTTGGTCCAAGCGTAGAACTTCTACGCTCAAATCCAGAAATGACCTATGCAATCAAGCCTTTATATGTCTGGACCGTTGATGATGGCGACGATATGCGCTTTTGTTTAGAAAACGGTGTTGAGGTCCTTATTACAAATAATCCGTCATTTGCACGCAAGGTGCTCGGGTATCATTAGCTAGTGAGCACATATGCGTATTTAGGTCCCAAGGGAACATTCACCGAAGCTGCTCTTAAAAAGATCACTTCTTCCAATGATTCTCTCATCCCTTACGCAAATGTCACCGCAGCCCTAGATGCAGTACGAGTTGGTAAAGCACACTTTGCGCTAGTCCCAATTGAAAACTCTGTTGAAGGTGTTGTGGCAAGAACCCTGGATGAATTAGCAACAGGATCACCACTTTCAATAGTTGGTGAAGTTACATTGCCTGTTTCTTTTGCTTTAATGGCAAAGCGCGACACCGTTGATATTCGCCGCATTGCAACACATCCACATGCTGAAGCCCAATGCCGTGCATATATTGCGAAGAATTATCCAGAGGCTGAATTAATCTCAACTGCATCAACTGCAGCAGCTGCTGAAGCTATTGGCCGCGGAGAGTTTGATGCAGCTATTGCAGCCCCAGTTGCTGCAGCACATTACGGACTGACAGTTATTGCAGACAACATCGGAGATATCGTTGGCGCAATCACACGCTTTGTTTTGGTCTCAAAGCCGGCAACACCACCTAAGGCCACTGGCTTTGATCGCACATCCCTAGCTGTCTTTATCGGCATCGACCACGCTGGAGCCTTGCTCGATATCTTGACCGAGTTTGCCAAGCGCGACGTTAACTTAACTTTTATTCAGTCACGTCCAACAGGTCTAGAACTTGGGCATTACCATTTCATTATTGATGCAGAGGGCCACGTTAACGAAGCTCCAGTGAAGGAGACGGTCGAAGCATTGCGAGCAATCTGTGAAGATATTCGCTTCCTAGGTTCATACCCACGAGAAAAGGCCGGCAAATGATTGACGTTAAATTCATTCGCGATAACCCAGATGTAGTACGTGCATCACAAAAGGGTCGCGGTGAAGATGCATCGATTGTTGATCAAGTAATTGCATCTGATGAACTACGCCGTGTTGCGATTGAAAAGTTTGAAAAACTACGCGCAGAACAAAATGTTTTATCTAAATCAGTAGGCGCGGCTAAAGGTGATGAAAAGGCAGCACTCCTTGAAAACGCTAAAGAGTTAGCAACGGCTGTAAAAGAGGCTGATAGCAAGCGCGCAGAGGCAGAAGAGCACACCAAAGCTTTAGTAATGCAACTTTCAAATATCCTGGACCCCAGTGCACCTATTGGCACAGAAGCTGATTTCAAAGTTCTAGAACATGTTGGAACACCTAGAAAATTTGATTTTGAACCAAAAGATCACGTTGAACTAGGTAAACTCCTGGGTGCAATTGACACAGAGCGCGGCGCAAAAGTTGCTGGCTCTCGTTCATATTATTTAACTGGATCTGGCGCACTTCTAGAGTTTGCACTCGTTAACTACGCAATCTCTATGGCAGTAAAAGCCGGTTTCATTCCAGTTATTCCACCAGTACTGGTTAATCAAGCTGCGATGGAGGGCACAGGTTTTCTTGGACAAGCTGCAGAGAATGTTTACCGCATTGAAAAAGATGATGTGTATTTAGTGGGAACTTCAGAAGTTCCGCTAGCTGCAATGCATATGGATGAAGTTCTCTCCGGAGACAAACTTCCAATGCGCTATGCAGGTTATTCATCTTGTTTTCGCCGTGAAGCTGGGACCTATGGCAAAGACACCCGTGGAATTATCCGCGTGCACCAGTTTGATAAAGTGGAAATGTTTTCTTTCTGCCACCCAGATCAAGCTAAAGAGGAACACGCCCGCATTTTGCAGTGGGAGAAAGACTTCCTTAATGCCATGGAGATTCCTTATCGCGTTATTGATGTGGCATCAGGGGATCTTGGGTCAAGTGCGAACCGTAAATTTGACTGTGAAGCATGGATTCCAACACAGGATGCCTACCGCGAAGTCACCAGTACTTCTAACTGCACAGAGTTCCAAGCTCGCCGCCTCAACATCCGCTACAAAGATGCCGATGGCACAAAGGCTGTTGCAACACTCAATGGAACGTTAGTCGCTATTCCACGCATGATTGTTGCCATTTTAGAGAACCACCAAAATGCAGATGGAACTGTGAATATTCCTAAAGCCTTGCAACTATTTCTTGGCAAAGAACGATTTGAGTTGGTGTGAGTAAGCGTCCCAAACTCATTGCAACAGATTTAGATGGAACCATTGTTCACCACGATGGCACAATCACGCAGCGCACAGTTGATGCTTTCACTAGAGCTCGTGATTTAGGTGTCCATATTTATTTCATAACTGGGCGTCCACCGCGCTGGATGAATGAAATTAGAGAAGCTTTTGGTTTTGGTGGAGCAATTTGTGGCAATGGTGCGATGCTCTATGACTTGCAAAAACGAGAAGTAATTGAAGAATGGATGATCTCAAAAGAATTACAAATTCAAATAGCACAGAGATTGCGCGTAGCAATTCCTCAAGTTTCTTTTGCAATTGAAACTCATGATTACTACCACCGCGAAAAAACTTATGTGCCCCGCTGGGATGTTGGTTTAGATAATGTTGGTGTCGAAAGAATTGAAGATGCAGCAAAAGGGCCAGTGTTTAAAATGTTAGCCCGTTGCAGTAGTGGTGAACTAACATCAGATGAAATGCTCGAAATAGCACTTCGTGAACTTGATGGATTAGTCACCGTGACACATTCAAATGCAAGAGAATCCCTACTTGAAATCTCAGCACTTGGAATATCAAAGGGAACAACGTTGGCAAAGGTTGCTGGACGGCTCGGTATAGATGCCGCTGATTGTGTTTCATTTGGCGATAACCCCAATGATTTTTCAATGCTTGCTTGGTGTGGCCGCTCATATGCAATGGCTGATGGACACCCAGATGGAATCAAATATGCAAAAGATGTAGCTCCATCACATGACAGTGATGGCGTGGCAATAGTTATTGAGAAGTTGTTAGACCTACCCGCTTAATTTTTAGCCGATTTTTGACTCAGGCCATCTTCGGGTAATCTCTCCCACGGAGGGCTCGCATAGCGGCCGAGTGCACCGGTCTTGAAAACCGGCAAACGAAAGTTTCGTGGGTTCAAATCCCACGCCCTCCGCCATTTTTTCTTTACTTTTGTGTTTGAGTTCATAGTCCTAAAGGGCCTCTGCGCCTAGCCGATTATTAATGGCAAGAGGAGACTTACCCCTAGTTACTACCAATGGTGCTGGGGGAGTTATTCATGTCAGGTGTTTTTTCACCAACGCGAGCAAAGATCAAAGAGCGGACCCTGCGCACAGATAAGTGGTGGTTACAACCACTTATCACCTTTGGCGTTCTCATCTCCTTTGTCATCTATGCAACTTTTCGCGCATTTGAAAACGCCAACTACTACAAAGATCATCTGATCTCACCATTCTATTCACCATGTTTGTCGCAAGCGTGTGTGCCAGAGGCAACAATGCTTGGCTTCACACCAGTAAGTGCAGAGATTTTTAATTTTGCACTTTCACCAGCTCTTATTATTTTGATTTTCCCTCTCGGTTTTAGAATGACGTGTTACTACTACCGCAAGTCTTATTACCGTTCATTCTGGATGTCACCACCAGCATGTGGTGTTGCAGAGCCTCATAAGAAGTACACAGGTGAGACACGATTCCCACTTATTATCCAAAACTCACACCGCTACTTTTTCTATGCGGGTTTACTATTAAATGTAATTCTGAGTTATGACGCAATCATTTCCTTTAAAAACCCGGAAGGCCAATGGGGACACATGAGTGTTGGTTCATTGGTACTTGTTGTGAGCTCAACATTATTGTGGTTCTATTCAATGTCATGTCACTCTTGTCGTCACACTATCGGCGGACGATTGAAGAATTTTTCTCAGCACCCAGTTCGATACAAGCTATGGTCATGGGTTTCTATCCTTAATCACAAACACCAACAGTTTGCTTGGTATTCACTTGCCGCAGTTGCATTTGCTGACATTTATGTCCGCCAAGTCGCAACTGGCGCCTGGACAAACTTCTACTTCTTCTAAGGGGGATCGACTATGACACTAGAGCGCCATAATTACGATGTCCTTGTTATTGGAGCAGGTGGTGCGGGTTTGCGCGCCGCCGTTGAAGCAAGAGAAGCTGGATTGCGCGTTGCAATTATCTGTAAATCATTATTTGGCAAGGCCCACACCGTTATGGCTGAAGGTGGCGCAGCTGCATCAATGGGAAACGTCAATGATAAAGATAGTTGGATGGTGCACTTTCGCGACACTATGCGTGGCGGAAAATTCCTCAGTCACTTCCGCATGGCTGAGCTGCATGCAAAAGAGGCGCCAGATCGCATTTGGGAGCTAGAAACATGGGGAGCTCTCTTTGATCGCACTAAAGAAGGCAAGATTTCACAACGAAACTTTGGTGGACATGAATACCCACGGCTAGCACACGTGGGAGATCGAACAGGCCTAGAACTTATTCGCACAATGCAGCAAAAGATTGTTGCGCTGCAGCAAAAAGATGGTCGCGAAACAGGCGATATGGAAAGTGGAATTAAAGTTTTCGCCGAACTCACCATCACAGATATTTTAAAAGAAAATGGAAAGATCTCTGGTTCCTACGGGTACTGGCGCGAAAGCGGCGAAGAAGTTTTATTTGAAGCACCTGCAGTTGTCATTGCAACTGGTGGTGTTGGTAAGACTTTCAAAATTACTTCTAATTCATGGGAAGGTACTGGCGACGGACATGCACTTGCATTAAAGGCTGGCGCAAACCTTGTTGATATGGAGTTCTTACAGTTCCACCCAACAGGAATGGTATGGCCACCATCAGTTCGTGGAATCTTGGTAACTGAATCTGTTCGCGGTGAAGGCGGAGTCCTTACAAATAATCTTGGTGAACGATTTATGTTTAAGTACATCCCAGATGTATTTAAGGACAAATACGCTGACAATGAAGCAGAAGCAGATCGTTGGTATGAAGATCAGGACAACAACCGTCGTCCGCCAGAGCTTTTGCCACGCGATGAAGTTGCACGCGCAATTAACACAGAAGTTAAATCAGGTCGTGGCACAGAACACGGGGGAGTTTTCCTCGATGTTTCAAAGCGTATAGCCGCAGATATCATTAAAAAGCGCCTGCCTTCTATGTGGCACCAGTTCTATGAACTAGCTGGCGTGGACATTACAAAAGAGGCGATGGAAGTTGGCCCAACATGTCACTACGTCATGGGCGGAGTTGAAGTAGAACCAGATACTGCAGCAGCAGTAGGAGTCCCAGGATTATTTGCAGCCGGTGAAGTTGCTGGTGGAATGCACGGTTCAAATCGTTTGGGTGGAAACTCATTAACAGATCTATTGGTATTTGGACGTCGTGCAGGGATGGGCGCTGTTGCCTACGTTAAGAGCAATGGCGCAAATCCAGTCAGTGAAGGCGCAATTACTGCCGCTGCTAAGAAAATCCAAGCACCATTTGATCGCGAAGGTGGAGAAAACTCTTACTCCTTACACGCAGAGCTACAGGAAATCACACATAACCTTGTTGGAATTATTCGCACCGGTTCTGAGTTAGCTGAAGCAATTGAAAAAATTGCAGCTATTAGAGCGCGCAGCGCAAATGTTTCCGTAAGTGGTGGACGTAAGTTCAACCCAGGATTCCACTTAGCTTTTGATTTAGACAACATGTTGTTAGTCGCCGAATCAACTGCAAAATCTGCTATCAATCGAGAAGAATCTCGTGGCGGTCACACTCGCGATGACTTCCCAGTTATGAATGGTAAGTGGCGTCAAATAAATAATATTTCCTCATTTGATGGCGAAAAGGTAAATATTCGCGAGCAAGCCCTACCATCGATTCCAAAAGAACTCTTTGACCTCTTCGACATTCACGAGTTGGAGAAATACATGACACCGGCAGAAATTGCGAAAGGCGGTTCCAACTAATGGCGCGCAATATCAAACTTCGCATTTGGCGTGGAGATTCAACTGATGGTGGCCTTAAAGATGTAGTCGTAGAGGCTAATGAGGGCGAAGTTGTCCTTGATGTCATTCACCGTGTACAGGCCACACAGATGGGCGATCTAGCTGTTCGCTGGAACTGTAAGGCTGGCAAGTGTGGATCATGTTCCATGGAAATTAACGGAAAGCCACGTCTGGCATGTATGACACAGGTTGCCTCATTTGGCGATGAAGAAACAATCACAGTCACTCCTCTTCGCGCATTCCCAATTATTAAAGATTTAGTGACAGATGTTTCTCTTAACTACAAAAAAGCAATGGAAATCCCTGCATATGAGCACCCTAAAGATTTAGCTCCGGGCGCGGCACGTATGCAACAGATCGATGTTGAGCGAAGCCAAGAGTTCCGCAAGTGCATCGAATGCTTCCTTTGCCAAGATGTTTGTCACGTAGTGCGCGATCACGAAGAGAATAAGAAGTCTTTTGCTGGACCTCGATTCTTTATTCGTATTGCAGAACTAGACATGCACCCACTTGATACTTTGAAAAACCGTAAAAAGAGTGCTCAAGAAGAGCATGGCCTGGGAATGTGTAACATCACCAAGTGCTGTACTGAAGTGTGCCCAGAACACATCAAAATCACTGACAATGCGATTATTCCAATGAAGGAGCGCGTAGCAGATATTAAATATGATCCTGCACGCTGGCTAGGTTCCAAGATTCGCAGGCGCGAGGGTCTTTAATAGAGACATGAAACTTCTTCGCAGTTGGGCAGCCCTTGCCTTATCGTTTTGGATAGCAACTGCGTTGATTCCTGGAATCGATGTTCTAGGTGGTTTCACAACTTATCTCTGGGTCGCACTTCTCTTTGGCTTACTCAACGCAACCCTTGGAAGTCTGCTTAAACTGCTAACTCTTCCTGCAGTCATTCTGACTCTTGGTCTATTCCTTGTAGTGGTAAATGCAGCGATTTTGATGTTACTTGCTGACTGGAGTGAGAGTTTAGATGTCACCAACTTTTGGTCTGCAGTATTAGCAGCGTTAGTAATTAGCGTAGTAACACGCCTTGTTTCTGGTGTTGCTAAGAAAGCTCTGCCACACTGAAATCCTTAGCTCTCGTCTCACTAGGTGGTGTTTTAGGCTCCCTAGTTCGTTACTGGCTGAGTATTGAGCTAACTAATGGGCGTAGCGCAACCCTAACGGCCAATTTAATCGGTGTTGGCCTTGCTACTTTCTTACTTGTTTTCACCCAGCGCCGTGGAAGTGAAAACCTACGACATTTCTTACTTCCAGGTTTTTGCGGTGGGCTCACAACCTTTTCAGCAGTAGCTGCTTTAACTCTTGAACCACAAGATGGCGGGCAGCTATTTCTAGTTCATAATGTGATGTTTTCAATGGTAATCATGGTTGTAGTACTACCAATTGCTAGAAAATTGATTCCGGTGCGCTCATGAAGACTCTTCTTGTCATTCTTGGCGCAGCAATTGGTGCACCTGCCCGCTTTGCTATAGATCAATACATTCGAAAGTTCACAGATAAGCCCTATGGAATCTTTGCCGTTAACGTTTTAGGTTCTTTTGTTCTAGGGCTAACTATGAATAGTGCAGAAAATACCTACGCGCTCTTTGCAATTGGTTTTGCAGGAGCGTTCACTACATGGTCAACATTTATGTTGGATTTCTTTTTAGATTATGAAATCAAGCGCTATAAATCTGCAGCGATTAACTTAGGTGCATCCTTAGGCTTTGGTTTACTTGCCGCATCCCTAGGTATGTCTTTAGCGTAGAGAAGCCATCCAACTTTCAATCTCATCTGGGTGATGAGGGATATTTTCAGATAGGTTGATGAATCCATCTTCTGTTACAAGGACGTCATCTTCAATTCTGATACCAATTCCGCGATATTCAGCTGGGAATAGTTCATCATCGAGTTGGATATAAAGTCCTGGCTCAACAGTTAAAATCATTCCTGCCTCTAAGATTCCATCACGATATTGATCAGTTCGTGCTTGAGCACAGTCGTGGACATCCATGCCGAGCATGTGGCTCACACCATGCAGAGTCCAGCGCTTGTGTAATCCAACTGCTGGATCCATAGCCTCTTCAAGGCTCATCTTGATAATTCCCATATCGATTAAACCCTGAGCTAAAACGCTGTGGCTGGCGCGGTTAATTTCAAGGAATGGAACGCCAGCTTTAATCGCTTCAATTCCAGCTTTTTGTGACTCATAGACCAACATATAAAGGGCGCGTTGAGCCGGTGAGAACTTTCCATTAATGGGCAATGTGCGAGCGATGTCTGCTGTGTAGTAAGAATCAACTTCAACTCCAGCATCAAGGAGTAATAAATCACCAGGTATAACTTCACCATCGTTGCGATTCCAGTGCAACACACAAGCATGTGAACCAGAGGCTGCAATGGTGTTATATCCCAAATCATTTCCTTCAACACGAGCACGGCCATAGAAGGCGGCATCAATAACACGCTCACCACGTGGTGTGGTAACAGCTGCAGGTAGCACTCGGATCACATCACTAAAGCCACGATGCGTGGCATCAACAGCTTTTTGCATCTCACGAATCTCATACTCATCTTTAATCAGGCGAGCAACAGAGACAAAGTTAATTAACTCTTCATCGCGCGCATGCTTTTTTACTTTTGCATCCACAATCTCGTCATAACCATGAAGTGCAATAGCAGTTTTACCTTTTAGGAAAGCTTCGAGTTCACTTACTTCGCGCACTTCAATGCCATAGCGCTGAGCAGCTTCATCAGTTGTGAAACGGCGACCAACCCAGAGTTCACCGTTTTTAGCATCACGATAGAAAGCATCGGTATCGCGAGTAGATCGTGGGTTAATAAAAAGAATTGGGGTATGGCCTTCTTTTGTTGGCTCCATAACTAATACAGAACCAGGTTGTGCTTCAACACCTTGCACCCCGGTGTAGTAAGCAAAAGCGCTATGAGGGCGGAACTGGTAATCAGTGTCATTACTACGTTGCTTTAACTCACCACCTGGTAATACAACTCTTGAGCCAGAGAAAGCAGCTGAAAGATCTGCTCTGCGTGTAACGCAATAAGGAATTACTTCATCTTGAGTGATTCCCTCCAAAGGTGTTGGCGCCCAACCAGTTTTCATGAACTCGCCAAACATCTCTGATGGCGCAACGTCATAAACGCGCTTGCTGCCGGTATCCAACGCTTTGTCTGAATTTTCCATATGGTGAGCATAATAGCGAAGAGAATTGGTAGCCACCCACACCCTAAGCCTCGCTTGTACTCGGAGACGGCGTAGAGCCCCGTCGAGTGCGCTCCACTGCTAAATTATCAGGGTGAGAATCAATAACATTCCATTTGATTTGATAACAAATCATTCAGATCTTTGGACTTATAACTTAAATGAAACACAGCTTGGAGTTTCAGCGCTCCCACATTCAGATATTTATATTAATCCTGCAGGTAAAAATTCAGCAGACGCACAATCATTGATGAATGCAACCACCCTCTTAGGAGTACCACCAGAAGGAGACTATCAATTTGCCGCACGAATCACCGTAGACTTTAAGTCCCAGTACGATGCGGGCGTTTTGCTGGTATGGGGTGATGAAAATTATTGGGCAAAGTTTTGTTTTGAATATTCACCCGATTCAAATCCTATGGTGGTATCAGTAGTAACATTAAATGTTTCTGATGATGTCAATTCTTTTATTGTTCAGGGTAATTCAATTTGGTATCGGGTCTCAAGGCAAGACCATGTTTATGCACTTCATGCGTCCTTAGACGGGAAGGTGTGGCAACTCATTAGAGTCTTCACGCTGGGTAAGGACATCATCAACCACAAAGTGGGATTTTTGGCACAGTCACCTACAGGAATGGGATGCGAAATCCAGTTTGATGAAATTAGCTTCTCACAGAAAAGATTAATCGAACTCCGCGACGGTTCTTAACTTAATTTTGTAGCGCTTCAAAAACTACTGCGATAACACTTGCCCCAGCATCTTCATTGCCTTGAGCCCGCTCGCCAATCCATCCTGCTCGTCCGTGCTTAGGCGCCATTGCTGCAGTTGCGATAACTCCAGCTCGCGCAGCGGATGCTGCTTCATTTAGCCCAGTTTTAAGATCAGTCGCGCCTTTAAGTGCTTCAGAAGCAGGATGCAGCGCATCAAGAAGTGTGCGTTCACCAAGGGAAGCCTTGCCACGTGTGGCAATTCCTTCATATGCTGCAGCAACACCAAGTTGTACATTGGTAAATGCATCAACATCGGCGACTGCTGCAGAGGCCCTGATAAATCCAGTAGCAAAAAGTGTGCCAAAAGTTGATGGTGCGTTTTTAGCTATCTCTCTACCAATCAACATCAAATCTGCTTTCAGGTCACCTGTTGCCCCGGCAGCGCCTGCGCGAAGACCTTTTGCAATATTTCCAGCAGTAATGCCAAGGTCACCGTCACCTGCAACTGAATCTAACTCCTCAAACCTTTTTGAGTTGTGCTCGAGTGCTGCGGCGACGGTCTCGATTGATTCAGTAAATGAACTCATGCTTGCGTGAAGAAAGGCGTGTGGACGGGTGTATTGATGTAGTTGAGCAGCTCATCATCGACGCGAATGACGCTTATAGAAGCACCTGCCATCTCGAGAGATGTAGCAAATTCGCCGACATAAGCACGAGCCACACTAACCCCGTAACCAGTTAGCAATCTCTTTGCTTGGCGGAAGATAATGTAAAGCTCTTCAGGAGGAGTTGCTCCAAGACTGTTGACAAGAACACAAACCTTTTCACCTGACTTCAAATCTAAATCCTTTTTGATTGCAGAGACTAACTCCTCGGTAATTTGATCTGCAGTTTCAAGTTTGCTCTTTCGAATTCCAGGTTCGCCGTGGATACCCATACCAATTTCCATTTCACCGGCTTTAACTTCAAAGGTGGGATGTCCAACAGCAGGAAGGGTTACTGGGCTTAGCGCAACACCCATAGTTCGAGTTTGAGTAGCTGCCCTTTTTGTAACTGCTACAACATCATCTAGTGAAAGACCCTTTGCAGCAGCAGCACCTGCAACTTTGTATAGGAAGAAAATTCCAGCAATACCGCGACGTCGAGCTTCTTCGCCTTTTGGTGCGGATGCGACATCGTCAGCTCCGAGAACTGTCTCAACGCGTATTCCTTCAGCTGCTGCAAGTTCGGTTGCAAAATCAAAATTGAAAACATCTCCTCCATAATTTCCGTAGATGTAAAGGACCCCGGCTCCGGCATCAACTTTCTTTGTTACCGCGAGCATCTGTTCTGCTGTCGGACTTTGAAAAACATCACCAACGGCAACGCCATCGAGCATTCCCTTTCCTACATAACCCAGGAACAGAGGAAGGTGTCCGGAGCCACCGCCGGTTGTAATTCCAACCTTGCCAGCTACTGGTGCATCTGCCCGCACGAGTGCGTGGTTATCACCATCAACAGCTTTGAGCTGGTTCGGGTATGCCTCGAGGATTCCTTCGAGCATTTCATTGACGAATTCTGTGGGGACATTCAGGATCTTCTGCACTCTCTGAGCCTACCTTCCATAAATTTAACGAATTATAACAAAAATGTTATAAGAAAATGTAATATTTTAACGAATATCTTGACCGAATTTGTTAAATCAGAATATATTCATCTTTACTCAAAGGGTCAACCTCAACTGGTTCCCTGCCTAGGGGAGAAAAAAAGGAGCACGAATGAAGAAGTACAAGCTCGTAGCAGTTATTGCTGTTACCGCACTACTTGTTTCAGCTGGCATCTCATCAAGCCAAGCAGCTGCAAAGAAGCGTTATGTAGTCTCCGTTAAGTTGATCGGCGTCGGCTGGTTCGACAATATGGAAAAAGGTATAAAGGAATGGGCTAAATCAAACAAGATTGACGCAAGCATGACTGGTGCAACTGATGCATCACCAGAGAAGCAGTCAAAGATGGTTGAAGACCTTATTGCACAGAAAGTAACTGGAATTGGCATTGTGCCAAACGACGTCGCTTCAATCGACGGAATCATTGCTAAAGCTAAAAAAGCTGGCATCAAGGTTGTAACTCACGAAGCAGCAGGAATCAAGAATGCTGATGCTGATATTGAAGCGTTTAATAACGCTGCATATGGCGCAGTCATGATGGATAACCTTGCAACATGTATGGGTGGAAGCGGAAAGTACGCTGCATTCGTAGGAACACTTACAAATGGAAGCCACAACGAATGGGTTGCTGGAGCATTTGCGCAAGCTAAGGCAAAGTACTCAGGCATCACACGCGTTGAAGACCCACTTGAGTCTAAAGAAGATGCAGATGTTGCATACAACAAGACCAAGGAACTTCTAAAGAAGTATCCAGATCTCAAGGGTGTTGAAGGCTCATCAGCTAACGACGTAGTCGGAATTGGCCGCGCCGTTGAAGAACTTGGTCTTAATGACAAGGTCTGTGTAATGGGAACATCTATTCCTTCAATGACAAGCAAGTACCTTGCTACCGGAGCGATCGACAAGATCTTCTTCTGGGATTCAGCACTTGCAGGTAAAGCGATGTTGAGCATGCTTGAAATCCTAAATAAGGGTGGAAAGATTAAAGCTGGAATGGACCTTAAGGTTCCTGGCTATAACAAGATCGTAAAGATTCCTGGAACAACAAAGGGTTGGGCAGGATCTGCTTGGGTTATTGTTGATAAGAACAACATGGCTAAGTATAAAATCTAAAGATTGGGACAGTTAGCTTGAAAAGAGTGGGGCGCGGGTAACCGCGCCCCACTCTTACTTAAAAGGTAATAAACTAAAAGCACCCCACGACAGTGAAGAAAGGCATGTAACAGACAATGTCTACGTTGCTCACCACTGAATATGGGGTTAAAGATATAGTCAAAAGTTTTGGTGGTGCAAAGGCACTTTCAGGGGTTTCAATCTCAGTTAAGAGTGGAGAAGTGCACTGCATCGCCGGAGAAAATGGTTCTGGCAAGTCAACTCTTATTAAAATTATGAGTGGCATTCATGCTCCTGATACAGGGCTCATAAGGTTAGGAGAAAAATCTTTTACAAAACTTTCACCCCGTGAAGCAGTGCACGAAGGCGTACAAGTAATTTTTCAAGATTTTTCGCTTCTTCCAAACATGACAGTTGCTGAAAACATAGCAATGCCAACCTATATTTTAAATAACTCACGCATTCTCAGTAAGAATCAGACTAAGGAGATTGCATCTAATGCGCTCAGCCTAATTGGTGTAGATATCGATATCAACACACCAGTTGCCGATATTTCAATTGCATCCAAACAACTCATTGCAATCGCTCGTGCAACAAACCTCGGTGTGAAGATGTTGTTTATGGACGAACCAACAACAGCGCTGACGCGGAAAGAAATTAAACGCTTATTTGAAGTCGTAGAACAAATTAAAGCTCGTGGCGTCGCAACAGTCTTCGTAAGCCACAAGATTGATGAAATTCAAGAAATCTGTAACACCATCACTATTCTGCGAAATGGTGAAGTTGTTGGTGATGGCTTAATGAAAGACTTTGATCGTAAGACGATTTCACAAGCGATGACTGGATTGGATGTCTCTGAAAGTCGTATCGCACCAAAACTTGAGAAGACAACTAAAAAAGTTGTTGAAATAAAGAACTTCACAACGAAGCCAACATTTTCAAACATTTCATTTTCGATAGCTCCCGGAGAAATTCTGGGAATGACTGGTTTACTCGGTTCAGGGCGTACAGAGTTGGCAGAAGCGATTTTTGGACAATATCCAGTTGATTCTGGTGAAATTATTGTTGATGGAACTCCTATTCAATTAAATTCCTCATCAAAAGCACTCAAGGCAGGTATTGGTTACGTTCCACCAGATCGCCTTACGCAAGGTTTATTTCTTGAGCAATCAATTCTAAATAATTTAGTTGCTGTTGGCATTGATAAATATCAAAGCAAAGGTGGGCGACTTTCAAAAAGCCGTCTTATTGAAGCAGGAGAACGCTGGATTAAAGAGCTTCGTATCAAAACAAATAATCCTCAAAATCCTGTCACGTCACTTTCAGGTGGAAACCAACAACGTGTAGTACTCGCAAAGTGGTTAGCCATGAATCCTCACTTAATGATTCTCAATGGTCCAACTGTTGGTGTAGATATTGGATCTAAGCGTGAAATTCTGAAAATTATTCGTGATCGTGCCCAGGAGGGCATGGCATTTTTAGTTATTTCAGATGATATTCCTGAGCTTGTTCAGATTTGTCACCGTGTAATTGTGATTAAGAATGGCCAGATCTCAAAGGAATTTAGCGAAGCCGAACTAGATGAAAAAATTCTATATAAGGAGCTGAGCTAAGTATGAATATTAGGAAACTCCTTCTGCGCAACGAAACTGCTCTTATTATTGCAATTGTAGTTCTTTCATTAATTATCGGAATTAAGAGCCCCGAGTTCTTCACGTTGGCTAATCTCTTTGACATCTTCCGATCTTCTTTTGTGCAATTAATTTTTGCACTTGGTGTGCTCATCGTGATCATCAGTGGCGGAATCGATATTTCATTTCCGGCTGTAGGTATTTTCGCTGGCTATACCGCCGTTGTACTTATGCAGCGATTTGAATGGAACCCTGAAAATCTTCTATTACCAATCGCACTCGCAATTATTATTGGAACAATCCTTGGAGCAATTAACTCAATTGCTATTGCAACCTTTGGAATTCCAACCTTGATTGCAACCCTTGGTACCTCTGGAATTTTCCGAGGACTCATGCTCACTTTTATCGGCTCATCATTTATCAGCGATATCCCTGTGGCACTCGATAAATTCGCAACAGCAGATCTCCTTAAGATTCAACCAGAAGTGGGAACGCTAGCCCGTCTTCATGTTCTGATTATTCCAGTAGCCATCCTCACGATTCTTGTCTCACTTTTGCTCACTAGAACAATGTTTGGTCGCTCGGTATACGCACTTGGTGGTGGTGTCGAAGCAACACGTCGCTTAGGTATATCGGTCAAGCGCACCCAGGCAAAGATTTATATGTTGGTGGGTGGGCTTTCTGGTCTTGCTGGTATTTTGTATGTATCTCTTCAACGAAAAGCTAATCCATATGATCTTGCTGGTTCAGAACTCGACATCATCGCTGCAGTTGTTCTCGGTGGTGCAAGCATCATGGGTGGTTACGGAACAGTCTTTGGAACAGTGCTCGGTGTTCTACTTATCAGTTTAATTAAAGGAAATCTCATTCTTCTAGGCGTCAGCGGCTCATGGCAACGCGCTGCAGTGGGTGCACTTCTCCTTATTGGTATCACCGTTCAAGCACTCAACGAGAGTAAAAAAGCTAAAAATCGAAGAGTGTCAACAAGTGATGAGGCAGGCCAATAATGAACGAGCGCTTGAGTAGATTCAACACTGGGCTTCTTGCCGATCGCAAGATCACACAATTAATGATTTTCACTACTCTTACTTTCTTTTTCTTCTCTTACGCTTCAAGAGATATATTTTTTTCATCATCTAACTTTATATCGATGGCTTATCAGATCCCTGAGATTGCAATCTTAAGTATTGCGTTGATGCTTTCGATGCTTACAGGTGGAATTGATCTTTCAATTGTTTCTATTTCAAACGCTGCAGCCCTTGTTGCCTCATGGGTTATGACTACCAAGATGGACGAAGCAGGAAACTTATCTACCAACTGGATTATTATTGCCTGTGTACTCGGAACAATTATTGGTGTTTTAGCCGGCGCAGTTAACTCAATTTTGGTTGCACGGCTTAATGTGACGCCGATTCTTGCAACTCTTGCAACGATGACACTATTTAACGGAATAGCGATCGGTATAACTAATGGAGAGTCTGTGTCAGGGCTTCCAGAGCAATTCATGCGCGTTGGAAACGGAACTTTCTTCGGTATCCCAACTCCATTTGTATTAATGATCTTCATAGCCATTGCTGTTGGCTTTTTGATTAATCGAACAACACTTGGCTTAAAGGTCTTCCTCGTTGGAACCAACCGAAAAGCGGCGCAATATAGCGTTATGGGCGATCGCAAGGTAATTGCTTGGGTATATTTGATTTCAGGTCTTTTGTCCTCACTTGCTGGATTAATTATTGCCTCAAGAACATCAGCAGCAAGCCCAGACTTTGGTTCTTCATACATTCTTTTGGCTATCGTTATTGTTGTTCTCGGCGGCATAAATCCTAATGGTGGGTTTGGGACCGTCACAGGAGTAATCCTTGCAACAGTTGTCTTGCAGATGGTTGCATCGGGCTTCAATGCACTTCGCTTTAGTCAGTTCCTCTATCTAGCGGCGCAAGGCGGTGTACTTATCTTTGTAATGATTCTTAACGTTATACTTGAAAAGCGCAGAACCAATAGATCTATTGCTAAATCATTGAGGTCCTAATGTCACTTATTGAGCGCTTAGAAAGCTACTGTCTCACACCTGCAATGTCAGGTTTTGAAGATGAGATGATTAAAAAGCTCAAAGCAGATTTAAAAGATCATGTTGATGAGGTTCGTGTAGATGTGCTCGGCAATGTTATTGCAACCATTAAGGGAACATCACCCGATGGTTCAGACTTAATGATTTTTGCTCATACGGATTCTCTAGGGATGATTGTTAAAGGTGTTGAGGAGAATGGCTTTATCCGAATAGAGCGAGTGGGAGGAGTCCCAGAGCGAATCCTGGCTGCTTCAAATGTAATTTTGCAGACATCCACCGGCAAAATTGTTAATGGAGTTATTGGCTTTGTATCTCATCACTTGACTCCGCCAGAAGATAAATACGTAGTCAAACCTATAGGTGAGTGCTATATCGACATCGGTGCAACCAGTGTGAAAGAAGTTGCTGACGCCGGAGTGAAAATTGGCACGCCTGTTTTATACCGTCCAAGTTTTGAAAAACTAGTAAACAATAGAGTTGCAGCAACATCACTAGATGATCGTGGTGGATGCGCAGTTCTAGTTGAGCTTGCGCAGCACTTCGGCAAGAATCGTCCAAAAGCTACGCTGCATCTAGTTGGAACAGTTCAGGAAGAGTTCAATCTGCGTGGTGCAATGGTTGCGGCGCAACAAATTCATCCAACAGCTGCAATTAGTATTGATTTAGTTGCAGCCTCTGACACTCCTGATATTCATGGAGGAAATGCAGTTAAAGTTGGCGCCGGCCCAGTCGTTGGCACATACACATTTCATGGTCGCGGAACCCTTAACGGCTTAATTCCACACCCACGCTTACTTTCACTCGTAGAAGAATCCGCGCAATCACAGAAAGTTTCGCTTCAACGCCATGCAACAATCGGTTTATTAACGGATGCGTCTTACGTTCAATTAGTTGGCGAAGGTGTCGCATGTGTAGATGTTGCATGGCCAACTCGTTATACACACTCAGGCGTCGAGGTCTGCTCGCTCGATGATTTAGAGAATTTAAAGAAATTACTCATCGGAGTAGTCGAGAATTTTCCTGTAGAAGAAAACTTCACCAGAGGTTAACTCTCACAAAGGGGACACACCATGGGACAAGACTTACTTCTCGGAATTGATATTGGCACCTATGAATCAAAGGGTGTCTTAACTACCCCGCAAGGAAAAGTAATTGCGCAAGCAACGATTCCCCACAAGCTTTTGTTTCCACGTGCAGGATGGGCAGAACACGATCCAGAGCTGACGTGGTGGGGAGACTTCTGTAATCTCAGCAAACAGTTACTTGCAACCGAAGGTGTTTCTCCAAGTGATATTAAAGCCGTCGGAGTTAGCGCGATTGGTCCAGATGTATTACCTATAGATGAAAACTTTAATCCACTTCGTATGGGAATTTTGTATGGCGTTGATACTCGCGCAGTTGAAGAAATTGATGAACTCAATGCAATCTATGGCGAAGATATAATTTTTAACGCGACAGCAAATACTTTATCTTCTCAATCAACAGGTCCAAAGATTCTATGGATTAAGAAGAACGAGCCTGAAGTGTATAAAAAAGCCAGATGGTTTGTTGATGCAACAACTTTTATCGTAGCCCGTTTAACTTCTCGAGTCGTTGTCGATCACTTTTCTGCCGGCACCATGGTTCCGATGTATGATCCGTGGAAAAATCAGTGGAGTGATAAGTACTGCAAAGAAATATTAGATATTAATCAGCTTCCAGAGCTTATGTGGAGCCACGAATTAGCAGGTCACATTATTGAATCGGCGTCGAAAGCAACTGGTTTAGCAGTTGGAACCCCTGTTTCTGTGGGCACAATCGATGCAGGCGCTGAAGCACTCAGTGTTAGCGTTACACAGCCTGGTGAATTGATGATGATGTACGGCTCAACAATTTTTATGATTCAGGTTACGGATAATGATCAAGCGCGTGAAAAGAGATTATGGGCAGGCCCTTATCTTTTCCCAGGCACGTGGTGCTTACTCGCAGGCATGGCAACCAGTGGTTCACTCACCAGATGGTTTAAAGATAACTTTGCAAGAGAGTTGGTTGCAGCCGAAGAAGCAGGTGGTGAGAATGCTTATGCCGTATTAGTTGATGAAGCCAAAGCAACACCACCAGGGGCTGAGGGAGTTATTGTCCTTCCTTACTTCAGTGGAGAGCGCACACCAGTAATGGACCCACGCGCGAAGGGAATGATCTTTGGTTTAAGCCTGACGCATACCCGCGGACATATTTTCAGAAGTATTCTCGAAGGAATGGGCCACGGTTTTAAACAACACGTTGATTTGTTTACTGCAATTGGAGCACGTCCACACGCAATTAAATCTGTTGGTGGAGGAACTAAGAACGCAGTCTGGTTACAAGCAGTCAGCGACATTTCGGGGGTCCCACAAGAAGTAGCACCGCTAACTTTCGGTGCTTCATACGGTGATGCACTGCTAGCAGGTGTTGCAGTTGGCTTAGTCGCAAGTCCAGAAGAGATCCGTGTATGGCAAGGGAAACCAAGGATTGTCGAACCAGATCCAAAACTTGCAGCAACGTATGCACCACTGAGTGAGATTTACTCTAATTTGTATCAATCAACAAAAGAGTCAATGCATAAACTGCATGAAATGGGTTATTAAAACTAATTACGGATGCAGCATCACGCGATAAGTGGGTGAAGATGTTGCGCGTTCAAAAGCTGCTGCAGCATCAAGTAGTGGAAATGTTGCATCTACGATTGGTGATAAATCTATTTGACCTGTTGCAATCAAATCAGTGGCAACTGCATGATCGCGGCGATCGGCGCTAACAACACCAATAGCTGATGTTTCGCGGTTGTGCATCAAGTTTGGATCAATTGCAAAAGGTGTTACTGGGTGAGCTGAGGCAAAAAGGCATATTTTCCCCCGTGTACTTAGCACATCTAGAGCATCTTGATTTACTTCTTCGCTTCCGTAAGCAGCGATAGAGAAGTCAACACCACCAAGAAATGCGCTCTTTACGCGATCTCTAATGTCAGAACCAGCTTGTAATACTAGATCAGCACCAAGTGATGTTGCCTTCGCAAGACGATTTTCATTTACGTCAACTACTGCAACCCGAAGACCAGATTTTTTCAAAACCATTAAATTAAGTAAGCCCATTGTCCCAGCGCCAAAAACAACTGCAGTATCGCCCAAACGAGCCTCTAATAAACGCGCTGCATGTATTGCGCAAGACAATGGTTCAGCAAGTGCTGCCTGATCCCACGGTGCATTGCCGACAGGAAAGACACCATCGCTTCTATGAATTTTGTACTCTGCAAAACCACCTGGTCCATAGAATCCACCCTTAAGAGAGAAGTTTAAGAAGTGTTCTGCGCACCCTTTATCTTGCCCACGAAGGCATGCACGACATGTTCCACAGGAAGATGAACCCATTGTGACTCTGTCACCAACTTTTACATTAGTAACTAATTCGCCAACTGCTGCAATCTCAGCAGCGTTTTCATGTCCACCGACTAGTGGGTAATCTGATTTAGCTTGACCTGTGTAGATACGTTGTTCCCATGTACACAAACCTGCAGATTTAATCTTGAGTAAAACATCGCGTGGACCAACAATAGGCATTGGAACATCAACAATTTCAATCTTTTTAACTCCAGATATTGCTACAGCTTTCATCGTTTGACTCATTATTTCTACTTATTTCTCTAGAACGAGCATGGCTTCATCAACAGATGCGTTGTCATGGACAATTGCACGGATTGATTGAATGAATTTTGCTGGAGTTGGGTGTTGGACAATGTTTCGACCATAGACAACACCGGAGGCTCCAGAATCAATTGCTATGCGTGTGCGCTCTAGTAATTCACGAGGAGGAACAGAACCACCACCGCGAACAAGTACAGGTACGCCGGATGCAATCTGAACGATCTGCTCGAAGTCAGTCATCGGCGCTGTTGGATCTACTTTTATAAGGTCTGCGCCTAGCTCTACAGCCTGTCGCACGAGGGCTGCAATCTTATTTACATCGCCCACAGACGTTGTTCCAGTTCCTGACTTAGCAGTCATTACAAGCGGTTCAACCATCAATGGAATACCTTCTTCGCGGCACTTAGCCCCAATTAATTGAATGTTCTTCACGCATTGTTCTTGCAGGCGCGAGTTTTCATCAATATTGAGCAAGTTAAGAACAACAACTTTTACTCGCTCATCAAAGGCATCACGAAGGGTCGCAAGATCTGCTGTGTCCCACGAGTATTCAATATCACGTGCTTCATAAGCATTGGTAACATCTAAGCGCAGCGCGATAGCTACTTCAGTTTTTAAATTGAGTGAGTTAAAAATCTTAAGTCCGCCAGGGTTTAACTGAATAGCATCTGGCTGACCCGCGATGATTGCTGGCAATGACTTTGCAAGATCTTCAATCCCTTTAGCAAAAGATCTCTCACCAAAGATTCCTAGGTCTAGTGCAATATTGATGCACTTACCTGATTTCGAATTAAACATTCCTTCTAGGCGTTTATTCACTGAGGTTCACCCCTGCACGATTGGAAATCACTTTGACTATTGCTGAAGCGTTTAATTCACCCATGCCAGCATCCACACCCTCTTTTGCTAACTCCTCCGTTGTAACAGCAATGGAAACGGGAGAGTCGAGTCGGTTAGCGAAGGCTTGAATCAGGCGAGCATCTTTTAACATTAATTTAAGAGGGAAGTTAACTTCGTAATCATCCTTAATTACACCAGCGCCAACGCCTGCATAAATTGGAGTTTTAAAATCTGCAACTGCAGCAACTTCTAAAACCTTTGTCAGATCTAAACCAGCTTTTTTAGCAAGGGTCAGGGCTTCACCAATAGAAACGATTTGTGAAGCAACAAGTAAGTTGCCAACCAGTTTCATCTTTGTGCCATTACCACCCACACCCATGTAATGAAGAGTTTCACTAATTGGTTCTAGTACAGGAAGTGATTTCTTATAGACATCTTCAGCGCCACCAATAACAATCCATAAACCACCATCGCGAGCTTCACCTTTTGTTCCAAATACAGGTGCATCTAGGAAGGCAATCCCATGATCCTCATAGATTTTTCGTTCTGTGGCACTGGTTTCAGGGTCAATAGTCGAAAGGTCAATGACGATTGTTCCCTTCTTAACTTTGGAAGCAAGAGAAGGGCCCTTCAAGAAGACAGCATCAACTGCAGCATCATCGGCAAGGCAGTACATAAGAAAATCTGCACCAGCAAGTAATTGAGTTGGGTCAGTGACAGTTTTGGCCCCAACTTTTACAATCTCCTTGTACTTACTATCTGTTCGGTTCCAGACTGTGACATCGTGGCCTGCTTTTACGAGATTGATGACCATTCCTGATCCCATAATTCCAAGACCAATGAAACTTACCTTTGCCATGAGTATCTCCTAACGAGATTTATTTGCAGATTCAACGAGTTCAATGACTCGCTTGGGGTCTACAGGATTAAAAGTCTTACCGTCTATTTTCATACTGCTACCCGCAATTACACCGTCAGCAATTTTGAGGGTCTCACCAATAGTTTTAGCATTGACACCGGTATTTGCAAAGACAGGAATCTTTTTGGCCGTCTCTTTTGCCGCGAGAAGATCTTCATTACTAAAAGGGACTCCTGCAACTGGGCCTGAAATCAAAATTGCATCGAAGCCAAAATATTCAGCAGCTTTTGCACGTTGTTGGACTGTGCGCCCTTCCAAAGCGGAGGCAAATTCAGGAACAATATTTGTAAAGAGCGCAATATGTTCGGCCTTTAACCGTGTTCTAGTTTGCGCAACAAGTGCTGGATCTGGCGCAAGCAGACCCATCTCACTTGCAAATGAACCGCACATTACTTCACGCACAAATGATGCACCGGATGCAGATGCTGCTTCTATAGAAGCGATTGGATCCCACAAGAGGTTGACACCATATGGAAGTTTGAGTTGATCGTAAACAGCCCCGATCATGAAAGTGGTCCAAGCCCCGACTTCAGAGCTGACGCGTGTGGTGTACGGCAAATCACTCTCATTACAGAAAAGAAGTCCATCTACGCCACCATCTTGCAGCGCCTTCACATCTGCTTGCACCGAATCAATAAATTTGCGAAGGTCAGGCTTACTTTTAAATTGAGGTTGCCCGGGTGATGCTGGAAGGTGGACCATTCCAATAACAGGCTTCACAGTCTTAAAAATTGACGATAGTTCGATAGCCATACGCTGACTTCCTCCCGATAGGGACAAAATCTAACACAAGAAATGTGATGAAATGTTATCCGTTTGGGGTCAGAATGGTCGCTGCAGCCCCTGTATGACGCCTTAGGGGGTCAACACCATCGCTAGATGTAACAAATTCATCCACTACATCAAGGTCGGCGACTCGGTAATTAGCTGTAACACCACTCTTGGACGGATCAACAAGGACGATTACCTCTTCGCAACGCTCAATCATGGAGCGGCTGACATCTGCCACGGATTCTACAAACTCGGTGAGGCCACCCTTCTTTGAGACTCCACCAAGCCCAATAACCGTACGCGTTGCGATATAACGGTGAATAGTTTCTTGTGCGATTACTCCGGTCTGCGCCAAGTGATCTCTTACTACCCCACCCGTACTAATAACCTCAATCCCACGTGAAGAAAGCAAAGAAGCATGAGCAAGTGAAGACGTAATAACAGTGAGATCAAAATTGCTAGGAAGAAATTGTACAAAGACCGCGGTTGTAGATCCCGGTCCAACGAAGATAACTTCTCCTCTCTCAATCAGAGACGCGGCATACTGACCAATCTGAGTTTTTGCAAGTGTTTGATCCGCTGCGCGCGGGTGCATTAAAATATCTTGAGTATTTAGTAGTTGCGCCGATGCGCCACCGCGAGTTGTCTTTAAATACCCGCTCTCTTCCAAGATTCGTAAGTCGCGACGGATAGTCATGGAAGAAACACCTAACTCATCTGCAAGGCTCGCAAAATCTACTGCGTTCTCTGAAGCTACTTTTTCCAGAATCTTCTGGTGACGTTCAACTGAAAGTAATCGTCGCATAATTATAAGTCCAAGTGCTATAGAGCAGCTTTTGAACTCTCGCCTCCGAACAAAGCACTTCCTTGATAAACAGTTAATGGTTCTGAAAGAAGGTCGTCGAGTTTACCAAGGAAAGATTTAACGTGGTTAGTTTCAAGGTGCGAAGCAAAAGCTCCAGCATCTTTATAAACCTCAATATTCATAAACGTTCCAGGCTGTTCTATAAGTTCATGGACGTAGTATCCGCGGACGCCTTCTTCTCCCCATGAGGCAGTCGCACCTGCATGTAATTCTGCGTGGAGCTCAGATTCTTTTCCAGGCTTTGCTTTAAAAATCGCAGTGACAATCATTGCCAACCTTTCTTTTCCTCAACAGAAGGTGAAGTTTCGGAAAGTCTAGTACTCAAGTCTCTGAGGTAAAAGACGCCAAGATGCCTGTAAATCAAGGGAGAATGAGAGTTCTGGAGACGCTAGACTTAGCTCGTACTCGGAGACGTCGCATAGCCCGGTCGAGTGCGCCTCACTGCTAACGAGGTAAGGGGTTAAACCCTTCAGGAGTTCAAATCTCCTCGTCTCCGCCATAAAGACAATTAAAGGAGTTGGCCGTGCCATTGTTTAAAGTAGCAATCGTTGGCGCAGGACCAGCAGGCTATTTTGCAGCGCAAGCCTTACACAATCAACAAAGTGAAGATAGAACTTTCGCAATAGACATGATTGAACGTCTTCCCACACCATGGGGATTAGTTCGAAGCGGTGTTGCACCAGATCACCCAAAGATCAAAACTGTCTCTAAAGTCTTTGAGAAGATTGCAGCTGATCCTAACTTTCGCCTCTTTGCTAACGTTGAAATTGGCAGCGAGATAAGCGTTGCCCAACTGCAACAAAAGTATGACGCCGTAGTAATTGCAACTGGTTCACACCTAGGCAAGAGTCTTGGGATACCAGGAGAAGACCTACCTGGCTCTTTATCGGCCGCAGATTTTGTCCCTTGGTATAACTCACATCCAGATTATGTTGACGTAAAGGTTCCAATGGATTGCGATACGGCAGTAGTAATTGGCGCAGGCAATGTTGCAATGGATGTTGCACGTATGTTGGCACTTGAACCAAGTGAGCTAGATCCAACAGATACCGCAGATCATGCAATTGATGCCTTTAAAGCCAGTGCTGTGCGCGATGTTTATATCAGCGCTCGCCGTGGGCCAGAGCACGTAGCTTTTACTTCCCCAGAACTTCGAGAACTGCCAAAGCTTGAACACACCAATGTTGTCATTAACAAAGAAGATATTGATGCTGCGATTGTGCGTGCAGGTGCTGAACCTGAAAAAGATGTGAAAAGCAACCTTGATGCGATGCTTTTAATTGCCCAGTCACAAAAAAGTGAACATGAGCGCACCATGCGCTTCCTTTTCCAGCACACCCCCAAGCAGATCCTTGGCACAGAGCGTGTGGAAGGCGTGCTGTATTCAACTCCTAACGGTGATGTGACTGTTAAATGCGGCCTAGTTATTACTGCAATTGGCTATCAAGCAGCAGGCATTGATGGTGTGCCATATGAAAATGGAAAGGTTGTTAACTCAGACGGCCGCGTGAAAGAGAATTTGTATGTTGTTGGTTGGGCTAAGCGCGGTCCGACAGGTGTAATTGGTACTAATAAATCAGATTCAGCCGCAGTCGTTGAGTTAATAATTAATGATATGAAATCGCCAAAGAACGCGGGAGATGTTTCACAGTTGTTGACCCACCAAGTAGTAGTTGATCAAATCGCGTGGCAGAAGATTAATGAAGCCGAGATGGCCGCAGGTGAGCCAAAGGGTAAACCTCGGGTTAAGAGTGTGAAGTGGGATGAGCTTTTAAAGTTGGGCTTGCCGTAACCTTTTTCACCTTCCAGTAATCATGTCGTTACCTAAATAACACCTAAGCGAAATTGAGCAGTGCTTAGATAAAGCCATGAAACAAACCCTCTCAACAAGTAAATTCTCAGGTCTTGGTGCACTCGCCACGGCCATCGCATTATTAGTCTCCCTACTAATTCCAACAGCGCAAGCAGCGACTTACTCGCTCCCTAACGCACCGACAAATGTCACCTCTTATCTTGGCGCTAAAGGCGTCGTTGTTCGTTGGACTCCTGGCGCAGACGTTGACCCAGGAGTCACCGGTTACGTTGTTTCTGCAGGTGCGGGCTCATGTCCAATCTTTGTACCAGCAAAAAATAACAATGTTGTAACCATGCCAGTTGTTACTGGCCAACCAGCAGGAACTCCAGTCGTGCAAGCGGTTAATGCATACGGTTTTTCAAAGCCAGCTGCATCAAAGAAGAGTTACACAGCAGCTGAATTAGCAACCGTATCTTCATCAAATAACAAGGCTGTTCAAGTTCTCCAGCTCAGCGACCTGCATGGAGCAATTGAAGTAGGCGGCTCTTTTGGAGCACCACTTCTTGTTAGCAACTGGAATGCAGATCGTAAGGCCAATGCTGCAACGGTTGCATTCACTTCAGGTGACAATATTGGTGCAGCTCCTCCAATCTCAACAGAGTTCGAAGAGATTCCAACAATTGAAACTCTTAATGCCATGAAGCTAGATGCTGGTGCATTTGGTAACCACGAGCACGATAGAAACCTTGCTCACCTCCAAAAGATTATCGGGGCCTCTGATTTCCAGTGGGTAGTTTCCAATTACAGCGAGGGTTCTCTCTCTGTTTTAAAGTCAGGTACAAAGCAAGCAAAGAGCTTCACAATCATTGAGCGTGGCGGTGTAAAAATCGGTGTTGTTGGTGCAAATACACCAGAGACGATCGAACAAGTTTTCCCAGGAAACCTTGATTACACAGATGCTTCAGGTGCTAAGAAGACAATCACAATCAACCCAGGCGTCACTGGCATCAACCAAGCAATTGTTGATGCAAAGGCAGCGGGCGCCGATATTGTGATTGCACTCCTCCACCAAGGGTGGCAAGAGAATGCCGATGGCGTTTCGAAGGGTATTTTGAACACAATGGCAGCACAAATCAAGGGTGCTGCAGCAATCTATGGCGGTGGCAGCCACCAGAGTTTTGCATCAGTAATCCCAAGCAGCCCACGCGTTGCACCAGTTGTCATAGGACAAACTCGCAACTCGGGTGTCGAATACACACGTACACAGATCTGTATGAAGTTTGGAAAAGTTGTTGGGCAGTCAATTGAGCACGTATTAAAGGCTGCAGCTCCAACAATTAACACAGGCGTTGTTTCAACAGTCACAACACAAGATGTAGCAGCTGCTGCAATGGTTAAGAAGTACAAGGATCAACTATCTGCAAAGCTTGATATAAAGATTGGTAAAGTTTCAGGAGTATTCCCACGTGGTGGATCACCAGCTGTTGAGCGTTCAGGTGAAACACCAATGGGTAACTACATCGCAGATTTGATGCGTGCTAAGTACAAGACTGACTTTGCAATCCAGAATGGTGGCGGTATCCGCGACACATTCCCTGCAAAGACATATGTACCAGCAGCAACAGGACTTGTTCGCACAGGAACCGGCCCACTAGATGTAACACTGGGTGACGCGTTCACTGTGTTCCCATTTGGTAACCAGATTGCAACAACAGTTGTAACAGGTGCAAACCTTTGGAAGGCTCTAGAAAACGGTGTTGGCGGTAACTATCCAGGTGATGGTCGCTTCCCACAGATTTCTGGATTCAAGTTCTCATTTGATGCATCTAAGCCAATTGGTTCACGTATCGTCGAAGTTACAAAACTAGACGGAACTGCAATTGCTAAGGATTCAAAGGAGTACACACTCACAACTCTTGACTTCGTGGTCTATGGTGGCGATGGATATGTAAATGTCTTCTCACCAGCACAAGCCAAGGTTCAAGGTGCACTTCTAGATGTATTCGTAGATGCACTTAAGGCAGATATGGCCGCAGGAAAGGTAACTCAAGTTCCTTTAGCAGATGGCCGCATCAAGAAAGTTGGCTAATAGCTAAGTAATCAGACAAAGGGCGTCAGAGCAATCTGGCGCCCTTTGTGCTTTATTTACGCATAGTTCACGCATTTTGGCACTGAATGAAAAGCAGGTAAGATGCGCAGGCTGTACAAAACTAAATAAGCGCGCGTAGCTCAACGGATAGAGCATCTGACTACGGATCAGAAGGTTAGGGGTTCGAATCCCTTCGCGCGCACAAGTTAAGCTCTCGGTGCCTTTCACACCGGGGGCTTTTCTTCTTTTAGTAAGCGATACTTAATCCATGTC